>CAZBZR010000022.1:29659-40055 GCA_964496445.1 uncultured Microbacterium sp.
GACGCGGGCGATGGAGGTCCTCATCGACCTGCCGGGGGCCGCCGCCGAGAACCCGGCCGACGCCGCCCCGGCCCTGGGCGATGCCGCCCTCGTGCCGCTGGTGGGACGCATCGCCGCCGGCGTGCCGATCACGGCCGACCAGCAGGTCGAGGAGATCTTCCCGCTGCCGCGTCAGCTCGTCGGCAAGGGCGAGCTGTTCATGCTGAAGGTCTCGGGCGACTCGATGATCGACGCGGCGATCTGCGACGGCGACTGGGTCGTGGTGCGCACGCAGGCGACGGCGGAGAACGGCGAGATCGTCGCCGCGATGCTGGACGGCGAGGCCACGGTGAAGACGTTCCGCCGCCGCGACGGTCACACGTGGCTCCTCCCGCGCAACTCGGCCTTCGAGCCGATCCTCGGCGACGAGGCCGTGGTGCTCGGGAAGGTCGTGGCGGTGCTGCGCGCCGTCTGATCCCGGCGGGGGCGCGCCGCCTCCTAGGCTGACGGTCATGGCGTCCCTCCCCTACGGCTCCTGGCCGTCTCCGCTGTCCGCCGCCGACGTGGCCGCGGCTTCGCCCCGCATCGACGGCGCCCGCTTCGTCGGCGAGGAGATCTGGTGGGGTCAGACCGTCCCCGCCGAGGGCGGGCGGACCACCGTCCTCCGGCGCGGCGCGGACGGCGTCGTCATCGATCTCCTGGCGGCGCCGGCCAGCGCACGCTCGCGCGTGCACGAGTACGGCGGCGGCGCGTGGGCGCCCACCCCCGACGGCGATCTGGTGTACGTGGAGAAGACGGATCAGCGTGTCTACGCCGTCCGGGCGGGCAGCACGCGACCGCTCACGCCCGCCGCCGCCGGCACCGCCTACGGCGGCCTCCGCCTCGCGGGGAATCTCCTCCTGGCCGTCCGTGAGGTCTCCGACGACACCGGGGGCGTCCGCGATCTCGTGGCGATCCCCCTCGACGGATCGGCCGCAGCGGACCCCGCGGCGGTGCGACCGCTCGTGGGCGGCAGCGACTTCGTGGCTCAGCCCGCCCTCTCCCCCGACGGCGCGCACCTGGCGTGGATCGCGTGGAACCATCCGGACATGCCGTGGGACAGCACCCAGCTGCGCGTGGGAGCCCTCGAGGACGGGCGGGTCCGGGAGTGGACGGTCGTCGCGGGCGGGGACGGGTCGGCACCGCTCCAGCCCGAGTGGGTGGGCGACGACCTCGTGTACGCGGACGATCGCACCGGGCGATGGAACCTGTGGCGCGCCCGCCCCGGCCGAGCGCCGGAGCCGCTCGCACCGGCGGACGCCGACACCGGCGGCGGCCTCTGGGTGCTCGGCTCACGCTGGTTCGCCCCGGTGACCGGCGGATTCGTGGCGGTGCGCACCGACGGAGCGGACGAGGTCGTCGCGCTCGAGGGCGCGCACGTGCGCCGCCTCGCGGTGCCGGTGACCACGGGCGCGCTCGTGGAGGACGCCCGCGATCGCGTGGTGCTGGTCTCCGGAGCGACCGCCACGTCGGCGGGAGGCCTGTGGCACGTCGACCTGGACGGCGAGACCACGCTCGTCACCGGCGGCACCGCGCCCCTGCCGGAGGAGTGGATGCCCCGGCCTCGAGAGATCCGCACGCCGGGCGCGCACGGCACCGTGCACGCCTTCGCCTATCCGCCCACGCACCCGGAGGTCACCGGCCCCGATGACGAGCGGGCACCCTATGTCGTCTTCGTGCACGGCGGCCCCACGGCCCACGTCGGGCCGAGCGCCTCGGCCAAGATCGCGTACTTCACCAGCCGCGGCATCGGCGTGCTCGACGTCAACTACGGCGGCTCCACGGGCTACGGGCGCGCCTACCGCGAACGGCTCCGCGGCCAGTGGGGCGTGGTGGACGTGGACGATGTGGCGGCCGCGGCCGCCGCGCTCGTGGCGGAGGGCACGGCCGACGGCGATCGGCTGGCGATCGAGGGCGGCTCGGCGGGAGGCTGGACGCTGCTGTCCGCACTGGTGAGCACCGAGGTGTTCCGCGCCGGGATGGCCCGGTTCGCCGTCGCGGACGCCCGCGCCCTCGCCGCCGACACCCATGCGTTCGAGTCGCACTACCTCGACGGGCTCATCGGTCCGCTGCCGGAGGCCGAGGCGGTGTACCTCGAGCGCTCCCCGCTCAGCCGCCCGGAGCGTCTGCGCACCCCGCTGCTGGTGATGCAGGGCGACGAAGATCTCGTGGTGCCCCCGGCGCAGGCCGAGGCGCTGCGGGACGCGTTGCGCGCGCAGGGCGTGCCGCACGCGTATCTGCTCTATCCCGGCGAGGGCCACGGCTTCCGGCGCGCGGACACGCTCGTATCGGTGCTGGAGAGCGAGATCGCCTTCCTCGGGCGCGTGTTCGGGTTCACCCCTCCGAACATCCCGGAGCTCAGCCTGGACTGAGACCCGCCGGAGGTCAGGACGCCGGGAAGGGGGCGAGCTCGGCGGCGAGACGCTCGCCGACGTGCGCGTGTAGGTAGGTCCCCTCGGCGCGATGCTCCTGCGCGAGGATCAGACCCGACTCGTGGGCGGCCGAGACGAGGTCGCCTCGGTCGTAGGGGACCACCGCGCGCACCTCGACCGCGGGTAGCGGCAGCGCCTCCTCGATCGCTGCGCGCAGCTCGTCGATCCCCTCGCCGGTGCGGCTGGAGACGAACAGCGCCGTCGGCTCCAGACCGCGCAGCACGAGCCGCTGATCGGGGTCGATCAGATCGGCCTTGTGGAAGACGACGAGCTCCCGCGTGGAGCGCGCGCCCACATCGCCCATCACGTCGCGCACCGTCGCCAGCTGCGCGGCCGGGTCGGGGTGCGATCCATCCACGACGTGCACGATGACGTCGGCCCCGGCGACCTCCTCCAGCGTCGAGCGGAACGCCTCCACGAGCTGATGCGGGAGGTTGCGGACGAAGCCGACGGTGTCGGTGAGGGTGTACACCCGCCCGTCGGCGGTCTGCGAGCGGCGCACCGTGGCGTCGAGCGTGGCGAACAGGGCGTTCTCCACGAGGACACCCGCGCGCGTGAGGCGGTTGAGCAGGCTCGACTTGCCGGCGTTGGTGTAGCCGGCGATCGCCACGGCGGGGATGGTGTTGCGCCTGCGCTCGGCCCGCTTGGCGTCGCGCGCGGGGGCGAAGTCACGGATCTGACGGCGCAGCTGCGCCATGCGGGTGCGGATGCGGCGGCGGTCGAGCTCGATCTTGGTCTCACCGGGTCCGCGCGAGCCCATACCGGCCCCGCCGGCGCCGACCTGGCCACCGGCCTGGCGGCTCATCGAATCTCCCCAGCCGCGCAGGCGCGGCAGGAGGTACTCCAGCTGGGCCAGCTCGACCTGCGCCTTGCCCTCCCGGCTCTTGGCGTGCTGGCTGAAGATGTCGAGGATCACGGTGGTGCGGTCGATGACCTTCACCTTGACGACGTCCTCCAGCGCGCGGCGCTGGCTCGGCGCCAGCTCGGTGTCGGCGATCACGGTATCGGCACCGACGGCGGCGACGATGTCGCGCAGCTCCTGCGCCTTGCCGCGCCCCACGTACGTGGCGGGGTCCGGATGCGGACGCCGCTGCAGCACGCCGTCCAGAACCACGGCGCCGGCGGTCTCGGCGAGCGCCGCGAGCTCGCGCAGGGAGTTCTCGGCGTCCTCCTGCTCCCCCTGGGGGTGGACCCCCACGAGCACCACGTTCTCCAGGCGGAGCTGACGATACTCGACCTCGGTGACGTCCTCGAGCTCGGTCGACAGGCCGGCGACGCGGCGCAGCGCCGCCCGCTCCTCGCGATCCCACTGATCGCCGTCGGAGTCGTCGTGCGCGACCGTGCCGGCGTCCTGCAGCGCCTGCGCGGCGCCGAAGACGCGGACCCCCGAACGGGCGTCGGCGCGCGCCAGCACGCGATCCACCGGGTCCACCGGGGCCTCGTGCGTGCGGGCGTCGAGCTCGTGCTCGTCGCGGGGTGTCGAGATGTCCGTCATGTGTTCCTTCCGGGGTGCCGCGGCCGGCCGGGCCGCCGCGGCATCCTTGCACTTTATCCCTCCCCCTGCGCGGATGCTCTCCGCTACGCTTCCGGCATGGGGAGCGACCACTATTTCAGCGCGTCGCCTTCGAGTTCCGAGCAGCTGCGCCGCGTGCGCGTCGTCCTCGCGGGACGCGAGCGGGAAGTGACGACGGCGGCGGGGGTCTTCAGCCCCGACCGGCTTGACGTCGGTACCGGAGTGCTGCTGACCAATTCGCCGCCGCCGCCCGCGGGCGGGCATTTCCTCGACCTCGGATGCGGCTGGGGTCCGATCGCGCTGAGCCTGGCCCTGGAGTCGCCGCACGCGACCATCTGGGCGGTCGACGTGAACGAACGTGCTCTGGACCTGGTGCGGCGCAATGCCGAGGAACTCGGTCTCTCCAATGTCAACGCCGCGCGCCCCGAGGATGTTCCCGGCGACGTCACCTTCCGCACCATCCGCTCCAATCCCCCCATCCGGGTCGGCAAGAACGAGTTGCACGGCATGCTCGAGCACTGGATCCCGCGGCTGGCGGAGCGCTCCGACGGCTACTTCGTCGTGCAGCGCAACCTCGGCTCGGACTCGCTGCAGCGCTGGCTGGCAGCGACCTTCCCGCGCGGGTACAGCGTGCACCGCGCGGCGACCGGGCGCGGCTACCGCGTCCTGAAGGTCCGCCGGCACGGCACGCCCGAGACGGGCACCATCGCCCTCCCCTGACCCGGGCGCCGATGCGGCACGCGACAGCGGATACCGCTACGCTCGGGCCGAACGATACTGCGGGCTGATGGCGCGATCCGAGGCGGGGGACGTGCCGAGGGAGCCGTCATGCCTTCGTCCGCCCGTCCTTCCGGCTATCGCGCCCTTCCCGCCCGCGCCGGGTGGACCTACCTCCTCGCCGCGGCCTTCGGGCGGCTGCCGCTGTCGATGGTGCCGCTCGCCGTCCTCACCCTCACCACCTCGGCGACGGGGTCGATCGCCGTCGGCGGGTTCGCCGCCGCGGGGGCCGCGATCGGCGAGGCGGTGGGCGCTCCGGTCTCGGGTGCGTTGGCCGACCGGCTCGGCCAACGGGGCGTGCTGCTGACCGGCGTCGTCACGCACGTCCTCCTCCTCGCGACGCTGGCGCTGACCGCCGGCACCGCCCCCGACGAAGCGGTGGTGGCCCTCTCTGCGCTCGTGGGGGTCACCCTTCCCCAGGTCGGCGCCTTCTCGCGCACGCGCTGGCTGGTCCTCGCGCCCGACGATCTGCCCGCCGCCTTCGCGTTCGAGGGCGTCGTCGACGAGGTCTCCTACATCATCGGCCCGGCCACGGTCGGCCTGGTCGCGGCCTTCGTCTCGCCGCAGGCGGCGGCGCTGCTGGCCGGGGGCCTGGTGGCCGTGTTCGCGACGGTCTTCGCCGTGCACCGCTCCCACCGCGCGGTGGCCCGTGGCCGCACGGCCACGACGCCGGCCTCCCCCGCCGGGCGCGCTCGACGGCGGGGCCTCGTGGCCGTCGCGCTCGTCGGGATGCTCGGGATGGGCGTGTTCTTCGGCGCGAGCCAGACCGGGCTCACCGCGTTCGCGGAGCGCGCCGGCATCCCCGACGCGGGTGCCCTCCTGTACGCGGTGATGGCGGTCGGTTCGGCGGTGACCACGCTGTCGATGGTGTTCGCACCCGAGCGGGTGGGAACCTGGGCGCGCTGGGCGATCGCTGCGGCGGGGATGAGCGCCGGGGCGGCGTGGATGATCACGGCCACCGATATCCCGACCATCGTCGCGGCGGGCCTGGTCGCCGGAGCGTTCCAAGGGCCCCTTCTCCTGACGATCTTCCGCGTGATGGGGGATGTCGCCGAGGACGGCCGCGCCGGTGTCCTCATGACGCTCACCGCGAGCGGCATCGTGCTCGGCATCGCGGGCGGGGCCGCCGCCTCCGGCGCTCTCGCGCAGGCGTTCGGACCGGGCGCGGGGCTCGCGCCCGCGCTCGGCGGCGCGCTCGCGCTGCTGGCCATCAGTGCCCTCGGTACCGCGTTGTCGGCCCGGCGTGCTCAGGCGAGCGCGACCTCGCCGGTGTAGACGAGGGTCGCCGGCCCGGACAGCAGCACCGCACCGTCGTCCACGCGCACGCCCAGGCGCCCGCCCGGAACCTCGACCTCCCAGCGGTCGGGGGCGGCGGGGCCCGCCCAGTGCCGCACCGCCAGCGCGGCGGCGGCCACCCCGGTGCCGCAGCTGAGGGTCTCCCCCACGCCGCGCTCGAACACCCGGAGGCGGATGCGCCCCACGCCGTCACGAACGAGAGGCTCCGCCGGCACCACGAACTCGACGTTGGCGCCGGCCGGCGGCACCGGGTCCAGGAGCGGCGCCGGTCCGAGGTCGAGCCCGTCCAGCTCCGCGTCGGAGGACAGCGCGACGACGACGTGCGGATTGCCGACGTCCACGCTCACGCCCGGGCGCGGAACCTGGAGGCCCCGCGCGCGCACCAGTGTCTCACCGGGCTCGATGCGGAACGCGCCGAGATCGACCTCGTAGCCCGCGGCGGTGCGGGTCAGGGTCTTCACGCCCGCGCGCGTGCCGATGCGCAGCGGTCGATCGAGGTCGGCGAGCCCCGAGTCGGAGAGATAGCGGGCGAACACACGCGTGCCGTTGCCGCACATCTCCGCCTTCGAGCCGTCGGCGTTGCGGTAGTCCATGAACCACTCCGCCCCGGCCTCGGCGGCCGCCGCGCCTTCGGGGAGGGCACGGGAGCGGACGACCCGCAACAGCCCGTCCGCGCCGATGCCGAAGTGCCGGTCGCACAGGACGGCGACCTGATCGTCGGAGAGGGTGAGGTCGCCGTCGGGATCGGCGAGGATCACGAAATCGTTGCCGGTGCCGTGGCCCTTGGTGAACGTCAGGCGCGGCATGCCCCCAGTCTAAGGGCGGGGGCCGCCGGCCAGCTCGTCGACGTCGACGCTGCGGGCATCGACCCACCGCACGTCGTCGTAGCGGGTGAACCACGACACCTGGCGCCGCGCGTAGCGGCGCGTGAGCGCCTGCGTCTGGGCGATCGCCTCCTCCCCCGTCAGCTCACCCCGCAGCTGCGCGAGCGCCTGCGCGTGGCCGATCGCGCGCGACGCCGTCACCCCGCGCTCCAGGCCCTGCTCGCGGAGCCGGTCGGCCTCCGCGACGATGCCGTCGTGCCACATCCGCCGCACCCGGGCATCCAGGAGGCCGACGAGGTCCTCCCGCGGGAGGCGGGTGCCGATCACCACGGTCTCGGCGTGCCACCGCACCGGCCGCGCCGGCAGCGCGGCACCGTGTCCGGCCTCCCCCTGCGCGAGCACCTCCAGCGCCCGCACGATCCGCCGTCCGTTGCGGGGGTCGACGCGTGCGGCGGTGGCCGGGTCCGCCTCCCGCAGCCGGGCGTGCAGCGCCCCGGGCCCGTCGGCCTCGAGCTCCCCCTCCAGCTGTGCGCGCAGCGCATCATCGCGTGGCGGGAAGCGGAAGTCGTGGACGACGCTGAAGACGTACAGCCCCGACCCCCCGACGAGGATCGCGTCCGAACCGGCCGCGAACAGGGCGGAGATGGCCGCCCGTGCGCGCTGCTGATAGTCGGCGACGGCGGCCTCCTCGGTGACCTCGAGCACGTCGAGGAGGTGGTGCGGCACGCCCCGACGCTCAGCGGGAGACAGCTTCGCGGTGCCGATGTCCATGCCGCGGTACAGCTGCATCGCGTCGGCGTTGACGATCTCGGCCCGATCCCCGCGCTCTGCGAGCCGCTCGGCGAGATCCAGCGACAGCGCGCTCTTGCCGGTACCGGTGGCGCCGACGACGACCCAGAGCCGCGGCGTGCTCACCCTCCGACGCGCAGCGACGGCAGGCCCAGGGAGACGGCCCGCGGGCCGGTCTCGGCGGGCGCGGCAGGAATGCCGCAGGCCTCGGCCTGCGCGCGATCCCACGCGTCTCCCGCCCGCGTGCGCCGCACGCGCAGCGGCGCACCGTCGAGGCTGTCGGCCAGGAGGTGGAAGGGCGCGGCATGCGTGATCACGGCCGTGACGACATCGCCGGGCCGCGGAGTGATAGATCCCTCGGGGACCTCCACGTGCACCAGACGGTTGTCCTCCGCGCGGCCGCTGAGGCGCCGCGTCGCGGCATCCTTCTTCCCCTCGCCGGTGGACACCAGCACCTCGACCTGGCGGCCGAGCTGGCGCTGGTTCTCTTCGAGGCTGATGCGCTCCTGCAGGGCGATGAGGCGGTCGTAGCGCTCCTGCACGATGGCCTTCGGGACCTGGTCGGGCATCGTCGCGGCGGGGGTGCCCGCACGGATGGAGTACTGGAACGTGAAGGCGCTGGAAAAGCGCGACGCTTCGACGACGCGCAGCGTCTCCTCGAAGTCCTCCTCGGTCTCCCCCGGGAATCCGACGATGATGTCGGTGGTGATCGCAGCGTGCGGCATGCGCTCGCGGACCCGATCGAGGATGCCGAGGAAGCGCTCGCTGCGGTAGGACCGCCGCATGGCCTTGAGGATGCGGTCGCTGCCGGACTGCAGCGGCATGTGCAGCGACGGCATGACGGCGGGGGTCTCCGCCATCGCGGCGATGACGTCGTCGGTGAAGGCGGCCGGGTGCGGGCTCGTGAAGCGGATGCGCTCGAGACCCTCGATCTCGCCGGCGGCGCGCAGCAGCTTGCCGAAGGCGAGCCGGTCGCCGAACTCCACGCCGTACGAGTTCACGTTCTGACCGAGCAGGGTCACCTCGAGCGCGCCGTCGTCCACGAGGAGTCGGATCTCGTTGAGGATGTCGCCGGGCCGCCGGTCCTTCTCCTTGCCGCGCAGGCTCGGCACGATGCAGAACGTGCAGGTGTTGTTGCAGCCCACCGAGATCGACACCCAGCCGCTGTGGCTGGAGTCACGCTTGGTGGGCAGGGTGGAGGGGAACACCTCGAGCGACTCGAGGATCTCCAGCTCGGCCTCGTCGTTGTGGCGCGCACGCTCGAGGAGGCGCGGAAGCGAGCCCATGTTGTGCGTCCCGAACACGACGTCCACCCACGGCGCCTTCTGCTGCACGGCGTCCTTGTCCATCTGCGCGAGGCACCCGCCGACCGCGATCTGCATGCCGGGGGATGCGTCCTTGCGCGACTTGAGGTGCCCGAGGGTGCCGTACAGCTTGCCGGCGGCGTTGTCGCGCACCGCGCACGTGTTGATCACGACGACGTCGGCATCCTCGCCCGCTGCCGCCCGCACGTATCCCGCGCTCTCGAGGGAGCCGGAGAGGCGCTCGGAGTCGTGCACGTTCATCTGGCATCCGAAGGTGCGCACGTCGTAGGTGCGAGGGCGGCCGTCGATGTCGACGGCTGCCGGGGAGGGCGTGATGCGGGTGGGCGCGCCGGAGAGCATGGTCATGATCCGGCCATTCTACGTTCGCGCGGCGTCAGTCGAAGCGGACGCCGCGACCCGTGGGCGCAGTGCGCTCCTCCAGCGCGGTCCGCGCCGCCGACAGCGCGACGGCGCCGAATCCGCGCCGCGCGAGCTGGCCCGCCAGACGGCGCAGCGCCGTGTCGCGATCGAGGTCGGCGAGAGCCGGCGCCTTGGAGCGGGCGAACGCGAGAGCGCGCTCCGCCTCGTCACCGGGCAGCTCGGCCAGCACCTCGTCGGCCACCTCGCGGGGGATCCCGCGCTGGGTGAGGACCTGCGCCACCGCCTGCCTGCCCTGCGCCTTGCGCGAGAGCGCCTTGTCGACGAGCTGCTCGGCCAGCGCGCGGTCATCGAGGTACCCGAGCGCCACGAACCGCTCCAGGAGCGCCTCGCTCGCCGCCGGCTCCAGCTCCTCCCCGCTCAGGGCTGCCCGCGCCTCGCGCAGCGACAGTGAGCGGGTGCGGAGCTTGCGCAGCAGCATCCGCTCGGCGCGCTCGAGAGCGTCCGCATCGCCCGGGGGCTCCGATTCCTCCGCCGGCGGCTCCCCACCGTCGGAGGAGAGCCACGTGGGGTGCCACTCCGGCGCCGGAGCGTCCGGCTCGGGCGCGACCGGCCGGGCCCCGAAGAGCGGGATCACGGGGGCGAGCGCGTCGCGCTCGCCCCGGGTGTCCTCGGTCATGCTCACGCCGGGCGACGGGCCGCGAGCTCGTCGCCGGCCGGGGCCGCGGCGCCTGCCGGCACCCCGATGCCGAGCTTCGCCTTGATCTTCGACTCGATGTCGTTCGCGACGTCGTCGTTCTTGAGCAGGAAGTTGCGGGCGTTCTCCTTGCCCTGGCCGAGCTGCTCGCCCTCGTAGGTGTACCAGGCACCCGACTTCTTCACGATGCCGTGCTCGACACCGAAGTCGATGAGGCTGCCCTCGCGCGAGATGCCGGTGCCGTACAGGATGTCGAACTCGGCCTGCTTGAACGGCGGCGCCATCTTGTTCTTCACGACCTTGACGCGCGTGCGGTTGCCGACCGCGTCGGCACCGTCCTTCAGCGTCTCGATGCGACGGATGTCCAG
>CAZBZR010000023.1:0-15852 GCA_964496445.1 uncultured Microbacterium sp.
GGTGACCTCGGCCTGCGGGATGCCGCGCGGGGCCGGCGCGATGCCGGTGAGCTCGAACGTACCCAGCGGCTTGTTGTCGCGGGTGAACTCGCGCTCGCCCTGGAAGACCTGGATCGCGACCGACGGCTGGTTGTCGTCGGCCGTGGTGAAGGTCTCGCTGCGCTTGGTGGGGATGGCGGTGTTGCGCTCGATGAGCTTCGTCATGATGCCGCCCTTGGTCTCGATGCCGAGGCTCAGCGGAGTCACGTCGATGAGCAGGACGTCCTTGCGCTCACCCTTCAGCACGCCGGCCTGCAGGGCCGCACCGACGGCGACGACCTCATCCGGGTTCACACCCTTGTTGGCCTCCTTGCCGGCCTCGCGCTTGACGAGCTCGGCGACGGCGGGCATGCGGGTGGAGCCGCCGACGAGGACGACGTGGGCGATGTCGGCGACCTTGATGCCGGCCTCGCGGATGACGTCCTCGAAGGGCTTCTTGGTGCGGTCGAGGAGGTCCTTGGTGAGGTCCTCGAACTTCGCACGCGTGATCGTCTCGCTCAGCGACACCGGGCCCGACTCCGTCAGCGACAGGTAGGGCAGGTTGACGCTCGTCGAGGTGGAGCTGGAGAGCTCCTTCTTCGCCTGCTCCGCAGCCTCCTTGAGGCGCTGCAGAGCGATCTTGTCGCCGGAGACGTCGACACCGGTGGTGTCCTTGAACTGCTTGATGAAGTAGTCCACGAGACGCTGGTCCCACTCGTCGCCGCCGAGGCGGTTGTCGCCGGCGGTGGAGCGCACCTGGATGGTGGAGAAGTCGTCGTCCTTGCCCACCTCGAGCAGCGACACGTCGAAGGTTCCGCCACCGAGGTCGAAGACGAGGATGAGCTCGTCCTCCTTGCCCTTGTCCAGGCCGTACGCGAGGGCGGCGGCGGTGGGCTCGTTGATGATGCGCAGCACGTTCAGGCCCGCGATCTCGCCGGCCTCCTTCGTGGCCTGGCGCTCGGCGTCGTTGAAGTACGCGGGCACGGTGATGACCGCATCCGTGACGCTGTCGCCCAGGTACTCCTCGGCGTCGCGCTTGAGCTTCTGGAGGATGCGCGCGGAGATCTCCTGCGGCGTCCACTTCTTGCCGTCGACGTCGAAGGTCCAGTCGGTGCCCATGTGGCGCTTCACGGAGGCGACCGTGCGGTCGCCGTCGGTGACGGGCTGGCGCTTCGCGGTCTCGACGCCGAGAACCTCGCCGTCCGTGGTGTAGGCCACCACCGAGGGGGTGGTGCGGAAGCCTTCGGCGTTCGCGATGACCTTCGGCTCGCCGCCTTCGAGGACGCTCACGACCGAGTTGGTCGTACCGAGGTCGATTCCCACTGCACGGGGCATATTCGTTCTCTCTCCTTGGTGTGAGCCGGTGGCTCGTGGTTGTGAAGTCGTGGGCGGCTCGGGGGGTTGAGCCGCGATGACTCAAGGCTACTCGCGGCATCCGTCCCCTGTCAAATGAAGTTGACAGGGGCTGACTCAAGTTTTTCTCGGCGGGTCGACGCTGCGGATGCGGACCGCGGGCCGCCGCCGGGCGTAGCCTGAGCGGGGCGACGCCGACGTCGCCTGCCAGGGCCCGGTGCACCGGGCGTTCACCGAGGGGTCCTACCGTGACGCACATGAGCACGCCCGATTCCGGCCGCGACCGCGTGCCCGTTCCGCCGCCGACCGCCAACACCGGAGCGGTCGGGATCTTCGGCGCCACCTTCGCCGAGGCGGGGTCTGAGGAGCCCGTCCCGCGCAAGCGCGTGGTGTCGTGGGCACTGTGGGACTGGGCCACCCAGCCGTTCAACTCCGTCATCCTGACGTTCGTCTTCGCGTCGCTGTACCTCGTCTCGGACAACTTCCTGCCCGCCGACATCGCCGCCCTCCCCGACTCCGACCCGGTGCGCGAGCGGGCGCTGGCCGACCTCTCCAGCGGCTACGGCCTGGCGACCACCCTCGCCGGGTTCCTCATCCTGCTGCTGGCTCCCGTGCTCGGGCAGACCGCCGACCGCTCGGGGCACAAGAAGCGCTGGCTCGTGGTGTTCACCGCGCTCCTGGCCCTCGCCCAGTTCGCGCTGTTCTTCGTCCACGCCGACCCCGCGTTCTTCTGGACCGGCGCGATCATCCTCTCCCTCGGCGCCGTCGTGTCGGAGATCGCCGGCGTCAACTACAACGCGATGCTCGTGGAGGTCTCCACCCCGCGCACCATCGGCAAGGTGAGCGGCCTGGGCTGGGGGCTCGGCTACATCGGCGGCATCGTCGCGCTCACGATCGTGGTCGTGCTCACCCAGCTGGACTGGTTCGGGATGGACACCTCCGACGGCATGGCGTATCGCGTGATCGCGCTCGGCTGCGGCGTGTGGACCCTCGTGTTCGCGCTGCCGCTGGTGTTCAACGTGCCCGAGCGGGCCGGCGCGGCCCACGGGCCGCGCGTGAACTTCTTCGCCGCGTACGTCGAGCTCATCCGCGACATCCGCGCCCTGTATCGCGAGCACCGCCCGACGTTCTGGTTCCTGCTCTCCAGCGCCGTCTACCGCGACGGCCTGGCGGGCGTCTTCGCCTTCGGCGGCATCCTCGCCGCGGTGTCGTTCGGGTTCAGCGCGAACGAGGTGCTCATCTTCGGGATCGCCGCCAACATCGTCGCGGGCGTGTCGACGATCTTCGCCGGGCGCGCCGACGACCGCTTCGGACCGAGGGCGGTGATCGTCGCGGCCCTGTCGGGGCTCATCGTCATGGGCACCGCCATCCTCGTGCTCGAAGACATCGGCAAGATCGTCTTCTGGATCGGCGGACTGCTCCTGTCGGCCTGCGTCGGCCCTGCCCAGGCGGCCAGCCGCTCGCTCCTGGCGCGCGCCACTCCGCCGGGGATGCAGGGCGAGATCTTCGGGCTGTACGCCACGACGGGCCGCGTCGCGAGCTTCCTCTCCCCCGCGCTGTGGACGCTGTTCATCGCCCTGTTCGGCGCGACGATCTGGGGCGTGCTCGGCATCGTGGTGGTGCTGGCCGTCGGCCTGGTGCTGCTCCTGCTCGTCCGCCTCCCCCGCGCCCGCTGACCCCGCCGGCCCGTCCGGGCCCCCGTCCGTCCGGGCCGCCCGTCCGGGGCCCAGTCCGTCCGGGCCGGGGCGGGGCCCCGTCCGTCGAGTTGCCAACATCCGTCGGTTTCGGGCCCGAATTCCGACGTATGTTGGCGAGTCGACCGGGTTAGGGGCGGGGCCAGGCCTCCGCGAGGCGCGTGAGCAGGCGCGCGAGATCGGCCTTCTCGGCGTCGGTGAAGCCGCCGAGGGCCGTGCCCACGGCATCGCGCCGGCCGCCCTGGAACTCCCGCACGAGCGCGGCGCCCGCGTCGGTGAGGCCGAGCCGCGTGCGCCGCGCGTCGTCCGGGTCGGGCGTGCGCACGACCTGCCCGAGCTCGACGCTCTGCTGCACGAGGCGCGACGCGCGCGGCTGATCCACCCCGACGCCCACGGCCACGTCGCTGATGCTGAGCGGCACGTCGGCGGCGGCGAGCGCCTCGAGCAGCCGCATCCGGGCGGGGCCGCCGAGGCGGCCGGCCATCCAGGGCGGGCCGCCGTGGGGGCCACCACGACCGTGCGGCGCGCCGTGCGCGTGCGGATGCTCGCCTCCCGCCCAGGGCGGACGTGGCCGGGAGCCGCGGAGCCGGGACAGGGCGGCAGCGATCTGATCGGCGGGGTCGGTCACGCCATCCAATTTACATGCCACTTGACAAGCTTCTCACATGCATGTCACAGTACATGTACTTAGTTGTCATCACACATGTAATGCGGCGCAACCGCCCGAAAGGACATCCCATGACCTCCTCACCTCCCCTCTCCGACCGCCCCCTGGGTTTCTGGCTCCACGCCGTCGACGCCCTTCTCCATCGCGCCTTCGCGGACGCACTCGCCGACGAGGACGTCTCCCGTCGCGAGTGGATGCTGCTGAACGCGGTCGACGCTCCCGAGACCCTGCCGTGGCTCGCCGAGCGCCTGGCTCGCCGCAGCGGCCGGGTCCGCCGGCTCCGCGACCGCGGCTGGATCGCCGAGGCGGCCGACGGCTGGACCCTCACCGACGACGGCCGTGCCGCCAAGGAGCGGCTCGACGGACTCGTCGACGGCATCCGGCAGCGCGTGGCCGGCGCGGTGTCGCCGGAAGACTTCGCGGTCACCCTCGCCTCGCTCGAGGCGATCGCCACCGAACTCGGCGGCGTCGACGATCTCCCCCGCGGTCGGCGCCGCCACGGCCACCACGGTCACCACGGCCACCGCCGGCGGTTCGGCGATGCGGCCGGCGTCGGCCACCCGCACGACGACGGTCCGCACCACGGTCACGGCTTCGGCCCGCACCGCGGACACGGCGCCGGGAGGCGGCACGGACACGGCTTCGGCCCGCACCGCGGCCACGGGTTCGCCCCGCACGGCGAGGGCCACTGCTGCGACCGGCACGGGCACGCCGGCCCAGCTCCCGAAGACGACACCGCCTTCGAGCGCGGCTTCACCGCGGGGTTCGCACAGGGCCGCGCCGCCGCATCCGCCCCGTCGGCCTCCTGACCCGCCGGGTCAGCGGCCGGCCGCACCGGCGTCGGTGACCCCGACGTCGGTGCGGTGGAAGTTCATGAACGACCGCGATGCCGTCGGACCGCGCTGACCCTGGTACCGATTGCCGTAGGGGCCCGACCCGTAGGGGTTCTCGGCCGGCGAGGAGAGCCGGAAGAAGCAGAGCTGACCGATCTTCATCCCCGGCCACAGCTTGATCGGCAGCGTCGCGACGTTCGAGAGCTCGAGAGTCACGTGCCCCGTGAAACCCGGGTCGATGAATCCGGCGGTGGAGTGGGTGAGCAGCCCCAGGCGACCGAGCGAACTCTTGCCCTCCAGCCGTGCGGCGACATCATCGGGCAGGCTCACCTGCTCGTAGGTGGAGCCGAGGGCGAACTCACCGGGATGCAGGATGAACGGCTCCGCGGGGTCGACCTCGATGAGCCGCGTGAGCTCGGGCTGGTCTTCGGCGGGGTCGATGAACGGGTACTTGTGGTTGTCGAACAGCCGGAAGTAGCGGTCCAGGCGCACGTCGACGCTCGAGGGCTGCACCATGCCGGGGTCGGACGGCGAGAGGCCGATGCGGCCGGACTCGAGTTCGCGGGCGATGTCGCGGTCGGAGAGCAGCACGGCATCAGCCTAGGGCTCCCGCCGCATCCGCGGAGCGACGCTGTTATGCTGGCCGGGCGCCGAAAGGCCACATGGGGCTGTAGTTCAATGGCAGAACATCAGCTTCCCAAGCTGATAGCGCGGGTTCGATTCCCGTCAGCCCCTCCACTTCTCCCGCCGCACGCCAAAGTGCATCGTCTCGCCGAGTGTGCACGGGATTCGATGCACTCTCGGCGAGACGATGCACGCTCGCGGATGCGGCGGGAGGGCGAGGCGGCGGGGAGCACCGTGCGCCTGCGGCGCCCGATACGGTGGCGGAATGCCCTTCGCTCTCGTGTTCACGGTGGCCCTCGCGCTGCTGGCCGCGTTTCAGCTCGCCCTCGTGGCCGGCGCCCCCTGGGGCCGCGTCGCATGGGGCGGGCAGGATCGTGTGCTGCCCGCCGGCAAGCGCATCGGCAGCGTGATCTCGATCCTGATCTACGGCCTCATGGCCGCCGTGGCGTGGGATCGCGTCGGGGCGATCAGCATCCTCCCCGACCTGTTCTCGCGAATCGCGATGTGGGTGATCTTCGCGTACCTCGCCTTCGGGATCTTCCTGAACGCGATCTCCCGCAGCAAGCCGGAGCGCTACACCATGGTTCCGGTTGCCACGGCGCTCGCCGTGCTGTCGCTCCTCATCGCCCTGGGGGTGGGCGAACGGGCGATGGCGATCTGACGGGTCGCCGCCGCGCCGAAAGTGCGTCGTCTCGCCGAGCGTGCACGCAATTCGATGCACTCTCGGCGAGACGATGCACTCTCGCGGATGCGGCGGGCGCGGGTGCGGCGGGCGCGGGCAGGCCTCAACCGAGGAGCGCTGCGGCGGGGACGACCCGCGCATAGGCGCTGCCGAGCGCCGCGAGGAACGCGGCGTGGACGAGCTCGCCCGGGACGCGCATTCCCTCGAACTCCAGGTCGGGGGCGGCGCACGCGTCGGCGGCGACGGTGACGGCGTACCCGAGGTCGGATGCGGCGCGGACGGTGGCATCCACGCACATGCTCGTCATCATCCCCACGATCCACACCTCCTCGGCGCCCTGTGCGCGCAGCACCGCGTCCAGCGGCGTGCCGAGGAACGCGTTGGGAGCGTGCTTGACCACGACGGTCTCGCCCCCTGCCGGAGCCACGCGCGGATCGATCTCGGCGCCCGCGGTGCCGGCCTCGAGGAAGCCCGACGCGCCCTCGTGACGGACGTGCACGACGGTGCCGCCGCGGCGTCGCTGCTCCGCGAGCAGGCGCGCGGCGGTCTCGGCCGCCGCATCCGCACCCACCAGCGGACGACGGCCGCCGGGGAAGTAGTCGCGCTGGATGTCGACGATGACGAGAGCCGGGAGCATCCGTCCACGCTATCCGCCATCCGAGGCGGGGGCTCGACGAAGATGGAGTATGCGCCGATTCGCCACCGCCTGCTCCCTCGCCGGACTCGTCGCCGCCGCTGTGGGCCTCAGCGCCTGCGCGGCGGGCCGCCCCGATGCCGGGACGAGCACCCCGGAGGGGCCGCTCGTGGCGTTCTACGGCGACTCCTACACGGCGGGCACGGCGCTGGCTGATCCGGCCGACCGGTGGGCGACACGGCTGTGCGCCGACCGCGGCTGGCGCGAGTTCAATCCGAGCGTGAACGGCCTGGGCTTCGTCACCGACCGCACCGTCGTGGGCGAGGGCGACCTCCCCGACCAGATCATCGCCGCCGGTCCCGACATCGTGTTCGTCACGATGGGGCTGAACGACAACTTCAGCTTCGACCGCGCCGGCGATGCCATCCGCACCGCCGCCCGTGACGACCTGCGCCGCCTGCGCGCGGGCCTGCCCGACGCGCGGATCATCGTGGTCGAGCCGTTCTGGTACACCGCCGAGCGCCCCGCCTCGGTGGAGGTCATCATCGGCTGGGTGCGGGATGCGGCGGCCGAGGTCGACGCGGACTGGATCGGCGGGGCGAGCCGGTGGCTCGACGGGCACTATCCCGACGATGCGGAGAGCTGGATGGCGTGGGACGGCCTGCACCCCGACCCGGTGGGTCACGCGGAGATGGCGGCGCGGATGGATGCGGCGCTGCAGCGCCTGGATCCGCCGCTCTGACTCAGCCCACCGGCTCCGCGAGCGGCTCATCCGCCGGCCCCGGACGGGCCGCGCGCGTGGACGCGCGCACCGCCCCGATCGAGGCGATGATCACCAGCCCGATCCCGGCGATCTCCAGCCAGGTCAGGTGCTGGCCGAGGAGGAGGAAGCCGGCGATCGAGGCGGTGGCCGGACCGAGGCTCATGAGGATCGCGAACGCGGCCGCCGGGAGCCGGCGCAGCGCGATGAGCTCGAGGGCGTAGGGGATGGTGGAGCTGAGCACCGCCACCGCGGCGCCGACGGCGAGGAGCTCGACGCGCAGGAGCGCGCCCCCGGCGTCCACGATGCCGAACGGCAGCGCGAGGACCGCGCCCACCGCCATCGCCAGGGCGAGGCCGTCCAGCCTCGGGAACTCACGGCCTACCCGGGCCGAGGCGAGGATGTACAGCGCCCAGCTCGCCGCGGCGCCGAGCGCGAAGACGACGCCCAGGGGGTCGAGCCGGTCCCACCCCCCGCCCCCGAGGGCGGCGACCCCGAGGAGGGCCACCCCGGCCCACACCCACGCCGAGGCGCGGCGGCTGGCGAGGATCGAGAGCGTCAGCGGGCCGAGCACCTCGATGGTGACGGTCACGCCCAGCGGCAGCCGCTCCAGGGCCAGGTAGAACAGTCCGTTCATCGTCGCCAGCACGACGCCGAACTCCACGACCGCGCGCCATCCGCGCCGCGAGTGCCCGCGCAAGCGCGGCCGCGCGATGAGGAGGAGGAGCACGGCGGAGAAGACGAGGCGGAGCATGACCATGCCCAGCGGCCCGACATCGTCGAACAGCATGACGGCGAGCGAGGCGCCCACCTCTTGGCACGCGAGACCGGCGAGCACCAGCAGCACCGCGCTGCGCGGCGCGCCGCGGGTCGCGGTCACGACGCGGGCGGCGGGCAGATCGCGCTGGCGAGGATCGCGTCGTGGAACTGCTGCGCGCTCCAGGGCAGGCCCGCCTCGGGCGCGGATGCTCCGCCGGCGGCCGCGGCCTTCGAGGCGATCGCTGCCAGCTCCCACGCGAGCCACGACACCGGTGCCGCACCGGCGCCGGAGTTGTTCAGCACGACCGCCACCGTCAGTCCGGTGGCGGGGTCGGCGAAGGCGGCCGTGAGGTACCCCGGGATGGAGCCGAACTGACCGATCAGCGATCCCGCCTGGTACGCGCCGCCGGCGGCGGTGAACCACGTCGGCTGGTCGGGGGAGACCTGCATGGGCGCCTCGAACCGGTCCTCCGCGTCGGGCGTGAGCGCCCGCGTGGCCAGCGCCTGGACGTAACGGCCGAGGTCGGTGATGTTCGTCACGGCTCCGGCGTCGGCACCGCCGATGCTCGCCGACATGGTGGTCACGTCCGGCGGGTCCGTGCAGTTCCAGACCCCTGCGGCATCCGGAACCGACCAGTAGCCCTCGAGCGGAGTGGCTCCGGGCGGCGCGGCGGGGCGGGTCGGCAGCTCGGTCGCGGTGAGCTCCAGCGGCGCGGCGATCCGCTCCTCGAAGAGGGCGCGGATGCTCTCGCCGGTCGCACGCTCGAGCGCGGCGGCGAGGAGGAGGTACGCCGAGTCGGAGTCGCGGTACGCGGTGCCCGGCGGGATGCGATCCTGCCCGAGGCCGTACCCGGCGAGCTCGCGCGGATCCCACTGGCGCTCGAGGTTGGTGAAGAACAGGCTCATCAGCTGCGGCGTGTACGAGCCCACTCCCGCGGTGCCGTCGCAGAGCTGACGGAGGGTGATGTCGTCGAGGTCGGGGAAGCCGTTGACCCATTCGGTGACCACGTCGTCGAGGTCCACCGTGCCCTCGGCCGCCACCTGGAAGAGCACGTCGCAGGTCATCGCCCGCGTGACGTCGGCCGCGCGGAAGGTCATGTCGGCGTCCACCGCCCCGCCGCCCGGTCCCTGGGCGCCGAGCCCGGCGACCCAGCTGCCGCTCCACGGCACCCACACGCCCACGATCGCGCCAGTGGCGCCGGTGGCGGCCATGGCGCTGGTCACGGCGGACTCCAGCTGTGCGACGGTGTCGCCGGGAAGGGCGCCCTCGGCCTGCGCGGGAAGGTCGATCTCGACGGTCTCGACGGCGGAGCATCCGGCCAGGGCGAGCAGCGCGGCAACGCCCGCGGCGGCGATGCCGCGGCGGAGATGGGTCCGCATCCTCACCCCCGGGGAGCTCGAGCAGGCGCCGGACGACGCGCACTCGATTCAAACACACGTCGTCCTCCCCCCACCCGGGGATTGCCCCGGGGGCGATCACGTCTGCATCACGAACGTGCCTAGGCTGGCGACATGGCGCACGAATTCGACGAGGCGGCCCGCGCGGGCGTGCTCGGGCACATGAACGGCGATCACCCCGACGACAACCTCCTCATCGTCCGTGCCTTCGGTCCCGCCGACGCCGTGAGCGCCGCCATGACCGGATTCGACGGCGACGGCGGCGAGTGGGCGGCCACGGGAGCCGGCGGCGACACCACGGCGGTGCGCGTGCCGTGGCCGGGCGGGGCGATCACCGAGCGCCGCGAGGTGCGCCGGGAGATCGTGGCCCTGTACGACGCCGCCTGCGCGCGGCTCGGGATCCCGCCGCGCCCGCACGAGTGAACTCGGGGTAAGGGTCACCTAACTTTTCCCCTATGATGGCGGCATGCCCGAGCCGCTGCCGTTCTCCGTCGCCCTGCGCGAACGCTCCAGCGCCGCGCACTCCTCCAGCGAGCACTCCAGCTTCATGTCCGACCTCATGACCGGGGAGGGCACGCGCGAGGACTACATCGCGCTCGTCGCCCAGCACTGGTTCATCTACGACGCGCTCGAAAGCGCAGCCGAGCGGATGCGCGACGAGCCGGTCGCCGCGGTGTTCATCACCGAGCGGCTCACGCGCCTCCCCGCCCTCGAGGCCGACCTGGAGTACCTCATCGGCCCCGATTGGCGCGAACGGATCACGCCCCTTCCCACCACCCGACGCTACGTCGACCGCATCCGCGCGGTGGGGAGCACCTGGCCGGGCGGCTTCGTGGCCCACCACTACACGCGCTACCTCGGCGACCTGTCGGGAGGCCAGTTCATCGGCCGCCTCATGCAGCGCCGCTTCGGGTTCGACACCAACGGGATCGGGTTCTACCTCTTCGCCGACATCGCCGACCCGCAGGCGTTCAAGGAGTACTACCGCGAGCAGCTGGACGCGGCCCCGTGGGACGCCGCCGAGCAGGCACGGGTCATCGACGAAGTGCTCGCGGCGTACCGCTTCAACACCGAGCTGTTCGAAGACCTCGCCCGCGCGAAGTCGGCCGCGGTGGCCTGAGCGCGTCAGCCCTGGGCGGCGAGGTACGCCTGCTTCATGAAGCGGCGGACGTCCTCGTCGACGCGGATGTCGCTGGGCCGGAGCGGTCGCGTGAGGTAGAGGCCGTCGAGGCTCGTCAGCCGGCTGAGCGCCACATAGGTCTGACCGGGGGCGAAGGCGCCGCCGCCGAGATCGATGACCGCGCGGTCGTACGTCTTCCCCTGGCTCTTGTGGATCGTAACGGCCCACGCCAGGCGCAGCGGGAACTGCGTGAACTCCGCGACCACCTCGCGGGAGAGGTTCTTCGTCCCCGGGTCGTAGGCGTAGCGGAACCTCTCCCACACCGCCGGCTCGACGTCGTGCTCCTCGCCGTCGACGTCGACGCGCACCGTGCCGCCGGCGATGCGCGTGACGGTGCCCAGCGTGCCGTTGACCCACCGCGGCGGGTCGCCGAACGCGGCGGTGTCGTTGCGGAGGAACATCACCTGCGCGCCGACCTTGAGCGTCAGCTCCCGATCGGCCGGGTAGTTCGCCTCCCCCCGCCCGAAGTCGCCGTTGATCTCGGCGTTGGCCGTCTGCATCCGCCCGACCAGCTCGTCGAGGTGACGGCGGTTGATCGCGTTGACCCGGTCGTTGCGGGTGGCGAGGGTGATGATCGGGTGCTCCCCGTCGGCCGGATGCGGCGGCGTCCGCGCTCCCGCTCCATTCAGCACGCCGGCCATCTCGGCCGTGACGCGGCCGTAGCGCACCGCGTTCAGGAGCGCCTTGAACGCCGGATCGGACTGCCGATGGATCTCGACGAGCTCGCGCACGTGCAGCGCCGCGCCGTGCGCGCCGACGTCGAGGATGCCGTCGGCGGCCTCGCCGCCGGTCCACACCTTCGCGTCGAAGAACCAGAAGGAGCGGTAGTGGTCGCGGATGTAGCGCATCTCATCGCCCCGCGGCGGCACCGGCGCCAACTGGTACGGATCGCCGAACATCACGATCTGCACGCCGCCGAACGGCTCGGCACGGCGCCCGCGCGCCTGCCGCAGCGCGCGGTCGATGCCGTCCATGAGGTCGGCGTTGACCATCGAGATCTCGTCGATGACGAGGGTGTCGATGGCGTTGAGCAGCTTACGGGTGGCGTCGGACTGCTCGATCTCGCCGTTCGCGATGAGCCCGATCGGCAGCCGGAACAGCGAGTGGATCGTCTGCCCCTCGACGTTGAGCGCGGCGACGCCGGTGGGGGCGCACACGGCGATCTGCTTCTCGGTGTGCCACGCGAGGTGCTGCAGGAGGGTGGACTTGCCGGTGCCGGCGCGTCCGGTGACGAACACGTGCTCGCGGGTGTCCTCGATGAGCCGGAACAGCGCCTCCTGCTCGGCGGAGAGGGCGGGCGTGCTCACCGCCTCATGGTAGTTCGGCGCCGCGGTGGCGCAGCGCCGCGACCCGAACCGGTGCGCTCTTCCTAGACTGACAGGGTGGACCAGCCCCCCGCCGCGACGCCGACCGGCACGACGGCGGTGCCCGCGCGCCGCCGGCTCGGGGTGGAACTGGCCGTGCTGGGAATCGTGGGAGCGCTGCTGATCGCCGCCTTCGCCGCCGCGGCGGCGGTGCTGTACCGCGAGTTCTACAGCCCGTCGGCGTTCGTCGAGCGCTACCTCGCCCTCCTCGCCGACGGCGAGGCCGGTGACGCGCGCGCCGTCCCCGGGGTCGCCATGGACGCGGCCGACCTGGAGCAGGCGGGGCTGCCGGCCACCGCATCCGCGGCGCTCCTGCGCTCGAGTGCGCTGGCGCGCCTCACCGAGGTGGAGATCGTCTCCGAGGAGGCCGGCGAGCACACCACGCGCGTGACGGCGAGCTACCGCGCCGGCGGCATCGCGGGGGCGACCACCTTCGCCGTCGAGCAGGACGGATGGGTCGGCATCCTGCCGCAGTGGCGCTTCGCCACCAGTCCCCTCGCGGTCATCGACCTCACCGTCCGCGGCTCGATGCGCTTCGAAGTGAACGGCTTCGAGATCGACAAGCGGCAGGTGGCCGCCGCGGGCGTCGACGTCGACCCGCTCGCGCCCGTGCCGCTGCTGGTGTTCTCCCCCGGCGCCTACTCCGTCGCCGTCGACACCGCGATCTCGGCGACGCGGGGCGTGGCCGTGCTGGCGGATGCGCCGCGCACCGGCATCCCCGTCGACATCCAGGCCGAGCCCACCGAGGAGTTCGTGGGCGTGGTGCAGCAGCGCGTGGCCGAGTTCCTCACCGCGTGCGCCGCGCAGGAGGTGCTCCAGCCCACCGGCTGCCCGTTCGGGTACCAGGTGCGCAACCGCATCGTCGACGTGCCGCAGTGGTCGATCCTGCAGCAGCCGGAGGTGCGCGTGGAGCCCGACGGCGCGGCGTGGAAGATCGTGCCGGCCGACGCGATCGCCCACATCGAGGTCGACATCCGCTCGCTCGCCGACGGGTCGGTCCGCTCCGTCTCGGAGGACGTCCCCTTCCTCGTCTCCGGCACCATCACCGTGCTCGCCGACGGCACGGCCTCCATCCAGGTGTCCGGCGGCAACACCGACTGAGCCCGCTCAGCGGGGGGTGCGCGCGTCGCGCGCGGCGAGCGCGGCGAGCCGCGCGTTGTACGCATCCAGCTCGGCGTCGCCGGCCCGGTCGATGTGCCGATCGCGGCGGCGCTGCATCCGCTCGTCCGAGCGACTCCACTGGATCGCGACCGTGATCGCGAGGATCAGCGTCGGGATCTCCCCGACCGACCACGCCACGCCCCCGCCGATGTACTGGTCCTGGAGCGGATCGGGGCCCCACGTGCGCCCCATCGAGCCGAACCACTCCGCCACGAACAGTCCCGTCTGCATCATGATCGCGATGCCGAAGAAGGCGTGCATGGCCATGACGGCGATGAGCACCAGGAGGCGCAGCGGGTACGGGAGCCGGGAGGGCACGGGATCGATGCCGATGAGAGAGAGCACGAACAGGTAGCCGGTGAGGAGGAAGTGCGCCACCATCCACTCGTGACCCAGATGGTCGTACAGCGACCAGCGGAACAGGTCGCTGTAGTAGAACAGCCACAGCGACCCGATGAACAGGCCGGCGGCGACGAGCGGGTTCGTCAGCACGCGGGCGACCGGGCTGTGCACGGCCCACAGGATCCACTCGCGCCCGCCGCGGCTGCCGTCGGTGCGCTTGCGGATGGCGCGCGCGGCGAGGGTCACCGGCGCACCCGGGACCAGCAGCAGCGGGATCGCCATGCTCAGCAGCATGTGGCCGATCATGTGCTGGCTGAACAGGTAGTCCTGGTAGGCGTTGATCGGGCCGCTCGTGACCCAGAACAGCAGCAGCATCCCCGCCACCCACAGGATCGTGCGGTAGACCGGCCACGCGTCGCCGCGGCGGCGCAGGCGCCAGACGCCGGCGAGGTAGAAGAACAGGCCGAACGCGACGGCGAACGCCCACAGCAGGTCGACGTCCCACGTGGTGAACCAGCGCTCCAGCGTCAGCTCGGGCGGCAGCGGCGCACCGGTGAGGATCTCGGCGGGGGTGCCGAGCGCCGGCGGCTGCCCGGTGGAGCCGGGAGGCGCCGTGCGGGCCAGCGCCGCGGCGGCCCCGCTCGCCACGCCCATGAACGCCAGCTCCAGCAGCACCAGTCCCCAGAATCGCCGGGAGGCCGCATCCTCCCGCGCGCGGGCGATGAGGCGCTTGCGGTACCACGCGCCCAGCACGCCCATCGCGAGGAGGGCGAGCACCTTGACCAGCACGATGACGCCGTAGGGCGACGCGAGCGCGCCCCATCCGCCCAGCCCGATCGAGGCGCGCACGGTGCCCGAGACCGCCACCACCACGAAGGCCACCAGCGCAAGGCTGGAGTAGCGCAGCAGGACCGTCGCCAGGGCGTCGCGGCTGAGGAGCGGCCGGATGACCACGAGGAGCACGAGTCCCCCGAGCCACACCGCTGCGCCCAGGATGTGCAGCACGAGCGCGACGACGGCGGCGGTGTGGTTCGCCTCCTCGCCGGAGTGGCCCTGCGTGCCCATCGGCACGAGCGCGGCGAGGGCGAAGAGGGCGACGAAGAAGGTGGGCGTCCACGAGCGCACCGCGAAGGTGAGGACGGTGAGGACGGCGCCGGCGACCGCCGTGATCAGCCACGTGCGTCCGAGCTCGGTGTCGGTGAGGAAGCGGCCGAGCTGCTGGCCGAACACCGCGTCGGGGCTCGGGGTCGCGTTCATCGCGTTGACGAAGGTGAAGAACCCCGTCACGGCCGAGGCGAGCGTGAACAGCGCGGCGCTGACCGACGCCGTGTCCAGCGCGACATCGAACGCGCGCTCCCCGGCCGGCAGCGCGTAGAGGGCGAGGACGAGGGAGCCGACCAGGCCCGCCGCGGTGAGGTTCACCGCGAGGCTCGCCAGGGGCAGGCCCCAGCGGATGACCGGGCCCGGGTCACCGAGGACGAGCGGCGCCGCGCCGCCGCCGAAGGCCAGTCCCCACACCAGCGCCGCCACGGCGACCGCGGCCAGGATGACCGGGCCGGCCAGGCGCAGCGCTCGAGGATTCACCCTTCCAGCCTAGGCGCGGGCACCTGGGGGAACGGCGAAGGGGGGATGCCGCAGCATCCCCCCTCCGTGACGTCGTCGTCGTTACTTGACGGCGGCCTTCAGCTTCGAGCCCGCGGTGACCTTCACGCGCTTGCCGGCGGGGATGGCGATCTCCGCACCGGTCTGCGGGTTGCGGCCCGTGCGCGCGGAGGTCTCGACCTGCTCGAACGCGATCCAGCCGGGGATCGAGACCTTGCTGCCCTTGGCGACGGCCTCGGAGACCGTGGAGAAGAGGGAGTCGAGCACGCCCGACACGGCGGACTGGCTCTGGCCCGTCGCGCTGGCGATGCTCGCGACGAGTTCGGTCTTGGTGATGGACTTGTCAGCCATTCGGTAGTCCTCCCAGGCGACCCGAGCGGGCGCCTTTCGTTACATCGGACGGGGGCGTACCCCCGGGTGGTCGGTTCGACCGCCTCGAACATACCAACCAACCGCGGAATTCCGCGGATTTTGAGCCCTTTCCGGCCCGATCCCGCGGCGTGTCGCGCGGGTTTGTGACTCCTGGGGCCGCTGGGGCGTCCGCATCCCCCTTCCCGCCCCGCCGCCCGAACTCCGCAACCCCGCCGCCCGAACTCCTCAACCCCGGCGCCCCGACGTGCCGAACGGCCCTGTCTCGGCGCGCCGGCCCGCCGTCGTGCGGAGTTCGGGCAGGGCGGGTGCGGAGTTCGGGCGGGTGGGGGCGGGGACGGGCGGGGCGGGGAGGCGAAAGGGGCGGGGGTTCCGGAGAACCCCCGCCCCTTCGGCGGATGCTGTGCGGCTT
>CAZBZR010000023.1:15862-39636 GCA_964496445.1 uncultured Microbacterium sp.
AATTCATGGCGTGTCGCGGTCAAATCGGTGCTTTTTGACACAAAAAGACGGATGGACGCCCCAATTGGGACGTCCATCCGTTGAATCGTGCGGGTGTTACCAGCTCGACTTGGTGATGCCGGGCAGCTCGCCACGGTGGGCCATGTCGCGGAAGCGCACACGCGAGATGCCGAACTTCGTCAGCACACCGCGCGGGCGGCCGTCGATGGCGTCGCGGCTGCGCACGCGCACCGGCGACGCGTTGCGCGGCAGCTTCTGCAGGCCGACGCGGGCGGCCTCGCGCTGCTCGTCGGTCGAGTTCGGGTCGATGAGCGCCTTCTTCAGCTCGGCGCGCTTCGCGGCGTACCGCTCCACGACCACCTTGCGCTGCTCGTTGCGCGCGATCTTGCTCTTCTTGGCCATGAGATCAGCGCTCCTCTCGGAAGTCCACGTGCTTGCGCACGACGGGGTCGTACTTCTTCAGCACGATGCGGTCAGGGTTGTTGCGGCGGTTCTTGCGCGTCACGTAGGTGTACCCCGTGCCGGCCGTCGAACGCAGCTTGATGATGGGACGGACGTCCTGAGCCTTCTTGGCCATCAGAGCTTCACCCCCCGGGCGATCATGTCCTTGACGACCGACTCGATGCCGCGGGCGTCAATGACCTTCATCCCCTTGGCCGACACGTTGATCGTGATCTTTCGGCCGAGCGAGGGGACGAAGTAGGTCTTCTTCTGCACGTTCGGGTCGAAGCGGCGCTTCGTCCGGCGGTGCGAGTGCGAGATGTTGTGACCGAAGCCGGGAACCGCTCCGGTCACCTGGCACACTGCTGCCATAGTGATTCTCCTTAGTACCGTGACACCGGACGGTGCCACCCAAGATCCCTTGTCTGCACCCAGCCGTGCGCCGGCCGTTTCCGGCCTGCGTGACGGGGAAGGGTACGAACTGCGTGCTGGAGTGCGCGCAGACAAAGAGTCAGTCTAGCACGGGCGGTGTGTCGGCTTGCGCGGCGGCCGCCCCCCGTCCCCACCGGAAGTCCGACACGGTCTCATCGCCGGGAATCCAGAAGCGCCACGGATAAGCGTCGGTCCCCGCGATCCCGGCGACGCCGACGCGGGGCCCCGCAGCGACCTCTGGCACCGGGCTCTCGCGGAGCTGGAGGCGGGCCACCGCTCCCGCGTGCGGCGTACCGGTGATCGCGTCGATGCCGTCGTGCGCCGGATGCCGCAGCCCCACCGCGTCGCCCAGCCGCCCCGGCCCGCGGGCGAGGTCGCGGATGCGGCGCACCACGCCGCGGCGGGCGATCCGGCGCCGCGTGGCGACCTCGACGCCCTCGACGATCTCGCCGCCGCGCAGGAGGATCCCGCCCGCCGTGCCCTCGGGGCCGCTGACGACGTTGACGCACGAGTGGATGCCGTGGCTGAGGTAGACGTACAGGTGCCCCGGTTCGCCCCACATCGTGGCGTTGCGCGCCGTGGGTCCCATCCGCGCATGCGACCCGGGGTCGGGGACGGGGCCGGTGCCGCGCCCGTGATAGGCCTCGACCTCGGTGATGCGCACGGCCACACTCTCGCCGTCGATCGTGGTCCGGAGCACCGCGCCCAGCAGGCGCGGCGCCACCACGACGGGGAGGTCGTGGAGGTCGTCCCGGGTCGCGGGTCGCAGCGCGCTCATGACGGCGGCACCTGGCACCACGACAGGTCGAAGCCGCCGAGGCCCACGATCTCCTCCCCCGTGTCGATCTCGACGATGCGCGTCTCCACGCGCTCGGGCAGCGGCAGCCGGTACCGGTCGTAGGCGTTGTCGGCGGCGTCGGGCGCGAGGAGCACCGCCGCGTAGCGTCCGCTGGGCGACACGCAGGTCTGCAGCACGGCGTCCTGCGGCCCGACCTCCACGAGCGGGTCCACGGCGCCGTCGGCGCCCACACGCACGACGCGCGTGCCCAGCACCGTGCTCGTGGCGCTGATGTCGGCGAAGCGACGGATGCTGCCCTCCCCGGGCAGCGGGGTGACGCCGCCGGGGACGCCGACGTCCTCGGCGGGGGCGACGAGGGGCTCCTCGCTGCCGTCGGCGAGGTCGACCACCCGGAGTCCCTCGATCCGCTCGATCACCGCCTCCGCCGACCCCCGGGCGATCCCCTCGATCCCCAGCGCGGTGCCCAGCGGCGCCGCATCCGCCCCGTCGCTCGCGGCGAGGAGCAGGCGGCCGTCGAAGGTGAGCGCAAGGATGCGGTCGGTGTCGGGCACGAAGCGCCACTCCGCGACGCGGGCGTCCTCTCCGGGGAGGACCACCTCGGTGGGCGCCTGGCCGGCGGCACCCTCGGCGGCGGATGCGGTGAACAGCACGCTCTCCACGCCGCCGTCGGCGCCGAGGTCGGCGTCGGAGTACGTGAAGCCGATGCGCTCCCCGCGATCGGCGACCTGCAGGTTCGAGACGAACCCCTCGCCGGGGAGGGGCAGCTCGCGCGGGTCGCCCCCGTCGAGGTCGGTCACGATGAGGCGCGCCGCGTCGTCGTCGTCGAGGACCGACACGACGAGGTGGGCGGCCGTGGCGCGGAAGTCTTCGATGTGGGGATGGGTGTACACCGGCACCGCGTCACCGTCGAGCCCTGTCCGGTAGATGGTGTCGCCGCTGCCCCCGCCGCGCTGGAGGAGATGCATCTGCAGCGACGGCGTACGGAACCGCTCCTCGAGCGTCGCCGCAGGCCCCGCCCCGACCCCTTGCACGTCGCGGATGCGGACGGTGTAGTCGGTGTCGTCGCGCAGCGGCAGGGCGAAGCGCACCCCGACGCTGCGGCCCGAGGTGTCGACGGTGAACGGCGTGTGCGGCTCGACCTCCACCTGCGCCGGCGAGACCGCGCGCAGCGACTGCGTCGTGGTGAGGATGACGCGCGCGCCCGAGGCGGCGACGGCCGCGCGCGGGTCGACCTGGACGTCCGTGACCCGCGGCCCCTGTGCGACGGTCACCGCCGCCCCTGCGACCCCGACGACCACGAGCGCGCCGAGCACGACGGTGAAGGCGCCGGCGAACGCCCGCCCGCGACGGCGGCGGGTGCGGGCGCGGCGGGAATCAGTACTCATACGGATCCGCCGGCTCGTCGATCGCGGTGACCTCGTCGGCCTGCACCCGCAGGGCGCCGTCGGAGCCCGAGCGCACGGTGCCGGTGATCTGCACCCACTGCCCGGTGCTCGGCGCCCGCACGTCGGCGGCGACGGGGATGCTGGCCGGCTGCGCGTCGATGACGCAGTGCGTGATGACCAGGCGCGTGAGGTCGAAGTCGCCGTCGGTGCCCGGCGTGACGAACCCGGTGAGGGTCACGGGGTCGCCGTCGAACGCGTCGGGGTCCGTGGCGGATGCGAACACCCCCGCCCACTCGCCGAGTCCGAACTGCGCGGTGTCTCCGGAGGCGGCCAGGGTCACCACGTCGGCACCGGCGAACAGCGGCGCGGCGCCGACGTCGCGGGACAGCGCCAGCTCCGTCGACAGCGACGCGGCCGGGGTGAGAAGCATCGTCACGACGACCCCGGATGCCACCACCCCGCCGGCGACCGTGGCCCCCACCGCGAGCGGGCTCGCACGCCCGGCCCCCGCCGGAGCGTCGGCGTGCCGGCCGTCGGCGTGGTGGCCGTCGCCCGGGCCGTGGTCGTGGGCGTGGTCCTCCTCCGCGCCGACGGGGAGGGCGAAGCTCGCGACGGCCCCGACGAGGAGGAGCACCGCCATGGCCACCGCGAACCAGGCCGAGTCGGGGTTGAGGTACAGGCCCAGCCGCCCGCTGACGGCCAGGGCGAGCGTGATCACTGCGAGGCAGGAGGCGAGCCCGACGCCGAGCCAGCGGGTGACGAGGGAGCGCGCGAGCGGGCTAGGCAAGGAGGTTCACCACCGTCCCGAGCGCGAAGGCGGCGGCCACGACGATCGCCGTCACCCCGACGAGGACCCGCGTGGTGAACGTCGTCCGCAGCAGCGCGAGCATCTTGACGTCCACGAGCGGCCCCACGAGCAGGAAGGCCACGAGCGACCCCGGCGTGAAGGTCGACGCGAACGACAGCGCGAAGAACGCGTCGACGTTGGAGCAGATGGAGACCACGAGAGCCAGCGCGATCATGGTCGCGATCGACAGTGCGGGGTCGGAGCCGATGGCCAGGAGCGCCGAGCGCGGCACGACGACCTGCACCGCTCCGGCGAGGGCGGATCCGATCACGAGGGCGGGCATCACCGCGCGGAGCTCCACGACGAACTGTGCGAGGCTCCGGCGACCGCGACCGCCACGGGAGGCGGCATCGGGCTGCACGGCGCACGTGGTGCGGAACCGGTCGGTGAGGAGCCCGTCGGGGTCGGGGTGGCGGCTGTAGAGCCACCCGAGGAGGTTCGCGACGAGGAAGCCGCCGACCAGGCGTGCGACGACGATGCCGTCGCTCCAGCCGAACGCCGCGTGCGTGGTGAGGATCACGATCGGGTTGACGATCGGGGCGGCGATGAGGAACGTGAGCGTGTCTGAGACGGCGAACCCGCGCATCATCAGGCCGCGGGCGAAGGGCACGTTGCCGCACTCGCACACCGGGATCAGCATCCCGAGCAGCGACAGCACCGCCCGGCGCGCCCACGCCCGGCGCGGAAGGAGCCGTTCGATCACGCCGGCCGGCACCCACACCTGCACCACCACCGACAGCACAACCCCGAGGACGATGAAGGGGAGCGATTCCAGCAGGACGCTCAGGGCGAGGGTCACCCCGTCCTGCGCGCGTGTGGGCAGCGCATCGGCGAACGCGGCCGGCGCGAACGCGTCGACGGCGAAGAGCGCGGCGACGACGGCCACGCCGACGCCGAGCCACAGCGGCGCCGACGACACGCGACGCCGCGGCGGGAGGGCCGTGCGGGTCGCGCTCACGCCTTCTCTCGGGCGACCGTGCAGGCGGCGCACACGCCGAAGATGTCCACCACATGCTCGGCCGCCGTGAACCCGTGCTGTGCCGCGGTGGCCTGCGCCCACTGCTCGACGGCCGTGGCCTCGATCTCCACCGCTCGGCCGCACGAGCGGCAGATGAGGTGGTGGTGGTGTCCGGTGGTGCTGCAGGCGCGGAAGAGGTTCTCCCCCTCGGGGCTCTGCAGCGAGTCGGCCTCGCCCTGCGCGGCCATCCCGGCGAGGGTCCGGTACACCGTCGCCAGCCCGATGCCGGTGTCTTCGCGCAGCACGGCGTGCAGCGTCTGGGCGCTGACGAAGCCGCGGGCGTCGCTGAGCGCCTCGCGCACGCGCTCGCGCTGCCACGTGTTGCGCTGGGCCATGCCGGAATCCTACCGAGGCCCGCTGAGCGTCCCCCGGATGCCGCCGACGGCGCTACGGGGTGCGGACGACACGATCGCGGCGGCCGCCGACGACGCGGCAGACGAGGTAGATGACGAAGGAGATCGTGGTGATGTACGGGCTGACGGGAAGGGTGCCGGCGACGGCCAGGAGGATGCCGCCGACCGCCGAGACGAACCCGAAGACCGCCGCGAGGGCAGGGACGGCCACGGGCCCGCTCGCCACGCGCATCGCGGCGGCGGCGGGCGTCACCAGCAGCGCCATCACCAGCAGCGCACCGATGATGTGGACGGCCACCGCGACGATCAGGCCGAGCAGCAGCATGAACGCGAGCGAGACGGCCGTGGTGGGCACGCCCCGCGCCGCGGCGGACTGCGGGTCGAGCGAGTCGAAGCGCAGCGGACGCCAGATGAGGAGGAGCCCTGCCAGGACGACGACGCCGATGCCGATGAGCCAGCCGAGCTGCCCCGTCTGCACCGACACGATCTGCCCGGTGAGGAGGCTGAAGCGGTTGGCGCTGCGTCCGTCGTACAGCGACAGGAAGAGGATGCCGAGGCCGAGGCCGAAGGGCATCAGCACGCCGATGATCGAGTTGCGCTCGCGCGCACGGGCGCCGAGCCAGCCGATGAGCGCGGCCGCCAGGAGCGAGCCGACGATCGACCCGGTGACCACGTCGAAGCCCAGCAGCAGCGCGGCGGCGGCGCCGGCGAAGGACAGCTCGCTGATGCCGTGGACGGCGAAGGCCATGTCGCGCTGCATCACGAAGACGCCGACGAGCCCACCCACGAGCCCCAGGACGGCGCCGGCGATGACGGAGTTGGACACCAGCGCGAGGATCGCCCCGTAGTCGGGGAGTCCGCCGAACAGCGCGTCCCAGGCCTCGCCGCTCACCCGTGCACCTCGTCGTCGTGGTGGTGGTGCGATTCCTCGGCATCCGGTGCGCCGACCACGACGAGCCGGCCGCCGGCCCGCAGCACCGAGACGGGGGCCCCGTAGAGATCGCTGAGCACCCGCGAGTTGAGCACCTCGTCGGGTCGTCCCAGCATGAACCGGCCGCCGGCGAGGTACAGGATGCGGTCGACGGTGCTCAGCACCGGGTTGATGTCGTGGGTGACCAGGAGCACCGCCGCGTCGCGGTCCCGGCGATGACGGTCGATCAGGCGCACGACCGCCTGCTGATTGGCGAGGTCGAGGCTGGTGAGCGGCTCGTCGCACAGCAGCAGCGCCGGATCATCCGCGAGCGCCTGCCCCACCCGCAGCCGCTGCTGCTCGCCGCCGGAGAGGAGGCCGACCGGGCGGTCGGCGAAGGCGTCCGCCTCCACCGCCCTCACCAGCTCCTCCGCCCGCACGCGGTCGCGGCGGCGCGGGAGGGGGAGGCCGAAGCGGTGACCGTCGACGCCGAGGGCGACGAGGTCGCGGCCCCGCAGCGCCGTCTCCGCGGGGAGCGGACGCTGCTGCGGGATGTACCCGATGGCGCGGTTGCCGGGCCGGCGCACCTCGGCGCCCAGGGCGCGGATGCTGCCGGTGCTCAGCCGTTCGAGTCCGAGGATGGCACGCAGCAGCGTCGTCTTGCCCGAGCCGCTCGGACCGAGGACCGCGATCATCTCGCCGGGCGCGACATCCAGGTCCAGTCCACTCCACAGGGTGCGGCCCCGGCGGTGCAGCGCGGCACCGCGGATCTCGAGCGGACGCGCGGGGCTCACCGGCCGAGGGCGGCGGCCAGCGCCGCGACGTTCGCGTGCATCCACGAGAGGTAAGTCTGTCCCTCCGGCAGTGTCTCCGCGAACTCGACGACGGGGATGCCGGCTGCCGACGACGCCTCGGCGATCTCTGCCGTCTCGGCGCCGCCGGTCTGGGCGTTGACGATCGTCGCCCGCACGTCGCCGCCCTCCAGCAGTCCGAGCGCCTCCAGGAGCGTCGCGGGCGGCACGTCCTGACCCTCCTCGACGGCCTCGGTGAACGCCTCGGGCGTGACGTTGCGCAGCTCCGCGGCGGCGACGAGGTACAGCGGCACGGGTTCGGTCACGAAGACCGCGGCACCGGCGTGCGCGGCGGCGAGCGCGGAAATCTCGCCCTCGAGCTCGTCGATCCCGGCGGCGAACTCCGCCGCGCGGGCGGTGAACGCGTCCTCCTGCGAGGGATCGAGCTCGGCGAGCTCGGCGGCGATGGCCTCGGCGAAGTGCGCGATCGTGTGGGGGTCGTACCAGACGTGCTCGTTGAAGCCCTCGACGTGGTCGTGCCCGTCCGCCTCGTGATCGTGGTCGTGCTCCTCGTCGGCGTGCTCGGACTCCTCCTCGTGGCCGGCGTTCTCGGGCCAGTCGTGGGAGAACTCGGCGGCGGTGAGAACCGGGGCATCCGTTCCCGAGGACTCGATCAACGCGTCGATGAACCCGTCGTAGCCGCCGCCGTTCTCCAGGATGAGATCGGCGCGGCTGATGGCGAGCGTGTCCTGAGCGCTGGGCTCGTACGCGTGCGGATCCTGCGAGCTGGACGCCACCAGAGCGGTCACCTCGACCGCGTCGCCACCGATCGCCTCGGCGATCTGCCCGTAGACACTTGTGGACGCCACCACGTGCAGCGCCGCATCCTCGTCGCCTCCCGTCGGTGCGGTGCTCGCGCATCCGACCAGTGCGAGGACGGCGACGGCGGTCAGCGCGGCGAGCGGCGCAGGGCGACGGGGCATGCCCTCACCCTAACGCTATTGATAATCGTTCTCAAACCGGTCGGCTGACGTCAGTCGAGGAGAAGCGCCGGCTCCTCCAGGATCGACGCGACGTCGGCGATGAACCGGCTCATGCCGTCGCCGTCGATGACGCGGTGGTCGAACGATCCGGCCACCGTCGTCACCCATCGCGGCCGCACCTCGCCGTCGACGACCCACGGCTTCTGGCGGATCGTGCCGAGCGCGACGATGCCGGCCTCGCCGCCGTTGATGATCGGGGTTCCCGCCTCCATCCCGAACACGCCGAGGTTCGTGCTCGTGATGGTGCCGCCCTGCTGGTCGGCCGGCGTGGTCTTCCCCTCGCGCGCGGTCAGCGTGCGCTTCTCGAGGGCGCGGGCGAGGTCGCGCATGCTGAGGTCCTGCGCGTCCTTGATGTTCGGGACGAGGAGGCCGCGGGGAGTCGCCGCTGCGATGCCGAGGTTGACGTAGTGGTGCAGGCGGATCTGCGCGCCGTGCTCGCCGTCCACCCACGCGGCATTGACCATCGGGGTGCGCCGCACCGCCCAGATCACGGCGCGCGCCATGGTCAGCAGCGGCGACACCTTGACGTCGGCGAAGTCGGGGGAGGCCTTCAGGCGCTTGACGAGCTCCATCGTGCGGGTGGCGTCGACATCCGTCCACACCGACACGTGCGGCGCGGAGTAGGCGGTGCGCACCATGCTGCTGGCGACGGCCTTGCGCACGCCGCGCACCGGGATCGACTCCTCGCGGCCGTCGGCGGGGGGCGCGGCCGGCGCCGGGGTGGGCGCGGGAGCGGACGCCGCCGGCACGGGGATGGTCTCCTCGCGCACCTCGCCCCACTCCGGCGTTTGGATGTTACGGAACACGCTCGCCTGCGACGCGTGCTTGACGACGTCCTCGCGGGTGACCTCCCCGGCCGCACCGGACGGGGTCACGTCGGTCAGGTCGACCCCGAGGTCGCGGGCGAGCTTGCGGATGGGGGGCTTGGCGACGACCCCGACAGCGGATGCGACGGGCCGCTCCGCCGGCTTGCGGCGGCGGGAGTTCACCGCACCGCCGGTGCCGTAGCCGACGAGCACGGCGCCGCCCGGATCCGTCGCATCCGGCACCACCGGGTCGGGCGCGTCGGCGGCGGCCGCGGCATCCGCGATCGTGATGATGGCCGCGCCGACGTTCACGGTGTCGCCCTCGCCGACGAGCAGCTCGCCGACCGTCCCGGCGAACGGCGAGGGCAGCTCGACGAGCGACTTGGCCGTCTCGATCTCGACGAGGACGTCGTTGACGGCGACCTCGTCGCCCGGCGCGACCCGCCACGACACGATCTCGGCCTCGGTGAGGCCTTCACCGACATCCGGCAGGAGGAAGGTCTGCGTGCTCATGGTCGTCCGTTCGTCGCGTGAGAATCAGCACCGCGGCCGAGAATCCGGGCGCCGCCCCGAGTTTCGGCCGTGGGACTGATTCTCGCGGTCATCATCGTGTCAGTAGGCCAGGGCGCGGTCGACGGCCTCGAGGATGCGGTCGGCGTCGGGGAGATACGCGGCCTCATACTTCGCCGGCGGGAAGGGGAGGTCGTAGCCCGACACCCGCAGCACCGGCGCCTCGAGGGAGTAGAAGGCGCGCTCGGTGACGGTGGCCGCCACCTCGCTGCCGACGCTCGCGAAGGCCGGGGCCTCCTGCGCGTAGACCATGCGCCCGGTGCGGCGCACGGAGTCCAGCACCGGCCCGTAGTCGACGGGGGAGAGCGAGCGCAGGTCGATGACCTCGCAGCTGGTCCCTTCGCCCTCGGCCAGCGCCGCCGCCTGCAGCAGCACGCTCACCATCGCCCCGTGCCCGACGAGCGTCACGTCCGTGCCGCGGCGCACCAGGCGGCTGGCGTGCAGCGCGATGCCGGGGTCGTCGGTGTCGACCTCGCCCTTCTGCCAATAGCGGCTCTTGGGTTCGAGGAAGATCACGGGATCGGGGGAGGCGATCGCCTCCTGGATCATCCAGTAGGCGTCGTGGGGCGTCGACGGGCTCACCACGCGAAGCCCTGCCGTGTGCGCGAAGTAGGCCTCCGGGCTCTCCTGGTGGTGCTCGACGGCGCCGATGTGGCCGCCGTAGGGGATGCGGATGACCACGGGCATCGACAGCGCGCCCTCATGGCGGTAGGTGATCTTCGCCAGCTGCGTGGTGATCTGGTCGAAGGCGGGGAAGACGAATCCGTCGAACTGGATCTCCAGGACCGGGCGGAACCCGCCCATCGCCAGGCCGATCGCGGTGCCGACGATGCCCGACTCCGCCAGCGGCGTGTCGATCACGCGCCGCGGGCCGAACTCGGCCTGCAGGCCCTCGGTGACGCGGAACACCCCGCCCAGCGGCCCGATGTCCTCGCCCATCAGCAGCACGCGGTCGTTCTCGGCGAGCGCCCGGCGCAGGCCCGCGTTCAGCGCCCGGCTGAACGGCATCGATTCGCTCACGAGGCCCCCTCCTCGAACGACGACTCGTACGCGGCGAACCAGCGCTCCTGCTCGGCGATGTCGCCGAGCTCCTGGGCGTAGACGTTGCGGAACATCTCGCGGGGGTCGGGTACGCCGAGCTCCACCGTGCGCCGGCGGACGTCGGCGGCGACATCCGCCGCCTCCGCGTCCACGTCGGCGAAGAACGCCTCGGATGCGCCGAGCGACTCCAGATGGGCCCGCATCCGCGCGATCGGGTCGCGGCGGCGCCAGGCCTCCTCCTCCTCGGCGGTGCGGTACTTCGTGGGGTCGTCGCTGGTGGTGTGCGCTCCCAGGCGGTACGTGATCGCCTCGACCAGGCGCGGGCCGTCGCCGCTGCGGGCCTCGTCCAGGGCCGCACGGCTCACCACGTAGCTGGCGAGCACGTCGTTGCCGTCGATCTGGACCGACGGGATGCCGTACCCGTGGCCGCGCTGCACCAGCGGGGCGGGGGACTGCGTGCGCACCGGGACGGAGATCGCCCACTGATTGTTCTGCAGGAAGAACACCTCGGGGGTGCGGTAGCTGGCGGCGAACACCATCGACTCGTGCACGTCGCCCTGGCTGGAGGCGCCGTCGCCGTAGTAGACGATCACCGCTTCGTCGCGGTCGGGGTCGCCGGTGCCGCACTTGCCGTCGAAGACGAGGCCCATCGCGAGGCCCGTCGCGTGCAGCGTCTGCGCCCCGAGCACGAGCGTGTAGAGGTGGAAGTTCCCGTGGGCGGGGTCGAACGGGTCCCACCCGCCGTGGGTGAGGCCGCGCATGAGACGCACGATGTCGACGGGGTCGACGCCGCGGATGCGGGCGACCACGTGCTCGCGGTAGGAGGGGAAGAGGTGGTCCTGCGCCCGGGCGGCACGCGCCGAGCCGACCTGCGCGGCCTCCTGGCCGTAGGAGGGCGGCCACAGCGCGAGCTGGCCCTGCCGCTGCAGGTTCGTCGCCTCGCGGTCGAACCCGCGGATGACGACCATGTCGCGGTACAGCTGCTCGCGCAGGGCATCCGGCAGCGCGGCGACCGCGTCCCGGTAGGGCTCGGCCGCCTCCGTCGGGGCGAGGCTGCCGTCGGCGGCGAGGATGCGGACCAGGCCCGGATCATCGCGCGGCACGAGGTTCGCGGGCGCTGTCACGGGATCTACGCTAGCCCGCGGCCCGGGTGGCCCTCTGGGAGGGTTCGGACAACGGATGCCGCAATCCGTAGGACCTTCTCGACAGCCTCCTCCTCGCCCACCGAGATCCGGATGCCGTCGCCCGCGAAGGGACGCACCATGATGCCGTCGGCCTCGAAGGCCGCGGCGAACTCCTCCGTGTGCGCGCCCGCCGGGAGCCACACGAAGTTCCCCTGCGCGTCGGGCACGCGCCAGCCCGCCGCGCGCAGACCTTCCGCGAGCCGATCCCGGCGCGCGGCGATGGTGCGCACGCGCTCGAGGAGCGCGGCCTCGTGGTCCAGGCTCGCGATGGCCGCCTCCTGCGCCTGCGCCGTCACCGACAGCGGGATCATCGTGGCGCGGGCGGCGTCCAGGACGCGCGGATGACCGATCGCGTACCCGACGCGGAGGGCTGCGAGGCCGTACGCCTTGGAGAAGGTGCGCAGCGCGACCACATTGGGGCGGCCGGCGACGCCGAGCACCCGCAGGCCGTCCACCGCATCCGACGCCGTGACGAACTCCGCGTACGCCTCGTCGAGGATCACCATCACGTCGGCGGGGATGCGTTCGAGGAACTCGGCGAACGCGTCGTGCGTGACGATCGGGCCGGTGGGGTTGTTGGGGCTGCACACCAGGACCACGCGCGTGCGCTCGGTGACGGCGGCGGCCATCGCCGGCAGGTCATGCGCGCCGTCGGCGGTGAGCGGAACTTCGACCGCAGTGGCGCCGGACACGCGGACCAGGGACGGATAGGCCTCGAACGACCGCCACGCGTAGACGACCTCGTCGCCGGGGCCGGCGGCGGCCAGGAGCAGCTGGGAGATGAGCGACACGCTCCCCGCGCCCACGTGCACCGCGTCGGCGGAGACGCCGAACCGCGCGGCGAGGCGTTCGCGCAGGCGCGCCGCGAGCGCATCCGGGTAGCGGTTCAGCGCCGCCGCGCCGCGCACGGCCTCGAGCACCCCGGGCAGCGGCTCGAACGGGTTCTCGTTGCTGGAGAGCTTGTAGGCATCCGCGCCGGCCTGCCGCCCCTGGCGATACACCGGGAGGGAGGCGATCTCGGGTCGGATGCGCGGGAGGACGGGCGCGTCGTCGTCGGCGGTCACCCGACGAGCCTAGCCCCGGCCGGTGCGGCGGCGGGGGCACCGTGGCATAGTGGCGCCATGCGCTTCCTCGCCCGTGTGGCCATCAACGCCTTCGCCATCTGGCTCGTGTCGCTGATCTCCGTGCTGCAGGTGCAGCTGATCGCCTTCCCGCCCGGCGAGTGGCTGCAGGTGGCGCTCACGGCGCTGCTGGTCGGCGCGATCTTCGCGATCGTCAACGGCATCGTCGGCACGGTGCTGAAGGTGCTGGCCTTCCCGCTGTACATCCTGACGCTGGGTCTCATCTCACTGGTCATCAACGGCTTCCTGCTGTGGCTGACGGCCTGGATCACGACCTTCTGGAACTTCGGTCTGCGGGTGGAGCACTTCTGGTGGGGCGTGGTCGCGGCCCTGCTCATCACGATCATCAACGCGGTGCTCGGCGTCATCGTCCGTCCGAAGCGGAAGGACTGACCCGCTCCGCGGCGTAGTCCACCGCGACTCCCGACCGCGCCGTCCCGAGCTGGTCGAAAACGCTCCGCAGCGCCTCCACGCGCGGGTCGTCGGAGGCGTCCACGAGCGCCGCCGTCTCCCGGTAGGCGCTCATCTGGTGCGCCGGCAGCAGCACGTCGCCGAGGTCGCCGCGCGGATCGGCCTCGCGGGAGACGGCGAAGCCTCCCGCCGCCCCCGTGGGCCCGGCGAGCCCGCCGCCCTGCAGCGCCGCGACGGGATCGTCACTGTGGCGCACCGTCACGGCCAGCGTGCCGTCGCCGAGGTCCGCCTGCACCGGCGAGCCGAAGGAGACCACGGTCTGCACGTCGTACGGCCCGCCCGCCGCGAGCCGCTCGCCGATCATGGCGCCCTGCGAGTGACCCACCGCGTGTACGACGTCGCCCGGGCGGGCGCCGGCCGCCTCCAGCGCCGCGAGGGTCGCCGCGTACGACGCGGAGACGTCGCCGCCGTACAGCTGCGCGTTGGAGACCATGTCGAACGGATCGGCGCCGGCGAGGGCCTGCGTCCCGGCGATGTAGACGACGAACTGCGGACCGGAGTTCGTGACGTAGCGCTCCACCCGCACGCGCGCGGCGCCCCCGCCGGGGATCCGCGCCGCCGCATCCGCGAGGCTCGCGGGCGGGACGGCGCGGCCGGTCGCCGCCGGCTGCACCCGGACCGGCGGGGATGCTCCGTCCAGCTCCCCGCCGGCCGGGATGATGCCCCGCCCAGCGATGAGGAGGCCCGCCAGCGCGAAGGAGGTGAGGAGCGAGGTGCCCAGCGCCGGCCCGAGCACGGCGCCCACCTCGAGGGTCTGGGCACGCAGGTCGGCACCGGGATCGGCGCGGCGGAGCATCTCGACGGCCCGCATCATCGTCATCGGGTCGTTCACCACGAGGGTCCGGATGCGGGCGTCCGCCAGCCGCACGGCGTCCGCGTCGCCGGCGGCGCTCGCGAGGGTGCGCGCGGTCAACGCGTCGACGGCGTCGTAGAGATCGGCGGCCGCGCCCAGGGCGTGCGCCAGATCGGCCGCCACCTGCGCCGCCTCGTGCAGGACGTGCACCGCCCGCGCGAGCAGCACGTCGCCGCCATTCGTCGGCACCGCGAGCCCGCCCGCCCGCGTCGCTGCTGCGGCGGCCTCGTCCACCTCGCCGGTCAGCGAGCGCAGGCGCGCGGCCACCTCCCGCAGCGACGCCGGATCGACCTCGACGATGCCGCCGGAGAGGATGCTCAGCCCGTCCACACTCCACCCGTCGCGATCAGTCGCGCCCGCGTCGCGGCGGCGGCCGCGGCGGCATCCTCGATGCCGGCGGCCGCGCGCGTCAGCATCCGGCGCAGCTCGTCGGCGCTGGCGAGATACGCCTCCGCCGACGGTGCACGCCAGCGCATCGCTCCCTCCAGGCGGGCGGCGCGGAGGAGCAGGGCGTCCATCCTGCGCTCGAGTGCGCGCAGGTGGGCGAGGAGCTCCTCCACGCTCTCGAGCGCACGCAGGGGGAAGAGCAGGTCGGTCACGCTGCCAGCGTGCCCCTCCGCCCGCGCGCGGCACCGCGCGATCGGGCATCCGGGGGAATCCCGCCGGAAGCCGGGCCTGTGCAGGAGCGGCCGTCGAGGCCAGAATGAGGGGATGACCGCGAGCGAGACCGAGCCGTTCCGCGTCGTCTTCGTCTGCAGCGGCAACATCTGTCGATCGCCGATGGCCGACGTCGTGTTCCGCTGGTTCGCGGATGCCTCGGGCGTGGGCCACCGCGTCGCCTCCTCCTCCGCGGGCACCGGGGACTGGCACGTCGGCGAGCGCGCCGACATCCGCACCCTGGATGCCCTCACGCGTCGCGGCTACGACGGCTCGCGGCATCGCGCGCGGCAGTTCACCGCGCTGGACTTCGACCGCAGCGACCTCGTCGTCGCCCTGGACCACAGCCACGAGCGGGTCCTGCGAGGGTGGGCGCGCAGCGAGGCCGACGCCGACAAGATCGCGCTGCTGATGTCGTTCGACTCCGGTGCGAAGTCGCTCGACGTCCCCGACCCCTACTACGGCTCGGCGGCGATGTTCGACGAGGTGCTCGCTATGATCGAGGGGGCCAGCCGGGCGCTGTTCCGCCAGCTCGAGCCCGCGATCCGCTCCGCGGTCTGACGACCGCGCGACCTCCCGGGAGCCCCGTGTCCTCTCTTCCTCCCCAGCCGCTGAGCCCGCTCGACGGCCGGTACCGCTCGGTCGCGTCGCCCCTGGCCGACTACCTCTCCGAGGCGGGCCTCAACCGCGCCCGCGTCGAGGTGGAGGTCGAGTGGCTCCTCGCCCTCACCGACCGGTCGCTGTTCGGCACCGCCCCGCTCACCGCCGCGCAGCAGGACAGCCTGCGGGCGCTCTACCGCGACTTCGGGCAGCCCGAGATCGATTGGCTGGCCGAGCGCGAGGCGATCACGCGCCATGACGTCAAGGCCGTCGAGTACCTCGTGCGCGACCGGCTGGAAAGCCTCGGCCTGTCGGGCCTGGCCGAGCTCACGCACTTCGCCCTCACCAGCGAGGACGTCAACTCCACCGCGTACGCCCTGACCGTCCAGCGGGCGGTGACCCGGGTGTGGCTGCCGCAGCTGGAGAGCGTCATCGCCGCCCTCACCGACCTCGCCACCGCGCACCGCGACGCGGCGATGCTCTCGCGCACGCACGGGCAGCCGGCGACGCCGACCACGATGGGCAAGGAGATCGGGGTGTTCGCGTGGCGGCTGCGCCGCGTGGCCGACCAGGTCGCCGCATCCGAGTACCTCGCGAAGTTCTCCGGCGCCACCGGCACGTGGTCGGCTCACGTCGCCGCCGACCCGGATGCCGACTGGCCCGAGATCTCGCGCGCCTTCATCGAAGGGCTCGGCCTCGGCTTCAACCCGGTGACCACCCAGATCGAGTCGCACGACTGGCAGGTCGAGCTCTACGACCGCGTGCGTCACGCCGGCGGCATCCTGCACAACCTCGCCACGGACGTGTGGACCTACATCTCGCTCGGCTACTTCACGCAGATCCCGGTGGCCGGCGCCACCGGGTCGTCGACGATGCCGCACAAGATCAACCCCATCCGGTTCGAGAACGCCGAGGCGAACTTCGAGATCTCCGGTGGGCTGTTCGCGACCCTCGCCCAGACGCTCGTGACCTCGCGCCTGCAGCGCGACCTCACCGACTCCACGACGCAGCGCAACATCGGCGTCGCGTTCGGTCACTCCCTGCTGGCCCCGGACAACCTCCGCCGCGGCCTCGGGGAGATCTCCCTCGCCGAAGACGTGCTCGCCGCCGACCTCGACGCGAACTGGGAGGTGCTGGCCGAGGCGATCCAGACCGTCGTGCGCGCCGAGATCGCCGCCGGGCGGTCGCAGATCACCGATCCGTACGCGCTGCTGAAGGAACTCACCCGTGGGCGCCGCGTGGGCGGCACGGAGCTGGCGGAGTTCGTGCGGGGGCTCGACATCGGCGACGCCGCGAAGGAACGTCTCCTCGCCCTCACCCCGGGAACCTACACCGGCCTGGCGGCAGCCGTGGTCGACCGCCTGGCCTGAGCGCTCAGCGCGCCGGATCGATCATCGTGATCCCGGCCGGCGCCGCGCGGTCCATGACGGGCAGGAGCGCCGCGGCCTCCGCCAGGCCCACGACCCGCTCGATGAGATCCTGCGGACGCAGCGCGCCGGAGGAGATGAGCGCGAGCATGCCGGGATAGTCGACGGCCGCCATGCCGTGGCTGCCGAGGATGTCGAGCTCCCACGCGATGGCGCGGGCCATCGGGACCGCGGTCAGGCCATCGGGCGAGGGGAGGAGCCCCACCTGCACGTGGCGTCCGCGGCGGCGGAGGCTCCGGATCGCCTCATCCGCCGTGGCCGGGCTCCCCACCGCATCCAGCGACACGTGCGCGCCGCCGCCGGTGATCGCGTGCACGCGCGCGGCGAGGTCCGTGCCGTCGGCGAGGAGCGTCGCCTCGGCGCCGCACCGCCCTGCCGCCTCCAGCGCGGCCGGGGTGCGGTCCACCGCGATGGGCCGCGCGCCGAGGGCCGCGGCGATCATGACCGCGCTCAGACCCACACCGCCCGCGCCCATCACCACGACCCACTCGCCGGGCTGCACCCGGGCCCGCGCGGTGAGGGCGCGGTAGGCGGTGGCGAAGCGGCATCCGAGGGCCGCGGCGGCGGCGAAGCCCACGCCGTCGGGGATCGCCACGAGGTTGGTGTCGGCGGCGTGGAGCACCACCTGCTCGGCGAAGGATCCCGCGTGCGTGAACCCCGGCTGCTGCTGGTCGGGACACACCTGCGCCTCGCCGTCACGGCACCAGGCGCAGCGTCCGCAGCCGCAGACGAACGGCACGGTGACGCGGTCGCCCACCCGCCAGCGCTCGACATCGTCGGCCACCGCCACGATCTCGCCCGCCAGCTCGTGGCCGGGGGTGTGGGGCAGGGCGATGTCCTCGTGCCCGGCCCACGCGTGCCAATCGCTCCGGCACAGTCCCGTCGCCCGCACCCGCACGACGACCCCGCCGGCGGGCGGGCTCGGCTCGGGCACCTCGGCGATCCGGAGCGGGCCGCCGATCTGGTCGAGGATCATCGCGCGCACCCGACCACGCTACGCGGTCGCGGATTCGGCTCGCGTCGGTGGGTTCGGATGCGGCGGCCCGCGACATCCGAATCCACGGAACTGAGCCGAATCCGTGACCGGGCGGCGAGGGCCGAATCCGGGCGAGGCCGACGTCAGGAGGCGGGGGGACCCGATCCGTCGCGGCCGGGCTCGTCGGCCGATTCGGCCGGGTCGGGCAGCAGGACGGGGCGATCGACGGTCTTGTGCACCTGCGCCGGGTCGACGGCCAGCAGCAGCAGCGCCACGATCACGAGCACCGCGATGAAGGTGACACCGGCGGCGATCGCCGCCACGACGAGGGCGCGCGAGGCCTGACCGGCGGGCCCCTCCTGGAAGAAGCCCATCGTCACGAGGGTCACGATGCCGGCGAACAGGGCCGAGCCGAAGGCCAGGCCGAGCAGGTGCACCGGACGCATCAGGTCACGGCGCGAGGGCTTGTCGCTCATGCGCGCACCTCCGCTTTCGGGGTCGGGGCGCTGTCGCGGCGCGGGGAGAATCCGGCGATGGCGAGGTAGACCGCCACGATCGCGGCGTACGCGCCGAAGACCCCGACGGCGATGACCGTGCCGGTCAGCGTGAAGGACTGCTTCGCCTCATCGACGTAGTAGTCCAGCGCGTACTGCGGGCTGACGACGGCGACGCCCACCGCGAGGGCGAGCGTGACGATCCCGACCGTGATGGTGTCGCGCGGCGCGGCCGGCGGCGCCTCCGACCGGCGGCTGCGGAGCCCTGCGACGAGCTCGATCGCCCCGGTGACCAGCGCCCACGCGATGACGACGATGAAGAACATCTCCGTCGTCCGCCACGGTCCGATCCCGGCGACCATGCCGGCCACGAGGGTCGCCGCAGCCAGGAGCAGCACCGCGGTGCGCTGTCCGGCCGGGTACACCAGCCATGCCGCGACCACGAAGACGAGCCCCGTCGCGATGGCGAAGCCGCTGAAGACCGCCAGCCCCACCACGGCGGAGTGGTCGGGCGAGAAGGTCACCATCACGGCGGCGATGGCGGCGAACAGGGCGCGCGCGATCTGCAGGTGGCGCACCTCGAAGGCGCGCGCGGACGAAGCGGGAGCGGTCACGACGGATTTCCGGTCAAGACGAGGAGTGGATGCCTCCAGTCTAGTTCGTGCCTGCCCGCACCCCTCCCGTGCCCCAGCGCACGCGCGGCCGGGTGGCCGCCGCGGGTCAGTCGATCATCGCGACGGTGCCGTCCGCTTCGCGGAGCCGGCGCAGGACCGTCCGCTCGCGCGGGGTCTCGTTGGGCTGGTGCAGGGTGAGCAGCAGGTCGCCCTCGAGGGTCTCGCCGATCATCCCGTGTCCGCCGTCGGCCGCCCAGATCGGCTCCGGCGACTGCACCCACGGCCCCTGCACGTCGCCGCTGAGCGAGCGGGCGATGCCCATCGCGTACCCGGCGTCCCCGAAGCTCGACCACAGCATGAGAAGCGTGCCGTCGCCCAGGCGCCGCAGGAACGGGCCGTCGGTGACGTACGCGGAGGCCCCGGCGGGGATGCGCGGATGCTGCAGCGGCCGGGCCCACGGCGCTTCGGACGCGCGGAAGAGGACCATCGGGTCGCCGGTCGCCGCCGACAGGTCGGGGGTGAGGCGCTGGGCGACGACCTCGCCGTCGCCGACCTGCACCCATTCGTGGCAGAAGACGATCCACGGATCGCCGGCAGCGTCGACGTGCAGGGTGCCGTCGAGGCACTCCCAGTCGCGCGGGGTGACCGGACCGTCGCTCCACGGCGCATAGGGCCCCTCGGGATGCGCGGAGGCGAGCACCTGCGTGCCGCGGCGCGCCCCCTCGGCGGTGAACGTCGCGAACATGACGTACCGCCCGGCGTGGGCGTGCACCTCGGGTGCCCAGAAGTTGCGGTCGGACCAGAAGCCCTCCGGCGGCCGGAACGCGGCGATCGGACCCTCCCACTCGCGCAGGTCGGTGCTGCGATAGCAGTCGAATCCGGTGGCCGGGGGGTGCCAGATGTCGGCGTCCGTCGATCCGAACAGATAGTAGGCGTCCTCCTCTCGTACGGTCAGGAGGAAGGGATCGCGGATCGGGATGTCGGCGAGCAGGTGGCGGGCGGGGCTCATCCGCTCCACTCTGCCACGTGAGGACGCGGAGAGAAAGCGTTTCCTGAGGGCTCCGGGAAAGACCTCCGCCCCGAGACCGGTCAGGCGATCTCGGGGCGGAGGCGTGAGGAGTCAGGCCGGGACCGCCGCGGTCCGGCTCCGGTGGCTGATGCGGTGCCCCACCCAGAATCCGAGGGCGATGAGCCCCGCCAGGCCGATGCCCAGCATCCAGGGCAGCAGACTCGGCGCCGCCGTCGACGAGGCGCTGGCGAGCGTGCCCGCGCCGTTCTCGATCTGCACCGAGCCGTCGGCGAGCTGCGCGGCGCCGTCGGAGAGGTCCCCGCCGCCGGCCGCGAGGTCGCCGGCGCCGGCCGCGAGGTCGGTGGCGCCCGCGGAGAGCTGCGTCACGCCCACCGACAGGTCGGAGGCGCCGGTGGCCAGGCGCACGGTACCCGCCGCGAGGTCGGATGCTCCGGAGTTCAGGCGGGCGGCGCCCGAGGCCAGGTTCTGCGCTCCGCTGTTGAGCCGCGTCGCGCCGGCGGACAGCGTCTGCACGCCGGTGGCGAGGCGGTTCGCGCCGGCCTGCAGGTTCGCCGCACCCGTGCTGAGGTTGGCGGCGCCGGTGGCGACGGCGGGCGCGCCGGTGGCGCCGGCCAGGCCCACCGTGCCCGGCCACCGCTGCGCCGGGTCGCCGTTGACGAGGGCGTTCGCGCCGGCGGCCAGGCGCCCCGCGCCCTCCTCGGCGCGCAGCAGACCCGCGGCCAGGTCGGACGCACCGAGGGTCGCGTCACGGACGCCGGCCGTGCGCGCCTGGATCCCGCCGGCCAGGGCGACGAGCGTCCCCGCCGTCGTCCCGTTGAAGGTGGTGGGATCGGCCTGCAGGCCGGCGAGGATCGACTGGAGCTGCGTGATGTTGGTCTGCAGGTCGGTCATCGTGCCCTGGATGGTCGCCTTCGACGTGGGGGTCGCGAGCGTACGCGTTTCCGGGGTGATGTTGCCCGTCAGCTGGCCCTTGAGGTCCTGCGCGCCGGCGAGGAGCTGCTGCGAGATGGTGTTGGCCGCGCCCACGCCCGTGGCAAGGCTCTGCGCGCCCTGCGCGAGCTGCGCGGCGCCCCCGGCGACCTGGGTGGCACCGGCGGCGACATCCGCGGCGCCGGCGGCGGCCGTCCGCGCACCGCTGTCGAGCGAGGCCGCACCGGCGGCGGCGGTGGAGGCGCCGGTGGCGAGCGTGCCCGCCCCCTCGGCGAGCGTCGCCGCGCCCGTGGAGGCGTCGCTCGCGCCCGCCGCGAGCGTGGCGGCGCCCTCACGCGCCGAGCCCGCGCCCTCGTCGAGGCGCCCGGCGCCGGCGGCGAGCTCTCCCGCGCCCTCCGCCAGTCGCCCCGCGCCGGCGGCCAGGTCCTGCGATCCGTCCTTGGACTGCGAGGTGCCGGCGTGCAGCTGCGTGGCGCCGCCGGAGACTCGCGACATCGTCACGAAGTACAGCACGACCATCGCGGCCAGCAAGACGCTCAGCACGATCACGGTGATGCGCATGCCCATGCCATGCGCGTGGGCTTCGGTTCTCGCCATCGAGACACTCCAGGTTCTGGCCTGCGGGCAGGCGCGCGGAACGGCAGCGGCTGCCCGGTGGGTCCCCGGCATCCGCTCGGTCCGGCCCCTCGACGCTGCGCCGCCGTCGGCACAGCGGGCTCCCGTGAGGCGCCGCCGTTTCTTATTGACGGCACGCTAACAGAGATGGACCTCAGTCGCACTACTTCTGAGACTCGGTTTCGTCACGGCTTCGTCACGGTCCCTTCCGCCACCGTCGACGCGCGACAAGCAGCGCGGTCAGCGGGCGCCGACGGGCGCCGTCATGGCCGCCTGGATGAGGACCTCCGCGGCCGCGCGCGCCTGCACGGCCGCCTCCGGGTCCGCGGCGATCGCGGCCGTGGTCTGCGCCCCCTCGGCGAGGATGGCCAGCTGCGCGGCGAGCGCAGGTGATCCGCCGGCATCGGCCACGAGGTCCGCGACCCGCTGCTGGAAGGACGCCTTATGCGCGCGGACGGCGGCTGCCACCTCGGGGTCCTGCCCGCCGAGCTCGCCGAAGGCGTTGATGAAGCCGCATCCGCGGAAGTCGTCGGCGCGGAACCAGCCGGCCAGGTAGTCGTAGACCGACAGCAGCCGAGCGACGGGGTCGGTCTCTCCGGCCAGGTGCGCGTCCAGCTCGCGCGCCCAGCGGTCGTGCTTACGCGCGAGGACGGCGAGCACGATGTCGCCCTTGGAGGGGAAGAGGCCGTACAGCCGCCGCAGCGACACGTCGGCGCTCTGGCGCAGTTCGTCCATGCCCACGGCGGCGAACCCCTTCGCGTAGTAGAGGCGCTCGGCCGTGGCGATGATGCGCTCGGCGATTTCGTCGGTCATCTTTCCAGTGTACTTGACACGAGAACGTTCGTTCTCCTACGGTGGAGCAATCGGTGAGAACGACCGTTCTCGCCTCGACAAGAAGGAGAGACCCATGGCAACCGTCACCGTCGGCACCGAGAACAGCGCCGCCGTCGAACTGTCGTACACCGACCGCGGCACCGGGCAGCCCGTCGTCCTCATCCACGGCTATCCGCTCGACGGGTCCAGCTGGGAGCGGCAGGAGCGCGAGATCATCGCCGCCGGCTTCCGCGTCATCACCTACGACCGCCGCGGCTTCGGCGGCTCCAGCAAGGTCGGCAGCGGCTACGACTACGACACCTTCGCCGATGACCTCGACGCGCTGCTGACCGCGCTCGACCTCCGCGACGTCATCCTCGTCGGCTTCTCGATGGGCACCGGCGAGCTCGCCCGGTACGTCCGCCGGCACGGCGCCGAGCGCGTGGCGAAGCTGGCCTTCCTCGCGTCGCTCGAGCCGTTCCTCGTGCAGACCGACGACAACCCGACCGGCGTGCCCCGCGAGGTGTTCGACGGCATCAAGGCGACCGCCAAGGCCGACCGCTTCTCCTGGTTCACGGCGTTCTACAGCGACTTCTACAACCTGGATGAGACGCTCGGCTCCCGGATCAGCCAAGAGGTCGTCACGGCGAGCTGGAACACCGCCGTCGGCTCTTCGCCGGTCGCCTCGTACGCCGTCGTGGACGCCTGGATCGAAGACTTCCGTCCCGACGTGGCTGCGGTGCGCGAGTCGGGCGCGCCGGTGCTGATCATGCACGGCACGGCCGACCGGACGCTCCCGATCGACGCCACCGCGCGCCCCTTCGCGGCGCTCCTGCCCGACGCCGAATACGTCGAGATCGACGGCGCGCCCCACGGCATGCTGTGGACGCACGCCGAGGAGGTCAACGCCCCGCTGCTGCGCTTCCTGCAGAGCTGAGCGGATGCGACGGGCGGGGCGGGGAGGCGATCTCCCCGCCCCGCCCGTGTCACATCTCCGGCGCCATGTCGGTGAAGCGGGAGTAGTGGCCCTGGAAGGCGACCGTGATGGTGTCGGTCGGGCCGTTGCGGTGCTTGGCGACGATGAGGTCGGCCTCGCCCGCGCGCGGGCTGTCCTTCTCGTAGGCGGCCTCGCGGTGCAGGAGTACCACCATGTCGGCGTCCTGCTCGATCGATCCCGACTCACGCAGGTCGGACAGCGCCGGCTTCTTGTCGGCGCGCTGCTCGGGGCCACGGTTCAGCTGCGACAGGGCGATGACGGGGACCTGGAGCTCCTTGGCCAGCAGCTTCAGCGCCCGCGAGAACTCGCTGACCTCCTGCTGGCGCGACTCGACGCGCTTCCCGCTCGTCATGAGCTGCAGGTAGTCGATGACGACCATCTTCAGGCCCTCACGCTGCTTGAGCCGGCGGCACTTCGCGCGGATCTCCACCAGCGTCATGTTGGGGCTGTCGTCGATGTACAGCGGCGCCTCGTTGATCCGCCCGCGCGTGGAGGCGATCGTCGTCCAGTCGCGGGAGTCGAGCGTGCCCTTGCGCATCGACTGCAGCGGGATCGC
>CAZBZR010000024.1:0-251 GCA_964496445.1 uncultured Microbacterium sp.
GCTTCGCGCGCGACGACTACGAGATCCTCCTCATCGGCCACCTCGGGCACGAGGAGGTCGAGGGCACCGCGGGGGAGGCCCCCGACCACGTCACGATCGTGAACTCGCCCGACGAGGCCGACACCGTCTCCGTGCGCGACCCGGACAAGGTGGTGTGGCTCTCGCAGACCACGCTCTCCGTCGACGAGACGATGGAGACGGTCCGACGGCTGCGCGTGCGCTTCCCGAACCTCCAGGACCCGCCCTCCGAT
>CAZBZR010000024.1:261-9538 GCA_964496445.1 uncultured Microbacterium sp.
GCGAACAGGGTCCATTTGACGATCTTGTACCACTGGTCGTCGTCGGCGCGGACCTGGTCATCGTGGTCGGCTCGGCCAACTCCTCCAACAGCGTGCGGCTGGTGGAGGTGGCCCTCGAGCACGGGGCGAAGGCCGCCTACCGCGTGGACTACGTCGACGAGGTGAAGCAGGAGTGGCTCGACGGCGTCGAGACGGTAGGCGTCACCAGCGGCGCATCCGTGCCCGAGGTGCTCGTCCAGGAGGTGCTGGAGGAGCTCGCCGGCGCGGGGTACCGCGACATCGAAGAGGTGCGCACCGCCGAGGAGGACCTCATGTTCTCGCTGCCCAAGGAACTGCGCTCCGACCCGACGGGCCGCCGCGACGCGCGCGCGCTCGGCGGGCGGGGCCGCGCGTGAGCGGGGCGGACCCGCGTCCGCGTCCGCAGTACGGCGAGTACGCGACACCCGAGGAGCAGCGGGCGCGGATCGCGCAGCCGCACGCCACCGATGCCCTGGCGGCGGGTGAGACGGTCACCTCCGCGGGACCCTCCGCACCCGCCGCGCCGGCGGGACCGACCGGCGCGCGCGGCGGCGCGCGCACGATCGATCGCGTGGCGACCATCGCCCTCCTCGTCTACGGGTTCTTCAACGTCGCCTTCACCGCGCCGCGGCTGTTCGACGTCGCCGCGTTCACCCGCGACTACCTGGCTCTCCTCGGCGTGGACGCGCAGGTGACCGACTCCGCCGCGGCGCAGGTGTGGGGCCCGGTCGCCGCCGTGGTGTACGTGGCCGGATGGGTCGCGACGGCCGCGGGGGCCTGGTGGCGCCTCCGGCGCGGCGGCATCGCGTTCTGGATCCCGCTCGTGGGGGCGGTCGTGACCACCACGGTCGTGGCGCTGTGCCTCACCATCCCGCTGGTGACGGACCCCGCCTTCCTCGAGGTCGTCCGCGCCCTGTCGCCGCGGAGCTGAACCGTTCGGGCGCCGGCGTCGTGTCCTGAGCGGGAGGAGACATGCGCGGTGGCGACGAGGCCCGGCTGGGAGCCCTCTACGACGCGCATGCCGCGCCGGTGTGGCGCTATGTCGTGAGCCTCACCGGCGGATCAGGCCGGGGCCGATGACATCGTGCAGGAGACCCTGCTGCGCGCGTGGCGGAGCCCCCGCATCCTCGCCGAGCCCGAGGCGGCGCGCGCGTGGCTGATGACCGTCGCCCGCCACCTCGTCATCGACGAAGCCCGCTCGGCGCGCAAGCGCCATGAGGCGCCCGTCGCCGAGCTGCCCGAGAGCGCCCGCGACGACGACACCGACGCGCTGCTGGACGCCCTCCTGATCGAGGATGCACTGTCGACGCTGAGCCGCGAGCACCGCGCGGTGATCGTGGCGGCCTACTACGGCGGGCGCTCCACGGCACAGGCGGCGCAGGAGCTCGGCATTCCCGAGGGCACCGTGAAGTCGCGGCTGCACTACGGGCTGCGGGGGCTCCGGCTCGCGCTGCAGGAGAGAGGGGTGACGCGATGAGCGGCGAGCACGATCGTGTCGCAGAGTGGGATGCGGCGTACGTCCTGGGGGCGCTGTCGCCCGCGGACCGCCGCACGTTCGAGGAGCATCTGGCGCAGTGCGCATCGTGCCGCGACGCCGTCGCCGAGCTCGGGCCGACCGCGGGGTTGCTCTCGCGCGTCTCGGCCGAGCGGGCCCGCGCGCTGGATGAGGTCGCCGACCCGCCGGCCCAGCCCGCCGCCGGGCTCCGTGACGCGGTGATCGCCGGGGCCCGCCGGCATCGGAGCCGGCGCGCGAGGGTCTGGATGCTCGCGGCGGCCGGTGCGCTCGTGGTGGGTGCGGTCGCCGTGCCGGTGGGCGTGGCGCTGTCGACCCCGCCGGGGAGCGTGCACGCCCTCGCCGACGTCGCCGGGGCGCCGCTGGAGGCGGAGGTGCGTCTCACGGATGCCGCGTGGGGGACGCGGATCGATCTGGTGTGCCGATACCGCGGCGGGGCCGATGACGTACCCGAGGGCGGCTGGCCGTATGCGCTGGCCGTCGTCGACACCGACGGCAACGCCACGACCCTCTCGACGTGGCGCGCCGGGCCGGGGACGACGACCGAGCTCAGCGCCGCGACGGACCTCGCCGTCGCGGCGATCGGGTCGGTGGAGATCCGCAGCCTGGACGGCACGCAGGTGCTCCTGCGGTACGACGCCGCAGGAGCCGGCGCCCGGTAGCATCGCGGGATGCCCCGCCTCCTCGCCGCCTGCATCGTCCACCAGCTCCGGCGCGACGCCGGCTCGGTGGGAGTGACGGCGATCGACAAGCGGCCGGTCGGCGGCGCCGTCCGCGTGGGCCGGTTCGGCCTGCGCGGCGACGTGCAGGCCAGTCGCAAGCACCACGGCGGACTCGACAAGGCCGTGTACGCCTATGCGCAGGAGGACGCCGCGTTCTGGGAGGGCGAGCTCGGGCGGGACCTCGCGCCCGGCTGGTTCGGGGAGAACCTCCGCGTGGAGGGCCTCGACGTCAACGCCGCCCGCATCGGGGAGGTCTGGCGCATCGGCGACGTCGTCGAACTCGAGGTCACGATGCCCCGCACGCCGTGCGCGACCTTCGCCCGCTGGGTGGGCGGTTCGGCCGAGCGCGGCTGGGTGCGGCGGTTCGGCGAGGAGGGGCGCCTCGGCCCGTACCTGCGCGTACGGCGGGCCGGCAGCATCCGCGCCGGCGACCCGATCGAGGTGCGCCCCGCGCCGGCGGGCGCCCCCACCGTGCTCGAGGTCTACCGCACCCCCTGACCCCCCGCGCCCCCTCCCGTCTCGCGCGTCGGGAAATACGCGCTCACCCGCACCGAATCGCTGCCCGGGAGCCCGGGCAGCGACGATTCGGTGCGGGTGAGCGGAGGGGTGGGTGCGTCGGTGCGCGTCAGGCGCCGAGGGACTTGCCGTGCGAGCCGAGCTGCTGCGTCGCCTCGACGACACGGGCGGCCATCGCCGACTCGGCGACCTTGCCCCATGCGCGCGGGTCGTAGAGCTTCTTGTTGCCGACCTCGCCGTCGACCTTCAGCACGCCGTCGTAGTTGCCGAACATGTAGCCGGCGATCGACCGCGTGAAGGCGTACTGCGTGTCGGTGTCGATGTTCATCTTCACCACGCCGTTGGCGACGGCCTCGGCGATCTCCGCATCGGTCGAGCCGCTGCCGCCGTGGAAGACGAGGTCGAGGGGCGCGGGGCCGTGCCCGAAGCGCTCGGCGATGCCGGCCTGGATCTCACCCAGCAGCTCGGGGCGGAGCTTGACGTTGCCGGGCTTGTAGACGCCGTGCACGTTCCCGAAGGTGAGAGCGGCGATGTAGCGGCCGTTCTCGCCGAGGCCGAGGACCTCCACGGCCTTGGTCACGTCGCCGACCGTGGTGTACAGGGCCTCGTTCGAGCCCTCGTGCTGGACGCCGTCCTCTTCGCCGCCGACGACGCCGACCTCGATCTCGAGGATCGCGTTGATGTTCTTCAGGCGGGGGAGGAGGTCCTGGGCGATCTGGATGTTCTCGTCCAGCGGCACCGCGGAGCCGTCCCACATGTGGGACTGGAAGATGGGGTTGCGGCCGGCGCGCACCTCCTCCTCGGAGGCCTCGATGAGGGGCATCACGAAGCCGGGGAGGGCGTCCTTCGGGCAGTGGTCGGTGTGCAGGGCGACCGTGATCGGGTAGTTCTTGGCGACCTCGGTCGCGAAGCGCGCGAAGGCGAGCGCGCCCGAGGCGCGAGCCTTCACGCTCTGCCCGGCGAAGTAGTCGGCGCCACCGGTGGTGACCTGGATGATGCCGTCGGATCCGGCCTCGGTGAGCCCCTGCAGGACCGCGTTGATGGTCTGCGAGCTGGATACGTTGATGGCCGGGTAGGCGAAGCCGCCTGCCTTGGCGCGGTCCAGCATCTCGGCGTACTGGTCGGGGGTGGCGACGGGCATGTCGATGCTCCTCGGTCGTGGGTGGGTTCCCGGTCAGCCTAGCGAAGGCGTTCGGCCTCCCGAGAGAGGGGGAGCGGGATGAGGGAGGGAGCGGTTCTTGCAGGGATGAAAGAATCCCGTTTCCTTCGCCTCGCCGCGGGTCAACCCGGACCGGATTTTTCGCGCCCCTGGCTAGGCTGACCGCATGGTGAGCCTGACCGCGGATATGAGTCCCCTCCACCCCGACCGCAACCTCGCGCTGGAGCTGGTGCGTGCCACCGAGGCCGCCGCCATCCGTGCGGTGCCCTTCATCGGGCGGGGGAACAAGGAGGCCGCGGACGGTGCGGCCGTCGATGCGATGCGGGCGTTCTTCGCCACCGTGAACTTCGACGGCACGATCGTCATCGGCGAGGGCGAGAAGGACGAGGCGCCCATGCTCTTCAACGGCGAGAAGGTCGGCAACGGCCGCGGGCCGCAGTGCGACGTCGCGGTCGACCCGATCGACGGCACGTCGCTGACGGCGGCCGGACGCCAGAATGCGCTGTCGGTGATCGCGGTCTCCGATGCCGGCACGATGCTCGACGCATCGACCGTGTTCTATATGGACAAGCTGGTCACCGGGCCGGCGGGCGTGGGCGTGGTCGACATCCGCCTCCCCGTCGGCGAGAACATCCGTCTCCTCGCGAAGGCGCTGGGCAAGCCGGTCGACGAGATCGTCGTGTCGGTGCTGAACCGGCCGCGCCACGAGCAGCTCATCCAGGAGATCCGCGACGCCGGCGCCGGCACCCGGCTGATGAGCGACGGCGACGTCGCCGGCGGCATCAACGCCGCGCGCCACAATGCGCGCACCGACATGTGCATCGGCATCGGCGGCAGCCCCGAGGGCATCGTCACCGCGTGCGCCATCAAGGCGCTCGGCGGGCACATCCAGGGACGCCTGTGGCCCCAGAAGGACGACGAGAAGCAGCGCGGACTGGATGCCGGGCTGAAGTTCGACGACTACGTCTACGAGGCGGACGACCTCGTGAAGGGCAAGAACACGATCTTCGTCGCGACCGGCGTCACCGACGGCCAGCTCGTGGCGGGCGTGCGCCGCGACGGCGACTACGTCTACACCGAGAGCGTCGTGCTGCGCGGCGCGTCGGGGACGCTGCGCCGCGTGTCGTCGGAGCACCTCACCTCGAAGTGGCTCTGATCGCCTGAGGTTCCTGCGCGTCGCGGCATCCGCGGATACGGCATCGGCGGCCCGCTCCGCAAGGGGATGCGGGCGACGGCGGCGGGGTGGAACGCTGAGGACGTCGGCGTCGACGTGGGCATCGTGATCGAGTCGTGACGGGTCTTCTCAGGATCGATCTGGCAAAATTGTCAGCGGTGTCGACGGGGATGCTGCCAGTTCTTTCACCGATCACCGAGGGGGACGCATGTCCGCTCCGACGAGCACGTCAGCGCCGAAGACGGGCGCCCAGGCTGTCATCGCCGATGCTGTCGACCCCGCCCGTCGTCCCGACGTGCTGTTCCGCAAGCGTCGCCCCGAGGGGTCGCAGATCAGCTCCTGGTGGATGATCGGTGCCTTCGTCACCGTGTCGGTGGCCGTCGTCGCGCTCCTGAGCTTCGTCCCTGGCGGCGCCTGAGCCGGGCCGCCCCTCCCGCCGAGAAACGGCGCGGGCGTCAGTCGCGCGCCTCGTCGATGCGCAGGCGCAGCTCGCCCACATCGGCGAGGGCCGCGGTCGTCGCATCCTCTTCCGGGTCATCCCGGCCGACCAGCTCGGGCGCGCTCCAGCGCCGGAGGGGCCGGTCCACGGCCGCGGGTGAGGGGAGCGCGTCGAGCTTGGTGTCGTCGATGCCGGGGAATCGGCGGGCGCTGGTGAGCACGCGCGTCTCGAGCGAGCCCGCGAAGCGGTTGTAGCTGTCCACGGTGCGCTCGAGCGCGCGGCGCAGGTCGTCGGCGTGACCGGCGACGGTGCCGATCCGCTCGTAGAGCTCGGTGCCGAGGGCGAACAGCCGCTTCGCCTCCTCCGAGACATCCTGCTGCGTCCATGTGAAGGCCACCGTCTTCAGCACCGCCCAGAGGTTCACGGGCGAGGCCAACGCGACGCGCTTGGCGAAGGCGTAGTCGAGGATCGTGGGGTCTTCCTCCAGCGCCGCGGCCAGCAGCGACTCGCTCGGGATGAAGCAGATGACGAACTCCGGGCTCGTGGGCAGCCCCGACCAGTACGCCTTCTTCGCGAGCGCGTCGACGTGGGCGCGCACCGCGCGCGCGTGCTTGTCGAGTAGCGACTTGCGCCGCGCCCCCTCGGCGCCCTGCGCGGTGAGGGGGATCGCGCTCGCTTCGAGGTACGCGTCGAGGGGCACCTTCGCGTCGACCGCGAGCGCCTTGCCCCCGGGCAGACGGACCACCATGTCGGGGCGCGCGGTGCCGCCGGAGTCGGTGGCGATGGTGGCCTGCGTGTCGAAGTCGACGTAGCGCGTGAGGCCCGCCGCCTCCACGACGCGGCGCAGCTGGGTCTCCCCCCACACGCCGCGCGTCGCGCCCGAGCGCAGCGCGGAGGCGAGCGACTCGGTGGTCGCCCGCAGCGATTCGTCGGCCTCGTGCGCGCGCCGCAGCTGTTCGCTGAGCGTGGCGAACTGCGTGCCGCGGTCGCGTTCGAGGTCTTCGACCTTGCGCTGCATCGTGGTCAGGGTCTCCTGCACGGGTGCCAGGGCGCGCAGCACCGTCTGCTCCCGACGCTCGCGCTCCTCGCGCGCCGCCTGGTCGGCGCGCGTCTGGCCGGCCAGTTCGCGGTAGAGCAGCTGCTGGTGCTCGAGCTGCGCCTGCACGCCGGCGCGCGCCGCATCCGCCGCCGCGAGACGGGCGGTGAGCTCGGCGTGTGCGCGTGCGCCTCGGGCCGTGGCGCGGGCGATGCCGATCGCGAAGCCGGCGAGCACGCCCACCAGCACGCAGGCGATCGCGACGAGGGGGAGAGCCAGTGCGTCCATGCCGTTCAGGATGCCGCCGGCCTCCGACATCGCCTCAGGCGACGGCCAGCATCCCCTCGGCGACGGGGGTGATCGGCGCGGTGACGGGGGCGACCGCGGGAGCCGCGGCCGGGATCTGCGACACCTTGACGCCGGTGAGGGCGGCGAGGATGTCGACGTCGTCGGCGGCGGTGCGCCGGGCGGCATCGATGACGATGTGCGCGCAGGCGACCGCATCCGCGAGGGCGTCGTGGTGGGCGAACTCGCCGTAACCGGCGGCGGCCGCCGCGAGCGGCAGGCGGTAGGACGGGATCTCGTACGTGCGGCGCGCCACCTGGAGGCTGCAGAGGTAGCGGTAGGGCGGGCAGTCCTCGCCGGTGACCTCGCACGCGCGGCGGAGTACGGCCATGTCGAAGCCGGCGTTGTGCGCGACGAGCACGTCCGACCCGGCGAACTGCGTCAGCCGGCCCAGCTGCGCGCTCCACTCCGAGGCGGTCGCCACGTCGGCGGCGCGGATTCCGTGGATGCCGACGTTGATCTCGGCGAAGTGATCGTGCCCGGCCGGCGGGCGGATGAGCCAGCTCGCGGTGGCGACGACGCGGCCGTCGCGGACGCGGGCCAGGCCCACCGCACACGCCGACGCGTTGCTGGAGTTCGCCGTCTCGAAGTCGATCGCGGTGAAATCCAGTGCCACGCCTTCAGCGTCGCCGCCGCCCCCGCGCCCGCCGCGGAGGCGCGCCGGGAGGGGCCGAACTCGACCCGGGCTAGGGTCGAGGCATGACCGAACGTGACGAGATGGCGACCTCGTTCGGGCAGGCGGCGGGGACGTACGAGGCGGGCCGGCCGGGCTATCCCGCCGCGACGGTGGCGTGGCTGCTGGAATCCGCGCCACGTGCGGACCGCGTGCTGCGGGTGGCCGACGTCGGCGCCGGCACGGGCAAGCTCACGCGGACCGTCAGGGAACTCGGCGCCGAGGTCGTCGCGGTCGACCCCGATCCGGACATGCTCGCGAACCTCCGCGGCAACGTCGTCGGCGTGCCGACCTTCGTGGGCCGGGCCGAAGACCTCCCGCTGCCGGATGCGTCGGTGGACGCGGTGCTGTTCGGCCAGGCCTGGCACTGGGTCGACGTGCCCGCCGCATCCGCCGAGGTGGGCCGGGTGCTCCGACCCGGGGGAGTGCTGGGCCTGGTGTGGAACATCCGGGACGACCGCGTGGAATGGGTGCGGCGCCTCACCGCCGTGATGCACGGCAGCAACGCCGAGGAGCTCCTCGCCGGCGACGGGCCCGCCGTGGCGGCGCCGTTCGCGGGGCTGGAGACCCGCACGTGGGAGTGGACGCGGCCGATGACCCGCGACGGGCTGTTCGCGATGGCCCGTTCGCGCAGCTACCTCATCACGGCGGCACCGGCCGAGCGGGCTCGGGTCGAGTCCGCCCTCGCCGCCCTCTGCGACGACATCGGCGCCGTCGGCGACGCCGCGGTGGAGCTGCCGTACGTCACGCACGGGTTCCGCAGCATCCGCCCCTGACCCGCCCTTCCGCGTCCGGCCGCGTCGCCGCCGCCCGCCGCGCCGCGCCGCCGCCCGCCGCGCCGCGCCGCGCCGCCGCCCGAACTCCTCACAGCCGGGGGCCGGAGGCCGGGGACGGCGCCGTAGGCCCCGGTCTCGCTCGGGTGTGAGGAGTTCGGGTCGCGCGGCGTGGGTATAGCTGGCGTGCGTCACGCACGGGTTCCGCAACATCCGCCCCTCACCCGCCCTGCTCGCGTGCGGCGCCCGGCGCGCCGCCCGCCCGCGGCCGGCGCCTGGCGCGCCGCCCGAACTCCTCACAGCCGGGGCCGGAGACCGGGGGACGGGCGCCGTAGGCGCCGGTCTCGCTCGGGTTTGAGGAGTTCGGGCGGCGCGGGCGGTGGGAGGGCGCCCGCGTAGACTGGACTCCCGTGGCTCTTACCATCGGAATCGTCGGGCTCCCGAATGTCGGCAAGTCGACCCTCTTCAACGCGCTGACCAAGAACTCCGTGCTCGCGGCGAACTACCCGTTCGCGACGATCGAGCCGAACGTGGGCGTGGTGAACCTCCCCGACCCGCGGCTGCAGCAGCTCGCCGACGTCTTCGGCTCGGAGCGCATCGTGCCCGCCTCGGTCTCGTTCGTCGACATCGCGGGCATCGTCCGCGGCGCCAGCGAGGGGGAGGGGCTGGGCAACCAGTTCCTCGCGAACATCCGCGAGGCCGACGCGATCGCCCAGGTCGTGCGCGGGTTCGCCGACGACGACGTCGTGCACGTCGAGGGCCAGGGCAATCCGGCCGGCGACATGGAGACGATCAACGCCGAGCTGCAGCTGGCCGACCTCCAGACCCTCGAGAAGGCGATCGCCCGCTACGAGAAGGAGGTGCGCGGCAAGAAGCTCGACCCGGCGGTGCCCGAGACCGCCCAGGCCG
>CAZBZR010000024.1:9548-37017 GCA_964496445.1 uncultured Microbacterium sp.
CCTGATCGCAGCGGCGGTGATGTCGGTAAGGGAGAATGCGACCAGCGGATCCGCCTCGACCTTTCATTCCGCCGAGGACACCGCCAGGACCTCGGATGCGACAACGGATCCAGGCGGTCCCCAGCTGAAGCTCGACCCGGCGGTGCTCGAGACCGCCCAGGCCGCCCAGGACGCGCTCCAGCGCGGGGAGCTCCTCTCCGCCACGAGCATCGACCTCGCCCCCATCCGCGAGCTGGGCCTCCTCACCGCGAAGCCCTTCATCTTCGTCTTCAACGTCGACGAGGCGGTGCTGACGGATGCGGCGCGCACGGCCGAGCTCGCCGCTCTCGTGGCGCCCGCCCAGGCGGTGTTCCTCGACGCCAAGATCGAGTCGGAGCTGATCGACCTCGACCCGGAGGACGCCGCCGAGCTGCTCGCCTCCACGGGTCAGGAGGAATCCGGCCTGGACCAGCTCGCCCGTATCGGCTTCGACACCCTCGGCTTGCAGACCTACCTCACGGCCGGGCCGAAGGAGGCCCGCGCGTGGACGATCGGCAAGGGCTGGAAGGCCCCGCAGGCGGCCGGTGTCATCCACACCGACTTCGAGAAGGGCTTCATTAAGGCCGAGGTCATCTCCTTCGACGACCTGATCGCCCTCGGCTCGGTGGCCGAGGCCCGTGCCAAGGGCAAGGCGCGCCTGGAGGGCAAGGACTACGTCATGCAGGACGGCGACGTCGTGGAGTTCCGTCACAGTTAGGCATCTGATGCTCATCGTGATCTCGGGGCTGCCCGGCGTGGGCAAGACGACCGTCGCTGACCTCGTCGGTGCTCGTCTCGGCGCGACGCGTCTGTCCATCGACCCGGTCGAGGATGCCCTGCTCGGGGCGGGGTTCCCGCAAGGGTGGGAAACAGGTGTCGCCGCCTACGAAGCGGTTCGCGCGATGGCCGAACTGAATCTGCGCACTGGTCGGACTGTCGTGGTGGATGCTGTCAATGACAGCGAGCCAGCGCGTGACACCTGGCGTCGAGCAGCCGACTCAGCGGACGCGGAACTGTGCTCGGTCGTATTGACAATGAGCGACACCATCGGCCATGCGTCGCGACTCCGTGAACGTGATCGAGGCTTCACGCATGTCACTGAGCCGACCTGGACCGAGGTGGCCGGGCGGGAGGTCGCGCCGTGGGTTGATGTCCACGGGGCGATCGATGTGTCGGGCAGGAGTGGGGAACAGATCGCCGCAGATGTCGAACGATACGTCGTGGAGTTCCGCTTCAACAACTGAGCGCGAGCGTCCGGGACGTGACGGCACCGGATGCGTCGGGCTATCCGGTCGGCGGTGGTCCGCGCCACCGGCAGCACTTCCACGTGAGGATCACGTGAATCATCGCGGAGAGGCTTGATCAGCTCGAGACAGGTCCGGATGCGGCGGCCGCCGTCGTGCGGGTGCAGGACCAGCTCGGTTTCCACGCCGTGGACCTCGGTCCCCTCCGCGAGGGATGGCGCGTGGGCCCGGGCACCCCGGCGTGGGCGGCGTCCGTGGACGGCCAGAGCCGGGCGGAGCTCGTCCGCAATCTCCGGGCCGCGGCGCGCTGAGCGCGGGAGGCGCTAGTCGGCGGCTCGGTCGCGTCCGGCGACGAGACGGTTGAGGCGCTCGGACATCACCAGCCCCAGGACGACGAGCACTCCGAGGAAGAGCGGGAAGATCCCCATCCCGACGCCGGCGGACAGCACGCCGAACAGCGGCGGTGCGAAGGTCGACCCGGTGTACGCGGCGGCCATCTGGATGCCGATGATCGCCTGCGAATTGCGCCGTCCGAAGTTCACGGGCGTCGAGTGGATGATGGCGGGGTAGATCGGAGCGCAGCCGAGCCCGGCGAGGACGAGGCCCGCGAGCGCGACGACGTCGGTGTCCAGGGGCAGCGCCAGCATGATCGCGGCGATGCCGACGGTGGCGAATCCGCCGCGGATGAGGAGACGGTCGCCGATACGATCGGCGACCACCCCGGCGAGGAAGCGCCCGGCGGTGATGCCGAGCAGGAACAGCGCGGCGAACGCAGCGGCTGTGGCGGGGGTGACGTCGCGCTCGGCCACCAGCCACGACGACGCCCACACCATCGCGGTCGTCTCCACGGCGCAGTACGCGAAGAAGGCCGCGAGGATCGAGGGGACGCCGGGGATGCGCAGCGCGCGCGTCAGCGGCACGTGGGTCGCGCCCGGCCCGGCGGGCTCCGCCACGTGGGTCGCGCCCGGCCCGGCGGGCTCCGCCACGGGGGCGACGTCGCCGGATGCACCGGGCGGGCGCATCGCATCCACGCGGCGCCACAGCGGCAGGCTGAGCAGGAGCAGCAGCGTCAGGACCGACTGTGTCGCCCCGACGATGAGGTAGGCGCTGGACCACCCGAGGTCGGCGGTGAGGGCGAAGCTCATGATGAACGGGCTGACCGAGGCGCCCAGCCCCCAGCATGCGTGCAGCCAGTTCATGTGGCGCGCGGCGAAGTGCAGGGCGACGTAGTTGTTCAGTGCGGCATCCACCGCGCCGGCGCCGAGGCCGTAGGGGATCGCCCACAGGCACAGCATCCAGAACTGGTCCGACACCGAGAACCCCACGAGCGCCGCCGCCGTCATCCCCACGCTCACCGCGGTCACCGGCCCCGCGCCGAAGCGGCGGGTGACGCGCTCGGAGGCCAGGCTCGACAGGATGGTGCCGCCGGCGATGATCATCGTGAGGATGCCGGCGAAGGCGACCGGCACGCCCAGGTCGCGGTGCATGACCGGCCAGCCCGCGCCGATGAGCGAGTCGGGGAGTCCCAGGCTCACGAAGGCGACGTAGATGATGCCGAGGAGGAGCGAGTACACGGCGGAGCAGGGCCTTTCGAGCCGAGGCGGGAGGGGCGGATGCGGCGACCGCCGCTGCACCTCTCGACCGTACACACCCTCGCGCCGCCGCGCGAAGCGCCGTCGCCGTGCCGGCGTCGCCTTCCCGCGAGCCGTGACACGATGGCGGGATGGCTGTCTTCTTCCTGACCGGGGCCGGTTCGGGCATCGGCGCCGCGCTCGCCGCGCGTCTGCACGGCCGCGGCGAGTCCCTCGTACTGCTCGCCCGCAGCGCCGAGCGCGCCGATGACCTCCGCATGCGGTTCCCCGGTGCCCGCACCGTGGTCGCCGACCTCGCGGCGCCCGCTCGCCTGGCCGGTGCCCTCGAGGAGCAGGAGCTCCCCACCGAGGTCGACGCGATCGTCCACGCCGCGGGGGTCCTCGACCTCGCGCCCGTCGCCGACCTCGCGGTGTCGTCCTGGCAGTGGCAGCTCGACGTCAACCTCGTCGCTCCGGCAGAGCTCACCCGCATCCTGCTGCCGGCCGTGCGCGCGACGCGCGGTCAGGTGCTCTTCGTCAACTCCGGCTCAGGCCTGCGCGCGGCCCCGGACTGGTCGGCGTATGCGGCGTCCAAGCACGGCCTGAAGGCGCTCGCCGAGGCCCTGCGCGCCGAGGAGGCCGAGCACGGCGTGCGCGTCTCGACGGTGTACCCCGGGCGGACGGCCACCGCGATGCAGCAGCGCGTGCGCGAGCAGGAGGGCAAGCCCTACGATCCGGCCGCGTTCATCGCCGCCGACTCGGTCGTGACGAGCATCCTGACCGTGCTCGATCTGCCGCGCGACGCACAGATCCCCGATCTCACGATCCGTCCCGGCGTCTGAGGGCGAGGGACGCCTGACCTCGACGGGGGTGTGGCGTGGTTGGCTGGTGCCGGGCGACCCTCGCCCCGCATCGTCATGCCGTACACCCTCACCACCCCCGTCACGAGCGAACTGGTCATCAAGAAGAGCCGGTTCCTCGGCTGCGTCGAGCCGATCTCCGGCCGGGAGGAGGCCGTGACCCGGGTCGCGGCTCTGCGTGCGCAGCATCCGGATGCCTCGCACGTGTGCTGGGCGCTGATGGCGGGCGGGCACTCCGCGGCGAATGACGACGGCGAGCCGGGCGGCGCCGCCGGAAGGCCGATGCTCGACGTGCTGCGGCACCATGACCTGGAGGGGGTGCTGGCGACGGCGGTGCGCTACTTCGGCGGCGTGAAGCTCGGCGCCGGCGGGCTCGTGCGTGCCTACACCGACACCGTCGAGCAGGCTCTCCTCGGCGCGGAGCGGGTCCCGCTGGTCCGGCACCGGATGCTGCGCGTCACGGTGCCGTACGCCGTCGAGGGCATCGTGCGACGGGTACTCGACGCGGCCGGCGCGACGCTCGAGCACGTCGGGCATGCCGAAGCGGTGGAACTCACCCTGCTGCTGTCCGAGGACCGGGCCGAGGCTCTCATCGCGGCGCTCGAGGACGCCACACAGGGGCGTGCGGTGTGGGGTGCGTCGAGCTGAGGCGGCGCGCGGGTCCCGGGAGGGCTACCGTGAAGGCAGACCCACCGGGCGAGGCGAGGAGATCCGCATGACTGCCACCCGCACCCCCCTGTCCGCGCGCGGCAAGGTCGGCGTCGGCGTCCTCGCCGTGCTGCAGCTGGCCTTCGCGGTCCTGGCGTTCCGCGACCTCGCGCTGCGCGACGAGGACGAGGTGCGGGGTCCGAAGCTCGCGTGGGTGCCGGCGATCCTGGTGAACTGGGTCGGTCCTGCCGCCTACTTCCTCTTCGGCATCCGTCACCACCGCTGAGCTCCGCCTGATCGCATCCGGCACGAGAAGTCGGGCGCGGGCGCGGAGCGCACGGCCAGACTGATCGTCGCCTGCTCGCGCCGACCGGGGCGTGCGGGAGAAGGGACGCCGCGTGATCGACATCCTCAACCGACTCGTCGACGAGATCGAGGTGCGTCTGCATGACGACCTGGACGTCGCGGCGCTCGCACGCACCGCGGGCACGACCGAGTATCACCTGCGACGCATGTTCGCGGCGCTCGCGGGCATGCCGCTGTCGGAGTACATCCGAAGGCGGCGCATGGCGGTGGCAGCAGGTGACCTCCTCGCCGACGTGGATCTGCTCGAGGTGGCGACGCGGTACGGGTACGGGTCTGCCGAGGCCTTCGGGCGCGCCTTCCGTGCGGTGCACGGCGTGACGCCGGGCGATGTCCGGCGCCACGGCGGGCCCCTTCGCAGCCAACCGCATCTCAGGTTCCGCCTGACCGTCGAAGGGACGACCCCCATGGACAGCCGCATCCTCGAACGCCCCGCCTTCCGCCTCGTCGGCTACGCCGCGCGCGTGCCCCTGCAGCACCGCGGCGCCAACCCCCAGATCCAGGCGCACATCGCGGCGTTGCCGGCCAGTGAGCACGAACGACTCAAGGCGCTCAGCAGCAGCGATCCCGCCGGTCTGCTGCAGGTGAGCGCCGAGGTGGATCAGGATGCGCGCGAGGGGAGCGTGCTCACCTACCTTCACGGGGTCGCCGTCGCGCTCGAGAGCCCCGTGCCCGACGATCTCGACGTCATCGACGTGGAGCCGGGCGCGTGGGCGGTGTTCCGCAGCGCGGGGCCGCATCCCGACGCGCTGCAGGAGGTGTGGGCCGCCACCGCCACCGAGTGGTTCCCCTCGCAGCCGTGGCGTCTGCGCCCCGGTCCGTCGATGGTGGCCGTGATCGAGCGCACGCCCGATTTCGGCATTGCGACGTGCGACCTCTGGCTGCCGGTCGAACGGGCATGACGTCCGCCGTGTCTCAGATCGGTTCCGTCGTGCGGACCAGGCCGCACGACAGGCACGACCACGCGACGAGGAAGCGCTCCTCATCGAGGATCTCGAAGCGGAGCGGATCGCCGCACGTGGGGCAGACGCGGGGATCGGGCCGCGATTCGATCACGCTGCCAGCCTAGGGAGCCGGCGGGGCGGCCGGGTCGTTCAGCGCCGCCCAGCGGCCCTCCGACACGACCTCGACGGCGCCGCCCGCGACCACGATCGCGCTGTCGTCGTCGAGCACGTAGGCCGGTCCGCCGATGCGCTCGGCCCAGCGCTCGGCGGCGGCCATCGTGTTGCTCGGGAAGACATCGAGGTGCGGGAAGATCGAGAAATCGACCAGCCTGAGCCCGCGGTCATCCGGCGCCGCGGGCCATTCCACGAAGCATTCGCCGATGCGGGGTGTGAGCGCCATGCTGCCGGCACTCACGCCGACCCAGGTGGTGGCGCTCAACTCCGGCAGGAGATCGGCCATGCCCGACTCCCGCAGCCAGTGGGCGAGATAGGTCGCGTCCCCGCCGTCGACGAGCACGGCGTCCGCCTCCCGGACCCACGGCTCCCATCGCTCGCGGCCGATGCTGGGCAAGGCCGTCAGCTCCAGCACGCCGACCGACCCCCAGGGGAGCGAGGTCATCCCGCCCCACGGCGGTGCCCCGGCGACGAATCCGCGTACCGACACCGGTCCGCACATCGGGTGCCCCCATTGCGCCGTGGGGATGCATAAGGCGACCGCCTCCTCGATGGGCTTGCCGAGGAGGGCGCGCAGGGCGTCGCGGATGCGGTCGTTGGTGACGCCGCCCGAGGTGAGGAGAAGTTTCATGCGCGGCTCCGTGGGGGAGGGGCGGCGGACCGAGCGGCCCGCCGCCCCGAGGGTGTCAGCCGACGGTGGTCGCGCGCAAGGCCCGCCGCGTGCCCCTCAGGCGGCGGAGCGCTGCGCGAGGGGACGGCGGCGCAGGGCCGCGTCGAGGAGGGGGGGCGTGTTGTACTCCTGGTCCATGCGCCCGACGCCGGCTCCCGGCGGAACGATGGCGTCGATGGCGTCGAGGATGTTATCCGACAGCCGGACGTCCGCGGCGGCGAGGAGGTCGTCGAGCTGCTCCCCGGTGCGCGGACCGATGAGCGCGGCCGTCACGCCGGGGTGGGCGATGACGAAGGCGAGGGCGAGGTGGGTGAGCGAGAGGCCGGCCTGCTCCGCGACCCCCACGAACTCCTCGACGGCGTCGATGCGCCGCTCGTCGCGGAGCGCGGCGAACATCTGCGTGCGGCGGAGGTCGCTCGGCTGCCCACGACGGACCCGCCCGGTGAGCATGCCGCTGGCCAGCGGACTCCAGATCACCGTTCCCATGCCATAGCGCTGCGCGACGGGAAGGACCTCGCGCTCGATCCCGCGGTCCAGCAGCGAGTAGTGCGGCTGTTCGACGCGGAAGCGCTCAAGACCGCGGCGCTCGGCCACCCCCTGCGCCTCGACGATGTCCGAGGCCGGCATGTCGGAGGTGCCGATGGCGCGGACCTTGCCGCTGCGGACGAGGTCGGTGAGGGCGGACAGGGTCTCCTCGACATCGGTCTGCGGGTCGGGGCGATGCAGCTGGTAGACGTCGAGGTGGTCGGTCTGCAGGCGACGGAGCGAATCCTCCACCGCGGTCATGATCCAGCGACGGGAGCCGCCGCCGGTGTGGGGGTCCTCCCCGAGGGGGCGACCGAACTTCGACGCGAGCACCACCTCGTCGCGGCGGCCGCGGAGAGCGCGTCCGACCATCTCCTCCGACCCGGTGTACGCGTCGGCGGTGTCGATGAAGTTGACGCCGGCGTCCAGGGCGCGACCGACGAGCCGGTCCACGTCGTCCTGGTCGCTGTTGCCGAACGTGCTGAACATCATCGCCCCGAGGGCGAACGGGGAGACGCGGATGCCGGTGCGTCCGAGTGTGCGGTACTGCATGGATTCTCCTGAGGTCGAGCGGCGGGGACGCGGTAGGCTCTCTAAGCGGAACGTCCTTCCGCAACTATACGGAACAGTGTTCCGTTTGTCACGAAAGAGTGTCGATGACCGAGCAACCCCTCGTCGCGCCCCGGCGGCGCGCCGACGCCGTGCGCAACGCCGAAGCCGTGCTCGAAGCGGCCAAGGCCGTCTTCGCCGAGGCGGGCGTGGATGCGCCGATGAGGGAGATCGCGGCGCGGGCGGGGGTGGGGGTCGGAACGATCTATCGCGGTTATCCGCAGCGTTCCGACCTGATCATCGCGGTGTTCCGCCGCGAGGTCGACGCCGCCGCGGCGGCGGCCGAACGCCTGGGGGCGGAGCATCCGCCCGCCGAGGCCCTGCGGCGGTGGGCCGGGGTGTTCGCGGGGTTCGTGGCCACCAAGCGCGGATTCTCCGCGGCCCTGCACTCGGGCGACCCCGCCTACGAGTCGCTGCCGGGCTACTTCCTGGGGGTCCTCGCTCCGCCCGTGCAGCGGATCCTCGACGCCGGAGCCGCCGACGGCACCCTCCGGGGCGATGTCTCGGCGGAAGACCTCATCCCCGCCCTGAGCAGGCTCGCCGGCGCGGAGACCGGCACCCGCATGATGCAGATCCTGCTCGACGGGCTGCTCCGCCCGTAGCCTCCGCCGGGTCCACGCGGCGGCGGCATCGCCCGGCGCCCGCCTCGGAGAGAATAGGACCATGAGTGCCCTGCAGATCTTCGAGCCCGACGGCCGCGCCATCCCCTTCGTCGAGGAGGGCGAGGGCCCCGTCGCCATCGTGCTCCTGCCCGCGCAGGGCATGGGCGTCGGCTACCTGGGGACGCTCACGCACGTGCTCGAGGAGGAGGGGTTCCACCTCGTGCGCATCGGGCCGAGAGCGGCCACCGATGCCGTCCTGACCCTCCACGACCTCGCGCAGGACGTCGTCGACGTGCTCGATCACCTCGGGCTGCGCTCGGCGTACCTTGCCGGCCACGCGTTCGGCGGCGCTCTGGCCCGCACCGTCGCTCTGGATCATCATGACCGCGTCGAGGGGCTGCTCCTCCTCGGCGTGCAGAGCACGGAGCCCCTTGCCGCCGAGGCGAGCGCGGCGCTGGAGACGGCCTTCTCGGATGCCGATGAGCCCGAGCAGCTGGCCGCCATGCGGGTGCTCGCCGGCGAGCGTCTGGGCGCCGAGCTCGTGTGGAACGCCTTCTCGCGCTCCCGGGACGCGGCGGCGGCGCGGATGCAGGCGGCCGCGCTCGAGGCGACCCCTGAGGCGGAGTGGACGACCCTCGCCGACAGCCTGCCGATCCTCGTCCTGCAGGGCACCGAGGACCGCGTCACCCCGGTCGGCAACGGCGACGCGCTGCAGGCGACGGCGCCCGAGCGTGCCAGCGCCGCGCGCATCGACGGCGGCGGGCACCTGTTCGTGCTCACCCACGCCGGCGAGCTCGGGATGCAGATCGAGGACTACCTGGCCTGGGATTGAGCCGGCGGCGCCGAGCCGCGCACACGTCCGAAGGAGCGCGAGGCCGGCGGCGTCCACAGCACCACCCCGAGGGCGATCGCCACGGCGAGGGAGAGTCCGGCGCCGAGGTCGAAGTCGTCGAAGCCGACGGCCAGCAGGGCGGTGAGCACCACCGCGCCGGCGAGGAACAGCGTCGCGAGCAGGCGCGACAGGCCGCTGCCGCGCAGGAGGCCGGAGGCGATGGCGAGCAGGAGCAGCCCGATGAGGGCGATCGCCGCGCCCAGCAGCGAGGTGGCGAGCACGTCGTCGCCGTCGGCGTCGTAGCGATCGAGCAGGACGAGGATGCCGAGCCCGGCGAGGAGCAGGCCGTTGGCGTAGATCAGCGTGGCGACCACGACGGTCAGCACGCGCCCGGCGCCGCGGGGGCGGGGCGGGGCGAGCCCCGGCGCGGTGAGGTCGCCGACCAGGCGCCCGCGCACGATGCGCACCACCTCGATGCCGCCGATCATGACCAGACCGATGCCGGCGATCGCCGTCGCCACCCGGGGACCGGGGTCGACGAGGGCGAAGAACTGCGTGGCCAGCGGGATCGTGAACACGCCCACGAGCCCGACGAACATCGCCCCCACCACCAGCACCTTGAAGCGGTTCAGCGGTCGCGCGAGCACCGAGAGCACCCAGATGCCCACGACGGCGAGGATGACGGTGGCGCCGGTGCGCAGCTGCTCGTCGGTCGCGCCGGCCTCCTTGGCGACGAAGTCATACCAGGTCAGCCCGAGCGCGATGATGAGGCCGGCGGGGATCGCGAACGACAGCGAGCGGCGGAGGAATCCCGGGATGTAGCGCTGCGCGTTGGGAAGGAGCGCGAGGAAGAACGCAGGGATGCCGATCGTCAGCCCGTCGGTGATGGACAGCTGCCGCGGCAGGAACGGGAACTCGAGCACGAGCGCCCCGAAGAGGATCGCGAGCGCCGTCGCGTACACGGTCTTGGTGAGGAACAGCATCGAGACGCGCTCGATGTTCGCGATCGCCTGACGGCCCTCGGCGACGACATCCGGCAGGTGCGAGAAGCGGCCGTCCAGCAGCACCAGACGGGCCACGGCCTTGGTCGCGGCCGATCCGCTGTTCATCGCGATCCCGATGTCAGCGGCCTTGATCGCCAGGGCGTCGTTCACACCGTCGCCGGTCATGGCCACGGTGTGCCCGTTGCTCTGCAGAGCGCGGACCATCCGCTCCTTCTGCTCCGGGGTCACCCGGCCGAACACCGTCGTGTGCTCGAGCACCTCGGCGAGGGCGGCGTCGTCCTCGGGGAGTTCACGCGCGTCGAAGCCCGCCGTCACGTCGAGGCCGACCTCGCGCGCGATCGCCGCCACCGTGCGCGGGTTGTCGCCGGAGATCACGCGCACGCCGACGTCCTGGCGACGGAAGTACTCCAGCGTCTGCGCCGCATCCGGGCGCACCTGCTCGCGGAAGGTCAGGACCGTCACCGGCGCGAGGCCCGCCGGCAGGCGCTCAGCGTCGACATCGGCGTCGGAGAGGGGCTGCGCGCTGCGGGCGAGCACGAGGGTGCGGCGGCCGGTCTCCGCCAGGCGCCCCACCGCGGTGCCGAGCTCCGTGCCGGCGAGCTCCGCCTCGGCGAAGACCATCTCCGGCGCGCCCAGCACCCAGGTGCCGGTGGCGAGAGTGACCGCGCTCCACTTGCGGGCGGACGAGAACGGGATGTAGCCGGCCGCCTCCTCGGGGGCGGTGACGAAGCGCTCCCGCATGGCGCGAGCGGTGGCGTTGGCATCCGGAGAGGCCGCGTACCAGGCCAGCGCCTCCTCCCAGCCGGAGGTGGGCTCGAGGGGGTGCGCCTCGTCGAAGGCGATCTCGCCGACGGTGAGGGTGCCGGTCTTGTCGAGGCACACCACATCGACCCGCGCCAGACCCTCCACGGCGGGCAGCTCGTTCACGAGCACTTGCCGCCGTGAGAGCTTCACCGCTCCCACGGCGAAGGCGATGCTCGTCATGAGGACGAGCCCCAGCGGGATCATGGCGGTCAGGGCGGCGATGGTGTTGACGACGGCCTGCACCCAGGCGTCGCTCGTGAACACCGTCGCGTAACCGCCGGCGACCTGCACCTGCGCGTTGAACACCAGCAGGCCGATCGGGCCGATGCCCCAGCCCACCCAGGTCAGCAACCGGTTGATCGACGTGCGCAGCTCGCTCGCCACGAGCGAGAAGCGTCGTGCCTCCCCGGCGAAGCGGTTGGCATACGAATCGGCGCCCACGCGGGTCACGCGCGCCAGGCCCGCCCCGCCGACCACGACCGAGCCCGACAGCGCCTCGGTCCCCGGCGTCTTGTCCACCGGGTCCGACTCGCCGGTGAGCATCGATTCGTCGATCTGCAGGCCGCGCCCCGAGACCACCTCCGCGTCGGCGGCGACCTGCTCGCCGGCGCGGAGCACGAGGAGGTCGTCCCGCACCACCTCGGCCGGCGCGATCTCCACCTCCGAGCCGTTGCGACGCACCACGGCTCGGGGCGCATTCAGCAGCGCGAGGCGGTCCAGGGCCGCCTTCGCGCGGAACTCCTGCACGCACCCGATGATCGCGTTGCCGAAGGCCGCGAAGCCGAACAGCGCATCCTGCCAGCGGCCGACGAGGAAGAGCACGAAGAAGCACGCGAAGACGATCGCGTTGAACCTCGTGAACACGTTCGCGCGCACGATGTGCCACGCGCTGCGGCTCGGGTCGGGCGTGAAATCGTTCGTCTGTCCGTCCGCCACGCGGCGCGCGACAGCCTCATCGTCGAGGCCGGTCACGTTCGGGTCTGCAACCTGCTGCACGCGTTCAATCTAGCGAGTGGGGCCGTCCGACGATCACACCAGGTCGATGAGCGCCCGTGCGGCCATCACGGCGGCCGCTCCGAGCGCCGCCACAGCGACGAGCAGGCCGGCGAACAGAGCGAGGGCCGTCGACCCGATCGTCAGGAGCCCGGCCGCCCACGGCGGCAGCTCGCGACGGAGGGGGACGGGACCGGTGGGCAGGGCGCGGGACATACTCCGACGCTAGGAATCCCGCGCCCCGCGCGCGTCCATCGCGGGGCTGGATCGCATCCGCCGAGAGGATGACCCGGGTGTCGGCAGGCGCGCGTAGGCTCCGCGCAGAGCCCGGATGCGCCGGGCGTGAGGAGCCGGTCATGGTCGACGAGCGCGTTCTCCGCTGGATGCGGGACACCGATCCCGCGCTGCGCTGGCAAGTGGAGCGCGACCTGCTCGATCTGCCGGAGGAGGTCTGGCGGGCCACCCGTGCACGGGTCCCGGTGGAGGGGTTCGGCCGGCGGCTCCTGGAGCGGCAGGACCCCGACGGCCAGTGGGCAGGCGGTGCGTTCTTCCCGGCCGGATTCTTCGACAGCGCGGAGCGGGACGATCCGGGGCAGCCGTGGCTGGCCACGACGTGGGCGCTGAAAGACCTCCGCGAGTGGGGCGTGGAGCCCGCGGTTCTCGGGGACACCGCCGAGCGCCTGGCCTGTCACAGCCGGTGGGAGTACGACGACCGGCCGTACTGGGAGGGCGAGGTCGACGTCTGCATCAACTCCTACACCCTCGCCGCCGGAGCCTGGCTCGGCGCCGATGTGACGGGGCTGGCCGAATGGTTTCCCGCCCACCGCCTCGCCGACGGCGGCTGGAACTGCGAGGCGGAAGAGGGCGACTCCGTGCGCTCGTCGTTCCACTCGACGCTCAACGCCGTCCGCGGGCTCCTCGCCTGCGAGCGGCTCACCGGGGATGATTCGGTGCGCGAGGCCCGCCACGGCGGTGAGGAGGCCTGCTCGCGCGTCGCCTGCGTTACCGGCTGAGCACGGGGGAGCAGGTCGGCGACTTCGTCACCCGCTTCGTCTACCCGAACCGCTATCGCTACAGCGCGCTCGCGGCCCTGGACCACTTCCGCGACGCCGCGCTGTTCGAGGGGCGCGCCCCCGACCCGCGTCTCGCCGATGCGGTGGCGGCGGTGCGCGAGGCCCGGCAGGTCGACGGCACGTGGGTGCAGACGACGCCGCTCGCGGGGCGGACGTGGTTCGACGTCGACGTGCCCGAGGGGGAGCCCTCGCCGTGGCTCACGCTGCAGGGCACGCGGGTGCTGGCCTGGTGGGACGCCGCACGCGGCTGAGACGGGGCGAGCCGTGGCAGACTGCCCCGATGGCCGATGTCGAGATGGCCCGTCTTCCGGCGGGTCGCGTGGAGCTGCACGACGCGCGGCGCCGGACGCGCCGCGTGGTCGACCTGGAGACCTTCGAGATCGGCGTGTTCGCGATCACGCAGGAGCAGCTCGGAGAGGCGATCGGCGTCCCGGCCCCGCATCCGCGCCGACCGGCCGCGGATGTCCCGTGGCTCCGCGCGATCCGCGTCTGCAACGCCCTCTCGGAGTGGGAGGGCCTCGACCCGGCGTACACGTTCGAGGGCGAGGAGGTGACGTGGCACGTCGACGCCGACGGCTACCGCCTGCCCACCGAGGCGGAGTGGGAGTACGCGTGCCGTGCGGGGTCGACGGGCCCGCACTACGGACCCCTGACCGAGATCGCCTGGACGGCGGCAGACGGCGTCTCGCACCCGCAGGACGTGGGCGGCAAGCTCCCCAACCTGAACGGGCTGTTCGACACGCTCGGGAACGTGTGGGAGTGGTGCTGGGACTTCCTCGACCCCGCCCGCTACCACCAGTACCGCGTGTTCCGCGGTGGGGGGTTCGCCGATGACGCCATGAGCGTGCGCGCCGGCACCCGGCGAGGCGGCGCGCCGCGCATGCATCACGACGATGTGGGGTTCCGCGTGGCCCGCGGCGGCTTCGACGCCGAGGATGCGGCGCAGGGGTGGTCGGCCCGCGTCGACCGCGAGCGCGCGGCGGGCGAGGGCCCGCGCCCGTCCGGCTGGACGCCGCGGCGCTGAATCAGGAGCCGGCGAGCGCGGCGAGCGCGTCGCCGGTCAGGCGCTGGGTGGTCCACTCGTCCATCGGCGCAGCGCCGACCGAGCGGTAGAACGCGATCGACGGCGCATTCCAGTCCAGCACCGTCCACTCCAGCCGGGAGTATCCGCGTTCGACGCACACCGCGGCCAGCGAAGCCAGCAGCGCCTTGCCGTAGCCGCGCCCGCGCTGGGCCTCGTCGACGAAGAGGTCTTCCAGCCAGATGCCGTGGCGCCCCGTCCACGTGGAGTAGGTGAGGAACCACAGCGCGAGCCCCACGATGGCGCCCTCGCGCTCGACGACGTGGGCGAAGGCGCGCGGCTCGGCGCCGAACAGGGTCGCGGTGAGCGCGTCGACGGTGTTCTCCACGGCATCCGGCTCGCGCTCGTACACCGCGAGCGCGTGGATGGCGGCGAGGATGCCCGCCTCGTCGCCGGGCCGTGCCGCGCGCAGGACCGCGCCGTCAGAAAGTTCGCGAAGCATCCCGGCAGCCTACCGACCCGGTCGCACCGCCTTCACGCGGGCGGTGAGCAGGCGCAGCGCCGCATCGACACTGCGGCGGATCACGTCCTCCGGATCGTCGCCGGGGAACTCGTGGAGTTCCGCATCCACGCCGTCGTCGGAGGCCACGCCGATGTACACCGTTCCGGGCGCATGGCCGCCGTCGGGGTCGGGGCCGCCGACCCCCGTGATCGAGACGGCGATGTCGGCCCCGAGCGCGGCGCGGACGCCCCCGGCCATCTGCATCGCGCAGCGCGCCGAGCACGGGTCGATGTCGGCGTCGACGCCCAGCGCGCGGTTCTTCGAGGACAGCTGGTACGCCACGACGCTTCCCGCGTACCAGGTGCTCGCATCCTCGCCGCGCCCGATGGCCGTGCTGAGGGCGCCGCAGCTGAGCGATTCGGCCACCGCGACGACGAGGCCGCTCTCCGTCAGCGTCTTCGCCAGCTCGTCCACCAGATCCATGCCGCCTCCTTCGATGTCCGTACGCAGAAACGCTACGCGGCGGCCGCGCGCGCCCGGAGCGCTCTTGCCGCCGACCGCCGGACTTTGGTAGCGCCGTGCAGGCGGAACTTCGTACTCTCGGAGAGAACCATCTCGAGGAGGACCCATGTCCCGTATCGTTTCGCGCCTGTCCCTGGGCGCCGCCGCGCTCGCTCTCGCGGTGGGCCTCGCGGGGTGCGGCGGCGACGCCGGGGCCCCCGAGACGCCTGACCCGGTGCCGACCGAGACCAAGTCCGCCCAGCCCGGGCCCTCCGCCACCCCCGTGGAGACGGAGGCGCCGCAGGCGACCGTGACCCTTCCCACGGACTGCCTGGCGCTCGGTACGCCGGCCACCCGGGCCGAGACGGTGGACCAGCTCACCCTCCAGAGCGACGGTGAGGGCTTCGTGCGTCCGGCGCCCGAGGGCGCGCAGCTGGCTCTCGGCTGCGATTGGATCGCGGGCGACACCACCGGGATGCTGCTGCTGATCTCCACGGCCGAGCCGCCCGCGGTCGAGGCGGCACTTGGTGCGGTTCCCGGGCAGGGCTACACCTGCCAGCCGGCCGAGGACTTCGGCGCCCAGTTCTGCACCCTTCCGGGGAGCGGACCGGACACGGAGGAGATGATCGTGGCGCGCGAGAACGTGTGGATCTACATGTCCACGTCGAACCTCAACGGCCGCGCCCTGCTGTCCGAGATCGTCCAGGGCATCTTCGGCTGAGCCGCCGCGATGCCCGAATCCCCCGAGGTCGATGCGCTCGGAGCGTTCCTCCGTGACACCCTCACGGGGGCGCGGATGGGCGCGAGCGATCTCGCCGAGTTCCGGGCGCTGAAGACGCGAGATCGGCCGCTGTCGGAGCTCACCGGCGCGGTCGTGGACGACGTGCGACGCTTCGGCAAGCACCTCGCCCTCCTCACGGACGGACCGACCCTCGTGATCAGCTTCGGCCGGGCCGGCTGGGCGACGTGGCGGGGGACGGCGCACGGCGCGGCACCGAGCGGCGCGCCCGTCATCGCGACGCTCGACTTCCCGGGCCGCGGGGAGCTGGGTCTCACGGATGCGGGGGAGTGGCTCTCTCTCGGAGTGTCGGTCGTCGACGAGCCCCGCGACGTGCCGGCGATCGCCAAGCTCGGCCCGGACGCCGCGGGTGCCGACTTCACGCGCGAGACGCTGGATCGCATCGTGGTGGGCCGCCGCAAGCAGCTGAAGGCGCTGTTGCAGGAGCAGGAGTCGCTCGCCGGGATCGGCAACGCGTACTCGGACGAGATCCTCTTCGTCGCGCGCCTGTCGCCGCTGGTGTCGGCCGCCGCCCTGGACGCCGCGCAGCGCGAGCACCTGTACGCCGCCGTGCGGACGGTGCTCACCGAGGCCTTCGACGCCCGACGCGGAGTGCCGATCGACCAGCAGAAGGCGGCCAAGGTGGCGGCCATGCGCGTGCACGGACGCACCGGGGAGCCGTGCCCCGAGGGCGACGGCGTCGTCCTGGACGTCCCCGGGTCGCACGGGCGCGCGCAGTACTGCCCGGCCTGTCAGACCGGCGGCGTGCCGCTCGCTGAGTGACTAGCCCGCGAGGGCGCGGTGCACCGACGCCACCGCGCTGGATCCCTCGCCCACCGCCGCGGCCACGCGCTTCATCGAGCCCCGGCGCACGTCGCCGGCGGCGAACACGCGGGGGATCGACGTCTCGAACGGCAGCGGCTCGCGGCCGAGGCGCTGCCACGCCGCGTCGAGGCGCTCGGGCGGGATGTCCGTGCCGGTGCGGAGGAACCCGTCGCCGTCGCGGTCGAGGTCTTCGAGCCACCGCGTGGCGGGATCGGCGCCGATGAAGCAGAACAGGCCCCGCGCGTCCACGTCCCCGACGGCGTCGATGCGCACGCGTTCGAGGCTGCCGTCCCCGTCCAGCGCGGTGACGTTGGCGCCGGTGAGCACGTCGATCCGGCTCTCCTCGTGCAGCCGGTCGACGAGGTAGGCCGACATCCGCCGGCCGAGATCCGACCCGCGGACGACGAGGTGCACGGGACAGCCGTTGGCCGCGAGGAACAGCGCCGCCTGGCCGGCCGAGTTGGCCCCGCCCACGACGACCACGGGGTGCTCCAGGACGTGGCGCAGCTCGAACTGCGTCGCGGCGTAGTAGATGCCGGCGCCCTCGTAGCGACTCCAATTCGACAGCGGGAGGCGCCGGTAGGCGGCGCCCGAGGTCACGATCGCGGTGCGGGCATGGATGATGCGGCCGTCGGTGAGGGTCACCTCGAGCCCGTCGGCGGTCGTGCGCAGCTGTGCGGCCTCGCACGGCGCGTACACGCGCACCCCGAACTTCAGCGCCTGGAGGGAGGCCTGACCGATGAGCTCGCCGCCGCTGACGCCGAACGGGAAGCCGAGGAAGTTCTCGATGCGGGACGTGGCGGCCGCCTGGCCGCCGGGGGCGACCGCATCCAGCAGCACCGTGCTCAGCCCCTCGGAGGCACCGTAGATGGCAGCGGCCAGCCCGGCCGGCCCACCACCGACCACGACGAGGTCCACGACCTCGTCGGCGTCGCCGTTGTAGCTGAGCCCGAGGCGATCGGCCACCATGCCCGGGGTCGCGCGGCGGATCGGCTCTCCTCCCTGCACGATGGCCAAGGGCAGGTCGGCGGGGTCGACGTCATGGTGGTCGTAGGCGAAGGTGTCTCCGGGAACGATCTCGTACGCGGTGTGCACGAGGTCGAGTCGTTCGGCGAAGCGCTGGAGCGATTCGAACTCCTTCGTGGCCGCGGCCCCGACGAACTTCAGCGTCAGCGCGGCGGGGCCGCGGCGCAGCGACTCACGCCGCAGCCACAGCGTCCGCAGCAGCAGGTCGCACAGCTCGTCGTCCTCGCTCATCACGCGGCGGAGGGCCGCGCGGTCGATCCGGTACACCCGACCGGGCCGCGTCACCCGGGCCGAGAGGAACGCGCCCTGGCCGTTGAGCAGCCCCAGCTCGCCGACGAAGGTGTGCCGCCCCATGGTGGCGATGCGCGTCTCGCTCAGCCACCACAGCGAGTCGCGCACCACCTCCACCTCGGCGTCGTCCACGAGGATGAGGTCGTACTCGCGATCGCCCGAGCGGAAGACGTAGTCGCCCTCCGCCACCTCCACGGGCGTGCCGAACACGATGATCCGCTGCCACTGCGCGTCGGTGAGGGGCCGCGACTGCGGCGGGGGCTCGACGACGTTCTCGGTGTCTCCCACGGGGGACAGGCTAACCCTCCGCGCGGGCCTGCAGGGCGGATCGACGGCTCAGTGGGCGGCGGGTGCCTCCGCGAGGGAATCAGCCGGCTTGTGGATGAGGAACGCCCCGATGATCAGCGGCAGCGACAGGAACGCGGCGACGGTGAACGCGCCGCGGGCGCCGTCGGCGGCGGCGACCGCATCCGAGGCGCCGGAGGAGGCGGCGATCGAGGACATGATGGTGATGAGCACGGCGATGCCGGCCGCGCCGGCGACCTGCTGGATGGTGCTGACGACGGCCGATCCGTAGGAGTAGAAGCGCGGCTCGAGCGAGCCGAGCGATGCCGTGAACAGCGGGGTGAAGGACATCGCCAGCCCAGCGAGAGGATCGTCTGGATGGTCAGCAGCAGCCACACCGGTGTGTCGCTCGTCGCGAACAGGGCGTAGGCCCACAGCATCGCGCTCACCACGATCGCGCCGGGCACGAGCAGCACGCGGGTTCCCCAGCGGTCGTAGATGCGTCCGATGAAAGGACCGGCCAGTCCCATCGCGAGCGAGCCGGGCAGCACGATCAGTCCCGTCTCGGCGGGAGTGAGGCCGTGGCCGTCCTGCAGGTACAGCGGCAGCAGGGTGATGGCGCCGAAGAAGGCCAGCGCCATGACGCCCAGCTGCGCGACGGCGAGGGAGAAGTTCCGCGACCGGAAGACGCGCAGATCCAGCAGCGCGGCATCCCTGCGCTGCAGGCGGAGCTGGCGCCACCCGAAGACCAGGAGCGCGACCGCCCCGACCGACAGCGCGACGATCAGCGCCACCGGCGAGGTGCTCGTCGCCTCCGCGCTCTCCGCGCCGTGCGCGCCGCCGCCGATCTGGCTGAGGCCGAACACGATGCCGCCGAAGCCCAACGCGGACAGCACGATCGAGACGACGTCGATGCGTGCCCGCTCGGTCTCGCCGAGATTGCGGATCCACATCGCCCCCGCGGCCAGCGAGAGCAGCGCGATCGGCAGCACGAGACCGAAGTTCCAGTGCCACCCCACCGTCTGCACGATGAACCCCGACACGGTCGGTCCGATGGCGGGGGCCAGGGACATCACGATGCTGACACGACCCATCATGCGGCCGCGCTGATGGGCGGGGACGACGGTCATGAGCGTCGTCATGAGGAGGGGCATCATGATCGCGGTGCCGGAGGCCTGGACGACGCGGGCTGCCACGAGCAGTTCGAAGCTCGGGGAGATGAAGGCCGCGAGCGTGCCGAGGGAGAGCAGCGACATCGCGGCGACGAAGACCTGACGGGTCGTGAAGCGGCGCAGCAGGAATCCCGTGATCGGGATGACGACGGCCATCGTCAGCATGAAGGCGGTCGTCAGCCACTGCGCCGACACCGCCGTCACCCCGAACGTGCGCATGACGTCGGGGATGGCGATGCTCATCGTCGTCTCGTTCAGGATCGCGACGAAGGCGGCGACCAGCAGCAGCCACACCACGCGGTTCTGCGCGGGGGTCAGGCCCCCGGCGGGCGGGGCGGTGCCGACGTTCTCGGTCTGGGTGGCGGCCACGGGTGCTCCTCGTCGATTTCGGGGTGCCAGGTCGCCACGAGAAGGTGGCAAGCCCCGGACACAACCGCGCGGCAGGGCGGTCTATTCCCCGCCGATGCGAGGCGGCGGGGATGACGTGCCCGCTCTGGCAACCCTAGCCGCCGCGCCGCTCCCGCGACGTAGGCTGACGCGCATGAGCATGGGGATGGGAGGCGGTCGCGGCCCGTTCCGGGGCGTGGACGTCGAGGCGCAGCGCCGGCAGAACGCCGACGCCCCGCGTGTGGCCCATCTCGGTCGCCGGGTGGTGGCGCTGTTCCGGCCCTACACCGCGCGGATCGTGTTCACGGCGGTCCTGGTCGTCGCGGGGGCCGCGGTCGCGGTGATCCCCCCGCTCCTGGTGCAGCGCATCTTCGACGACGCGCTGTTCCCCGTCGACGGCGGCGGCGTGGACATCGGCCTGCTCATCCGGCTCGTCAGCATCATGATCGCCCTGTTCCTCCTCTCTGCCGCGCTCGGGGTCGGGCAGACCTGGCTCACCGCGACGGTCGGCAACCAGGTCACCGGCGACCTGCGCGTGCGCCTGTTCGAGCACCTCCAGTCGATGGAGCTCGGCTTCTTCACCCGCACCAAGACCGGGGTCATCCAGTCGCGTCTGCAGAACGACGTCGGGGGCGTGTCGGGCGTGCTGACCAACACCGTCACGAGCATCCTCGGCAACACCGTCACGGTCGTCGCCTCCCTCGTGGCCATGGTCCTCATCGACTGGCGGCTCACCCTCATCGCCGTCGTCCTGATGCCCTTCCTCGTGCTCGTGCAGCGGCGCGTCGGGCAGGTGCGCGCGCGGATCGCGGGGGAGACGCAGGAGTCGCTGTCGGAGCTGACGGCGATCACGCAGGAGACCCTCAGCGTGTCGGGGATCCTCCTGTCGAAGGCGTTCAACCGGCAGCGCACCGAATCCGCCCGCTTCGGCGACGAGAACCGCAACCAGGTGCGCCTCCAGGTGCGCCGGGCGATGAGCGGTCAGGGGTTCTTCGCCGTCGTCCAGGTGATCATGTCGAGCGTCCCGGCGATCATCTACCTCGTCGCCGGCTACCTCGTCACCGGCGGGGTGGACACCATCACCGCCGGGACCATCGTCGCGTTCACCACCGTCCAGGCGCGGCTGCTCATGCCGCTCATGGGCCTCATGCGGGTGGCGCTGGACCTGCAGACCTCAGCGGCGCTGTTCGCCCGCATCTTCGAGTACCTCGACCTCGTCCCCGCCATCCGCGACGCCCCCGACGCGAAGGATCTCGCGGACGCGCCCGGGCCGGTCGGGCGCATCGAGTTCGACGACGTCGTCTTCCGCTACCCGGATGCGTCGGCGGAGAGCCGCCCGACGCTGGACGGGGTGTCGTTCGTGGCGGAGCCGGGCAGCCACGTCGCCTTCGTCGGGCCCTCGGGTGCCGGGAAGACGACCATCCTCTACCTCACGCCCCGCCTGTACGAGGCGTCGGCGGGCGCCGTCCGGATCGCGGGGGAGGATGTGCGGCGCCTGCGGCAGGCGTCGATCGTTGACGCCGTGGGCATCGTCTCGCAGGAGACGTATCTCTTCCACGCCAGCATCCGCGAGAACCTCCGCTACGCCCGGCCGGATGCCACCGACGCCGAGATCGAGGCGGCGTGCCGGGCCGCGAACATCGACCACGTCATCGCGGGGTTCGAGCGCGGCTACGACACGATCGTCGGCGAGCGCGGCTACCGGCTCTCCGGCGGCGAGAAGCAGCGCATCGCGATCGCGCGCGTGCTCCTGAAGGACCCGCCCGTCCTGCTCCTGGATGAGGCGACCAGTGCGCTGGACACCGTGAGCGAACGCATCGTCCAGGAGGCGCTGGATGCGGCCGCGCGGGGACGGACGACCCTCACCATCGCCCACCGCCTGTCGACCGTGATCGGGGCAGACGTGATCCACGTGGTCGAGGCCGGGCGGATCGTCGAGTCGGGCACGCACGCCGAGCTCCTCGCCGCCGACGGCCTCTACGCCAGCCTCGCCGCCGAGCAGCTCGCCGCCAGCCGCGTGCTCACCGAGGAGGAGGCGGCGCAGGGCTGAGCGGGCTCACCACAGCTCGGCGGCGGCCACGGCATCGGGCACGGCGGCGGCCGCATCGCGCTCGCGGAGGTCGCGGACGAACGTCCCGAGCTCGCGCCGGTACGCGGGATCCGGATGTACGCGCGCGAGCGCAACGAGCGGCGGAACGTCCATGCCGAGGATCAACCGCACGCGCGCCTGCACGGCCCGGTGCTGCGCGGCCGACTCGAGCACCTCGAGTCCGCTCCGCAGCGCGGCGAGATACTCGCGCAGCACGGGCAGCGTGCCCTTGGTCTGCGTGATCGACGTGCCCTCGGCCCGCTCCCGCCACTCCACGACGACGTCGGGGATGACGTCGAAGGCGCGGGCGCGCGTGTACATGCGCTGCGCGAGCGCCTGGTCCTCGTACAGGCGCCCCTCCGGGAAGCGCAGATCATGGCGGAGCCAGAAGTCGGTGCGGCTCACCTTCGACCACGCCACGATGTTGCCGGAGGCCTCCGGATGCGCCGCGAGCGTGGTGCCGCGGCGGGCCGGGTCGGTCGCCGCCCGGACCCAGGGCTGCACCTGCCCGGCGACGTACGCGCCGTCGGTGCCGGGGCGCAGGCGCACGTACGCGCCGACGACGAAGTCGCTTCCCGATGCGTCCAGCGCCCCGATCAGGCGCGCGAGGGCGTCCGGGCGCATCCGGTCGTCGGCATCGAGGAAGCCGACCAGCGGCGTCTCGACGCGGTCGAGCCCGCTGTTGCGGGCGGCGGCGAGGCCGCGGCGCTCGGGATGGCGGATGAGGCGGAACCGGGGGTCGTCGTCGGCGGCGGCGGCGAACAGGTCGCCGGTGGCATCGGAGGACCCGTCGTCGACGAGGAGCGCCGTCCAATCCGTCCTGCTCTGCGCGCGGAGCGACGCCAGCGCCTCGCCGGCGTACGGGGCGACGTCGTGACCGGGGACGATCACGGTGATCGCGGGGGAGCTCACGCCGCCGATCCTACGGCTCGCCGCCCCCGCGGACGACCCGAGCCGCGCACTCGCTGTCGCTTCCCAGCCGCGCGCTCTAGCGTGGGGGCGTGCTCGTCGTCGACATCGTGCTGATCCTGCTCCTGGTCGTCGCCGTCGTCGTCGGGGTGCGCCGCGGACTGCTGGCCAGCGTCGGGTTCTTCGCGGGCTTGGCGGCCGGCGGCGCCGCGGCGTACTGGCTCATGCCGCTCGTGGGGCTGTGGGTGTCGGTGCCGGGGTGGCGGACCGTCGCCGTCGCGGCCACCGGGGTGCTTCTGCTCATCGCCGGCGCCGCGCTCGGCTCGGCACTGGGCAAGGTCCTGCGGCGCGGGGTGGACCGCATCCACCTGCGCATCCCCGAGCGCATCCTCGGCGGGCTCGTGAGCCTCGTCGCGGCGATCCTCGCCCTGTCCTTCGTCGGCGGCGCGCTCGCCGGCACCGGCACGCCGGTCGTCTCCAGCGCGCTGTCGTCCTCGATGATCCTCCGCGCCATCGACGACGCGACCCCCGCGCCCGTGCGCGGCGCCCTCGCGCAGCTGCGCGGGTCGGTGTTCGGCGAGGGGCTGCCGACGCTCGGCCGGCTCCTGGAGCCCGCGGTCACCCCGACCGCGCCCGACGTCGCCCTGGACGATCCGGCGCTCGCGCGCGCCGCGCAGTCGGTCGCGAAGATCACCGGCGTGGCCTTCGCGTGCGGCATCACCGCCTCCGGCACCGGCTTCGTCGTCGGAGAGGACCTCGTCGTGACCAATGCGCACGTCGTCGCCGGAGTCGCCCAGCCCGTCGTGGAGCTGCCGGGCCGTCCCGCCCGCGACGGCCGCATCGTCTACTTCGATCCCGTCGACGACCTGGCCGTGATCGCCGTCGAAGACCTCGGCGCCGCCCCGCTCGTCGTGGCGCCCGCCCTCGCCGTCGGCGCCGCAGGCGTCGTGCAGGGGTACCCCCACGGCGGACCCTTCACCTCCGGCGCCGCGCAGGTGCTCTCCGCCGGAGTCGCGGGCGTCCCCGACATCTACGAATCCGGCACCTCCCCGCGCGAGATCTACGCCCTCGCCGCCGACGTGCAGCCGGGCAACTCCGGCGGGCCGCTGCTCACCCCCGACGGGCAGGTCGCCGGCGTCGTCTTCGCCCGCTCGGATGCGGGGGAGCGCATCGGCTATGCGATGACGCCGACCGAGCTCGCGCCGGCGCTGGAGCGGGCCGATGCCGACGCGGCGGCGGTGGATTCCGGCGCCTGCACGGGCTGAGCGCCGGCGGCGAACCTCGCGACACGACGGCGCCGCCGCCGGGTGACGCGCTAAGCTGACCGCACGCCGGCCCGCCCGGCGACAACCGAACATCGGCCACGACCCTCGCGGGAGAGCCCCGGTTCCCGGGCACCGAAGGAGCAAGCCTCCCCGCCAATCTCTCAGGTCCGCGTACCGCGGGGGTTCCGCCACTCTGGAAAGCGATCCGGGCGTACCTGCCGGATCCGCCGACGGGGAAAGCCGCTGCACCCCTCGGGTGCGCCGGTGAAACTCTCAGGCCCATGAACAGAGGGGGAGTTCCCAGACGCCGTCCGGTGTCTGCCCGCCCGCGACCGGGAGAACTCATGCCAGACCCCCGCAGTACGCCTCTTCACGACCGCCATGCGGCGCTCGGTGCGTCCTTCACCGACTTCGGCGGCTGGCTCATGCCGGTGCGCTACAGCTCCGACCTCGCCGAGCACCACGCGGTGCGCACGGCCGCGGGACTGTTCGACATCTCGCACATGGCCGAGTTCGCCGTGCGGGGAGCGGGGGCCGCGTCCTTCCTCGACCACGCGCTCGCCGGACGCCTCTCCGCCCTGACCACCGACCAGGCGAAGTACTCCCTCGTGCTCGCCGAGGACGGCGGCATCATCGACGACGTCATCGTGTACCGCCACGCCGAGGACGACTTCCTCGTGATCGCGAACGCCGGCAACCGCGACGCGGTCGCGGCGGCGCTCGCCGAACGGACGGCCGGCTTCGACGTGACCGTCACCGACGACACCGACGACACCGCGCTGCTGGCCGTCCAGGGGCCGCGCGCCGAGGCGATCCTCGCCGCCCTCCCCGGCCTCGGCGACCTCTCGGTGCCGCTGGCCGATCAGAAGTACTACCGCATGGCGCACGCGACCTTCGCGCCGGCGGGCGGCCCCGCGGTCGTCGTGCACCTCGCCCGCACCGGCTACACCGGCGAGGACGGCTTCGAGATCGTCGCGCCCGTGGCCGTGGCCGGCGCCCTGTGGGACGCCCTGCTGGCGGCAGGCGAGCCGCTCGGACTCGTCCCCGCCGGCCTCGCCGCCCGCGACACCCTGCGCCTGGAGGCCGGGATGCCGCTGTACGGACACGAGCTCGGCCGCAGCATCCGCCCCGCCCAGGCGGGACTCGGCCGCGTCGTCGCCGCCGACAAGGAGACCTTCGTGGGCAAGGGCGCCGCGACCGACCCGGATGCTCCGGTGCTCGTCGGCCTCGTGAGCGAGGGCCGTCGCGCCGGCCGCGCCGGCTACGCCGTGTACGACGGCGACACCGCGGTCGGCGAGGTCACCAGCGGCGCCCTGAGTCCCACCCTCGGCCACCCTGTCGCGATGGCCTTCGTCGCCCCCGCATCCGCCGCCGTCGGCACCGAGCTCGCCCTCGACGTCCGCGGCACCCGCATCCCTGCCACCGTCACCGCCCTGCCTTTCTACCGGAGGAAGAAATGACCGATCTCGACGCTCTGAAGTACACCGCCGAGCACGAATGGATCGCCCTGGAGGGTGAGGTGGCCACCGTCGGCATCACCGACTTCGCCGCAGACAAGCTCGGTGACGTCGTCTTCGTCGACCTTCCCGCGGTCGGCTCCACCGTCGCGGCCGGCGACGTGTGCGGCGAGATCGAGTCGACCAAGTCGGTCGGCGAGCTCTACGCCCCGCTGGACGGCGAGGTCCTCGAGGCCAACGACGACGTCGTCGCCGACCCGTCGCTGGTGAACGCCGAGCCGTTCGGCAGCGGCTGGCTCGTGAAGCTCCGCGTCGACGCCGATGCGGTGGCGGGCCTGCTCGACCGCGCGGCGTACGTCGCGCTCACGGACGGCGAGGCATGACCGCTCCCTTCCGCGCGCGGCATATCGGCACGGATGCCGCGGCCCAGCGCCGCATGCTCGACGTGCTCGGCTACGACAGCGTCGACGACCTGCTGAGCACGGCGGTGCCCGCGGCGATCCATGCCTCCCCGCGCGCCACCAGCGACATCCCGCCGGCGGCCACGGAGGCGGAGGCGCTGGCGGAGCTGCGCGCGCTCGCCTCGCAGAACCGCGCCGCGCGGCCGATGATCGGGCTCGGCTACTACGACACGTTCACCCCCTCGGTGATCGCGCGCAACGTCCTGGAGAACCCGTCCTGGTACACCGCGTACACGCCGTACCAGCCCGAGATCTCCCAGGGGCGCCTGGAGGCCCTCATCAACTTCCAGACCATGGTGAGCGACCTGACCGGGCTCGCCACGGCCAACGCGTCGATGCTCGACGAGTCGACGGCGGTCGTGGAGGGCATGCTCGTCGCCCGGCGCGCCTCGAAGCCGAAGAGCGACGTGTTCCTGGTCGACGCCGACGCGCTGCCCCAGACCAAGGCGCTGCTGCGCCACCGCGCCGCGGCCGTCGGCATCGAGCTGGTCGAGACCGACTTCACGGGGGAGGTCGCGGCATGCTTCGGCGCGTTCGTGCAGTATCCCGGCGCCACCGGACGCGTCTGGGACCCGACCGAGGTCATCCGAACCGTCCACGACGCCGGCGGGCTCGTGGTCGTCGCCGCCGACCTCCTCGCCCTGAGCCTGCTGCGCTCGCCGGGCTCGCTCGGCGCCGACGTCGCGGTGGGCACGACCCAGCGCTTCGGCGTGCCGCTCGGCTTCGGCGGCCCGCACGCCGGCTACATGGCGGTGCGGGCAGGTCTCGAGCGCCAGCTTCCCGGCCGGCTCGTGGGCGTGTCGCAGGATGCCGCCGGGCATCCCGCGTACCGTCTGTCGCTGCAGACCCGCGAGCAGCACATCCGCCGCGAGAAGGCCACGTCGAACATCTGCACCGCGCAGGTGCTCCTGGCCGTCATGGCGGCGATGTACGCCGTCTACCACGGCGCGGAGGGGCTCCGCGCGATCGCGACGGAGGTCGCACGCAAGACGGACGCGCTCGCCGAGGCGCTCCGCGGCTACGAGCTCGACCTCGTCGCCGACAGCTTCTTCGACACCCTCCGGGTCGCGGTGCCCGGCCGCGCGGAAGACGTCGTGCGCCGCGCGCGCGACCGCGGGTACCAGCTGCTGTGGGTCGACGACGCGATCGTCGGCGTGTCGATCGATGAGACGACGACCGCCGAGGACCTCGCCGCCGTCGCCGCGGCGTTCGGCCTGCCGGAGACCGGGGAACGCACCCTCGCGGTCGACGCCGCCGTGCCGCTGCGCGGGGTCGATGCCGCGCTGCACCGCGCCGAGGCGTACCTGGAGCATCCGGTGTTCTCCTCGCACCGCAGCGAGACCGCCATGATGCGCTACCTCAAGCAGCTCGCCGACCGCGACTACGCCCTGGACCGCGGCATGATCCCGCTGGGGTCGTGCACCATGAAGCTCAACGCCGCGACCGAGATGGCGGCGGTGTCGTGGCCGGAGTTCTCCCGCGTGCACCCGTTCGCGCCCGAGGCCGATGTCCACGGTTCCCTCGCGCTCATCGAGCAGCTCGAGCGATGGCTCGCCGAGGTCACCG
>CAZBZR010000025.1:0-6441 GCA_964496445.1 uncultured Microbacterium sp.
GAGACCTGCTCCGCCGCCGCGCGGGACCAGGGGTTGCGGAACAGCTCGGGGGTATCGGCGGAGAAGTAGCCGCTCCCGGCGGCCAGCGACAGCCAGTTGTAGCTGAACGTCGCGGCACCGAGGATCTGCAGCCCGATGCGGGCGAGCACATCGCCGCCGACGATCCAGGCGGCCGTCGCGCACACGGTCACCACCGTCACCAGCGCCGGAAGGAGCCGCCGGGCGCGCCGGCGCCAGAACGCGGCGAGGGCGATCCGGCCGGTGCGGTCGCGCTCGCGCAGCAGCAGCGTGGTGATGAGGAAGCCGCTGATGACGAAGAACACGTCCACGCCGACGAACCCGCCCGGGAAGGTCCCGGCGGGGAAGAGGTGGTAGGCGATCACGACGGCGACCGCGACGGCGCGCAGGCCGTCGAGACCGCCGAAACGGGAGAGGCGCAGGGGATGCGGAGAGGTCATGGGCGTGCGGGTCGGAGGGGCGCGGCCAGGGGACATGCCAGTCTAGACGACGCGCCGATTAGGCTGAGCGGGTGCGGATCCGCCTCGACATCGCCTACGACGGCACGCACTTCCGGGGGTGGGCCGCGCAGCCGGGCCTCCGCACCGTGCAGGGGACGCTGGAGGACGCACTCGAGCGCATCCTCGGCTCCCGGCCCCGTCTGGTCGTCGCGGGACGGACCGATGCGGGCGTCCATGCGAGCGGGCAGGTCGCCCACATCGACCTCGACGAGGCGCAGCAGGCGCGGGTGCCGCGCACGCGCCGGGAGAGCGATCCGGTCGCGGCGCTCGCCGGCCGCATCCGGGGCGTCCTCGGCGCCTACAGCGACGTCACCGTGACGCGCACGACGCGCGCCCCCGAGGGGTTCGACGCCCGCTTCTCGGCGGTGTGGCGGCGCTACCGCTATCGCCTCGCCGACGGCGCCCGCGCCTACGACCCGCTCGAGCGGGCCACCACCACGACGATGCGTGCACGGCTGGACGAGGCGGCGATGGATGCGGCGGCGCGCTCCCTCGTGGGGCTGCACGACTTCGCCGCCTACTGCAAGGCGCGCGAGGAGGCCACCACCATCCGGACCCTGCTGGAGTTCTCGTGGACCCGCGACGCGGAGGGCGTGCTCGTGGCCACGGTGAAGGCCGATGCGTTCTGCCACAGCATGGTGCGCGCGCTCGTCGGGGCCTGTGCCGCAGTCGGCGAGGGGCGGCTCGCCGTCGCCGACGTCGTCGCGATCCGCGACGGCGGCGTCCGGACCGCGGGGGCCAAGGTGCTCGCCGCGCGGGGCCTGAACCTCGTCGAAGTGGGGTACCCCGCGGATGATCTGCTGGCCGCCCGGGCGGAGCAGACCCGCCGCCGCCGCGACGCCGAGTGAGGTCCTGAGCGCTCGCTGAGGATGCCCGTCAAGCCGGACCTGCCCGCGGGCCGAGGTGCCAGAGTGGGGTGGCCAGGGGAGTCATCTCGTACCACCTGCGCAAGCATCGCGCCGCCGGAGAGCTCGCCGCGCTCGTCGACGCCCACGGCGCCGATGTGCTGTGCCTCCAGGAGTGCGACACCACCGACATGCCCGAGGAGATCTCGGGGCTGCGCCTGGCCGAGGCGACACAGCGGAATCGCCTGGGGCTGGCGGTGTACTACCGCACGAACACGTTCCGGGCCGTGGAGGTGCGCGCCCTCGCGCTGAAGAAGTCGCTGCACGACCGCGTCCTCAAGCCCGCCGAGGAGCGGATGCTGGGAGTGCGGCTGCACGACATCGACCACGGTCGCGACGTCCTCGTCGCGTCGTTCCACGCGGCGCCCCTGACCGCGCTGAACTCGCTCCGCCGCCACCAGATCCGCACCGCCCTGGCCGAGCTGCAGACTCTCGGCGAAGGGCTCCCCACCCTCATGGTCGGGGACTACAACTACCCCGTCTTCAAGGAGAACCTCGGCCAGAAGGTGCGCGCGCAGGGGTACGAGCTGACCCTCAGCGACACGCGCACCTACACGCGCTACCGCTTCTTCCGCGGGCACTACGACTTCGCGACGTCCACCGGCTTCGACATCGCGCACATCCGGACGCTCCCGCAGGGATCCAGCGATCACCTGCCGATCCTCATCACCGCCGAGGTGTCGGCGGCACGCGCCGTCGCCTGAGACTCAGAGGGGGTCGCGGCGGCGCCGCACGATGGTGGTCGCGATCGCCACGGCCCCGCCCGCCACGGCGAGGGCGCCGGCGCCGAGGGTGACCCCCAGATACGGGCCGAAGTCGGCGCCCGTCGCGCTCAGGCCGTTGACGGTCACGGTGACGGTGTCGCCCGGCGAGGACGCGGTGAAGACGGCGATCGTGTAGGCGCCGCGGGCATCGGCGGGGAAGGTGAGGCGGACGGGGTTCAGGCCTCCCGCCGCGTTGGTCGTGGCGTCGCGGTAGGTCGCGGTGGACACGGCCGCGCGCACCATGCCGAAGGTGACGCCCGCGCCGTTCTCGCCGGTGACGGTGATCGTCGCCGGCTCGTTCGGGGCGAAGGTGCCGTCCTGGACCGTCAGCGTCACGCTGCCGCCGGGCTCCACGACGGCCTCGGACACGCTCGCGGCGTCCTCGGCGGGGTAGGCGGATGCGGCGACCGGCAGCGCGAAGACGCTCAGCACGGCGAGCGCCGCGGCAGCGGTGAGACGGGGGAAGAGGTGGGGCATTCGAGCATCCTGGGGGGAGGGAGTCCTCTATTGTCCCGCAGGCAGGCACGGCGGGGCAAGCGGGGCCTCCCCGAGGGGGCGGATGCCGGGGGTGACCTCCAGCTCGAGGGCCGGGGTGAACGGCGTCCGCACCCGGAGGGTGGCGACCGCCTCCTCGCCGGGCAGGAGGTTCGTCGTCCACGTCAGCACGCGCCGGCCGTCGTGCACGCCGCCCCCGAAACCGCTCCCCGCGCCGGCGCCCGTGGTCTCGGCCGCGAGGACCTCGGCCCCCTCGGGCAGGTAGAGATACGCTACCGTCTCGGTCGTCCCCGCCGGGGTGCCGAGGCTCCCGCCGCCGGTGATGTATTCGGGCAGGGCGGCGGCATCGGCGGGCGCATCGCTGCGCAGCCGCACGGTCATGACCGCATCCGGGTCGCCCTCGGTGTCGGTGCACCAGCCGACGGCGCCGGCGACGTCCATGTAGTAGTCCATCTTCGACCCGGTGCCGTCGTTGAGGTACACCCCGAACCTCGTCGTGGCGGCGTCGGTGACGGGAAGGGTGCCCTGCAGCGTCGTGCCGTCCAGGAGCGCCTGGGTGGCGGGGTCGGCGTTCCACACGAACAGCCGCCGCTCGTCTCCCGCCCGCGCGAGCGCCTGGACGAGCGCGGCCGGGTCGGCGCCGCCGGAGGACAGCGCCGTGAAGACCGCTGCGGCGGCCGCGGCGAAGAACGCGTCCTGATCGGCGGGGCGCTCGTAGCGGAGGTAGACCTCGTTGAGCAGCAGCGGCACCGCCGTCTCGGCCGAGAGCACGTCGCCGGTCTCCAGCGTCACCGGGCCCGTCGCCTCGAGGAGGTATGACAGGCTCACCGGGTCGACCGCGAGGACGCCGTCGACCTCGAGCCCGAACACGTTCCGCCACATCTCGCGCGCGAGGGGCGCCCCCACCGTGAAGTCGGGCACCTGCGTCACGTTCTGGATGAAGCGCGTGGGGCGGTCGCTGTAGATCTCGGTGAGTTCCTCCGACAGCGGGGTGATCGCCCCGATGTCGCGGAAGTCGCCGGTGTCGGCCTGCTGCGCGAGCGAGAGGCGGCCGTCCTCGGTGTGGATGACCGCGAGGGCGCCGGCGATGCCGCCGAGCGAGCGCCACTCGGCGTTGTTCTGGAACAGCACGAGGTAGTTGCGGGGACCGTCGGCCCCGAGCATCGCCGGCATGAGCGCCGTCGTGCGCGCGAGCGCCCCGGCGCCGTCGGCGACGCCGCGGAGCAGGGTCTGCACCTCCTCGACGGGGGCGCGCAGCGGCCCGACGAGGACGCGCGTGTCGATCGCGCCGACCTCGGCGGCGGCAGCAGTCAGCTGCGCCGCGCTCGCCGCCGCCGGCTCGTGGAGGGCGGCGAGGGCCGCGACGTCGAAGCGGCCGTCCTGCGGACGCAGTGAGTCGACCGAGAACGAGGTGGCGACCTCGGTGAGCGGCGCGAGCGCGGTGGTGGCGACCTCGTCGGCGGTGCGCGTGATCGTGGCGATCGCGTCGAGCTGCGGGCCGATCCAGGGGAGCGTCTCGAACATCGCCCACACCGGATCGCTCGTCAGCGCGTGGGCGGCGGAGGTGTCGCGGGCGATGCCGTCGACGACGCCGGCGGCGGTGGCGGGGTCGGCGAGCGCCTGCTCGGCCCCGGCGGCTGCGGCGCGGGCGTCGGTGAGGTGCCCGTAGGCGAGGAACCCGCGCACGCCGACCCACGCGGCACCGAGGACGAGCACGGCGAGGAACGCCGCGAGGACCCACGCGAGGACGCGACCCGCGAGGCGTCGTGCGGCGCTGACCGGATACTCGCTCACCCGAACACCCTAGCGAGGGTGTCGGAGAGGGAGCTGCGCGGTGCCCCGGAGCGCGCGCCCCTAGACTGACGCCATGCTCCGTCCCGTTCGCCGTCGCGCCGGCATCGGCCTGGCCGGGGGCCTTCTGGCCGTTCTCGCGCTGACCGGATGCGGCCCGGCGCCGTGGAACGGCGGGGGAGGCGGGGACGGTCCGTCGCCGTCGCCCACCCGCACGGCCACCGAGGTGCCGCAGCCGGTGCCCAACGACCTCTCCAGCGGCGCCACGGAGCGCACGCTCCAGGCCGGGGCGGTCGCCGCCGCCGTGAACTACTGGTCGACGCTGTCGATGGACCGGTGGACGGCGTCGGCGCTGAAGCCGGTGAGCCTGTCGATGGTCACCAGCGTCACGCCCAACGACGGGCAGCAGGTCTACCTGCAGCGGGCCACGATGATCGCCGTTCCCGGGAACGCCTCGCAGTCCTTCGCGCCGCTGGCCGCGCAGACCGACCAGTCCACGGTGAGCCCCGGCTACCTCGTGCTGACGCCCTACAGCTACTCGCAGACGTTCAACGTCGGTGAGGTGCCGCCGGAGGCGACGTTCGTGCAACTGCAATTCACGTTCGACTTCCTCGTGCAGACGACGCCGACCTCGGCGGAGTACGCCAAGCAGACCGCCAGCGACACCCTCACCGTGGCGATCGCGGGAGGCGGTGCGCCCGCGGAGCCCGACGAGGACTGACCCGTCAGGAGCCGATGCGCTCCCACCGGTCGCCGCCGGCGGCCCCGGCCCGCTCGCACGCGCGCTGCGCGGCCGCCAGCAGCGTGTCGAAGTCGTAGCCGACGACATCCGCCGGCGCCCAGCCGACGCTCGCCGAGAGCTGGACGGAGATCTGCTGCGTGCCCCCGGCCTCCGTGAGCTCCCGCAGCAGCGTCCGCACGTGCTCGCGGAGCACCGGCCCGGGCCGCGAGATGAGCACGACGAGCCGCCCGCGTGCCTCACGGCCGATGTCGGCCTCGGCGGGGAAGGCGGAGCGCACCGTCTGCTCGAAGCGCTCGGCGATCCGCGCGTAGGAGCTCTCCCCCGCGGCCACGCGCACGTCGTCGGGGTCGTCGATGCGGATGACCAGCAGCGCCCACGACGTCTCGCCGCGCGAGCGGGCGCGCTGGAGACGGTCGGCCGCGGCGACGGCGAACTGCGGCCACGACGAGGCGGTGTGCACGCCCACGGGGGAGACCGAGGTGAAGAACAACAGCGTCACCGTCGCGCACACGAGGTAGATCAGCATCCCGAGCGCGTTGAGCACGCGCACCAGGGTGAGGTTCGATTCGCCCGACCCCGTCGGGAAGAACACGCCGACCGCGAGGGAGAAGACGCCCAGGAGGAGGAAGGCGGCCGAGACGAGCGCGAGCGGGATGACGAGCCGGTCGTACCGATCGGGGGAGCGGCGGATCTCCAGCAGCGTGAGGCCCGCGAACACGGCGGCACCGAGGAACACCACGCGGAAGACGATGTTGTACGCGTCGACGTCGGTGACGAGCACCAGCACGGCGCCGGACAGCACCGCCTGCGCCGCGGCGATCCAGGGCAGCGCCGGGACGCCCCGGCGCGCACGGAATCCGGCCCAGATGAGGGCCGGGGCGCCCATCATGACGCCCAGGCCCGCCCGGCGCAGCCCCTCCTCGTCGAGCGCTTCGCCGGCGAGCGTCGCCCACGTGCTGACCATCGACAGCACGAATGCGAACGACCACAGCAGCGAGGCCCGCGACGGACGCTGGAGGAAACCGAGGCCGATCACCATGACCGTGCCGAGCGTCGCCACGGTCGCCTGGGCGATCCCGAGGTTCGCGACGGCCAGGTCACCCATGAGCGGTGCCCTCCGGGTCGGCGGGCAGGGTGAGGGAGACGGTCGTGCCGGTTCCCACCTCGCTCTCCAGGTGCAGCGTGCCGCTGTGCTCCTCGGCGATGGGGCGGATGGTCCCCGTCCC
>CAZBZR010000025.1:6451-33995 GCA_964496445.1 uncultured Microbacterium sp.
CACCGTTTTGGGCGAGGTGTTGGCAAGGCGGATATGGTTGTAAGCGGCCACCAAAAAGCCAGCCGTGCCTGCGGCGGGGTCGTCAATCGTTTCGCCAATCTTGGGGTCGACCATCTCGACGATGGTGCGGATGATCCCCATCCCCAGGCCCGTTCCCGGGGTCGAGCTCTCGCGCGCGGCGCGCGTGCGGAAGTACGGATCGAAGATGCGGGGCATGTCCTCCGCGGCGATCCCGGTGCCGGTGTCGGCGAAGACGACCTGCACGCCGTCCGCGGCCGCGTCGGCGATGATCCGGACCTCGCCGCCGCCGGGGGTGTACTTGATCGCGTTGCTGAGGATGTTGTCGATGGCCTGGCGCAGCCGGAACGCGTCGCCGCGCACCGGCAGGGCCTCCGCCGCCTCCAGCGTGATCCGCACGCGGCGGCTCTCGGCGGCGGGACGGAAGGACTCCAGCGAGGCGTCCAGGATGCGGCGGAGGTCCGCGGACGCCGCGGTCTCGGCGTCGCGCGAGCCGGCGCGCGATCCGGCGAGGATGTCGGAGATCAGCGTCTGCATCCGCACCGCCGCGTTGTCGATCACCTCGAGCTGCTCTCGCGTCTTGTCGGGGAGCCCGGCGCCGTCCAGCGCCAGCTCCGCGTGACCCATGATCGCCGTCAGCGGGTTGCGCAGCTCATGGGAGACGACGGCCGCCATCTGCTCGCGGGCACGCTCGGCCTCGATCAGGGCGGTGATGTCATGGACGATCAGCAGGATGCTGTCGGGTTCGTCCGAGGCCGGGGTCAGCGGGCGGGTCGAGGCGGACAGGGCGTGCCATTCCCCGCTGGTGTCGAACAGCCACACCCGCTCGTCTTCGAAGATCTCCCCGCGGGAGGCCCGGGCGAAGGGCCGCTCGGACTCGGGGAGGGGCTCGCCGCGCAGCGCGGAGTACTCCACCGAGCCGCCCGGACGCTTCGGGTCGTCGCGGTCGATCGCGTAGAGGTTCACGTACGTGTCGTTCAGCGCCAGCACGTCGCCGCTGCGGGAGAGTCGCGCGATCCCGGTGTCCAGCCCGTTGAGCATCTGCGACACGCGTCGCTCCTGGCTGCTCACGCGCTGCAGCGAACCCTGCAGGCGGCTGGCCTGACGGCGGAGCAGCTGCTTGAACGCACGGTTCTGTCGCGCGGTGAGGTAGGTCGTCAGGCCGATGAAGGTGAGGGAGAGCAACACGATCATCAGGCGCAGCGCCGTGGCGGAGGTGGCGCCGTGCACGGTGGCGTCGAGGAGGATCACGCCGCCGACGAAGCCGAGCGCGGTGACCAGAGCCGCCAGGGCGAAGTGCGTGGAGATCCAGATCACCGGGAAGACCCAGAAGAACCCGAAGCGCAGGTCGCTGCCGAAGGCGAGGAGACTCACGCCCAGGAGATCACCGGCGGGCAGCGCGACGATGGCCGCGCGCGGCACGCGGTGCCACGGCAGGATCAGCGCGACCGCCGTCAGCGCGATGATGACGGCGATCCCGGTCGAGAACGTCCACAGCCCGAACAGCGTGGGCTCGAGGGCCTGCACCACCAGCACCGTGACGACGACGCTGACGGCGAGGGACAGCTGCAGCAGCCAGATGGAACGGGTGCGGCTGTGGGGCGCGTCCTCCTCGGTATCGAGGGGCGTGCCGTCCGGCGACGCGGGAAAACTGTTCGCGGCCGCCATACAGCGAAGTCTATCGGCCGTGGTGTATTGTCCTATCCGCCATCCTGTCTCTGCTCCGCCGTCGGACCGATCCGGTCCTTCGCCCGGCAGACTCCCCCTGAGGCCTGCATCCTGCAGCGCGGTGGTCCACCGCCCGTTCGCGCCCCGGCGCGACCGTCGTCCTCAGGAGCATGAGATGTCTTTCCGCACCCCGCGGCGTCCCGTCCGCGCGCTGGCGCTCGCCGCCGGCGTGGTCCTCGCCGGCAGCCTGCTGACCGGCTGCACGCAGGTGATCGATGCGTTCAACGCGCTGCAGGGATCGGCCGAGCAGCCGGCGAACGTCCCCACCGCCGCGTCGACGCCGAGGCCGCAGCCGTCGGAGTCGATGGCGTTCAACTCGCAGTTCACCTACGACGGGTCCGTGTCGATGACCACCGAGGTCGCCGACGGCCTGGAGCTCACCCTGGACGTGTGGGCGGTCGAATCCCGCCGCACCGGGGAGTGGACGACGGATGCGCCGAAGACGTTCGGGTTCGCCGTGAACGTCGCCGACACCCGCGTGGACGAGAAGGCCGTGCTCACCGAGAAGCGCCGCGTGTACCTGTCGAACGTGACGATCTCGTCGCAGACGGCGCAGAGCTCGGGGCAGACGCAGTCGCCCTTCCAGTTCAGCGCCGACCCGCGCACCCTCGTCCCCGCCGACACGAACCGCTCGGACCGGGGCCTCCTGCTGAACACCTTCCAGGGCGGGCTGCTCGTGCCCGAGACCTCGATCCACCAGCTGCCGCAGGACACCTACGGCATCACGCTGGAGTTCTCGATGAACGTCTGGGTGGAAGGCAGCGCCAACTCCGACACCTCGTTCGCGCAGCAGACCGTGTACCAGTACGTGCCGATCGCGATCTTCTCCGGCGCCGCCGGCTGAGCATCACACCCCGGCGGCGAAGAACGCGTCGACGCCCGAGACGTCCACGCCCCCGCGCGTGATGCGCAGATCATCGGCATCCACGCCGGTGCCGCGGGCGAGGGCGGCGAAGCGCTCGCGGAGGGCGCGCTCGAGGTCTGCATCCGCCTCCGCGGCGAGGGCGCCGACCGTGTCGCGCGCGAGGATGCCGGTCGCCGCGCCCGGGAGGGCCTCGCGGGCGGCGCGTTCGACCGCCGCGAGGACCGCGTCGGCGTGCGCGGCGCCGTGGGCGGCGCGGATGAGCGGCAGGTCGCGGATCTGCACGCGCACCCCGACCACGTGCCGGTGCGCCGCGAGCATCGACTCGGCGTCGTCGCGGAAGCGCCGCCGGGCGTGGGCGCGCGTGCCCGGCTCGGGGTCGTCGAGGAGCCGCCGCCCGGTGCGGACCGCACCGATGCCGACGGCGAGGATCACCCCGGCGCTGGCGAGGGAGGTGAACTCGGCCGAGGCGAACGTGTTCCACGCCCATGACCCGATCCCCGCCGTGGCGGCCAGGACGATGCGGGCGAGGTTGTAGGCGGCGAAGACGAGCAGCGCGATCGCCATCGTGAGCGTGCCCGGCAGCTGCCGCAGGCGTCCCACCCGCATCTCGGTCGCGCCGAGCACGCAGAACGCGGCGATGGCGGCGGTCTTCAGCAGGGTGGCCGCATCCGCGGTGACCACGAACGTGATCGCCAGGATCAGCAGCGACGCCGCCACGGCGGAGAGGATCCCGATGCGGGAGCGGCCGTTGACCCGCCGGGCTCCCGCCCACAGGATGCCGGGCGCCAGCACGTTGGTCGCGTTGCCGACCGCGGCCGAGATCGGACCGCCCCCGGCGAGCTCGAAGATGTTCATCACGGCGCAGACGAGCGCCGCGACCGCCGCCACGCCGAAGTACGCCACGAGCTCACCACGCAGCCCCCGCTCACGGGTGAGCCGGCCGCGCACGGTGAGCAGTGCGCCGAGAGCCAGCACGGCTGCGGCGATCGATGCGTAGAGATCTGCCGTGCCCGTCACCGCCTCGGTCTCTCCCCCGAACGTCGTCGGGCCAATCTTGAGCGAATCTTGCGGGGACCTGACGGGAACCGCGGCGATTCCCTGCGGTGAGTGTACCAATGTGGATTTCGCCGGCCCCGCCGACATCCCCACTGAGAAGGAAGTGCACCGTGAACGAATCGCGCATCAGCGTGGCCCCCCAGGCTTCCGTGCCCGCTGCGTACGTGCACGAGCCCCTGCGGTCCACGTCGCCCGACGCCGGGTTCGCCGACGACTTCTCGGCCGTGCTGGAGAACACCAGCATCCACCGCTCCACCATCGGATGCGTCATCCCCGCGTACAACGAGGAGGAGTCGATCGCCCAGGTGATCGAGGCTCTGCTCGACCAGACCCGCGTGCCCGACGTCATCCACGTGGTCGTCAACAACACCTCCGACAACACCGTCAAGATCGCCTCCGAGTACAGCGGCCCGCACGAGATCGTCACCGAGCTCGGCGAGCAGTTCACCGAGGTCTTCGTCCACGACATCGGCAAGAACCCCGACAAGAAGGTCGGCGCGCTCAACTACGGCTATTCGCTCGTGGAGGGCTACGACTACCTGCTCGGCGTCGACGGCGACACCATCGCCGACCGCAAGGCCGTCGAGTACCTCGAGACCGAGGCCGTCTCCGACTCCCGCATCGGCGGCATCTCGGCGATCTACTCGATCGACGACAAGCCCATCAAGGGCCTCATGGGGAAGTTCCTCATCGCCGGACAGCGCACGCAGTTCGCCGCGTTCAACCTGCAGAACCTCCTCCGCGGCCGCAACATGGCCGTCCTCGGCGGGCAGTTCTCGATCTTCTCGACGAACGCCCTCCGCGACGCGATGAAGCAGAACCACCAGACCTCCCCGTGGGTCAAGGACTCCGAGGTGGAGGACTCCCTCCTCTCGCTGCAGATCAAGAGCGCCGGCTACCTCACCAAGATCAGCCCCTACGCGCGCGCCGACGTGGGCGGCATGACGACGCTCTCCGGCTACGACGCGCAGCAGGTCAAGTGGACCTACGGCGCCATCGAGCTGATGTGGCCGGGGCAGCGCGGCGACACGAAGGGCCAGCCCTTCCACCCCAACCTGCGCCTGCGCTGGTTCGAGAACTTCGGCATGCTCACGAACCTCTTCGTGCGCGTGGCGTTCCTGACGCTCCTGGCCGGGTCGCTGTCGATCAACGCGTTCGTCTTCTCGCCGCTGTGGCTGATCCCGCCGGCTATCGCCGTGCTGCTGAACATCCGCATCGCCCGGACGATGGCCAACTGCAACACGCGTGACCTGCTGTTCGCCGGCCTGGTGTTCCCGGCCGAGATCTTCATGTGGGTGCGCCTCAGCCACTTCATCCGGTCGTGGTCGCGCTTCCTCTCCCGCAAGAAGGTCGACAACTGGGCGATGCAGGCCAAGGCCGAGCGCGGCGGCGGGCTCGGTCACTGGACGCCGCTGGTCGTGCTCCTGGCCATCGCCATCGCCCTCGCCGTCATCTGGAACATGGTCGGCCCGGTCGTGCAGTCCTCGATCCTCTGGGTCGGCTGGCCGATCGTCGGCGTCGTCACGGTGCTCCAGACCCTCCTCATGGTCACCAAGCTCTTCCGTCGTCAGCACGGATACAAGGTCTGATAGCGCACCCGACGCATCAGAAACACGGATGCTCCGGTCCTGGGGAGGACCGGAGCATCCGTACGTTCCGCGGGCGCGGTCAGGGGGCCATGAGCTCCGAGGTCAGGCGGTAGCCGACGCCGCGGACCGTCTCGATGTACCGCGGGTTGACGGGGTTGTCGCCGAGCTTGCGGCGGAGGTTCGTCATGTGCGCCTCGATCGCGCGCTTGTCGGCCTCGCCGACGAAGTAGCTCGTGACGTAGGACTCGCCGCGGAGGACCAGCGTGAGATCGGCCTTACTGCGCACCCGGCGCTTGGACTCCAGGAGCGTGGCGAGCAGATCGAACTCGGTGCGGGTGAGTTCGAGCTCCTGGCCGCCGAGCAGCACGATGCGGCTGTCGGGATCCAGCTGCAGGTCGCGGTGGACGAGCCAGTTCGCCCCCTGCGGCACGAGCTCGCCGTCGGGGCGGGTCGCCAGCTCGGTGCCCGGCGCGGCGTGGGGCTCGGGGCCCTGGGTCGAGGGGACGATGACCGGGCCGGCGGAGATCGCCGCAGCGGCGGCGTGCTCCTCGAGAGGCGCGGCGTCCTCCTCCCCGGGGCGGACGGTGGGGATGCTCTGCGTGTTCCCGGAGCGCGCGCCCGGGAAGGAGGGGCCGACCGGACCCTGGCGCGGGCCCGAGGCGGCGGCAGCCGCGCCGCCGGCGCGCGGGCGGCGCAGCAGCGCCTCGATGCGCGCGCGGAGCTCGCGCGGACGGAAGGGCTTCACGACGTACTCGTCGGCGCCGGCGCCGAGGCCCAGCACCACATCGGCCTCGTCCTCGAGGCCGGTGAGCATGATGATGTAGGTGTCGGACTGCGCGCGGATGCGGCGTGCCGCCTCGAATCCGTCGATGCCGGGCATGTTGACGTCGAGCGTCGTGATCAGGGGCTGGTACGCGATCACGGCGCGGACGCCGTCGATGCCGTTGCCCACCGAGACGGTGGAGAATCCGGCGGATTCGAGGACCTCGACCAGAAGGTGGCGGATGTCCGGGTCGTCCTCGACGATCACGGCGGTCTTGGTGACGTCCGCGGAGTCGCTCATTCGTCTTGCCTCACAGGGGTCTGGCTCTGGCGTGCCCGCCGATCGCGACGGCTCTGATCCGCGGAGGCGCTAGGTCGTGCCACATCCTCGCACACTTCCGAGGCACCCGTCAGAAGTGGGGGACGGTGCGTCGCCGTCCCGCTCACCGCACCTCGCGAGTCAGCTCTGCGGCGCCGGCGGGCCACCAGACGCCCGCGTCCGGGCCGCCGTTGCAGGGTCCGTCGCTCTCGCCGGGCGGCTTGATCCACAGGTTCGTGTCGACCACGTCGTCGCCGTAGGTGCCGCCGGGCTCGCCCACGAGACGCCCGGGCGGGTTGCACCACTCGTCGCCGGCCGGACCGGCGCCGTTGCGCGACGTGTCGATCACGGCGTGCTCGCCGCCGAGCAGCTCCGACACCTCGTGCGCGTAGGCGAACTCGTCGGAGGTGGTCTGGTAGTTCGACACGTTGGTCGCGAAGCCGCGGATCTTCTCGAGCACCCCCACCTGCCGGATGAGCTCGGCCATCTCCGCCGCCGGCAGCCAGTGGGAGTGCCCGCCGTCGAGGTAGATCCAGGTGTTGATGCCGTCGAGGCGCTCCACCGCGCCGGCCAGCTGCTCGACGCGCTCGTTCACGTTGCCGCACTGCGGGGCGAGGGCGAGGCTGTCGGGTTCGAGGATGACGATCTTCTGCACGTCGCGGGCGTTGTCCAGCGCCTGGCCGATGCGGTCGGTCCACTCGGCGTAGCTGTCGGGGTCGAGGCCGCCCGCGGAGTGATTGCCGCAGTCGCGCCCGGGCAGGCCGTAGACGACCACCGCGAGCGCCGCCTGCTGCTCCCGGGCCTCGGCGGCCAGGTGCGCCACCCGATCCCAGACCTTGTCGATCGGGTCGAGCTCGGGCGTGAGCCAGTACGCGGTGGGCTGGGCGGCCAGGTACTCGGTGGCGGCCCGTTCCGCGGCCGACCCGGATGTCTCGGCCGCCGCCGTCGCCGCCTTCGACTCGTTCGGGGCCACGATCGTGGTGCCGACGGCGGGCGGGCGGGCGGAGAGCAGGGCGAGCAGGTTCTGCATCTGGAGTCCCAGCACGGCGATGCCGACGATGAGGCCGACGCCGGCGAGGGAGAGCGCGCCGATCGCCAGGATGCGGAAGGTCCGCGAGCGGCGCTGGGTCATTCCTGGGACTCTAGCCGAGTCGCCGCGGCGCTCGGCCGGGGGACTCCCCCCGATTCTGGGGGAAAGAAAGGCCCTCGCGGCGGATCGGAGTGAACGCCGTGAGGGCCGTGCGGCCGGTGCCGGGCCGCCCTCCCATGATACCCCTCGGTGTCCCCCGAACAGGGGACATACCCGGGCCCGGCAGATAGTTCAGTGCTGACGCATCGCCTAGTTAACCCGCGGGCACCTGTACGCTCTCATCGTGGGCAAACTGGTTTACAACGCGCTGGGTCACTCGTTCGACATCGAGGACCGCACGCTGTCCCACCTCCGCATGGTCTTCATGAACAAGCTGCGACGCGGCGAGCCCTTCATGTTCCAGCACAACGCCGGCGACGGCAGCGGATCACGAAGTCTGTGGATCCATCCGTCGATCCCGCTCGTGTTCCACTTCTACGGCAGCCGTCCGCCGGCGCTCAACCGCTTCTGGATCGACGACCTCATGCGCGAGGCCAACAGCGCCAACGGCCTGGTCGTCACGCCCGAACCCGACCCCGACGCGGTGCGCGAGCCCGAGCGCGGCTAGGCGCACTCGCGGTCGACGGCCTCCCGCACGCGCGTGAGGAAGTCGGCGATGTGCGCGGCCTCGGCGGCCGACAGGCGCGACGCGTAGTCGCGGATCTCCGCGGTCAGAGGATCGACGTCGGCGAGGTCGACGCTGCGGTCGAACGGTACGACGAGCTTGCTGCGCCGGTCGCGCGGATTGTTCTCGAAGGCGATCAGCCCGCCCGAGTGGAGCCGGTCGAGGATGCTGGTGACCGAGGCGGTCGACACCCCCAGGTGCTGGGCGATCTCCGTCGGTGTCACCGCCTCGCCGTCGTCGGCGCGCTCGAGGATGTATCGCATCGCGGCCCGGGCGTTCTCGCTCGGGCCGCAGTCGGTCTGCCGGCGACGGGCGAGGCGGGCCTCCGAGAGGCGGAGACGCTCGACGGCGACGGCGGCCTCGGTCACGGGATCCGGTGCGGTGGTGGTCATGGTGGGACCAGTGTAGTTAGGCGCGGCAACTACTAGGCAGGTGAACTTTTCGCGACGAGAACATTAGACGGCTTTCATTTAGCAGACTGGTAGCTAGTTTGCCTAGTAATGTGGTCGCTGACCTACCGACCGACCCTCCCCCCGGGCACGACTGAGAGAGGACCGCATCATGGGCCAGCTGTACTACGGCAACGCCGAGAGCCCCATCGACATCCCCGACCGTCTTCTCGCCCACATCAAGGTGGTCACGGCGACGAAGCTCCGCCGCGGTGAGAGCTTCACGCTGTCGTGGCGGCACCCCGAGGACGTTCCCGGCGGACGCTCGACGCTGTGGATCCAGCCGGCGATCCCGCTCCGGTTCGTCTTCGGCGACGCGGAGCCCGAGCTGCTGAACCCCGCGTTCCTGAAGGACCTCGCGAACGCCGCGAACTCCTCGGGCGGCCTCACCGTCGACCTCATGATGCCGGTGCCCGACTCGGACGCCACGCGCGCTGCCGAACGCCCGGTGGCGCCGCTGCGGGTTCCCGCTCACGCCGCTTAAGGCGTCGCGGGGGCGCCGAACAGGCCCTTTCCGCGCCGGTTGACCATCTCGTAGGCCTCCCGGTACGACTTCGGCTCCTTCTCGCCCTCCTCGCCGTACTTCGCGACGAGGAGGGCCATGAGGCCCACGCCCGGAGGGCTCAGCGGCCGGTCGTCCGCGCCCGCGGCGAAGGGCAGCCCCCGCGACTCCGGATTGGGCGGCACGTACGCGGGATGCGTCGTCGGCCAGTCGCGCGGATCGCGCGGGGTGGTGAGGGTCACGGCGTTGTCGAGGGTGGGCACGTCGCGCGAGCGGGACGGCAGCGGATCGAGGTCGTACTTCTCCTCGAGCGTGCGCTGCACGGCGGCGTGGTGCATGAGGTCGTGCACGATGTGTCCGCGCTGGGTGTAGGCGGAGATGGCGATGGCGGGAACGCGCACGCCCAGCCGGTCGAAGCTGAAGCCCATCTCGGTCTCGTCGGGGAGGTTCGCCGGCACCGGCGCGATCGGTGGGGCGACGTGGTCGTAGGTGCCGCCGTGCTCGTCGAAGGTGACCAGCAGCATCGTGTTCATCGCGTTGGAGCCGTCGAGGGTGCTGGACGCGCGGATCGACGAATAGATCTCATGGAGCAGGGCCTCGCCGGCGCGGACGTCGGAGATCGCGGCGCCGGTGATCACGGTGCCGTCGGCATCCGTCTCGGTCATCGCGCCCACCGGGGGGTGCATGTCGTTGTGGTCGTAGAGCAGGCGCGGCTCGATGAAGGAGTACTCCGGCAGCGTGCCCTGCGCCACGTCGTCGTAGAACCGGCTCATGGTGCGGAAGTGGTCGGTGCGGAAGTACGGCTCGAGCACGGGGGCGTGGATGAGGCCGGTGAGGGAGATGAGGGTGACGTCGTCGAAGTAGATCGCCCAGTCCAGGCCCGCCTCCTCGAGGCGGTTGAAGATCGTGGGGGCGTCGTTCTCCTTCTTCATCCACTTGCGGTACCCGCCGTTGTGCCCGTTGGTCACATAGCCGTGCGAGGTCTCGGCGTGGAAGAACGACCGGTTGCAGAAGGTCTGCGACGGCACCGCGCAGTGCCAGTTGTCGTAGACGACGAAGTTCTTCGCGAGCGTCGAGAACACCGGCAGCATCGTGGGGTCGAACGCGCCCATGATGACCGAGTACTCCTCGCGCGTGGGGGCGCGGCCGTGGTCGGCGGTGAAGTTGTGGATGTAGTCCTGCAGGAAGCCCGACATCGTCGGCTTGGAGGTGTCGCGGGGCGCGTTGAACGGCGCCTCCATGTCGGGGATGGCGCGATGGCGGTTCCCCTCCGGGGAGACCGTGCCGAACAGCTGCGTATTCACGTGCGGGTAGGCCTCGCCCGGGTCGGGCTGGGGGCTCGACATCACGACGTCGGTCGGGCCCGAGTACCGGTGCACGTGGACGACGTCGCCCTCGCGCGTGGTGTTGGCGAGGTCTTCCGTCAGCCCCTCGAATCGCTGTCCGCGCGGGGGCGCCTCATCCGCGTACAGCCACCCGAGCAGGTTGTCGAAGGAGCGGTTCTCGAACATCACCACGACGAGGTGATCGAAACCCGGGCCGGCGGCGCGCGGCGGGAGGCTCGCGGTGGGCATCGGCGTCGGGATCGGCTCGCCGGATGCCGCGGCACCCGAGCCGTCCTGCGCGAGCCGTCCGATGCCGAACGCGGCGCCGGCGGCGGCGGCCACGCCGGCCGCGCCGAGACCGGCGTACTTCAGGAAGTTGCGGCGGCTCGGGGGCGACTCGGCATCGTCGCCGGGCGGCGGGGTCTGACTCATGGGCACCTTCGACACAGGGGGAATCAGCTTACGTTGTCAAGGGCATCGGCCGTCGCCGCATCCCGGCGCAGAGTGGAGAACGGGGAAAGACGACCAACGGAGCACCATCATGTACAGCCGCAGAGAACCCTGGCGCCGCCCCGTGGAGATCCCGCACCTGCCGCCGCTGGCACACACCGAGGTCCCGCCCGAGCGTCCGGCCCGCGAAGACACCGGCACCGACACCCCGGCCCCCACCGGCACCGCCGCCACCGACACCCGCCGGCGTGCGACAGTGGATGCGTGCTGACCGACGCCGCCCTCGCCTTCCTCGCCGAGTACCACCTCGCCACCCTCTCCACGATCGGCCGCACCGGCCGCGTGCACGCGGTGCCGGTGGGCTTCACCTACGCCGACGGCGTCATCCGCGTGATCGGGTCGCGCGGCTCGCAGAAGTTCGTCAACGCCGCCCGCACCGGCCGGGCGTCGATCAGCTCCGTCGACGGCGGCCGCTGGATCAGCTTCGAGGGGCCTGCGCGCGTGCGCGAGGAGCCGGATGCGGTCGCCCGCGCCGTCGAGCTGTATGCGCAGCGCTACCGCACGCCCAGCGAGAACCCGCTCCGGGTCGTGCTGGAGATGACCCCCGAGCGGATCCTGGGCTCACCGCAGTTCCGGTCCTGACCCCCGCTTCCCCTCCTAGGCTGGTCAGATGCGCACCGCTGCCCGATGGATCCTTGCCACCAGCATGCTGTTCGCCGGCCTCAGTCACCTGCTGTGGGCCCGGAAGGACTTCCAGGCCCAAGTGCCCGACTGGGCGGTGGCCGCCGGCCCGCTCGACAAGGACGCCGTCGTCGTCGCCTCCGGGGTCGTGGAAGCCGCGTTCGGGGTGGCGCTCATCGCACTGCCGAAGGAGCGGCGGCGCATCGGTGCGGCGCTCGCCGCCTTCTTCGTCGCGGTCTTCCCCGGCAACGTCGACCAGTGGCGCAAGGGACGGTCGGCCTTCGGTCTGGACACCGACCGGCGCCGGTTCACGCGCCTCTTCTTCCAGCCCGTGCTCGTGGCCTGGGCGTGGTGGTCGACCCGCTAACAGCGCTCGTAGACGTACGCCGGGTCGTCCGGGCCGACGAGGTCGCGGTCGCGCAGGATGGCCGAGGGCGGCGTGCGGGGGTTGGCGCACACCTCGCCGAAGGGCCGGGGGAGATTGTCGGAGTACTCGATGACGAGCACCGCGTCGCCGTAGACGTCGGTGTACGCCTCGCATTCCCCGAAGGCCGCGCATTCCTCGGCGACGGCGAAGTCGAACCCCGCCTCCTGCTGCATCCTGCCGGCGAACTCAGCGGCGTTCTTCTGGGCGGCGGCCAGGCCCGCGGCATGGGCGAGATCGACGAGACGGCGGGCCAGGGCGAGGTTGTCGCCCAGCCCCAGCGCGCCGCCGGAGCGGGAGAAGCTGTCGAGGTTGTCGAACTCGACCGCGGCATACCCGGCGTCGGCGCATCCCTCGATCCACGGCGCGACCACCTCGGCGATGGCCGTGCGGGTGCGTGCGGAGGAGGTGTCGAGGATGACCTCGTCGGGCCACGCGGGATCGATGACGACCTCGCCGTCCGCGCGGAGCAGGGTCTCGGCCGGCCACGCGTCGCGGTCGCCAGGTTGGGTCTGGAAGGCGTTGAGGTAGCAGATGCCGTAGGCCCCGGGGGCGGGATCGGCGGTGCGGTCCCGCGCCACGATCTGCGCGCCGTCCGGCGGCGGGTAGGCGGCCCCGAGCTGATAGTCGAAGCCGGCGCCCTTCGGCGGAAGGCGGACGGCGTCGGGTGGGGTGGCCGTGCACCCGCCCAGGAGCACCGCGGCACACACCACGAAGGCCGGGAGGCGACGACGCATCCCGGCCTTCGTGGTGTCGATGTCAGCCGACGTAGGCGCCCGAGCCCACGGCGGCGGCGATCACGACGCCCCAGATGATCCAGAAGATCACCGTGATGGCGAAGAGGATCGCACCGACGATCACGCCCGCGAGGGCGGGGGTGTTCTTGTAACCCGCCTTCTTGGACTGGTTCAGGGCGATCGCCGAGATGATCAGACCGATCAGGCTGGCGAAGATCGCGACGATGAGGCCGACGATGCCGAGGGTCTTGCCGGGGTAGTCCTGGCCGGGTGCGGGCTGCTGAGTCATGGGAGTCCTCTCGAAATCGGATAGGGCGAGACCAGCGTGGCAGAAATCTGAGTGTTTGCCGAGAACATTTCGCGGAACGCTAGGATTCCGCCTTCTCCGCTTCCACCGCCCGGACCGTCCGCGTCTTCATGAGGCTGGCCACCGTGGCGACGGCGATCGTGGCGCCGATGAACAGCAGTGAGAACCAGATCGGGATCTCCGGCGCCCAGGCCACGCCCTCGCCGCCGTTGATGAACGGCAGTTCGTTGACGTGCAGGGCGTGCAGCACGAGCTTCACGCCGATGAAGGCGAGGATGACCGCCAGCCCCTGCGCGAGGTAGACGAGGCGCTGGAGGAGCCCGCCGATGAGGAAGTACAGCTGCCGCAGCCCCATGAGCGCGAAGGCGTTCGCCGTGAAGACGATGTAGGCCTCCTCGGTCAGCCCGTAGATCGCGGGGATCGAGTCGACGGCGAAGATCAGGTCGACGAATCCGATCGCCACGATCACCAGGAGCATCGGCGTGAACAGGCGCACGCCGTTCTTGCGGACCGTGAGCTTGTCGTCGTGGAAGTCGTCGGTGACGCGCAGGTGCCGCCGGACGAAACGCATGAACCGGCCGTCGGCCGGGTTGCTGTCGCCGTGGGCGAAGGCCTGCCGGTAGGCGAGGAAGAGCAGCAGCGCACCGAACACGTAGAAGATCCACGAGAAGTTCTCGATGAGGGCGGCGCCCACCGCGATGAAGATGCCGCGCATCGCCAAGGCGATGACGATGCCGATGAGCAGCACCTTCTGCTGGTAGATCTTCGGCACGGCGAATCCGGTCATCACCAGCAGGAAGACGAAGAGGTTGTCCACCGACAGCGCCTTCTCGGTGAGGGAGCCCGCGAAGTACTCCCCGCCGTCCCCCCACCCCGACACGGCGCCGATCCCGACGCCGAACAGCAGTGCCAGGCCGATGTAGAACGCCGACCACAGCGCCGATTCGCGCACACCCGGCTCATGGGGCTTGCGCACGTGCGCGAAGAACTCGAAGACGAAGAATGCGATCGTGACCGCGATGGTGATCAGCCAGACCAGAGGTGTGACCTGCATGGGGGTGCTCCAAGGGAAGAAGGGATGGCGGATGTCGCCAAGGTCTCCTCCACCCGGATCGGGCCGGCGGGCCGGGATGCTTCGTCACATCCGTACTGACGGGTCCGCCGCGTGGGAGTACTCCCCTTGATGCGTCAAGGGTAACGGATGCCGGCGGCCCTAGGCCGAGGGGTTGCCGGATGCAAGCCCCGCGGGTATTGCGGCGGCCGCGCCTAGCCTGCGGGGATGACGGATCCCCGTGTGCTCGTGATCGGCGGCGGCAACGCCGGACTCTCGGTGGCCGGCCGGCTCGCCCGCAAGGGCGTGGCGGTGACGGTGATCGAGCCCCGGACCACCCACGTCTTCTCGCCGCTGCAGTCGCACATCGCCGGCGGTGCGGCGCGGGCGGGCGAGGCGATGCGGCCGCAGGCCGACGTGACGCCGCGCGGGGTGTCGTGGATCCAGGATGCCGCGACGGACATCCGGCCCGACCGCCGCGAGGTGGTGCTCGCCACGGGGCGCGTCGTCGGCTACGACCAGCTGGTGGTCTGCCCGGGCATCCAGATGAACTGGTCGGCGGTGCCGGGGCTGGCCGAGGCCATGCGGACCCCCTTCGGCATCTCGAACTACGACCTCGACCTCGCGGCGAAGGCCTCGCCGGTGCTCCGCGACCTCACCGAAGGCACGGTGGTCTTCGTGCAGGCCGTCGCCGACTCCTCGTGCGCCGGTGCCGCGCAGAAGCCCATGTACCTCGCGTGCGACTGGTGGCACGCACGGGGCGTGCTCGACCGCATCCGGGTGGTGCTCGTGACCCCCGAGCGCACTCTCCACGGCATCGCCGCCATCGACGCCGAGCTGGCGCGGAAGGTCGAGGAGTACGGCATCGAGGTGCGCCACGGCGCGCACCTGCTGGCCGTCGACCCGGATGCCCGCACGGTCAGCATCGGGGGAGCGGATGCGACGGAGACCCTCGCCTACGACGTGCTGCACGCCGCCCCGCCGCAGAGCGCGCCCGACTGGCTCGCCGCGACGCCGTTGAGCATGCCGGCCTCCTCCGGCGGGTGGGTGCGCGTCGATCCGGAGACCTTCCGCCACCGGGAGTATCCGGACGTGTGGTCACTCGGCGACGCGGCCGACACCGACTCCTACAAGTCGGGCGGCGGGCTCCGCTCGCAGGCGAAGATCCTCGTCGCGAATCTCCTCGCGGTGCTCGACGGACGCGAGCCGACGGCCCGGTACGACGGCTACGGCGTCTGCCCCTACACCGTGAGCCGGCACACCGTCGTGTTCGCGGAGTTCGACCGCTCCCGGCGCCTGAAGCCGACCGTCCCGGGCTGGAAGACGCTCTTTCGTGAGCGACGGCTGTCGTGGGTGTTCGACCGCCGCATCCTGCCGTGGGTCTACTGGAATCTCATCCTTCGCGGACGGGCATGAGAGCGGTATCATGAGGCCAGCGGATATGGGGATCCGCAGCCATTGGGGGGCTCATGGGGACGGCACTGCGCACGGGGGTCGACGAACTCGTCGCCCTGGGTCGTCGCGTGCACGATGCGCGCTCGCGCCGCGGCTTCACCGCGGTCGAGTTCGCCACCCTGGCCGGCATCGGGCCCTTCGAGCTGACCGCCCTGGAGAAGGGTGATCCGCAGGTGGCGCTGGCGACCCTCGCCGCCGTCGCGGAGGCGCTGGAGCTGACGATCGTCGAGCTGCTCACCGGTGACACTCCCGCGCTCCGCTCCGAGCCGTATCCCTACGTGCAGGTCGATGCCGCGGCACCGCGCCCGCATCCGGCCGGCGGGTACGTGCCGTTGGAGATGCCCGAGCCGTGGGAGCCGACGGCGCTGCCGCCGCGCGTCACCCCCCGCCTTCCCATGAATGCGCCCGCCCCCGCACCCACTCCCGCCGCCGCGCCCGCCGCGCCCGCCGCACCGGCCGCGCCGGCCGCGCCGCCGGAGCCGGTGCGCATCGCCGCGCACCGCACGCCGGCGCCGACCCCCGCTCCCACCCACACTCTGCCGCGCACCTTCGCGGACCTGCGCGTGGGGCCGCTCGCGCAGCGCGAGTTCCAGACGCTGCCGGAGTTCGCCGTCGCCGCCGTCGTCGAGCTCGGCCACCCGGCGTGGGTGGTCGCCAAGATCTTCCGCGTGCCGACGTGGAAGCTCGAGCAGTGGGTGGAAGACGGCGTGACCGCGCCGCAGTCTCCGCGGCAGTGGCGACGACGCGCCTGATCGCCGAAACGGCGGGTGCGCGTAACCCCCGCGACACAGTGCTGCAGTAGCGTCATCCGCATGGCACGTCGCAGGGGGAAGCGGCGCTCCTCACGAGCGCCCATTCGGTCACCGTACCGTCAGCCGATCTGGCTGATCGTCGGGGTCTCGATCATCGCCGTCGGAACGGCCGTGCTCGTCGTGGCGGCGTTCCTCACCTTCGGTCGTTAGAGGGCCCGGAGCTTCTCCAGCAGCGGTGCGGCGATCTCGCTGACGAAGCGGTCCTGCTGCGCGTCGCCGACCTGCACGACGGCGATGTCGGTGAATCCGGCCTCGAGATAGGGGCGGACGCTCTCGGCCAGCTCGTCGAGGTCGGGGCCGCTCGCGATGGAGTCGGCGACATCTTCGGGGCGCACGAACTGCGACGCCCCCGCGAATCCCGCGGGCGTCGGGAGGTCGGCGTTGACCGCCCACCCGCCGCCGAACCACCGGAACTGCTCGTGCGCACGTGCGATGGCGGCGTCCTTGTCGGGGTCCCAGCTGATGGGGATCTGCCCGATCTTGCGGGACTCCCCGGACTCCGAGCCGCCCAGGGGATGGGCCGCGTTCCAGCTCTGCACGAGATCGGCGTCGGGCTCGACGGCGATCATGTGTTCGGCGAGGTCGGCGAAGCGGTCGATGCCGCTGTCGCCGGAGACGGCCACCCCGATCGGCACGCCGTCTTCGGGGCAGTCCCAGACGCGGGCGGAGTCGACGCGGAAGTACTGACCGTCGTAGGTCACGAGCTCTCCGGTGTGCAGCTCGCGGATGATCTCGAGCGCTTCGACCAGCATGTCCTGACGCGCGGACACCGCCGGCCAGCCTTCGCCGACGACGTGCTCGTTGAGGTTCTCGCCCGATCCGACCCCGAGAGTGAACCGTCCTTCCGACAGCAGCTGCAGCGTCGCGGCCTTCTGCGCGACGACCGCGGGGTGGTAACGCATCGTCGGGCACGTGACGTAGGTCATGAGGTCGACGCGGGAGGTGGCGTAGGCGACGGCGCCGAGCACCGACCAGGCGTAGGGGGAGTGGCCCTGCTCGGTCAGCCACGGCGAGTAGTGGTCGCTCGAGACCAGGAAGTCGAAGCCCGCGGCCTCCGCCTTCACGGCGTAGTCGACGAGCTCACGCGGGCCGCTCTGCTCGGTCATGAGGGTGTATCCGAATCGCGTCATGGCGGCACGATACGAAACGCACCGTCGGGGCGCGCGGGGGTTGCGGGTGCGCCCGGGCGGCAGTACGGACCAGTAGGGTCGCCGGTATGGGCTGGACGGAGCGCCTGGGCGCGGTGGGCGTATGGCGCGGTGTGAACGATGTCGACACGGAGCTCGCCGCCGAGGTGGAACGGCTCGGGTTCGGCACGCTGTGGCTCGGTGCATCGCCGCCGGCCGATCTCGTCGCAGCCGAGCGGATCCTCGACGCGACCGGCACCCTGGTGGTCGCCACCGGGGTCGTCAACATCTGGAAGGCGGATGCCGAGGAGCTGGCCGATGCGTATCACCGCGTCGTGGCGAAGCATCCGGGGCGCCTCCTCCTCGGCGTGGGCACCGGGCACCGGGAGCGCACCGCCGAGCGGGCGCGGCCCCTCGAGGCCATGTCGGCCTACCTGGACGTGCTCGACGACCGCGGTGTGCCGGTGGAGGACCGCGTAATCTCGGCGCTCGGCCCGCGGATGCTGGAGATCGCGGCCGCGCGCAGCGCCGGCACGCATCCGTACCTCACCGTGCCGTCGCAGACCACCGAGCAGCGGGAGGCGCTCGGCTCGGGCCTGCTGGTGGCGCCCGAGCAGACGGTGGTGCTCGACGACGACGTCGAGGCGGCGCGACGGAGGGGGCGGGCCTTCCTCCGGAGCTATCTCGAGCTGAGCAACTACACCCGCACGATGGTGCGGGGCGGGTTCACCGAGGCGGACGTGGCGGGCGAGGGCAGCGACGAGCTGATCGACCGGATCGTGGTGCACGGATCGGTGGACGAGGTCGCCGGCGCCGTGCGCGCGCATCTCGACGCCGGCGCCGATCACGTGTGCGTGCAGGTGCAGCCGCGTGACGACGTGCGCCGGGCGCTCGCCGCCCTGGCGCCGGCGCTCGTCTGACGCGGCCGGCGGTCAGCTGCGCGGCGTCTTGATCACCGCGCCGGCGATGAGGAAGGTCACCGCGGCGACCGGCTGCGCGATGATCCAGGGCAGCGGGGCGATCTCGTCCCACGGGAACGGATAGACCGGGTTCCACAGAACGGCGATCAGCGCGAAGACGCCGACCCACACCCACTGCCGCGCCTGGACGGCGAACCAGCCGCAGATGACGGCGAGGATCGCGACGGCGAAGAGGACGAACAGCCCCCAGCCGGCCGGGATCAGCGCGGGCGAGACGAACAGGACGATCGCGGCGAGGATCGCGGGGGCCAGCGCGTTGCGCTGATAGGTGACGGGCGCGGGCGGCATCCCTCCAGGCTACGCCGCGGCGGCAGACGCGCGCCGACGCCGGAGTGCGAGCAGGCTCAGCAGTGCGCCGGTGCCGACCAGCATCCCGCCACCCGCCCACCCCGGGGTGAGCGCGTCGGCGTCGAGCCCGGTCGCCGGCAGGCCGGAGGTCGCCGTGAGAAGCACGTCGGGCACGGCGCCGGACACGGCTCCGACGAGCGAGAGGGTGTAGGTGCCACGGGCGTTCGGGGGCAGCGCCGCGGTGACGGAGACGCTGCCGCTCGCGTCGGCGGTCTTGGTGACGGACAGGGAGTCGTTCGCGGCCGCCGCCACGACGCTCAGCCGACCACGGGAGGCCCCAGGGCCGGCGAGGGTCACCCGCACGCTCTCCTGAGCTTGGAAGAAGGCGGGGTAGTCGAAGGTCCGCTACGCCAGGCCGGCAAAGATGACCGAGAGCCGGCAGGTGACGGCCGACACCGGCTCGGCGCCGACCGGGCAGCGCGCCGGCGTGGGCTGGGCGGGCGAGTAGGCGGAGGCGGCGGTGGGGAGCGCGACGCCGGTGGCGAGGATGACGGCCAGGGCGAGGGCAGCGAGGCGTGAGCGCTTCATGCGGCTCCCCGCTGGTGCCGACACTACGTCCGGCCCGCGCACGGGGCCATCCGCACAACGGGGGGGGGTCTCGGTGCGCGTCAGAACGGCGGGGGATCGCCGTCGGGGACGAACATGACGCGGGGTGGCGGTTCGTCTCGGTAGGTGTTGCCGAGGGGACTGGTGAAGTGGAGGGTGCCGTCGGGGAGTTGCGTGACGGTCCAGTCGGTCTCGGTCTTGACGGTGTGATGGCGCTGGCAGAGGTGAGCGAGATTGTTGAGGGAGGTGGGTCCGCCCTCGTGGTGCTCGTGATTGTGGTCGATCTGGCAGCGATGGGCGGGCCTGCGGCAGCCGAAGGCGCGGCAGTGCTGATCGCGGGCCTGGAGGAATCGCTTCTGTTCGGCGAGCGGGGTGTAGCGATCGACGTCGAGGACGGTGCCGGTGACCGGGTCGCACATCACGCGGTCCCAACCGGGCGCATCGCCGGCGAGGCGACGGGCGGTGGCGGGATCGATCGGGATCGCCCCGTCGAGGGTGGCGCCCCGGTCGGTGGTGCCGGTGAGGGTGGTGACGGGGATCACGATCTGCACGTGCGCACGAATGGCGCCGAGCCCGCCGGGGGAGCGGTCTGCCGTCGGGTCGATTCCCGGGGTGCCGGTGAGGAGCATGTCGGCGACGAGGTCGGCCGAGATCTGCCGGATCGTGCGGGTGTCGTCGAACACCGGCGCATCGTCCGCCGGTAGCAGGGCGTCGTCGGAGGCGGAGGCGCCGTTGCGGGACGCGTTCACATCGCCCTCGGCCGGGGGTGGGGCGCCGTCGGCGGCAGCGGCATCCGCTGCGGCGGCGCGGCGCGCGCGTTCGGCGGCAGCATCCGTGTGGATGAGGCGTGCCTGCTGGGCGATGCGGTCGCGGATGCCGTGGGCGAGCGTCGCGGGGAGGAGCACCTGGAGCATGGCCATGCCGTCGTCGAGGTCGAGGACGCTGATGCTGCGGTGCTCGTTGGCCTGCTCGAAGCGTTCGGTCATCCCGACGGGGTTGACCTTCTCGGCCAGCTGGATCGCGAACGCCTTGGTGCGGCCGGGGGTGTCGCGTTCGGCGCGGTCGAGCACCACCGCCTCCCACGCCCCGCGGACGTCGTCGTCGTCGATTTCGACGCCGACCTGGTGGATGACCGCCGCGTGCCGGCGGGTGATGCGCGCCGCCTCCAGGGCGTCGACCGTCGCCGAGAGCTTCGTGACCAGACCCCACGCCTCGTTCAGCTCGCGCTGCGCGGTGAGGTCGTGGACGTGCAGCGCGCAGGCGACCTCGGCCGACAGGGACCGCATCGGGATCTCGCGCTCTCGCGATGCCCGCGACGACGCCCGAGCGATCTGCTCCCACGCCATGTCGACCAGGGCCGCCTGGTGCCGGATCGCCCGGGCTTGCGCCGCCGCGATGATCGCCTGCTCGGCGACCAGCCCGGCCAGATCCGCCCGCATCCGGGGCAGGTCATCGGCCGTTACCGGGCCGAGGCGGGTGCTGGTGTCCATGCCCTGAAACTACGCCGGGGGTCCGACATGGAAGCCCCTCCAAAGGCCCCGTCAGGGCCCTTCAGAATGAGAGTTCTCTCATGTTCCGCGCGCGCGAGACCCGCGCCGTCGGGCGGGCGTCGGCCACGGCAATAACGCCGTCAGCGGGCGTCGTGACCGGAGTCGGGTCAGGGCCGCCCCATGCCGAAGTACTCCCAGCCCGCAGCCCGCCAGGCCGCCGCGTCGAGACAGTTCCTCCCGTCCACGACGACCGTGCCCGCGACTAGGGTCGCGGCGTGCTCGGGAGACAGCTCCCGCCGGTACTCGTCCCACTCCGTCACGACGATCACCGCGTCAGCGCCCCGCAGGGCCTCGTCGCGGTCTTCGACGTAGTTCAACTGCGGGTGGATGCGGCGGGCGTTGTCGATCGCTTCGGGATCCGTGATCGTGACCCACGCGCCGAGCCCGTGCAGCCGCACGGCGACGTCGAGCGCGGGGGAGTCACGGATGTCGTCGCTGTGCGGCTTGAACGCGGCGCCGAGCACGGTGACGTTCTTCTTGAAGACCGAGCCGCCCAGCGCACTCACCACCAGATCGACTGCCCGATCGCGGCGACGCAGGTTGATGGCGTCCACCTCACGGAGGAACGCGACGGACTCGCCCCTTCCGAGCTCCTCCGCCCGCGCGGAGAATGCCCGGATGTCCTTCGGCAGGCAGCCGCCGCCGAACCCGATACCGGCGCCCAGGAAGCGGCGTCCGATGCGGGCATCGTGACCGATCGCGTCGGCGAGGGTGGTCACATCCGCTCCGGTCACCTCGGCGATCTCCGCCATCGCGTTGATGAAGGAGATCTTCGTCGCGAGGAACGCGTTCGCCGACACCTTCACCAGCTCGGCGGTCGCGTAGTCGGTGACGATGAACGGCGTGCCCTTGGCGATAGAGGGGTGATAGACCTCGCGGAGGATCTCGGCGGCGCGCTCGCCCTCCGAGGTCGGCCCGTTGCTGTCAGAAGGCACTCCCGCGACGAGCCGGTCGGGGTCGATCGTGTCCTGAACTGCCCAGCCCTCGCGCAGGAACTCCGGGTTCCACACCAGGGTCGCGCCCGTGGCGCTCACGCGGCCGGCGAGCTCCGCGGCCGTTCCGACCGGGACGGTGGACTTGCCCGCCACGATGTCGCCCGACGACAGGTGCGGGATCAACGCATCGATGGCGGCGTTCACGAACGTGAGGTCGGCCGCGTAACCGTCCTTCTGCTGCGGCGTGCCGACGCCCACGAAGTGCACGGCGGCCCCCTTCGCCTCCGCCATGTCGGTGGTGAAACGCAGGCGCCCGGAGTCGATGCCGTCCTTCAGGATGTCGGTCAGGCCAGGCTCGAAGAAGGGCGCCTCGCCTCGCGACAGGCTGTCGATCTTGCGTGCGTCCACGTCGATTCCGATGACCTCGTGGCCGATGGACGCCATGGCGGCTGCGTGGACAGCACCGAGGTAGCCGCATCCGATCACTGACAAGCGCATGGAGATCCTTACGGGAAGTAGGCAGCGTGCACAACGTACACGTCACCTCTTCCTACCAAGCGCATGTGTCCAGTTCGTGACGCGAACTCGGCGGATCGACGCGCGGCGGCGCCGCTACAGCGGGCGCGGAGCGCGCGCCGGCACCGCAGGCGCCGACGGCAGCTGACTGCCCTCACGGCGATCGGCCATCGAGATGCCGCGCCCCAGCAGCAGCCCGGCAGCCAAGGCCAGGATGACCCATGCCGCGAGGATGCAGATAGCGAAGATGACGAGTGAAACCATCAGACTCTCCCTTGAGTCCGGGTGGTGCTTCCAACAGGTTGGCGCAACTGTACTGCGCGCGACGACCTGCATGCGCGATCTACCCACAGAATGGTCGAATGCTGTATCTTCCCGCGGACGTCTACGCGCTCGTCGAGCGATCCGTGCCGTTGGCCTGCGTGGACTTCATCCCCACGAGAGACAGCGCCAGCGGCATCGAGCTGGGTCTCATTCGGCGCCGATCGCCCTATGGCGAGGTCTGGTGCCACCTCGGTGGGCGGATCGGCCGGGGAGAGACCATCCGCGAGGCGCTGTTGCGCCACGCCGCGGACACCCTCGGCGTCTCGCTGGAGCTCGAAGACGATCCCCAGCCCGGTCACGTGCACCAGTGGTTCCCGCCGGATGAGCGACCCACCGCATCCGCTCTGCAGTTCGGCGACGACGAGCGCAAGCACTCGATCGGCCTGTCGTTCCTCGTCCGGATGATCGGCCACCCCGACCCGCGCGATGAAGCGATGGAGTTCGGATGGTTCCGCCCCGATGACCTGCCCGAGCCGCTGTGGCCGGGTTGCGCGGCGCTGATCGGGAAGCTCCGCGCCGCCTACTCGGCGTAGTCGCCCACGAGCCAATCGGAGATCGTGGCGAGCAGTTCGGCGGTCTCGCGGTGCTCGGGGTGCTCACGGAACCGTTCGAACGCCTCCGCCGAGGCGAACGTCGCATCCTCCACGATGACACGACCCTTGCGGTCGTCGGCGGACAGCTCGACGCGCCAGCGATCCCCTCCCGCGACGGCGCCGAGGGCACGAAGTCGCGACACCGCGGTGTCGAGGTCGGGGGCGCTGACCCCGTCGTGGACGCGGAACAGCACGATATGGCGGAGCACCTACTCGCGGATGGTGTCGACGTGCTCGCGGTACCAGGCCACCGTGCGGTCGAGCCCTTCGCTGAGCGAGATCTGCGACGTCCATCCCGCGTCGGCGAGCTTGGAGACGTCCAGGAGCTTCTGCGGGGTGCCGTCGGGCTTGGAGGTGTCCCACTCGGTCTCACCCCGGTACCCGACGGCCTCGGCGATCGTCTCCGCGATCTCACGGATGGTGACATCGCTTCCGGTGCCCACGTTGACCTGATCGGGGCCGTCGTAGTGCTCCAGGAGGTGCAGGCAGGCGTCGGCCATGTCGTCGGCGTGCAGGAATTCGCGCCGCGGCGTGCCCGTGCCCCAGTTGGTGACGCTCGAGGCGCCCGAGCGGGCGGCCTCGTCGTACCGGCGGATGAGCGCGGGGAGGACGTGCGAACCCTTCGGCGAGAAGTTGTCGTTCGGCCCGTAGAGGTTCGTCGGCATGGCGGAGATCCACGGCAGGCCGTACTGACGCCGCACCGCCTGCGTCTGGAGGATGCCGGCGATCTTCGCGATCGCATACGCGTCGTTGGTCTCCTCGAGGTGGCCGGTCAGCAGCGAGTCCTCGCGGATCGGCTGCTCGGCGAACTTCGGGTAGATGCACGAGGAACCGAGGAAGAGCACGCGCTCGACGTCGTTCGCCAGGGCGGCATCGAGCACGTTCACCTGGATGCGCATGTTGTCGCTGAGGAAATCCACCGGATAGGTGCTGTTGGCGAGGATGCCGCCGACCTTGGCGGCGGCGAGCACCACGTACTTCGGCTTGATCTCGCCCATGTACGCGAAGACGGCGTCGCGGTCCTTCAGATCGAGTTCCGCGGAGGGCGTGCCCACGAGCCGCTCGAACCCGGATGCTTCCAGCTTCCGCCAGATCGCTGATCCCACCAGCCCCCGGTGGCCCGCGACGTAGAAGGTCGCGTCGCGGTCGAGCTCGGCCGGGGTGTACTCCACCCCGTCGACGGCGGTGCTCACGACCCGGCCGGCACCGCGTCGGCGGTGCCCCACGAGGCGAGCTTGACGGTGTCGATCCAGTCCGGACCCTTCTCCAACGCTTCCACGTCGGCATCAACCATCAGCTTGGCCAGTTCCTTCCCGTCGATCGTGGGGGTCCAGCCGAGCTTCTCGCCCGCCTTCGTCGGGTCGCCGATGAGCGCGTCGACCTCGGTGGGACGGAGGTAGCGCTCGTCGAACTTGACGTACTCCTGCCAGTCGAGCCCGACGTGACCGAAAGCGGTCTCGAGGAAGTCCTTGATCGTGTAGCCGACGCCCGTCGCGAGCACGAAGTCCTCCGGCTCGTCGACCTGCAGCATCCGCCACATCCCCTCGACGTACTCCGCCGCATATCCCCAGTCGCGGATGGACTCGAGGTTGCCGAGATAGATGTCCTTCTGCACGCCGGCCTTGATGCGGGCGACCGCGCGGGTGATCTTGCGCGTGACGAAGGTCTCGCCGCGGCGAGGCGACTCGTGGTTGAACAGGATCCCGTTCACCGCGAACATGTCGTACGCCTCGCGGTAGTTCTTGGTGATCCAGTAGCTGTACAGCTTGGCGACGCCATAGGGCGAGCGCGGGTAGAAGGGCGTGTCCTCGTTCTGCGGGGGAGGGGTGGCGCCGTACAGCTCCGACGTGGAGGCCTGGTAGAACCGCGTCTTCACCCCCGACAGACGCACCGCCTCGAGGAGGCGGATGGTGCCGGTGCCGGTCGTGTCGGCGGTGTGCTCCGGCTCGTCGAAGGACACGCGCACGTGCGACTGCGCGGCGAGGTTGTACACCTCGTCGGGGTCGATCTCGCTCATGAGCGTGACCATGCGCGCACCGTCGGACAGGTCGCCGTAGTGCAGGAAGAGCTTGGCGTTCGGGTCGTGCGGATCGACGTAGAGGTGGTCGATGCGATGCGTGTTGAAGGTGGAGGCACGACGGATGAGGCCGTGCACCTCGTACCCCTTCGCGAGGAGGAGTTCGGCCAGGTAGGAACCGTCCTGGCCCGTGATTCCGGTGATGAGTGCGCGCTTGGTCATGCTGGCCCCTGTGAGTGAACGACGAGACTGCGGGTGTGCGATCGTAGTGAGCTCACACTTCAACCCAGGGTAGCTAACTTGGATAGCGCCTATGATCTGGGTGGGCGCCCTCAGACGCCGACGGGCGAGGACGAACAAGTCAAATGAGTGGCGTGACCTTGGCGGGTTGGCCGGGTCGTTTCGGTGTCAGGCTGCTACCGACACCTTGTGCGCACACTAGATCGGCCAGGTGCCGCGACCGTTCGTTGGAGTTGTCTACGAGTGCCTCCAATCAGCCTATTAGGTGCTCGGTGAACGCCAGACACTACCTGCTCCATAGCTGCTTCCTGACCTGGGGGGGGAAGTTGAAGGCGTTCAGTCGAGCATGGAGTGGGCGCCGACGAGGCGGGACCGATCGACCTTCGGATCCGTCGCTCGACTCAGTGAAACTAGACACAGTGTAAGAAGTCGATGCCCATGACCTGTCCGGTCGCAGCGGGGCCGCAAGGTAGCCGAACACCAGGATCAGAAGAAGCAGAGTCGGCTCGACTCCGCCGACTCGCAGCGGTGTCTCCGTCATGCTTCGGACGAGCAGCAGAGCCATCAGCGCAAGTGAGAGCCCGCTCGAGGCTGTTGCCATAGTCAAGGCTCGTCGGGCCCCGATGACATAGAGCGCAAGCAGCGCGCTCAGGCCGATGAGCCCATTTTGTCCCAGTGTCTGAATGAACTGATTGTGCGCCTGCGCAGCGGCATCGAATTCGCCGAGGTATCTGGTCCGATACTCGAGGTCGAGGAAAGACGGGCCGTAGCCGAAGGTGGGGTTGAGATAAAAGCCTTGGAGTGCCGCCTCCCAGATCGTCGTGCGACCCGTAGCTGTGGACCAGGTGGAGGGAATCAACTTTCCGACCGTCGGCCAGTCGATGATCGAGATCGCGGCGACGGCGACGGCGACGGCCGCGAGAAGAAAACGGAAGACTCGTGTGAGCGGCGTACGCATGAGCGAAAGGCAGATAAGGGCTGCGACCCAAGCGGTGGTTGACTGGCTGAGGACCAGGGCGGCCGCGCCGGCGACGATCCAGAAGCGGCGGCCAGAGTGGACTTCGAGTAGAACCAGCATCAGCGCGAAGATGGCCATCGCGTTCGGATGCCCCGCGATGCCGTCAAATCGCGGCACTCCGAATACCTCGCGTCCGCCAACATCGCCGACCCGGAACACCATTGAGGGAATCAGTATCGCGGCGATGAAGCTGGCGAACACGACGAATCTCAAGACACGTCGCACCTCGGTCAGTAGCCAATCGCGGCTGTACTCTCCGTCAAGAACAAAGGGGAGCAAAGCAATCACCGCTAGGACGGTGGTCTCTGCGACCGGTGCAGGGCGGTATCCGACGGCGGCCGACAAGAACATGACGGTATAGAATGAAAGGAGGGTCCAGGCCATTCCACGCGAGCCTCTCGTGCCCCGGCTCAGCGCGGACACTATGGCGGCGAGCGCTGTCGCCCAACAAACTGCGGTGAGCGCTTGAGCAAGCGCAGCGGGCGTTGAGTCAGGGCCCCCGGCGATGAACGCCGTCCGAATCAGCATCGTAATCGGAGCGGCGATCCAGATCAGCGCTAGGAGCGTCCAGCTGCCACCGGCGCGGTTCACGCGTGGCCCCCACAGGACTACAGCTACAGCGACGCAGAAGGCGGCCGCCATCGCAGCGATGTACGGCGCGTAGTCGAAGAGCTGGGCAAGCACGTCAGCCGCGGGTCTCGACGTACATCCGCGGGCCTCGAGCGCCACGCTTGGTCCAAGATCCAGTCCCCTTCGCCGAGGAGACTGGATGACTGAGACGCAGGTGAGTGCTGGGCGTCCTCAAGAGGTCTTTGATGAACGTCTCCGCGCGGCAGGTGACAGGAGTGTCGTCCCCCGAGGTCATGGATCGAATAATAATGCAAGGTTCGCTCAAGATCCGACAGGCTTCATGCAGCAGGGCCTCAACTGGATTCACGGCGCGACGCGGGCTAGCCGCCGGCCAATAGCCCCGTATGCTGTAGCAACGCCTGTCGACCCCGATGCCCACGATCATTCGCTCTGCATCCCGCCCGGTCTGCTACTCGACGGTGACGGACTTCGCGAG
>CAZBZR010000026.1:0-32599 GCA_964496445.1 uncultured Microbacterium sp.
TCGACGACGGCCACCCGCACGCGAGGGCGAGGGCTCACCGCAACGGTGAGCGCCCACGACTCGCCGTCGCGATAGCGATATCGCTTTCCATCGGGGCGCGCTATGATGGCACCAACTTCCTAGATCTAGGACATGACAAGGCCCCGGCCCTGTCAGCCGGTTCTTGGGATTGCCTCGATCTACCCGTGTCGCCAAACTCAGAAGATCAGGCACTTAGCTTCGGCCCCCGTCTCGTAGAGGCGGGGGCTCGCTCGTTCTATGCGGCTCTCGTGGGTGCCTCCTTTGAGACATTCAGCTCAGGGATCGGCAGCTCGGCGGCGCGATCGCGAGGGCGCGGCGGCGCGTACTGAGGCATCCCCAGGGCGTCGGCCGCGAGCATCACCAGGTACTCCCCGTAGGAGAGTCCTTCGGCGTCGGCGTTGTTCTTCAAGATCACACCGAACTCGACGGGCGGCTTCGCCAGAATGGCGTCGCGTCGTCCCTTGCTCGGCCTTCCTTGCTGAGTACCCATGTGTGCCAGTCTCACGGTTTTCGTTAAAGCAAAGGGGAGGACACGCCGCGCAGGCTGTTCACGGTGCAGTAGACGTCACCCAGAAGGATCGTTGCGCCGTCGGGGATCAAGGTCGGTTCGCCCGGTGTGAGCCACTGGGGTGGAGCCGACTGCAGTTCGATGCCGTTCGCGGAATTGAGGTCGGTGACGACGATGCGGCCGGCGTCGTCGACGTCGATCGTCGCGTGGGTGCGTGAGAGCATCCATCCAGGCGTCACGACGGTGAGCGCTTCGTGTCCGTCGACGGGCTCGGGGTTGCGGCCGATGATGACGTGCGGGCCGGCGGTGATGCTGCGCTGGGTGTTGAACGTCAGGCGCAGCGTGGCGGGTGCCGTTGCGCGGCGGGTGACGCGTGTGTGCTCGGTGTCGAGCTCGTCGACCTCATCTTCGCTCCGTGACGCCGGGGGCGGCGGTGTGAGGGCGTTAGGTTCGCCCTGTGGTGCGACCTCGACGTTTAGCGGCTCGTCGGCACCGCACTGGACGCATGTGGTGGAGGTGACCGGCTGTAGCCGGCGGCAGATCCGACAACGGCCTTCGTCGACGGTGAGCCCGTCCGAGGAGGGGATCATGCCGTCGGCGCCGACGAGCTGCACGTAGCCCTCGGGTCGCACGGCGAGAGAATGCGTTTGGTCACCTTCGGTCACGTCGAGCCGGATCGGGCGGCGGAGCTGCGCCGCAATCGTGACGGACCGGGCGACTATCCCAGTACGGAGCGCGTCAACAGATTCGGCGGCGCATGCGCGGTTGACGCCGTTGATCGTCAGGGTTCCCGTGCCGTCACGTGCGACCGTGGCGGCGAGACGCGGCCAGTCCGGGACGCGATGCAGTCCGGTGATGGGCTGTGTGGCGTTCATAGCTCGATCCTGGGGAACATGGGAACTTCGATTGTGCTCATGGGCGTCTCCCGATCTACTGTCCGAGCTGGATGCCAACCTCTGCCATGAAGGGCGCGGGGTCGACGTTCTCGCCGTTGACGCGCACTTCAAAGTGCAGGTGGCATCCGGTGGATTCACCGCTGCTGCCGACGCGAGCGATCTGCTGGCCGGCCTTCACCTTGTCGCCGGTCTGCACGAGCATCCCGGAGTCGTACATGTGGAGGTAGCGGGTGGTGACCCCGCCACCGTGGTCGATAGCGATCGTGCCGTTGCCGTTGCGGTCGAACCCACGGAATGTGACTACGCCGTCCTGTGCGGCCCAGATCGGGCCGTCGCAGCCGCCGCCGGCAAGGTCGGTGCCGGCGTGGAGTCGTTGCGTGCCGTAGATGGGGTGAATGCGGATGCCGTAGGGGCTGCTGACGGGGCCGGTGCTGGGGGAGGCCCAGCCTTCGGCGCTGACCTCACCAGGAAGCAGGCCCTCGCATGTGCCGCCGCTGGCGCTGCCGTCGCCGGAGTCGAGGCCGGTGCGGACGCCGCTCAGGCCCTCGACGATCTGCACCGCGCCGTCCCAGAACTTGGTGTAGTGGTATGGGTCGGCGTTGACCTGGGTGCGGTGGGCGATGATCGTCGGTTCCAGCGACTCGCGGTTGGGAACCTTCGTGGTCATCGCGTTGAAGAACTTCGTCGACGTGATGTAGGGGTCCAGGCGTTCTTCGCGGGTGCCCCATCCGTCCTGCTGCTGGAACAGGCCGATCGACGTCGTGCGGGTGCCGTCGGGGTTGGTGACCCCGCCGGTTTCCCAGTCGCCGTAATCGATGTTTCGCAGACTGGATTCGCCCATCGCGGTCATGACGCCGATGGTCTGATCGCGGGCGTTCAGGCCGAGGTCTTTGCCGGCCTGCATGACATATGCGGCGTTCACGAGCTGCTCGTGGCCGTAGCCGGCAATCTCCGTCTCGGGGACGGATGCGGGGTCGATCGAGACACTCGATCCGCCGTTGCCGGCGCTCGGGCCGCACTCGTCGTCACCCATGAGGAGGAGCCCGAACAGAGAGCCGATGATGAGGAGCGGCACCGCCGCGATCGCGTAGGCGGCGCTGCCCTTGGGCGCTGCCATCAGTTCACCCCTTCGGGGAGGATGAAGCGCCCCGCGAGCCACGGCGAGTCGGCGTCGGCACGGCTGAGCACGACGCCGTAGGTGCCAGCGTTGGTGGGGACGTCGACGAACGCGACGTAAGCGCTCGTCTCGTCGGTGATGACGGCGGGACCGGTGACGCTCGTCGCGACGATGCGCGCCGGGTCCATGTAGGCGTAGTCCTGGGTGGCCTTGTTGTCGAGGAGCGGCTGCAAGCCGGCCCACCACTGCTCGAATGGAAGATCGGGCCGCGCGTAGGCGGTCATCACGGCTACCGCGGCCGCCGTGGCGCTCTCGCGCGATTCGTCATCCCACGTGGGCACGGGCCGCGGGCCGTGCGTCTCCCCGCTGTCCTCGTCGATGAGGCCTTCGGGAGCGGGTGTGAACTGGTCGAGGTCGGGATAGATCGGGCCGGTGCTACTGACACTCGGAGTCGCATCGGGTGTGCTGCCCTCCCCGGTGCAGGCGGTCAGGGACGCCATCGCGGTGACGATCACGAGCAGAGCCGTCCCGATCTTCCGCATATCAGTCCTCCCTCGTGTCCTCCGACTCGAGCGCGGTCAGGCGCCGCTCATGTCGGGAGTTGCCACCCTTGCGAAGCGTGTCCTTCAGTTCGTCGGTGATGATGAACCAAGTTGTCCCCACCCTGTAGCCGGGTATCAACCCGTCGCGCAGCCAGCCGTATACGGTCTTTGGCGTTGTCCCCAATCTCTCGGCGACCAGCGCAGCTCCCAAGGTCGGAGGGTCTTGATCGAACAGGGCGTCGATGGCGTCGGGCACGGCCACGTCCTCTCTAGTCCCGCCCAGACTAACGCCAGGCCGACCAGTAGTTTATGAAAAGACCCTAATGTAACGATGCGCCCTAATCGTTGCTGATCTTCCACGCGTCACACAGCATGGATGCATCGCACGTTAGGGGGAACTATGAGCGATCCACTCAACCCGTGGCTTTCTCGGCCGACAACGCCGCCGGCTACCAAAGCGTCTCCGATCGCAGCCGTGCCACAAACGTTCGGCCCGGTGGCTCCGCAGCGAGGAATCCCCGCCCCGGATCGCGTCGACCAGCTGCCGATCTACGACCGCCACACCACCGCTGCGCTGTGGTGGGTTGGCGCACACGGCGGCGCGGGAGAATCCACGCTCGCGGCGCTGACGCCGGGCTCACAGGCAGCGGGCCACTCGTGGCCGCGCACCGCCTCCGCGACGCCCGCACGGACGGTTCTCGTCGCCCGCTCAGACGCCCGCGGGTTGCGCGCGGCGCAGGCCGCGATGCGGCAGTGGGCCGCGGGCCTCGTGCCCTCTGTTGAAGTCTTGGGCCTGGTCGTCATGGCTGACGCACCCGGTCGACTGCCTCGATCGCTGCGCGACCTCATGCAGGTCGTCAGCGGGGGAGTCCCGCGCACCTGGTCGGTGCCGTGGGTCGATGCATGGCGCGTGGGGGAGCCGCCGGCTCTCTCATCTTCTCCGCGCGAAGCTCAGCGTCTCGTCGACGAGCTGACCGCAATCCTCGGTGCCGCCGGCACCTCGAACTGAAAGGCAACAGCATGTCCGTTATCGACGTGTTCCACGCGGCGGCCGACACCGCCGTGAACCTCGCCGGCGTCATCCCCGACCCGGACCCCGTACAGCCTCCGGGCACCGAAGGCGTGACGATCATCCTGGCCTGGCTGAAGTGGATCGGCTACGTCGTCGTCGGCGGCGCGATCATCGTCGGCGGCATCCTCATCGCCGTCAGCTTCCGCCGCGGTGAGGGCCACGACGCCCTGCCGAAGATCCTTTGGCCGATGGTCGGAGCGATCGTGATCGGTGGTGGTGCCGCTCTGATCGGCATCCTCGCCGGGGCCTGAGAGGAGAGCCGTCATGGCTGAGGACGACGACACCCAGCAGAATCCATTCACCCGCCCCGGCTTCATCATCGGGGCGGTCGTGGTGGCCGCGCTCATCGTGACGGCCATCGTCCTGACGGTTCTCAACCTGAACCGCGACGACGACGGCGCGCCGGCAGCTCCCGACCCGTCGTCCAGCGCCACAAGCAGCGCCGCCCCTTCCCCGGAGCCGTCCGGGGTTGCGGGCGGCTCGAGCGTTTGTGGCCTGGAAGGTGTCGAGTTGTCTGGCAATGTGACAACGGCTCCTGCCGCCGAGTGGGCGTTCGTTCGCACGGTCGCGTACCCGACCTCCCCTGAGTTTGGGGCGGCCGACAGCGGCCCGGAGGGCTACCCGATGTGCTTCCAGCACTCACCGCAGGGTGCTCTCTTTGCGGCCGCGACGGCGCTTGCTGTCCCGGCCGACACCGCCCTCGTTCAACCGTGGATCGAGTACGCATTGAGCGACGGAACGTATCGGGACGCGCTCCTGACGGAGGTCGGCGGCAACACGAGCTCGTCAGGCGTTCGGCTGCAACTGGTCGGCTTCCGCGTGCTCTCCTACGACGGGGAGACGGCCCGCGTCGACTTGGCTGTGCGCGGCTCGTCGGAGGGCACGACCATCACGGCGTCAACGGTGTACGAGCTGATCTGGGAGGACGGCGACTGGAAGATCAACGCCAACGTCGCCAACCCGTTCGATTTCGCAACGATCCCCGACACGTCGGGATACATCCCCTGGGGGGCATGACATGGCTTGCGGTATCACCGACCCACTCGCCTGTGTAGGCGATGCCGTCAACAACGCCGTGGGCGACGCCATCGAGAACATGGCGAACGCAGTCCTTGAAGCCTTCGGGAAGGCGGTCGCATCCCTCGGCACCTTGTGGGTCAACGTCGGCACGCCGCACCTGACCGGCACCGGAGGCGGGTCCTCGATCGCCGCGGGTACGACCGCTCCGAACTCGGACGGCATCATTCAGGTGCTCGGCTGGGTCACCTGGATTGCGATCGTGTTCGCGGCTATCTCGATCATCCTCCTCGGCGCTCTCATCGCTACCCGGATGCGCAACGGTGAGGGCTTTCAGGCCGCGGGCCGATTGGGGATCGTGCTCGGCGCGATCTTCCTCATCAGCGGCGCGACGGCGCTGGTGACGGGGCTTCTCCCGAACGGGCCACAGGGCGCGGGCGGCACGGTGCTGTTTCTGCAGTCGTCGCTGTGGTGGTACATGGGCGCGGCCGCGGTCGTGTCCGTCATCATCGGCGGCGTTCGGATGGCGTGGGAACAGCGCGCCGAGCCGGGCAAGGAGACGGTCAAGAGCCTGTTGACTCTGATCGTTGTCGCCGGGGGCGGCGTGACCATCGTTGGCCTGCTCGTGTCGGCCTTCGACTCGTTCTCCGTGTGGATTCTCAACGGGGCGCTGAGCTGCGACGTTGGCACCGACACCGCTTGCTTCGGCAACAACATCGCGACGCTGCTGGCGCTGACGACCAATCCCGCGACGGGCGGGCTGGGCGCTCTGCTCATCATCATCCTGGGGCTGATCGCCATCCTCGCGACGGCTTTCCAGATCGTGCTGATGATCGCGCGCGGCGGAATGCTCGTCATCCTGACGGGCATCCTTCCGCTGTCGGCCGCCGCCACCAACACGGAGATGGGTAAGGGCTGGTTCAAGAAGAACGTCGGATGGCTGGTGGCCTTCATCCTGTACAAGCCCGCCGCGGCGATCGTCTACGCCGCGGCCTTCCAGCTTGCCGGGACGAACGTGTTCCAGGACGACGGGACGGGCTTCATCGCGGTTCTCACTGGCCTGATCCTGATGGTGCTCGCGCTGTTCGCGATGCCGGCGCTGATGCGGTTCGTGACTCCGCTGGTCGGTGCCATGTCGGCCGGTGCTGGCGGGGCGCTCGGCGTTGCGGCTCTTGCGGCGCTGCCGACGGGTGCCGCGTCGATGGGTCGCCTGGCGACCGGCTCCGGCGGTGGGTCGTCGGGCGGTTCCGGCTCCATGGGCTCCACCGGTTCGACGGGCTCCACCGGTCCGTCTGGCGCGAACGGTGGCGGTCAGTCCGCGCCGCAAGCGGCGCAGGCCTCTAGCGGTGCCGGCGCGACGACAGGGGCCGCGAAGTCGGCGGGTGCTGCCGGAGGCGGCACGGGTGCTGCTGCGGCATCTGCGGGTGGAGGCGCGGCCGCGGGCGGTGCTGCGGCCGGTGCCGGCGGCGGAGCTGCGGCAGGCGCGGCGAGCGGCGCTGCGGCGGGGCCGTGGGGTGCCGCCGCGGGTGCGGCTCTCGGGGCCGCGAAGCAGGCGGGACAGGTGGCCACTGGGGCTGCCCGCAACGTGGGTGAACAAGCGACAGGTGAAGGGACCGGGAGCTGATGGCGACCGTAGAGACAAGCCGTAGGGGCGTCCGCACGTACGGGAACTGGCGTCAGCCGACCTCGCCGGGCCTTCTCGGCCTTGGCACGGTCGGGACGGGCCTGATGTTCGTGGCGCTGCTGATCGTGATCGTCGTGCTGATGACCACGAATATCCTCAACGCCTTCATCACGGCTGCGGTGTTCGGCGGGCTGATCCTGCTGCTGACGATTCGCGACGGCGACAGACGTAGCGTGCTCTCGCGCACGGCGAACCGTGCGGCGTGGGCGTCGGCCAAGCGTCGCCGGGCGAACATCTACCGCTCCGGGCCTCTCGGGCGTTCCGACTGGGGAACGAATCAGCTCCCCGGCCTCGGTGCGCAGACTCGGCTTTCCGAGCATGAGGACTCGTACGCGCGTGCGTTCGCGATGATCTACTCACCGCACGCTAAGACGTACTCGATCGTGATCGGCACCGAGCCTGACGGCGCGGCGCTGGTCGACCAGGAGCAAGTTGACCTGTGGGTGGCCGATTGGGGCCACTGGCTGCGGAACCTCGGTGATGAGCCGAATATGGAGGCTGCCGCCGTCACGATCGAGACGGCTCCCGACTCGGGTCGCCGGCTGCGTCGCGAGGTCGAGACGAACACCGACCCGGACGGCCCCGACTTCGCCAAGGCGATGCTGGGCGAGGTCGTGCTGAGCTATCCGGCCGGCTCGTCGACGGTGAAGGCGTACGTGACGCTGACGTTCGCGGCCGCGCCCCGCAAGGGCGCTAAGCCGCGTAAGCCAGACGAAATGGCGCGTGAGCTCGCGGCTCGTCTCCCTGGTCTGACCGCCAGCTTGCAGGCGACCGGCGCGGGCGCTGCGCACCCGCTGTCGGCGCAGGAGTTGTGCGAGACGATCCGGGTCGCTTACGACCCGGCCGCCGCAACGCTCATCGACGACGCCCACGCCGACGGCGAGGTTCCCGATCTGCGGTGGAGCGACGTCGGCCCGACGGCCGCGCAGGCCGGGTGGGACAGCTACCGGCATGACTCGGCCACGTCGGTCACGTGGGCGATGACGCAGGCTCCTCGCGGGCTGGTGCAGTCGGGCGTGCTCGCCCGGCTCCTCGCGCCGCACCGCGATATCGCCCGCAAGCGGGTGACGCTGCTGTACAAGCCGATCGACCCTGCCCGCGCGGCAACGCTCGTGCAGTCCGACGTGCGAGCTGCGGAGTTCAAGGCCACGTCAACGCGCAAGCCTGCGGCCCGCGACACGCTCGCCCTGCGCGCGGCTCAGGCGACCGAATCGGAGGAGGCGGCTGGCGCCGGCCTAGTGAACTTCGGCATCCTCGTCACCGCGACGGTGCTCGATCCTGCCAAGGAAGCCGACGCCCGCGCCGCGGTCGACAACCTCGGGGCGACGGCGCGGCTACGTCTGCGGCCCGTGTTCGGATCGCAAGACAGCGCATTCGCGGCGGCGCTGCCCCTAGGCCTCGTGCTCACCAAGCACGTCGCCGTCCCGGCGGCTCTGAGGGAGCGTGTGTGATGACCCCGGATCAGATTGCCCTCGCCGTCCTCGGCGGGCTCGTGGTGCTTGTGGTCGTCGGAGCGCTGCTGTTTGTGCGCGCCGGCCGGAAGAACACCGATGCGGGCTCGTCGACGTCAGCCGGAGCACTGACGTCTCGCGGGTGGAGCGGCCCCGGCGGCGGCATGTCGAACTTCATCCAGCCGCCCGCGGAGTGGCGCGGTACGACCGTTCAGGTGTGCGGCCTGTGGCCGTACTCGATCGGTGCCGGCACTCCGATGGTGGGTGTCCCGCTGGGTCGGCACATTCACACTGGGGCGACGTTGTGCTGCGACCCGATTTCGTGGTTCCAGCGCGCGAAGCTCATCAGCAACCCGTCGCTGTTCGTGCTCGGCAAGCCGGGCCTCGGGAAGTCGACGGCCGTCGCCCGTATGGCGATCGGCCTCGCCGGCTATGGCGTGCAGCCGCTCGTGCTGGGTGACCTACGCCCCGACTACGTGGAGGTCATTCGCGCGCTCGGCGGTCAGGTCATCACCCTCGGCCGCGGCCGCGGGTATCTGAACGTCCTCGACCCAGGCGAGGCGAAGGAGGCCGCTCAGCGTCTCGTCGACGCCGGATTCGAGAAGGAGGCGGGCGAGGTCTTGGAGGACGCTCACGGCCGCCGTCTGGCTATGGTGTCGTCCCTGCTGACGATCCTCCGCAAGTCCGCGCCGAGCGACGTCGAGGAGTCGATCGTCGATCAGGCGCTGCGCTACCTCGACCGCCACTTCGTGGGCATCCCCGTTCTGGGCGATCTGCTGCGCGTCGTGCAGGAGGGGCCGGAGGAGCTGCGCCAGGTGGCCGTCGACCGCGGCGACTTCGCGGAGTATCAGCGCATCACGCGCGGACTGGAAGCGTCGCTCATCAGCCTCTCGCGCGGTGGGCGCTTGGGCGAAATGTTCTCCAAGCACACCACCAACCCCATGCGGCTCGACCGCCCGGTGGTGTACGACATTTCGGCCATCGGTGAGGCTGAGGGCGATCTGCGCGCGGCGACCCTGCTCGCCTGCTGGTCGAACGGTTTCGCGACGGTGAACATCGCGAACGTCCTCGCGGATGCCGAGCTGGAACCGCGTCGGCACTACTTCGTCATCATGGACGAGCTGTGGCGCGCGCTGCGCGCCGGTAACGGCATCGTCGATCGTGTCGACTTCCTCACCCGCCTGAACCGTCAGGTGGGTGTCGGCACGGCGATGATTTCGCACACGATGGCCGACCTGAGCGCCCTCCCGGAGGAGGACCGCTTGAAGGCGAAGGGCTTCGTAGAGCGCGCCGGCATGGTGATGTGCGCCGGTCTGCCGTACACCGAAATGCCGGAGCTGACGACGGTCATCCCGTTCTCGGAGGCCGAGCAAGAGCTACTGACGGGCTGGCAGGACCCGCCCGCGTGGGATGCCGCGTCGGGCCGCGAGGTCGACCCTCCCGGCCGCGGGAAGTTCCTCGTCAAGGTCGGCACTCGGCCCGGTATCCCGGTCGAGGTTCGCCTGACGGAGGCTGAGCGCTCGATCCGCGACACCAATCAGCGGTGGTACGAACAGTCCCGCACCGGCCGCCGCGCGCTGCGTGCGGTGGAGGAGCTGGTCGAGGAGCACGAGGAGAGGGTGTCATGAGTACTCCGAACAACCGCCGCCGCGATCCCGGCGGCTTCGGCGCGGAGACGCTGATGCTCCTCGTGGGTATCGGTGGCGTCGTGGCCGCGATCGTCGTTCTGAACGTGGCGGTGCGCCTCGGGCACCAGCTCGACGGAACCGGCGTCGAGCTGCCCAGCGACCCGTTCGCGTTCACGCTCGGGGTGATCCTCGGTCGGGTGCCGTGGCCGGCGTCCGCGACCTGGATCGTCGCGGTGCTCCTGGCGATCGTGCTCGCCCTCGTGGTGCTCGCGATCGTCGGCGTCGTGCGCTACCGGAAGGGCCGTACGCGCGTCGACCGCGCCAGCAGCTACATGGGTCGGGGGAAGGACGTCGAGGGCCTGAGCAAGCGCAACGCGCAGGCGCAGGCGACCCGTCTCGGCGTCACCGGCTCTCTCGGCGTGCCGATCGGCAAGACCCTCGGTCAAATGCCGCTCTACGGCACGTGGGAGGACATGCACATCGACATCTGGGGGCCTCGCACGGGTAAGACGACCTCTCGGGCCGTCCCGGCGATCCTGGACGCTCCTGGGGGCGTCCTTGTGACGTCGAACAAGCGCGACGTCGTCGACGCGACCCGCGACGTGCGCGCGGAGGCCGGGCCGGTCTGGGTGTTCGATCCGCAGGGGATCGCGCTCGAGAACCCTACGTGGTGGTGGAACCCGCTCAGCTACGTCACCGACGAGGTTCGCGCGGCCAAGCTGGCCGATCACTTCGCCTCCGGCTCACGCGATCCGGGAGCCAAGACGGATGCCTATTTCGACCCCGCGGGGCAGGATCTCCTCGCGGGGCTCCTGCTCGCGGCCGCGCTGGATGCGCGCCCGATCACCGACGTCTACGCCTGGCTGACGCGGCCCACGGAGGAGGAGCCGATCGACATTCTCCGACGTCACGGCTACGACCTCACCGCCGACCAGGTGCGCGGCGTCATCACCGCCCCGGAGAAGCAGCGCGGCGGCATCTACGGCACGGCGCAGCAGATGGCGTCGTGCCTCACCAACCGACAGGTGGCCGCGTGGGTGAACCCACAGGGCAACCCCGATCTGCGCCCGCAGTTCGACCCCGCCGCGTTCGTCCGCGACGGTGGCACGCTGTACTCGCTCTCCAAGGAGGGCCGCGGGACCGCAGGCCCGCTCGTGACGGCGCTCACGGTCGCCGTGGTCGAGGCCGCGGAGGAGCTGGCCGCCGGCTCTGCCGGTGGTCGCCTGTCGGTGCCCCTGCTCGGGGTGCTCGACGAGGCCGCGAACGTGTGCCGGTGGCGTGAGCTGCCGAACCTCTACAGCCACTATGGATCGCGCGGAATCGTGCTGATGACCATCCTGCAGTCGTGGTCGCAGGGCGTCGACGTGTGGGGCGAGTCGGGCATGCGGAAGCTGTGGAGCGCCTCGAACGTGAAGGTCTACGGCGGCGGTGTCTCCGAAGATGCGTTCCTGGAAAGCCTGTCGAAGCTGATCGGTGACTACGACCGTCAGGCGTCGTCGGTGTCCTCCGGCCGCGGCGGCCGCAGCGTGAATCAGCAGCTTCACCGTGAGCGCATCCTGGACGTGGCCGACCTCGCGGCGATGCCGAAGGGTCGCGCCGTGGTGCTCTCCTCGGGGAACCGGCCGACGCTGATCCGCACGCAGCCGTGGATGACCGGCCCGCACGCGGAGAAGGTCAAGGCGTCGATCGCGGCGCACGACCCGCAGGCGTCTCGGACGATCATCGAGGCGCAGGAGTCGGTGCGCGAGGTTGCGATGGCGAACGACGGGAAGGGTGCGGCCTGATGAGCCACGACTGGGGCGACGAGGAGCCGGGAATCGAGGCGCAGCCGTTCGAGGTGGACGAGCCGGATCGCGACGAACTGCCGGAGCGTGAACCGGGTCGGTTGTTCGGCGTCGACATTGCCGACGTCGCGAACGCTCTTGCCGCCCCGGCGATTCGCGCCGTGGTGCAGAAGGCCATCACGGCCGCGGTGAAAGACGCTGTGCAGGCCGAAGTCGACGAGGCCCTGGACCCCTCGGTGATCGAGAAGCTGCAAGCGCAGGCGGCCACAGCCGCCCGTCGCGCTGTCACCGCGGCGATGGATGCGCTCGACGAGGAGCCGGCCGACGAGGAGCCCACGCTGTACTACGGCTCCCTCGACGAGTTCGTACGCGAGTACCTGGTGAAGAACTACCGCCGCCGCGTCGACGGTCAGCGCACGGTGTGGGCTGCCGACTGGTGGAACTACCCGGAGGCAACGATCCGTCTCGATGCCCTGTGGCGGGCCTGGGAGCACCTTCGTCTGGACCCGACAACAGGCATGAGCGTCTGGTTCCGCGACCACGCCGAGCACCACATGAGCGTGCTGCTCGACCCGTCCGGACCGTTCGCCGCTGCCGGTGAGGGGAAGAACCGCGAAAACGTCAACGAGAAGGGCGCCGAGCTTCCCTACTTGCCTCCTCCACATGGCCTTTATCGCGACCTGCGTGACACGCCTACCTCCGGTTAGCGAACACTTCCGGGTGCCAATTCAGCGTGTACGCGAGCAGTGGGTCCAGAATCCGTAACTGCATGTTCGACGCCTTGTCACCCACAACCTCAAAGACCGGTTGCGGGATGAGCGCTGCGAGCCGAATCTCATCCTCCGTGAACAAGGGCGTGTCACTTTCCTCGTCGGCCGCATCGTCATCTTCGTCTGCGGGCATCGCACTGAGCGCCACACTCATTTCGCGGGAAGCAACGACGTTCATGCTCCGCGCCTTCTGTTCAAGCCCGAATCTGTTCACGCCAAGCTTCTTCACGCTCGCCAGCTCATCGATCTTCGCCCGCACCGCGACAAATGACGCCTCACTCGGCGCTCCCATCTCGTGCAATGCCCACAGGATGAGCTGATACCCATCGAGCGTTCGGCCATCCGGCAGCTCCGCTTTCGATGTTCGCGGGCGTCGCGCCGTGAGGCCCACCCCCAGCTTCCGAAGCCAGGACGTCGACTGAGGATCCTTCACCAACCGGTAGAACGCGGACCAGTCCTCTGGCTCATCGAGCATGGATACGCCGCTGTTGTCGTCCTTTACGTGGTTCGTGATCCTGCACAAGTTCAGGCAAAGCTGCTGCATGATCTGCGGGCTGCCGTAGCTCTGCTCAATCAGTTGATTAACCACATGGGTCGCGGCAGCAAGGTTCAAAGTCTTGAACCCTGTCGTAGCAATCTCTCGCAGTTCGTTGCCGTCCCAGAGCGGAACGTCAACGGGGTAGTGACGGCCACTGACGTTGGTGTTGTCGAAGCCTGCATCGTCCTCGCGACCCGGCAGAGTCGCCAAGATCACCGTTACGTCGGCGTCGGTCATCGGACGCAGAGCCAGGATTAGCTCGCGACGCTTCTCAGGCTTCATGACGAAATGAAAATCGTCGATGACGATGATCGGAGGTTGACTGTTCTTCTCCCGAGCATCCTGCGCGAGGAGCGTTAGTGCCTCCGTGACCGCGCTCGGCGCGTCCATTTCATACGTCGCCCCTTTGGATGTGTCGATGCTGTGCTCGCCGCCAACGCTGCTGCCTCCCCCACCTGTGAATCCGGGAACCGAGATACCAAACCGACCGAAGAAGCCCCACTTCGACTTGTCCCCCGACACCGTCCCCGAGGTTGTCGACGCCGGGATACCGAGGTCTGAAGCTAGCCGGGACCAAAGGGCACCCGCTCCTTCAGTGACGGTCTGTCCGGGAATGTAGGCATGAAACGCCGCTGTCTGCATGACCGACTTGACCAACGTGCTCTTGCCGAGCTTGGTCGTCCCCATCACCGATATGAAGGCGCCACCCTGTTCAGCCAGCCCCTCTACCTTCGCCCACAACTCTTTCCTGGTGACGCTCGTGTGCGTCGGCGTCTTGCTCGGTGTGAAAACCTCGGCAGTCTTGACCACGCCCCAAAACTACTGGCTTACCGCCCTAGGTCCGTGCGCTGCACCTTGGGTGATCGCGACCGGTTTGGACGCGCCTTCGCGGCCTGTGTCTGCTGGGCTCTCACCGCGGCGGTGGCGGGCTTGCCCTGGCTGACGTCGGCCGCCATCTTCGCGCTGATGGCCTCCTTGCCGACGCCGCGCTGTTCGAGCTTGTCCGCGTCGCGCTGCCGACGTTCTGCGGAGTCGTACAGCGGCTCGGCCTTCTCGCGGGTCGCGTGGGCGCGGTTCTGCTCGCGCTCGGCCTGCACCTGTGCCTGCTCCCGCTCGCCCTCGTCGGGGGCGACGTCGGCGCTCGTGCGGGCCGCTTCGGCCGCGCGGTCTGCCTCGTCGGCCTGCCGGGAGAGTGCGACCGCCTCGGCCTGCTCGGTGGCGCTGCGCTGCCGCTCGGTGTCCGACTGCCGGCGCAGCTGCTCGGCCTCGACGGCGGCCTGGACGGCCGCAGGGTCGGCGCCGGTGTTGTTCACGTCGACGCCGTAACGGGTGCGGAGCTCGTCGCGGATGCGGCCCTCCGCGCGCACGGCCTCGGGGTCTTCCGATCCCCACGCGCGCGCCGTGGTGAGCGCGCCGCCGATCTGCTCCGGTGTGGCTCGGTCCCACCAGTCGGAACGGTAGACGCTTCCCAGCTCGACGCGAGCTGCGCGCTTCTCTGCCTCGAACCGGGACGACAGCTCGCGGGCTTCCTGTTCGCTCTGCGCCTGTGCTCGTCGAGCTGCGTCTTCCCGGGCGCGTGCGAGAGCTTCACCGATCCGCCCCGCCGCGGTGACGGCGATGCGGAGTTGCCCGTCGAATGCCTCCTCGATGCCGTCGCTTTCATCGGCCATGATCTGACTCCTTCCTCATCGCTCCGGGCCGCGATCTGCGCCCGGCTTCGTCGTGGTGCGCGGCCGCGCGGGGTCCACCTGTGAGGGGACCGGCGAGCCGGTGGTCTTGCTGCGGTTCTCCTCCGCGCGCTGCATCTTGTCGAGCGCTTCCTGCACGGACGCGTCGACGATCGCGGACCGGTCGACCTTCGGCGCGGTGGCCGTGGTGGTCGACGTCGGCGCGGCCGCGGGCGTCGCTTCGAGCTGGCGGCGGACGTTCATCACGCGCTCGCGCACGGCGGTGGCGACGTTGGCGGCCTGGCGCGCTTCTCCCGCCGCTTTGGCGGCGTCGTAGACGGCCTGGGAGAGGTTCATGAGCTGGCGCAGGAGTGCGAGCTGCGCTGCCGTTCCCTGGCCGCCTCGCGCGACGCTGGCGAGGAGCATTGTCGCGCCCGACATGGCGACCCGGCCGGCGCGCTGCGGCTTCACCGGACGTCGGTAGGTCTGGGCCGACTTCGCGAGTGCGTCGGATGCCTCGGCCAGGTCGCCGGGCGTCTCCTCGACCGCGTTCGACCATGCCGCGAACGCACCCGCGGTCTGTCGTGCGACAGTCGACCAGGTGTCGCGGTCGTCGAGCGGCACGGCGCGCAGTTGCTCGCGGAGCTGCGCGACTTCCTCGGTGTGCCGCTGCCACAGCTCGGGGTCTGGTTCGCGCATCTCGCGACCCGGCGCGACGGGGCGGCGGCCGCGCTTCGCTGCCTGCCACTCGGCGGCCGCGTCGGTCGCTCCCGCGGCGGTGTCGGGCCATCCTTCGCGGAGCCTCGGCAGGGTGAGGTCGCGGCCCATCTGGCCGCCGCCGTACCAGATCGGACGTTCGCCATTGGCGGGCCGGCTCGCTACGGAGTACCCGGTGATGACGTCCGTGGTGCCTTCGGCAAACCGCGGCCGCACGAGGACGCCGGAGCGGCGTAGCCGGCGCACGAACTCTGCTTCGTTCTCGCTCGCGCCGGCCGCCCCTCGGACGCTGCGCGCGAGGTCGTTCCGGGGTGCGTTCAGTCGAACCTCAGCGGTGATGCGTGCTTGACGTTCCTTCGGGTCGAGGCGGTGCCATTCGGGCTGCTCTCCCCCGACACGGGCGGCGTGCTGCTCGTACTTGCGCTGCGCCATGACAGCCGATCGTTCCTCGACGCGGGCCTGCTCCGCGGGGCTGTAGCCGCGCGTCGCGCGCTCCCCCTTCGTCGACTCCAACTGCTCCAAGCCGTACTTGACTTCAAGGGCGCGTGCGGCGTTCTGCGCGCGCTGGTAGTCCAGGTGTGTCGACGCCTTCGTGCCGTCCTCGCGAACCAGGTTCACGGCGATGTGCACGTGGTCGTTTCCGGCCTGCGAGAGGCCGTGACGGATGGCGACCCAACGGCACGGGGCCTTGGTCCCGTCGTTGTCGTCGAACCCCATCGCGGACACAAAGTCTTGCGCGATCGCCGCCCACTCCTGGTCGGTGCGAATGCCCTCCTCGGCGCGCAGCGACAGTGAGGCGTGCCACACGTGGCCGCCCTTCACGTCGACACCCATCGCGGTACGCGGCCGGTCCAGGTGACGCGCGATCGCCTTCGCGTTGTCGCCGCTCAGCTCGGCGTCGTCGTACCACGCCATGAGCGCGTGATCGCCGGCCACCAGGTGCGGCTCCTCGTGCTCATTGTGGCGACCCTCCCCAACGAGGTAGGTCATCAGCCCGGCCATCCGATCGCCGCGCGTGACGTTCGGCATCATGACAGGCTCAGCCCATCCACGGCCGCGTCGATGCGCTCCGCGACACGTCGCACCGCGGCGAGTGTCGCGTCTGTCTCTGCCTGCCGCTGACCGGTCGCGTTCGTGGCCTTCGCAATCTGGTTGACGTTGTTCGACACCGCGGCCAACAGCCGGTGCAGCTCGAACAGCTTCCCGATCGCATTGCGCCGCTCGGTGACCGTCTCCCCCGTCTCGGATGCGAGGGTCGTCTCGATCAGCAGCCGCGGGATTGTCACCCGCTGAGCGAGCGCGAGGCGCAGCAGCCGGCCCTCCTCCTCGGGAGTCACCTTCACTTCGTGCTTGTGCTTCCGACCGCCGGGGGCGTTCGCGCGCCGACGCCGCTCGGTCTGGGGCTCGGTTGCCGTCTCATCTGACATGCGATCCCCTTCCTTCGGCCCAGCGCAGCGACCCCGCCCCGTGCGGGGACCACACGTCCAGTGTGCCGCACCCGTCGACGACTGTCGAGGGGTCAAGCCCACTTAGCCCTGCTAAGTGTTTAGCTTGCTCCGTCTGGGACTCCATTCGGGCTCGCTCACGTCGACAGACGGGAGTGGTCGAGGCTTCGCCTCGGCGTGCTTTTGATGTGTCGACAGACGTCGACTTCGAACGGCTCGATCCGTACGATTGGTGCATGGCTACGCAACTGACACCAGAGGAAGCAATCGAACGCGCGCGACGTCTACAGGATGACCGCCTGACAGCGGTTCGCACCGTCGCGGAGGCGCGGCAGTCGCTCAGCGATGTGCGCGACGAGACGGCGCGCGAGCTGGCCGATCTGCAAGCACGGATCGCGGAGCGGATCGCGACCGCGGAGCGCGAGGACGTGCGCGCCTACTCGGCCGCGCTGAGCGCCGGATGGTCTGCGGACGAGCTGCGCAAGATCGGGTTCTCCGAGCCCGACAAGAAAGCGCGCACGCGGCGTCGCTCGGCGCGCAAGCCTGCGACCAGCTCGGCCCCTGCGGCGGCTGACGATGCGCAGTCGGAGCCTTCTACGGAGGGTTGATCGCTGGCACGGTTCCGGCCCCACGTTCCGCTCTGCGGCGTGGGGCTTTCGTGTGGCCCCGCGCTGCGGGGTTGCACTCCGCTCCCGATCCCGTCAAGGGCGCTTCGCGTCCCTTCGGGAGAGCCCTACGGGCTCCCCTTGACCGGCTCTCCGCTGCGTGCAAGGCGGCAAGTGTTCCGAGAAAGCCGGCACCTCGGCGTACCGCCGAACTGCCTACTTTCATCGGACACACAACAAGGGAATGGGATCGAACGATGAGTGGACCCGTGAGTTTCGCAACGCTGACAACGATGCTGCCGACGTCGGACGAGGAGCGCGGCCGGCTACTGCGAAACGTGGGCGAGCGTGACGAACAGCTCTACGATTACGGCCGCTCGGGTTACCGGCTGGCGGCGTCCGTGACGGTGCCGGGGAGCGACGTCGTGACGGTGATCGACACACTCACTCGCGAGGACGAGACGGGCGGCGATGGACGATGACGCGCTCTATCGCAGTGGAGGTCGCACAGCGCATCCGGCGCGCGCTCGACACTCGCGGCCTGACGGTCGAGTGGTTGTCGGACGCGACCGGGATCAAGCTGCGCACGCTCACCCGGCGGCTGCATCTGACCAAGCCGGCGGGCCTCACCGTCGACGAGCTGAACGCGATAGGCGGCGCCCTCGACGTCGCCCCGGGCGTCCTGCTCCGCGATGACCAGAGCGACGCTACCGCTGCGTCTGAGTGAGTTCCTGATCCGCCCTGCTCAGGGCTCGCGCGACCGTGGACTTCCCGACGCTGAGCACTCCTGCGATGTGGTCGAGGCTGCGATTCTCGGCACGCATCCGCTGCGCCTGAGCGATCTTCTCCGGCGTCATCTTCGACGGCCGCCCACCGACCCGGCCCTGCGCCTTGGCGTGGGCGAGGCCGCGCATCGTGTTCTCCCGGATCGTGTCGACGCGGAGCTGCGCGAACACGGCGACCATCCCGAACAGCGCACGGCCCATCGGGGTCGTTGTGTCGATCATCGGCTCCGTCAGGCTCTTGATGTTCACGCCTCGTCGGTCGAGGTCGTGCAGCGTCTCGATAATGATCCGCTCCGTGCCTCCCAGCCGGTCGAGGCGGCGCACCAGAAGGGTGTCGCCCTCCCGGAGGTAGTCGAGGCACGCGCGCCACTGGGGGCGGTCTGCGATGCGGCTGGACTCGCCGTGGTCGACGAATACTCGAGAAGCGCCGGCCGCGCGCAGCTCGGCCTCCTGAGCGGCGGGGTTCTGCTCACGCTTGGACACTCGCGCGTAACCGACGACGTTCGTCATGACTCGGCCTCCTGCTGCTCTCGCGCTCGGCGCTCTCGGTCGGCGGCGAGCTGGTCATAGATCGGGGTTCCCTCACGGCGGGGCCGCGATCGCCGCTCGGCGGCGGCGCTGCTCGCGGCGGGATCGGTCACGGTCACTCCCGGCCGGTGCCGCGATCGGAGCGATAGCCGGCGCTCCCCCGTCGCGCCTGGGTGCCCTGCTGCGGCGGTTGTCTGGTCGCCTCGGCCGCGGGGCGGGGATACGACGCACTGAGCGCGGAACGGACCTGAGCGGCCCGGTCAGGGCCGGCCTGGGGTGCCGTGCGCTCGACGGTCACCGCGGCGAACACCGGGACGAGGGATGCCGGCTCGGGAGCGTAGGAGAACATGTCGGGTCGGCTCATGGCCGATCCCGCGTTCCACTGCTCCGGGCTCACACGGGCGAAGTCGAACCGGTACGGCGACTGCTCGGCCACGTGGGCCATGAACACCTTCGACGTGCGGCCGTTGCCCTCGCGGAAGGGGTGCGCCTGGTTGACGTAGGCGAACACCGTGGAGGCGGTGGCGATGAAGTCGTTACGGCTGATCTTCGTCCAGTCTGTCGACGTCACGAGCTGGCGCGCGTCGGACAGATACCGGTCGACCTCGCCCGATCTGACCTCACCGAATCCGCGGCCCGGACCCTTCGACATTTCAACCGTGCGGTACTCCCCCGCCCACTCGTAGACGTCCTGGAACAGGTGCCCGTGAATCGCGCGTAGGTGCGCCCCGTCGAACGTGCGCGGCACGTCGACCTCGCCGTTACCGAGCTGCACGGCGCGCACGGTGGTGTCGGTGTACTCCATCCGGGACAGCACCCGCGCGTCGCGTTCCTCGTAGAGGTTGCGCAGCGTCCCGATCCCGGTGCCCGGGTCGACCGTGTCGGGGTAGAAGTACGACTCCCAGCTATCGAACTGGGGTGCCACGTCAGCGGCCGGCGCCGACGACGCCGGCAGCGCGGCGAGCGGCAGCGTGGCCGCGTCGACGGTACTCCGCGAGGTCGATCGCCCCACGCGTGTAGTCGGTCACGTTCTCGACGTCCTCACGGGTCGGGGTGAACCCTTCGTGCCATCCGGCGGCGAGAGCCTGGCGCACGCTGTCGCGCTGCGTCACGTCGAGCTGCGCGAACAGCTCCGGCCACCGCTCCTCGACCGTGAACGTTTCAGCCACGATGGGCTCCCTTCGTCGTCTCTACAGTCTACCGTCTATCCCGAAAACGATCTATAAGAAGTTTCGGTACGACCTTTCTGCCGCCGGCACAGACCCAGCTCAGGTGAGCGCCGGCGCCGATGCTGGCTCCGCGTTTTTGCTGGGACGGCCGCGGTTGCGCTTCTTCACCCCTGCGCGATCCAGGAGGCTGCGTACCCGCTGGATGCTATATCCGGTATCAGCTGCGAGCTGCTGGATACTGGCCCCACGCTCGTATTCGTCCGCGAGTATCGCTCCAATGCGTCGGGACAGCCATTCGCTCGTCCGCTCGTGCGGCTCCAGCTGCGGAACCCGCTCAATCCCTCCACCGCCGTATCCACGGTGAACCTGTCCCTTCGGGACGACCTCGCGGTCCGCCTCGTTACCCCACGCGCTCCACCCCTCACGGGCGTACCGTGCAAACAACTCCAAGTACGGTCCCGGACTGCACGACTCGATGAGGTCGTACTGCTCATCAGGCTTCCGACTGTGCTCCCGCTTTCGCGTCTCGATCATGTTGACAGTGGAACGCGCCGGGGCAAGCGTGCGCATGGAGCCCTTCACGCCGAACAGGATCGGCTCAGTGACGTTCCGAAAGTAGAAGCCGACACCTCGACCGTCGGGCCCGCCGTCCTTGCGTCGCTTGGCCCAGACGATGTTGCTGACGTATCGGAAACCCCACGCTTGTAGGACCTCGATGCCTTCGAGCAGCAGGGCGTTGGGAACCCACAGATAGAGGTGGGCGTTCTTCGCGGTGACGTCAGCGACCGGCAAGGCCTTTATGTCGTCAAGGTCCATCGTTCCGTAGCGATCCAAACGCCGGTGTTCCGGCGCGACCTTCCCAGTCCGGTTCGCGAACCGCCACGGAGGGTCGGCGAGAACGGTCTGAAACCCGCCCTCCACCGTGGGAAGAGGAGCGATGTCGGGGAGCGCTGGCATGCTGTCGATCGGGGGCACACTCAGATCGTACAAGTTAAAGATCTAAACTCGCGACATTGGATCTTTAGATTTCCCGTGCTGGCTTAACGCGACAGACTGCTCAGCCCTCTTCGTCTTCGTCCAACAGCTCGGGCGCAATGTCACCCGAGCTAACGAGACCCATTCGGTGGCCCAACCGTTCCGGGATCGCACCCGTCCCGGCAGACTCGGCAAGTTCGAGGATGGCGGCGTCAAGATCGGCCGGCCAGCGGTAGAGCCGGGCGGTGATGGCGATCGCGAGGATTGGGCACCCGCCCCCGTCACCTCGCTTCACTCTCGGAACCAGCTTCTCAAAGTTAGATGTGGTGCTGGTCCCGAGCGGATCGTTGGGAGTTTTCGCGAGCCGCCGGCGCCACTCCGGCGACCACTCGTCGCCGCCGGCTATGTCTTTGCTCCGAGCGATGGTGTCGATCCATAGTTCACGCATCCCGCTGACCGTGCGCGTGAGGATGATCCCGACGTCCAGAGCACCTCCGTCGTACAAGGCGCGGAAGTTGCCGAAGTCTCGGTCAAGATTCCCGTCTTTCGGGTTCCATTCGACGTCGAGCCCAATTCGGCCCCGGACGTTGTCGATCTTGTGGCCGCCGTACTCGTTGCGGCTGACACGACGCAGCTTTGCTGCCTCTCCCGCCGCCCGGTAGGGCTCAAGTGTGAGGGTCGTCGTCAGCTCCTGGTCGTACCTGCCCTCGCGCCAGCCAAGCTCCCGGAAGGCCTCGTCGAGTTCGAGTGAGATTAGGTGCTTTGACCCACCCGGCCGAACTATCCGTTCGACGTCGAAGTGGAACTCGGACAACACTGCGCAAAGTTGCTCAAACTCAACCGGATGCGTAGACGCGAGAAGTGTTGTGGCGTTCCGCGTCTCTGCGAACTCATACCGGTCCAAGAGGTGCTGCGGCATGACATCGCGCCAGGATTCGGTGAGCTCCACGCCCACAACCGTACCGACATGCGGCGGACACCCTGCTCTCCCGGCGGACGTCCCAAAAACCCGCAAATCTGTTTCGGACCGGTGCGAGGTTTCGGCACGGAGTTTCGGCACGGCGTGTCGGGGGGTAGAAGTGCCCCCGCGCAGCTCGTGCCGGAATCGATCGTTTTCGGCCTACTCGGCTCGCGGTGATGAACATATGCGTGCAACTCCACTGTAGGAGACTCCTGGCCTAGTTACCTTCCGGATGGTAACCTACACTCATGCGCACCGATCCTCGCCCCGCGATCCTGGCGGCCGCCTTCTCTCAGCTCGACGAGGGGCGGGCGGTGTCCCTGGATTCCGTGGCCCGAAGTGTGGGGCTGACCAAGCCGGGAGTGATGTATCACTTCCCCACGAAGGAAGCCCTCATGCTCGCCCTGGTGGACTCCGTTTTGGACCGCTGGGAAGAGGGACTGGTCGCACGCCTCGGGTCGTCACCGGAGGGCGCGGACCCGGCCGCGCGCATCGGCGCGTACGTCGACTGGTCACTGTCCGGGGGGTTCGATGAAACCGACCTGGTGGCGATGAGTGATCCGAAGCTGCGCCGCTCGCTCACGCAGCGCTGGGCCGAACGTCTCGCGCCCTGGCTCGTCGTGCCGGATGACGTCGCCCCGGACGAACGCACCCGGTTGCTCGCCGCCCGCCTCCTGGCCGACGGCGGGTGGCTGGCCGAAGCCTCCAACGTCTCCCCTCCTACCCCCGGCGACCTGGCGCAGCTCCGCGCCTTCGCCCACAACCTCATGAAGGACTGACTATGAAGAAATGGCTCCTGCTTGCCGGCGCGATCATCAGTGAAGTCGCCGGCTCCCTCGCCCTCCAAGCCGGCCAGGACCACCCGGCCTGGTACATCCTCGTGGCGATCGGCTACGTCGGCGCGTTCACGCTTCTCGCGCTCGTTCTACGCGAGGGGATGGCCCTCGGGGTTGCGTACGGGATCTGGGGCGCGATGGGCGTCGCCCTAACGGCGGTGCTGGCGGCACTTCTGTTCGGACAGCCCTTGACCGGCGTGATGATCCTCGGCCTGGCGTTGATCATCGGCGGTGTTCTCACCGTCGAACTTGGATCGCAAGCGGCGCAGCGCAAGAGGGAGGCGAGCATCTGATGGTCTGGCTCTTCCTCATCCTCGCGATCGTCCTCGAAGTCGGCGCGGCACTCTCCCTGCGCCTCGCAACCGGCGGACGGAAACTGTTCTACATCGCCGTCGTCGTGGGCTACCTCGGCGCGTTCTTCTTCCTCACCCAAGTCCTCGCCCTCGGGCTCGGCATCGGTGTCGCATACGGCATCTGGGCCGCCTCCGGCGTCGCCCTCACCGCCGTGGCCAGCAAGTTCCTGTTCAAAGAACCCTTCACCTGGGTCATGGCGCTCGGCATCGCCCTCATCATCGGCGGCGTCCTCCTCGTCGAACTCGGCGCGGCCCACTAGCCTGCCGACGCGGCCATGACCGTTGCTCGCACCCTCGCGGCAATTCGCCGCGCCCTCCTCGAAGACCCCGACGTCGACATCCGATTCGTGGACGCGATCACCGTCGACAGTCATCTTCTGAGCACGCACGGCCAGGCCCTCATCCTGTTCGTACACCCACAGCATCGAGAACTCGTCGACGAGCTGCGCAGCGCATCCCGCCCATTGGACTAGTGCGGTCTGCCGGGGTCATCACCGCGGCCGCGCAGCTCGTCAACGAGCTGGCGGTGCGCCGTATGCAGGAACAGCACGGGGCGGCCACTGCGCCCACTGTGGAGGTAACTGTCGGCGGTGAGCGCATCGGTGAACACGACTTCAAGCTCCGGCTGCTCGTGCAGCAGTCGCCGCACTTGTTCGGCCACCCGCTCAGTCATCGAAACTCCCCCCAGAGCTTCCGGGAGCGTATCGGACTGCCCGCACCGCGGCGCGGGCGGATCGCTATCGCGCGATCAGGTGGCGACGCCGCCGGCCCCTCGCGACGAGCTGCACGACGATCAGCCCGGCAATCATCGGGACGGCGAACAGGCCGGCCCCGATCAAGATGTTCTCGACCGTCAGCAGCTCGAACAGGGACGGGAACCGTCCCTCCTGGTGGGCGACCTCGAAAAAGCGAGCGAGGAACCAGCCGAGCACTACTAGCCCGCCGATCACCACTCCCGCGTAGGCAGCAATCCAGGCGGGGTGCCCCTGGGGCAGCTCGTTGATCGCTTTGTCCTTCATGTGATCCATCCTCTCTCGATCCTCTGACATTCGGTCAGGCCCGACTAGGTGCGCGCCTGCGGTTTCATCGAACACATGTTCGAATAGCGGTAGTCTCATCCTGGCCGGGGAGGAGACGGCCATCGGGAGCAATAAGCGATACGCGGACCACTACGACCGTCTGATGAATGAGCGCATCTTGGAACAGACGGTGGTGAGTGCTGGCCCGTTGCAGTCGCTCACGCCGGAGGAGCTGCGCCTGGACTCCGAACCGTTGACGATCGACCCTCGACCTAAGCCGGTGCGAGCTTGGGTGCGGTTCGGGCCGAAACCTGTACTCGTCGACGCGGTAGCGGTGCGGTGGACGGCGGATGCCGTCGGCGTGGTGTTCTCAATCCGCGAGACGGAGTATCGCGCCTGGGTCTGGGCGTCTGCGGTGACTCCGGTGCAGCGGACGCCGTAGCCCTACCTGGTGACTTCGGCCGTCTCGATCGAGTCGCGATCGGCGTCGTAGAGGAGCCAGGTCGAGTCGTTCCACTGGTTGCGGTAGACGATGCCGCGGGGCGAGTCGCTGAGCGCGTGCCAGGTCGTGCCCGCTGCGTACTCCTCGACCCACGCGGCTACGAGCGTTTCGGCTGCTGCGCGGTCCTCGGGGGTTCCGCTCTCGGTGGCGCGCACGTGCGCGGCCCACACCGGGCGCGCGTCGGCCAGCTTGCGCTCATCGCGGCGCAGCTCGTCGATGAGGGCCGGGAGGCATCCGCACTCTTCCTCGGCGTCGTGGTGGTAGCCGATGCATCGGTCATCCGGGCATCCGCACTCGTCGCCGCGCCACTCGGCCGCGGACGCATAGCCGTGGCGCTGCGCCCACTGGCGCGACGTCAGCCCTGCGAGCTGCAACGTTTCTCGAGCGGCATGGTTCAGCGTCGGCATGTCATCACTCCCCCATCGGTCGACCGACGGTCAGCACGCCCGGGCCGACGGGCTCGAACGGCTCCCCGCCGTTGTACTGGGCTTCGAGGCGCTCGACCTTCTCCATGATCGCCTCGTTGGCGAACTTTGACAGGTTGGTCATGCCGACGTTGCGCATGTAGGCGACGATCGCGCCGCGCATGCGGGCGGAGTCGTCGGGGTGCTGGTAGATCGTGATCTTCGGGGGCTTGCCGGGCTTCTCCCCCTTCTCAGCGGCGCTCAGCGGCTCTGTGGCGCTCTTGGCCGCCGGGGCGGGCGTAGTGGAGGCGGGAGCCGCTGCGGGAGCCTCCTGGGGTGCCTCCGGGGCCGTGGGGTGATCGAACGGGCTCGCGCTCGACAGGCTCGACTTGCGGGGGGCGGGACGGTTCATGACGGATCTCCTTCGATAGCTGCCAGGTGCTCGGCGTAGATCGCTCCGAGTGCGGTTGCCTCGGCACTCCCCCACTCGTCGAGGCCGCGCGCGGCCTCGGTGGCGTCTGCGATCACGACGCGCTTGGGGATGGGTCGACCGATCAGGCGCAGCCCGCGGCCCTCGGCGGCCGCGCGGAGCTCGTCGAGCCAGGCGGCCCCGCCGACGGTGCGTTCTTCGTGCTGGTTGACGATGATTCCGGCGACGCTCAGTCCGGGGTTGTAGTACCGCTGGACGTTGCCGATCGTGTCGAGGAGCTGCCCGAGTCCGTCAAGGCTCCACTTCTTCGTGTGGGTGACGATCACGGCCGCGTCGGCGGCCGTGAGGGCGTTGATCGTGAGCTGGTCGAGGGATGGCGCGGAGTCGATCAGGATCAGGTCGTAGTCCTCGATCACCTGGGCCAGCGCTTCGCGCAGCCGAACCTCTCGGCCGGCGCCGGCTATGACGAGTTCATCCCGGACGTTCCCGAGCGTGGCCCCGGACGTCGGCACAACGTCGAGGCCGGGCCACAGTCCCGGCACGATGACGTCGCGCATGGTGTCGTCGGCGCGGGTACTCAGGACGTCGGCCAGGCCCGCCTGCTCGGCGTCGACCTCCTCGGCCGTGATGTTGCTCGTGAGGTTGCCCTGCGGGTCGTTGTCGACGGCCAGCACGCGGCGACCGGCGAGCACCGCGGCGCGCGCGAGCTGGAATAACGTCGTGCTCTTGCCGACGCCGCCCTTCTGGTTGCAGAGGGCGAGGATTCGAGCGGTCATAAGAAAATACCTCCGTTGACGGGAACAACTCTAATACAGCTATTGACGGTGATGCGGGATGCTCAGTGACGCAGCCAGAAGTCGTCGGGGATCGTGGTCGGCTGCACGAGCCACAGGATCGCGGCGCACACGCCCAGAATCGCGGCGATGCCCCACAGGCAGAATTCGGTCTTGGTCATGCTCGCGTGCCTCTCTCTCGACGTCACGACGGGGAGGGGCAGCCCTGCGGCCGCCCCTCCCCCAGTCGGTCAGAACGGGGTGTCGTCGCCCTGGTCGGCGACGGGCTTGCCGACGACGCGGACGCTCTGCCCGCGCAGACTGACCGCGACCTCATCGGCTCGGACCTCGTGCTGCAAGCGGGTGCCCTGCTCGCCCTTGTACTCGGTGACGCGGTAGCGGCCCGAGAACGTCACGCGGACGTTGCCCGACTGCTCCGCCACCTCGACGAGGTTCACGGCCTGGTTGCCGCTCACGGCGACGTCGTAGGCGACGGTGGGACCGTCGGTGTAGCTGTTGTCCTCCTGGCGGATGCGGTCGCTGACGAGGACGCGGGCGTAGGTGTACGGGCCGTTATCCCCCTCGCGGAGGGTGGGCGTCGCGGCCAGGTTGCCGGTGCGGGTGATGTAGCTCATGGGTTCTTCTCCTTCGGTCGGTATTACAGGTGTTGCCGCTAATAGTGTTATTCTGCCGGGTCGAATGCTTCGCGCTCAACCTCCAATCTGCGGCCGTCCATCTGCGACGGGTACAGCACCAGCTCGATCGGGCTCGTGGGGTCGGGGTTCTGCAAGCGGACGCCCTGCACGGGCGAACCGGCGGTGATCGTCCCCAGCTCGGAGACGACGCGGCGGGGCGGGTTGTAGGGGCGGCCGTCCCAGCTCTTGATCCGGTCACCGAATCGCAGATCGGCAAGCCGGGTAACGGTGATGGTCTGAGTGGTCATGCTGTCCTCCTCGGTAATAACTCTATTGTAGTAAATGACTCTATTAGCGTCAAGCCTTTTCGGCTTCTCCGCGCAGCAGCTCGGCCACCTTCTGGGCCAGCAGCCAACGGCGATCGGCGGCCGCGCGATCCTCGGCGGTGTAGTCGCCGTAGCTCGCCTGGTGCTCGAAGTCCTCGCGGCCTCGGCGCGCCATGTCCAGCAGCTCGTCGATGCCTGCGCACAGCTCGGCGTCGACCGGGACGACGCGCCCGCCGCCGTCGACGACCAGGCTCAGGGGCTCGGCCATCCCTGCGACGTGCATCGCGTAGCCGTCGCCCTCGCGCTCGACGTAGGCCGTCAGCACGGTTGCCGATTCGTCGTTGTCGAAGTCGACCCGGCCGTAGCTGTCGGGGTCATCCCCGAGCGGCCAGAGCTGCGGCTCTAGGCGGGTGCCTCGGTCATACGGGGTCAGCTTGCGAGCGTTCATGGTTCCTCCTTGGGTAGGTATTACCAGTATAAGCGGTAATAGAGTTATTTACTACGGGTGTCAGGCGGCAAAGTGAGCGGCTACCCGCTCGATGTGGTCGGGTCGGAGGTCGCACCAGTGATCGTCATCGTCGACGACGACAACGGGGGCCACGGTGTAGCCCAGCTCCTCGGTGACGTACTCGCGCGCGTCGGGGTTCTCGGTGATGTTCACCTCGACGTAGGGGACGCCCTTGCTGTCGAGCATCATCTTCGTCATGCGGCACTTCCCACACTGCGGGCCGGTCGTGTAGACGGTTAGCGCTTCCATTTGGTAATCCTCCCACCCCTCGTTTTTTTGCCGTGAAGGCGAATTCATTCGCCGCTAGGGAGGGCGGCCGGAGTGCTAGTGACCGTGGAATACCGGACTGAGCGCAGCGAGGGAGGATATGCCGCGAAAGCACTAGCGCGCAGGTTGGCCGACCGTACGCTGCCGAAGGCTTCACGGCAAAAGAACGGGCCGACAGGCCCCTGCAGTCGGCCGGCTCCGTCCGGCCGTCCGTTAGCCGGCGCCGGCTCCGTCCGGCGTCGGCCGCTGTAGAGGCTCCCCGCCGCGCGGTCTGGGGGGCGACGTGGCGGCGGGGAGCGGGTGCCGGGGCTGCGTGTCTCGCTGGGGGACGCGGACTAGGCCGCCGACGCGACCCACCCTATTGCGCGGGGCCGCGTAGCGGTATTGGAGTTATTGCCGGTGTTCGGTGTAGAGCGTGACGATTCGGGCGGCGACGTTCCACACGTCGTCGGGGGATACCTCGTCGAGGAGGATCGTTCGCGTTCCGCCGTCGAGGTCGATCCACCAGACCGGGCGCACGGTGTCGGCGTCGATCCCGGCCCGGTGTGCGGCGAGGTCTGATGACGGGTCGACGGGGCCGAAGTAGAGCTGAGGGGCCCAGCTATCCGCGCCCATGTCGGTGTAGAGCGTCGTGGGGAAGGGGAGGAGTCGGGCGAGGTCGTCGAGGAGGGCGGCGACGTCGGTTTCTGTGAGGGTGTGCACGGGGGTTCTCCTGTCTGGTCGGGGTGGTCAGTCGGCGGCGAGGTCGTAGCCGCCGAAGGGGGAGCGGGATTCGACGTGTCGGCCGCCGTGCGGCCCTCGGATGGTGCGGACGGGGGAGCCGGGGCGCTGCCACTCGGCGGGGTAGTTGGCCGCGCACCACTTGGCGGCGGCGGCTCGTGCCTTCTTCTCGTCGGTGGCCGCTGCGGCGGGGCGGGGCATGATCGGCAGTGATCGCCAGCCGGGCAGGGCGTGGTCGTGCCACGCCTCTACGGCGTCGTTCTCGCGCTCGCTGATGACGTGCCAGGCGCAGCCGGGGCACACGGCCTGATAGCGGCCGCCGCCGGGGAGCGGGTCGGCGCTGTGGTCGTGGTCGGCCTCTTTGCACCAGGCGTCGGCGTAGAACATGTGCAGCTCGTGGCCGTCGGCGGTCGCTGCGCGTTCGCCCTGGTTGTAGCTGTTGCGGTGCCACATGTGGGAGCGGGGGATGCATCCGAAGCCGCCGAACTCGGCGCGGTAGCGGTCGAATGCTGCATCCAGCTCGGCGGGGCTGTAGTAGCTGGTCGTGTAGGCCAGGGGCGCGCCGTCCCATGCGGTGGCGGCGACGGCCTCGCGCTCGAACTCGGCCAGGTCGAACAGGGTTTCCGCGGTCATCGTTCCTTCTCCTCTGACGGTCTTGACGGCAATAGAGTTATTGCCGCTCAGGCGGCGACGGCCTCGGGCTGCTCGGTGAGCGCGTCGGCCAGGGCGTGAGCTGCGCGCAGCACGTTTGCCGCGGTGGCCTTGATCGTCTCGGCGTCGCAGTTGCTCCACCCGGCGACGTATCCGACGCTGTAGGCGCTGGTGTCGAGTCCGAGAATCCCGGCAACGACGTAGGCGACGCTCTCGGCCTCGGTTTCCTTGGTGCCGCGGTGCTCGACGTACTCGGCGTGATCTTCGTCGGCGTGCAGGATGACGTGGGCGGCCTCGTGAAGTCCGGTCTTTGCGGCCTGGGCGGGGGAGAGGTCGGAATCGAGCACGACGCGACGGCCCTCGGGGTCGGTGTAGCCGTGTGCGCCGCCAGGGATGCTCTCGCGCTCGACGGTCCAGCCCTTGCCGGTGAGGTAGTCGGTCACGGCGTCGAAGATGCCCGCGGGGTCGTCTCCGGTGAGCTGGCGCGCAATGTCGGCCGGGTCGCCCGCTTCCTCGTCGATGAGGTCGGTCTGTCCTATGTCGAACACGGACACCGGGAAGAATCGCACTCGGCGCTGTTCCTCCTCCTCGCCGGTCTGCTCGTTCTCGACCGTCTCGCGCACGTCGCGGCCGCCGAAGATGCGGATTCCGCGCTCGCCCTTGCGCACCTGGCGGTTGAGCTTCTGCCACGTCCGGTAACCGGCGACGTGGGACGCCTCGGGGCACTGGGCGAAGATCAGCAGCAGGTTCCCCAGGCTGTAGCGGTGGAACGACTGCGCGAACGTCAGGAACCGCGCCCACGTCTCGGACTCGCGCAGCGCCTCGACCTGTTCCGCGATCGTCGCTTGCAGGGCCTCGGCCTCGGCGCGACGCTCCTCGGGGCTCTTGGTGTTCTTGACTGTGCGTGCCATGTTCGGAACCTCCACCTAACGGGATTAGTACTATTTGCGTCTGTCTCACCCCCACGTTTTTTGCCGTGAAGGCGGTTTACCGCCGCTAGGGAGGACTGCCGGAGTGCAACCCGGAGGGCGGTGGGGGAGAGAGTTTCGGCGCGATGTGAGGGAGCGCAGCGACCGCGTGCCGAAAGTCTCGGAGGAGCCGGCGGCGCAGCCGCTTGAACGGAGGTTGGCCGACCGTATGCTGCCGAAGGCTTCACGGCAAAAGAACGGGCCGAAGGCCCTGACAGTGCCGGCATCGCCGGCTCGATCAGCGAGCCTGTGGGCTCGCCTCCGCGCAGCGGATTGTCGCTAGGCGACGCGGCGTCGGGGGGTCTCCGTCGGCTTGGTGGCGGGGCCGTCGCAGTATCGGCATCTGACGCCGATCGTCATCCCGTGTGCGCAGTAGCCGGGATCGATCCATTCCTCGTCGACGGATTCGACGTCGGCGGCGTCGACGAGGGTTCTCGAGCGAAGATCTCCCTCGGCGTTGCGGTCGTACGGCCGCACGGCTGTTCCCTCGCGCTCCTCGACGATGATGCGGCGAGCTGCGGCGTAGTCCAGCCGGCCATCGGGTCGGCGCGGGTGTGGGCCGTAGGCGTGGGTGCCGTCGTCGGGGACGAGGGAGAGCTGCCCCCGGCTTGGTCGACGTTTCGCGTCGGGTCGACGGGGTGCGTGCATCCACGCTTCCTCGGCCTTCCACCATGCCCACGCCTCGCGCTCGACGCGGTAGCGGGTAGCGCGGGCGTCGAGTCGCCCGGCGACTCCGGCGCGCTCGGCGGCCACATCGAGGGGGAGCGCGTCGACGCGGTGCCAGCCGTCACGGGCGCGCTCGACGATGCCGGCGTAGGTGAGGCGGTCCAGCAGTCGACGGGTGCGCAGCGGGTCGGCGCCGATCAGGGGGGAGAGTTCGTCGAGGGGACGGGCTGTGGTGTCGATTCGTGCGTAGAGGTTCCCGGCTAGGTGCCCGAGCGCAGGGCGGGTAGCGGTGAACAGGTCGTGTGCGGCATCCGTTGTTCGTGTTCGGAGCGTTGCGAGGATCGCGGTTCTCTCAGCGGCCCCGGCCCCTGGGGGGCGCGGGTCCGCTTGTGACCGGGCATGATCCGAGTTGCTGTGGAGAGCGCTTTGAGGGTCGATCGTCCAGTGAGCGGCGCGGGGTCCGTCCGCGGCCGCGGTCTGTGCGATCCATCCGTCCTCGGAGAGGCGCAGCAGCGCCGTCCTGGCCGTCTCGCGGCCGACGCCGGCCAGGCGGGCCAGGCGGCGGGTATCGGCTTCCAGAGAGCCGCTGAGGGCGTGCAGGGCGAGAACGCACAGGACGTCGAGGATGCGGCGATCGGCGGGGCCGCCTCCGCGCGCCCAGCGGCCGGCTGTGGCGTCGGCGCGTTGCTGGACGTCGCGCACGTGCGCGGCGATCGCGTCGGCGCGACGGTCGAACGTGGGATCGTCCCCGATCTGGCGGTCGCTGGCCGCGACGTAGCGCACGGCCTTGTCCCACTGGCGGGCGAGGACGCGGCGCTGTTCGCCGCGGGGGCGGTTCACGCGGCCGCGGGTGGTGACGCGGCTGCGGACGTGCTCTAGGCCGGGCTCGGTGTCGGCGAGGGCGGCGACGTCGGCGTGCCGCCACCTGGCGGCCGCTGCGCCGATTAGGACGCGCCAGAGCGTCGCTGAGGCGTCGGCGGGCGTCTCGTGCAGCGCTGCGGCGCTGACGGCGGGGAGCTGGCGGCGCGGGCCGACCAGGTGCAGACGCCCGTGGGCGTCCAGCGGGAGGGGCGCGTGCGGGTCGATGGTGCGAGCGGGCTCGGTGTCGTCGACGAGGCCGGCGAGGAGGCTCACGAGCGCGCGCACCTGTGCGGCGGTGGCCGTGGGCGCGCTGAGCGCGTCGACGTCGCCCCGGAGGACGGTGGAGCGCCCGCCGGCACGGTGGGGCGCTCCTGGGGGCCGTACACAGCCCGTCACGGGGTTGGTGAGGGGGGAGAGGTCGAGGGTGGGGCACAGGTGCCGCGCGAGACGGGCGAGGGTCGCGACGGTTTCGGCGTCGACGGACTCGGCCAGGCCGACCCATAGGTGGCGGCCGCCGGTCGGCCCGGACTCGCAGAGGACGTGCGACAGGCCGACGTCGGAGAGGAGGCCAGAGAGCACGTCGGCGTCACGAGCTGCGGCCGCGGGGTCGCCGTGGGCGTCGAGGTCGAACGCGAGGAGGCGGAACCGCTGATCGGGGCCGGCGAGGTAGACCGCCCACGGGCGCTCAGGGGCGACGGCGCCGATCGCGCGATCGCGGTACTCGTTCGCGATCGTCCCATAGGCGTCGACGACGGCCACCCGCACGCGAGGGCGAGGGCTCACCGCAACGGTGAGCGCCC
>CAZBZR010000027.1:0-2957 GCA_964496445.1 uncultured Microbacterium sp.
TCTTCCTGCGACCGCCACAGGTCGATCGCATGGTGATGGGGTGAGGTTCGAGCGTGCCCGAGGCCGCACGGGTGCGGCGGACTCCCCTGAGGCAGAGCCGGTCAGGGCACAAACAACCATTCTGCCACGGATGGGGCGGGGCCCCAAACCGTCAGCGGGCGGGCGGCCGCTCGGTGATCACGAACACCTCGGCGGGCGCCGCATCCGGAGCCGGCGGCCGCTCGGGCGGGAGATATCCCGTTCCGTCGGCGGCACGCAGATACCGTCGGGCGCTCCCCCGCGCCGCATCCCAGAGCTGCCAGAGGGTCAGCCAGAACAGCGCCACGCCGCCCACGATCGCGAAGACGAGCACCGGGACGAACCAGCCGGGTGCGAAGAATCCGGTCCCGACGATCGCGGCGTGCCACGCGCCGAAGCCGAGCACGTCCCACCAGGACACCGCACGCGCGTCGCGTACCGCGCCCCGCGCGCGCACCAGCAGCGCGAGCACCAGCTGACCGAAGAAGACGGCGGGCATCGCGAGGAAGAGGACCCACAGCAGCGCCCAGCCGTCGGCGTCGAAGGCGATCCAGCCGGCCAGGAGCCAGACCGGCAGCACCACCGCCGCCGGGAACATCCACCAGTACATCGCGCGACGCAGCCACATGCCACCAGGCTACGGCCGCGCCCCTCCCGCGTCCGCGCCGGAGCCGTTTTGCTCGGCATCCTCCCGGCTGTCGATCAAGGAGAATGGAGGCGACGGAAGGACTCCCATGATCGAACTGCGCACGCCCGCCGAGATCGACGCCATGCGCCCCGCGGGCCGCTTCGTCGCCGAAGTGCTGACGACGCTGCGCGCGGAGACGGCCGTGGGCACGAACCTGCTCGCGCTGGACCGACGCGCCCACGACATGATCCGCCGCGCCGGCGCGGAGTCCTGCTACATCGACTACCACCCCTCGTTCGGCGCCAGCCCGTTCGGCAAGGTCATCTGCACGTCCGTCAACGACGCGGTGCTGCACGGCCTCCCCCACGACTACGCGCTGCGCGACGGCGACCTGGTGACCCTCGACTTCGCGGCATCGGTGGACGGCTGGGTGGCCGACTCCGCCGTGTCCTTCATCGTCGGCACTCCGCGCGAGGAGGACCTCGCGCTCATCGACACCACCGAGCGGGCCTTGGATGCGGCGATCTCCGCCGCAACCGTGGGCTCCCGCATCGGCGACATCTCCGCGGCCATCGCGGCGATCGCCCACGCCGACGGCTACTCCATCAACACCGACTTCGGCGGGCACGGCGTCGGACGCACCATGCACGGCGACCCGCACGTCGCCAACGACGGCAAGGCCGGGCGCGGCTACCCGCTGCGGGCGGGTCTCGTGCTGGCCCTGGAGCCGTGGTTCCTCGCCACGACCGATCGACTCGTCACCGACCCCGACGGCTGGACGCTGCGGAGCGTCGACGGGTCGCGCGGGGCGCACTCGGAGCACACGATCGCGATCACCGACGAGGGCCCGATCGTGCTGACCGACCGCAGCTTCCTCGGCGTGGACTGACGCGCGTCAGTCGGCGAGCAGGTCGGGGCGACGCCGGCGCGTGCGCTCCACCTGCTGCTCACGGCGCCACGCCGCGATCGCGCCGTGATTGCCGCTGAGGAGGATCGGCGGCACCTCGCGCCCGCGCCACACCGCCGGCTTCGTGAACGACGGGTACTCCAGCAGCCCGTCCTCGTGCGATTCCTCCACGAGGCTCTCCGGGTTTCCCACCACGCCGGGAACGAGACGCCCGATGGCCTCGATCATGGCCATGGCGGCCACCTCGCCGCCGTTGAGCACGTAGTCGCCGAGGCTGATCAGCCGGACCTCGCCGAGGGCCGCGGCCTCCTCGAACACGCGCTCGTCGATGCCCTCGTAGCGGCCGCAGCCGAACACGAGGTGCTCGCGCTCGGCGAGCTCGCGCGCGGTGCGCTGGCGGAAGACCTCTCCGGCCGGCGACGGGAAGACGAACACGGGCCGCGACGGAGCATCCGCGGCGATCGCATCCAGTGCCTCGCCCCACGGCTCCGGCTTCATCACCATGCCGGCTCCCCCGCCGTAGGGGGTGTCGTCGACGGTGCGGTGACGGTCGTGGGTCCACGCGCGCAGGTCGTGCACGCGGATGTCGAGGAGGCCCGACCCGCGCGCCTTGCCCAGGAGCGAGACCTCGAGCGCGTCGAAGATCGCGGGGAAGATCGAGACGACGTCGATGCGCATGTCAGCGCTCCGGTGCGTCGTCCTCGGCGCCGTCGCCGTCCGCCTCCGGCCCGGCCTCGGTGTCGTCACCGGGGATGTCTTCGAAGAGCCCGGCGGGCGGGGTGACCTCGACGCGGCCGCCGGCGACGTCCACGACCGGCACGATGGCCTTCACGAACGGCACGAGCACCTCGCGCTCGCCCACCGCGACGATGAGGAGATCCTGCGCGGGAAAGTGATCGACCCGGGCGACCCGGCCGACGACCTCGCCGTCGCGGACGACGTCCAGGCCCACGAGCTGGTGGTCGTACCAGGCGTCGTCCTCGTCGGGCGTGGCCGCGGCATCCTCGTCGATCCACAGGATCGCGCGCACGAGCTCCTCCGCGCCATCGCGATCGTCGACGCCTTCGAAGAACGCCACGGGGTGGCTGTTCATCCAGCGGAACTCGCGGACCGTGAGGGTCTTGCCGTGCCAGGGCGACGAGGTCGGGACCTGGAGGGTGAACGTCGACCCCGGAGCGAAGCGCCCGGCGGGGTCATCCGTGTACAGCTCGAGCTTGAGGGCGCCCTTGAGCCCGTGCGCCTTGACCAGCCGGCCGACGCGCAGCTGCGTGCGCGCGGGCTTCGGGGGTCGGGACGGTGCTGCGTCCGTCATCAGTCGTCGGCGACGTCGACGCGCACGCGGCGGCCGTCGGCGAGGGCGGAGACGAGCGTACGCAGTGCCTTAGCGGTGCGTCCGCCGCGCCC
>CAZBZR010000027.1:2967-4070 GCA_964496445.1 uncultured Microbacterium sp.
GCCAACTCGCCGCGCGCCCGGGCACCGATACCGGCATAGGACATCTGTCCCTCGCCGATGAAGCCGTCGCGATAGCCGACCGACACCTTCAGCGTCGGCGTCCGCGCCCGCCCCGTGGCACCGTCGACGCGCACGCGGCGACCGTCTGCGAGAGCGGTGATGAGCGTGCGCAGCGCCTTGGCGGTGCGTCCGCCGCGCCCGATCACGCGACCCCGGTCATCGGGGTGCACGCGTACCTCCAGCACGTCTCCCCGAGGAGAGGTGCTGGAGCGGATGGTCACGTCATCCGGGTGATCGACGATCCCCTTGACGATGTGCTCGAGCGCGGCGGACAGCAACGGATTACTCCGAGTCGGCCGGCGCCTCGGCGGCGGCGTCGTCGGCGGGAGCCTCGGCGGCGGGCTCGGCGGCCTTCTTCTCGGCCTTGGGCTTCACGACCGACTTCTTGGCGGAGTCGGCCTCGAAGGCGGCCTTGGGCTCGGCGGTGCGGACCTTGGAGGAGGTGTCCTTCTCCCCCTTGAACTTGGCCCAGTCACCGGTGAGCTTCAGCAGCACGGCGACCTGCTCGGTCGGCTGCGCGCCGACGCTCAGCCAGTACTGCGCGCGGTCGGAGTCGACCTCGATGAACGAAGGCTCCTCGGTCGGGTGGTACTTGCCGATCTCTTCGATGACACGACCGTCGCGCTTGGTGCGCGAGTCGGCGACGACGATGCGGTAGTAGGGCGCGCGGATCTTTCCGAGACGCTTGAGGCGGAGCTTGACAGCCACGATGCTCCTGAATGGTGTGGAAGGGGACGAACCGGACGCCTGGAGCGCGGGGGGCACACCCGGCGGAAGCTCAGACGGAGGACCGCCGCCGGATAGAGGGTCGAGCGGGAGGTCCAGCCCTCTATTCTGCCAGAGAACTCCGGATGCCGCGAAACGCGGGCCGCGCAGGGCGTCGGGTGTCAGACTGTGCGCATGACGGTGTCCTTCGCGCCCTCCGCCCGTTCGACGGTGGGGATCGAATGGGAGCTCATGCTCGCCGACCGCGACACCGGGGACCTCGCTCCCCGGGCGCCCGAGATCATCGAGGAGCTCGAGGAGAGCACCCGTCTCGAGCG
>CAZBZR010000027.1:4092-31337 GCA_964496445.1 uncultured Microbacterium sp.
AGGAGCTCCTGACGAACACGATCGAGCTGACCAGCGGCATCGGCGACACGGTGGCGGCGGCCGTCGACGACATCGCCGACGCCATCGCGGCGGTGCGGACGCAGACCGAGCCGCGCGGTGTCGAGCTCCTGTGCGCGGGCAGCCATCCGTTCGCGCAGTGGTACGACCAGGAGGTCACCGACAAGACGCGATACCAGAAGCTCATCGAGCGCACCCAGTGGTGGGGGCGCAACATGATGATCTGGGGCATCCACGTGCACGTGGGCGTCGACGACGTGAACAAGGTGTTCCCGATCATCGAGGCGCTGTCGGTATACCTCCCCCACCTTCAGGCGCTGTCGGCGTCGAGCCCGTTCTGGGCGGGTGAGCGCACCGGGTACGCCTCCAACCGCGCGCTCGTCTTCCAGCAGCTGCCGACCGCCGGCCTGCCGTGGCAGCTGGAGAACTGGGCGCAGTTCGAGCGGTACCTCGACGACATGGTGCGCACCGGCGTCATGGCCGATGCCTCCGAGGTGCGCTGGGACATCCGGCCGGCACCGCGGTGGGGCACGATCGAGGGGCGCGCGTGCGACGGCATGGCGACGCTCCCCGAGCTCGCCGCCGTCGCCGCGCTCGTGCAGACGCTCGTGGAGAAGTTCTCGCGCGACCTCGACGAGGGGCGCGAGCTTCCCCGCATCCCGCCGTGGTACATCCGCGAGAACAAGTGGCGCGCCGCACGCTACGGGCTGGAGGCACGCGTGATCGTCGACGCCGACGGGCGGCAGGTTCCCGTCGTGGATCACCTGCGCGAGACGGCCGAGGAGATCGTGGGGATCGCCGCGGAGCTGCACTGCGCGAAGGAGTTCGCCGGGCTCGAGACGATCCTCGCCACCGGCGGATCATCGGCGCGGCAGGTCGCCATCGCCGCGCAGGCCGACGGCGACCTCCGCGAGGTCGTGCAGCACCTCATCCGGGAGTTCCGCGGCGGCCCGACCCTGCGCGAGCACCTCGCCGCCCTGCGCTGACCCGCGCCGCCCGCGCCGCCCGCGCCGCGCGCCCGCGCCGCGCGCCCGCGCCGCGTCCGTCCCACCGCCTGAGAACAGGACCGATGCCGACGACAGGACGGATGCTGCCGCAATCGTCCTGTTCTGAGACGATGTCCTGCTTTCAGCGAGCCTTGGCGCGGTGCAGACCTCGCGCGACCGCTCCGACGATCGCGTCACGGACCTCCTCCCAGGCGAAGAGCACCTGGTAGTAGTCGAAGCGCAGGACGGTGTAGCCCTGCAGCACGAGGGCGGCGTCGTGCCGCAGGTCGCGCCGTCGCGCGGCGGCCTGGTGGTGAGCGAAGCCGTCGAGCTGGACGACCAGGCGATCGCCGATCAGGAAGTCGACACGGTGCCCGCCCACCCACACCTGCTGGCCGAACCGCAGACCCAGCCGGCGCAACCCGTCGGCGCAGATCGTTTCCAGCCCCGAGTCGGAAAGTGCCGACGCGCACGAGGCCAGCTCACGCGCGCGCGTGCTCCCCCACTCGATGCCCTGCAGCGCCGGCGCCGTGATCATGCCCCGGTTCAGCGCCGACTCCCACACGCACGCGGCGTCGGCCCGCGGCACGCACCGGGCCACGTGGAAGAGCACGTTGATCAGCGGATCCACGGCGGCCGAGCGCTCCACCGGAGCGGGCCCCGCACCCCAGTGCAGCCGGAGTCCGCTCGCATCGAGTCGTGAGGAGGTGGCCGGGACGGCGACGTGGACGCCGTCCGCCCCCGGCGTCCAGACGCCGAGTCTCGCCGCCTCCGTCACGCACGTGGCGCGTCCTCCGACCGCCACCGCCGCCACGATGCGGGCATCGGCGCCCGGCGTGACGAGCCACGAGCGACGCACCCGTCGCAGGAGTCCGCGGGCCACCGCGTCCGCAGCATCCGCCTTGCCGAACCCCGCCGCGCGGGCGTCCGAGGTGTGCACCACCCCTGCGCGCATGCCGACCCACGCGGCCAGCTCCGTACTCCTCGTCATCCCGCCACCCTGGGCCGTGGATGCCGCCGGGCGCAGGCACGCGCGTCATCCGGGGATGATCTCGCGCTGCTGTCCCCCTGGGGAGGAGCACTGAGAACAGGAGGAACGCCGAGAACAGGACGATACAGGCCGCATCGTCCTGTTCTGGGCGATTGACCTGTGCCGGGCGAACGGCGCGCGCGGGGTCAGCCGCGGCCGAGAAGCTTCTGCAGCTCGGCGAGGTCCGCTTCGCTCGGCGCGCCGGCTCCGGGCTTTCCGCCGAGGCCGAAGCCCGATCCGGTCGGGGCGGTGGGGGCGGATGCGGTCAGGCCCGCGTTCTCCGCGGCGCGCTTGGCGGGGTTCCCCGACCGCGAGCCCTTGGGCTTCTGCTGCTTGCCGCGCTTGGCGGAGGCGCCGGGACGCCCGGCGCCGGGCACCGGACCCATGCCGGGGATGTTCGGCACCCCGCCGCGGGCCATGGTCTTCATCATCTTCGCGGCCTGCTCGAAACGCTGCACGAGCTGGTTGACGTCGGTCACCGTCATCCCCGAGCCGCGGGCGATGCGCAGGCGCCGCGATCCGTTGAGCACCTTGGGGTTGCGCCGCTCGCCGGGCGTCATCGAGCGGATGATCGCCTCCGTGCGGTCGATCTCACGCTCGTCGAAGTTCTCCAGCTGCTGCTTCATGGAGCCCATGCCCGGGAGCATCCCGAGCATCTTCTTCATGGAGCCCATCTTCTTCATCTGCTGCATCTGCTCGAGGAAGTCCTCCAGCGTGAAGGTCTCCGTCGCGAGCTTCTCGGCGACCTTGAGCGCCTCGGCCTCGTCGAAGGTCTGCTGCGCCTGCTCGATGAGGGTCAGGATGTCGCCGAGGTCCAGGATGCGGCTGGCCATGCGGTCCGGGTGGAAGGGCTCGAGGTCGTCGAGGCCCTCGCCCGTGGAGGCGTAGATGATGGGGCGGCCCGTGACGGAGGCGACCGAGAGGGCCGCGCCACCGCGCGCATCGCCGTCGAGCTTGGAGAGCACGACGCCGGTGAAGTCCACGCCCTCCTGGAAGGCCTTGGCCGTGTTCACGGCGTCCTGACCGATCATCGCGTCGATGACGAAGAGCACCTCGTCGGGGTCCGTCGCCGTGCGGATGTCGGCGGCCTGCTTCATGAGTTCCGCGTCGACGCCGAGACGTCCGGCGGTGTCGATGATGACCGTGTCGTGCTGTTGGCGCCGGGCGTACTCCACGCCCTCGCGCGAGACCTTGACCGGGTCGCCGACGCCGTTGCCCGGCTCGGGCGCGTAGATCGCGGCGCCGGCGCGCTCGGCGACCACCTGCAGCTGGTTGACGGCGTTGGGACGCTGGAGATCGGCGGCCACGAGCAGCGGCGTGTGGCCCTCCTTCTCCAGCAGACGCGCGAGCTTGCCGGCGAAGGTGGTCTTGCCCGACCCCTGGAGCCCCGCGAGCATGATGACCGTCGGCGGGTTCTTGGCGAACTGGAGGCGGCGCTGCTGGCCGCCGAGGATGCCCACGAGCTCCTCGTTGACGATCTGCACCACCTGCTGCGCGGGGTTCAGCGCGCGGTTGACCTCGTCGCCGAGGGCGCGCTCGCGCACCGCGGCGGTGAAGTCCTTCACCACCGGCAGCGCGACGTCGGCGTCGAGGAGGGCGCGGCGGATCTCCCGCACCGTGCCGTCGACGTCCGCGGGCGTGAGCTTGCCCTTGGTGCGGAGGTTGCGGAAGGTCTCGGTGAGCCGATCGGAGAGCGTGCCGAAGGTAGCCATGATCCCCCGATTCTACGCGTGGGTCAGAGGTCCCCGAGTTCCTGGAACAGCGTGAGCTGCAGGTCGGCGGGGCCGCGCAGGCGCGCGTTCACCGATCCCCACGGCGTCTCGCGGGCCGCCGCCTCCACGCCCGCCCCGGCCGCGGCCAGTCGCGCCGCCGTCGCTTCGGCGTCCTCGACCTGCACGCCGATCCGGATGCGGTCGCTCGGGGCGTCTCCGTCCGTCTCGACCCGATCGATGAGGGCGATCTGAGCGGGATCGGCCAGCTCGAGCGTCGCCCGCCCCGCCGAGAGGATCGCCACGCGCGCCTCGCCGTCCTGATGCGTCGCGGCGACCGGCATCCCCACCGCGTCCCGATAGAACGCGAGCGCCTCGTCGAAGCGGTCGGCGCGGACGACCACCCGCAGCTGTCGGACGCCGCCGCCGAGGTCCGGCACCTCCGCCAGCGCGGCGTCGAGCGCCGCCGCCAGGGCCGTGCGACCGGCTCCCGCGTGCGCCCAGGCCCAGACCGCCGCGAGCACCGCGCCGGCGGCGGCCGCGGCCTGCACCTCGGCGGCGAGCACCGCCCGACCGTCCCGTCGCGCGCGCTCGGCGAGGGCGCGGGCGAGCCGCGCCTGCCGCACCGCGCGCTCGCGCTCGAGCTCGTCCACGACGCCCATCGGCGCGGCGTTCGCGATCGCCAGCGCGAGGCTGTCGGGCGAGAACCCGTCGGCGACACCGCGCAGGGCGGCGGGCACGTCCTCGCCGCGGGCGAGCCGGGCGATCGCGGCATCCAGCCGCTCGTCGAGCCCGGCCCACAGCACGTCGGCCTTGGAGGTGAAGTAGTTGAAGAAGCTCGAGCGGCTGACCCCGGCGCGTGTCGTGATGTCGCCGACCGACGTGGCGGCGTAGCCCTGTTCCAGGAAGAGCTCGCTCGCCGCCTCGGCGAGGATCTCGCGCGACGAGGCTCTGGGTCGACCCACACTCATGCTCCGAGCGTAGTCTCGGGGTATTGTTGGACGCGATCCAAGAACGGAGCCGGGATGCTGCAGATCCAGACCGTGGGGCTCGCCCCCGACGCGGTGCCCTACGACGTGGCGTGGGAGCTGCAGCGCCGGCGTCACGCCGAGGTGGCGGCGGGGACCGCGCCGGACACGCTCTTCCTCCTCGAGCACGCGGCGGTGTACACCGCGGGTAAGCGGACCGAACCGCACGAGCGGCCCACGGACGGCACGCCCGTGATCGATGTCGACCGTGGCGGGAAGATCACGTGGCACGGTCCCGGCCAGCTCGTCGGATACCCGATCGTGCGCCTGCCGGAGCCGATGGACGTCGTCGCCCACGTCCGCCGGCTCGAGCGTCTCCTCATCGAGGTCGCCGCCGCCCACGGGGTCGAGGGATACCAGGTACCCGGTCGCAGCGGCGTGTGGGTGCGCCGCCCGCTGTCGGAGGACAAGGTCGCCGCCATCGGGGTGCGCGTGGAGCGGGGCGTCACGATGCACGGGTTCGCGGTCAACTGCGACAACGCGCTCGCCCCCTTCTCGCGCATCGTCCCGTGCGGCATCGCGGACGCCGGCGTGACCACTCTCAGCGAGGCCTCGGGGGTCCTCGTCTCCCCCGCCGAGGTGGCCGCCACGGTCTCCCGCGTGTTCGCGGCGGAGTTCGCGGGGGTGCCGGCATGAGCGCCACCGCTCCCGGCGGGCGCCGGATGCTGCGGCTGGAGGTGCGCAATGCGCAGACGCCGATCGAGCGCAAGCCGGAGTGGATCAAGACCCGCGCCAAGATGGGTCCCGAGTACACCCAGCTGCAGAGCCTCGTGAAGACGGAGGAACTGCACACCGTCTGCCAGGAGGCCGGCTGCCCCAACATCTTCGAGTGCTGGGAAGACCGCGAGGCGACGTTCCTCATCGGCGGCTCGCAGTGCACGCGGCGCTGCGACTTCTGCCAGATCGACACCGGCAAGCCCGCCGACTACGACGTCGACGAGCCGCGCCGGGTCGCCGAGAGCGTGCGCCGGATGCAGCTGCGCTATGCCACCGTGACCGGCGTCGCCCGCGACGACCTGCCGGACGAGGGCGCGTGGCTGCACGCCGAGACCGTGCGCCGCATCCACGCCGACAATCCCGGCACGGGCGTGGAGATCCTCGCCACCGACTTCTCGGGGAACCCGGCCCTCCTCGGCGAGGTCTTCGACGCACGTCCCGAGGTCTTCGCGCACAACGTGGAGACGGTGCCGCGGATCTTCAAGCGCATCCGTCCCGCGTTCCGCTACGACCGCTCGCTCGGTGTGCTCACGCAGGCACGCGACGCCGGGCTGATCACGAAGTCGAACCTCATCCTGGGCATGGGCGAGGAGCCGGACGAGGTCGTCCAGGCGCTCCGGGATCTGCGCGAGGCCGGCACCGACATCATCACCATCACGCAGTACCTCCGCCCCTCGCCGCGGCACCTCCCCGTCGCCCGCTGGGTCAAGCCGGACGAGTTCGTCGCGTTCAAGGAGGAGGCCGAGCGGATCGGCTTCCTCGGGGTGCTCGCCGGCCCGCTGGTGCGCTCGTCCTACCGGGCCGGGCGGCTGTGGGCGCAGACGATGCTGTCGAAGGGACGCGACATCCCGCCGCATCTGGCGCATCTGGCCGCCGACATCGCCGCGCGCGAGAGCGGCTTCGCGCAGGCGGTGTGAGTCAGGCCGACGGCCAGATGTAGGGCAGGTCGTCGGGGATGTCCCCGAACAGCGGCCGATAGTAGGCGGGGTCCTTGCGCACCAGATTCGACCGGTGCGCGAGGTGGAAGTCCTCCTCCCCCAGCCAGGGCGGCACCTCGAGCGCGTCCTGCGGAACACCGTCGACCTCCGGCGCGAAGGCGAGGAGCTGCGGGCGCACCGTGTCGGCGTGGCCGCGGGAGATCCAGGCGTCGGTCATGGCGAGGCCGTAGGAGACCAGTGCGGGCAGGTGACCGGTCCACATCTTCGCCGCGGGGTGGTGACGCCATCCGTAGCCGGGAACCGTGTTCGCGCGCAGCAGCTGCAGCGTCTCCACGCGCTGCTTCCCGAGCCGCGGCCCGTCCAGCACCTCGGCGGAGCGCGAGAAGGACGGATACGGCAGGAAGGTCTGCACGAGGCCGCCGGTCAGTCGGCGCTCGTGACCGACTGCACCTGGCCGGCGGAGGCGAGGTTCACCAGGAGCACGTCGTCGGTCGCGTCGGGATCGAGCGCATACTCCAACACCGCGAAGGGCTCCGACCCGCCGTGCTCGTCGGCGAGGATCGTCATGCTCATCAGCTGCAGCGAGCGGATCACGTCGATGTGCACGTCCCCCGACACATCGACCATGAGGTCCTCCAGCTCCTCCCCGAGCGTCTCCTGCTGCTGCAGGATGTACTCGGTCACCTCACTGGTGCGGTCGTCCAGTTCGCTCACCATGGCGTTGCGGGCCGTGCGGTCGATCGCCTCCAGCGACGAGATCATCGCCGCCGCGACATCCAGGGCGTCCTCGGAGACGTCGTCCTGATCGGGCGCGGTGAGATCGACGGTCACCGTCTGATCGCCGAGCTCCACGTTCTCCGACCAGAAGATCGATCCGTCCGGCCCCGACTCGAGGAGTCCGAAGAAGTCGTGCTCGATCGCCATGGGTCTATGAAACCAGTCCCCGGTGCGGGTGGGTAGTCGGCACGCGTCAGTCCACGAGGGATGCGGCGAACACGTGGGGCGTGAAACCGGTGAGATCGCCGATCCCCTCCCCCTGCCCCAGCAGCTTCACCGGAATGCCGGTGCGCTCCTGGACGGCAAGGACGAACCCGCCCTTGGCCGAGCCGTCGAGCTTGGTCAGGACGAGGCCGGTGACCCCGGCGTGCTCGAGGAAGGCCTGCGCCTGGAGCACGCCGTTCTGCCCGGTGGTGGCATCCAGCACCAGCAGCACCTCGCTGATCGGCGCCTGCTTCTCCACGACGCGCGTGATCTTTCCGAGCTCGTCCATGAGTCCGCCCTTGGTGTGCAGGCGCCCGGCGGTGTCGATGAGCACGATCTCCGTCCCGGTCTCTTTGGCACGTGCGACGGTCTGGAAGGCGACCGAGGCCGGATCCTGACCCTCGTGCTGGGGGCGCACGATGCTCGCTCCGCCGCGCTCGGCCCACGTGGCCAGCTGGTCCACGGCGGCGGCGCGGAACGTGTCGGCGGCCCCGACCATGACCGAGCGGTCGTAGCGGCGGAGGAAGTGGGCGAACTTGCCGATCGTCGTCGTCTTGCCGACGCCGTTGACCCCGACCACGAGCACCACGGCCGGGCGTTCGGTCAGACGCAGGGTCGTGTCGAACTTCGCGAAGTGCTCCTCGAGCGTTTCGCGGAGCATGCGCTGCAGATCGCGCGGGTCGGTCGTCCGGTAGCGCTCGACCTTCTCGCGGAGCTCGTCGAGAATGCGCTCGGTGATGTCCGGGCCGAAGTCGGCCGTGAGAAGCGCCGTCTCCAGGTCGTCCCAGGTCGTCTCATCGATCGTGGGCTTGACGAACATGCCGCGCAGCGCGCGGCCGAGCGACCAGGAGTTCTCCGCCATGCCTCCAGCCTACGGCCGGGCGCTCAGGCCGATGCGCGGTCGCCCACGCGCTGGCCGACCACCGCCGAGACGCCGTCCTGGCGCATGGAGACGCCGTACAGCGCGTCGGCGATCTCCATGGTGCGCTTCTGGTGCGTGATGACGATCAGCTGGCTGTTCTCACGCAGCCGTTCGAACACGCCCAGCAGGCGCCCGAGGTTGGCGTCGTCCAGCGCCGCCTCCACCTCGTCGAGGATGTAGAACGGACTCGGCCGCGCGGTGAAGATCGCCACGAGGAACGCCACGGCCGCCAGCGACCGCTCGCCGCCGGACAGGAGCGAGAGGCGCTCGATCTTCTTGCCGACCGGGCGCACCGACACCTCGATGCCCGTCGTCAACGGTGCCTCCGGGTCGGTGAGCGAGATGCTGCCGGTGCCGCCGGGGAAGAGGATCGGGAACACCTCGCCGAACGCGGCGCGGGTGTCCTCGAAGGCGGCGAGGAAGATCGTCTGCATGCGCTCGTCCAGCTCGGAGATGATCGTGAGCAGATCGCTGCGGGTCTGGGTGAGGTCGGCCAGCTGCTCGGTGAGGAACGCGTGCCGCTGCTCGAGCGCGGCGAACTCCTCGAGGGCGAGCGGATTCACACGACCCAGCTGGGCCAGCTTGCGCTCGGCGTCCTGCAGTCGTCGCCGCTGCGCCGCGCGGTCGAAGGGCTCGGTCGCCGGCTCCTCGCCGTCCTCGCCCGTCGACGGCGCGTCGGACGTAACGGGCTGATCGGGGCCATATTCCGAAACGAGAATGCTCTCGTCCACGCCCAGCTCGGACTGCACCCGCTCCAGCAGGCTCGTCACGTGGAGACGCTTCTCGTGGATCTGGAGTTCCAGGCCGTGCACGCTCTCGGTCAGCGCTGCCAGCCGCTCGCGGACCGCGGTCTCCTGACGACGCGCCTCCGACAGCTCCGCCGTCACGGCCGTGCGCGCGGCCTCGGCCGCCGCCAGCTCCAGCCGCGCCTGACTGACCGAGCGGTCCACCGAGTCCAGCAGCGCGGGCAGACGCTCGGCGACCTCGGCGGCGACCTCGCGCTGCGCACGGCGGAGCACGGCACGGCGGGCCGCCTCCGCGGCCGCGGCGCGCTCCCGTTCGCGCTGGCGCTCCAGCTGCACGACCCGGGACTCGGCGGCGCGGACGCGCTCGCGCAGCGTCTCCACATCCAGACGCGCCCGCATCTCGCCGTCGCGGGCTTCCTCGAGCGCCGCGAGCATACCGTCGCGCGCGGAGGCGTCGAGGATCGGCCGGGGCGCCTCCTGGGCCCGCGCGTACGACTCCTCGGCGACCCGGGCGGCGTCCTCCGCCTCGGCGACGGCCGCCTGCACCTGCGCGAGTCCGGTGGCCAGGCGCTCGCACTCGGCGACGGCCGACTCGTGCCGCACCGTGGCGCGGTTGAGCTTCTCCGCCTCGGCGGCCAGCGCGGCGTCCTGCGCGCGCAGAGCACCGAGGGTCTCCCGCGCGCGCTGGCGCGCGGCGTCCTGGGCGGAGACGGCGTCGGCCAGCGCCTCACGGAGCGAATCGGCGACCACGACGATCTCGCTCAGGCGGTCGGCTGCGGCATCGCGCTCGGCGGCCAGCTCGAGCCGCGAGCGGCCACCGCCGGACCCCGCGCGGAGGGTGAACCGCGTGACCACCTCCCCCGCGCGCGTCACGACGGTCAGCGGGTGAGGGCCGCCGGACTCGACGGCTCTGCGCGCGGCGGCGAGGTCGTCGGCGACGAGGACGTCCTCGAGGAGCCCGCGGATGCCGTCGGGGGCCATGACCACCTCGCCGGCGCGGACGGTGCCGGCGGGAGCGTCGCGGGCGCGGTCGGGCACGGCGACGTCTGCGGCGACGATGTCGACGACGCCGAGGTCGCCGTCGCGCGCCAGCTCGGCGGTGGCGAAGGCGTCGTCGCGGGAGGCGACCAGGAGTCCTTCGGCGAGGGGGCCGAGCGCGGCGGCGATCGCGGCCTCGTAGCCGGCGTCCACCTTCACGGCGTCGCCGATCAGGCCGCGGATGCCGGCCCCGCCCCCCGCTACGAGCGCCGCCGCCGCGTTGCGGACATCGAGGGCCCGCCCGAGCGCCGTGGTCTGGGCGGTGAGCGCCTCCACCTCGCGCTCGGCGGCGTGGAGCCGCTCCCGCAGCCCCGCCGCTGCGGTCTCGGCGTCGTTGGCCTCGCGCTGCGCGCGCTCGTACGCCGCCGCGTGCTCGGCGGCCGACTCCTCCGGCGCCCGAGCCGGCTCGAGGCCGGCGAGGGCCTCCTGGGCTTCCGCGCGGCGGGCCAGCGCCGCATCCAGCGCGCGCTGCTGGCGCTCGACGCCGCTGCGGACGGCGGCGAGTGCGGAGGCGGCGGCCTCGGCGCGCCCGCGCAAGGCGGTCAGGCGCATGTCGTGCTCGGACACCAGGGCGCTCTGCGCGGCGATGTCGGCGTCGAGCGCATCGAGCTCTGCCCGCGCTCGCGAGACCGACCGGGCGGCCTCGGCTGCGGCATCCTGTGCCGCGCCGAGCCCGGAGCCGATCTCGTCGATCTCGGCCCGTGCGTCCTCGATCATCCCCGCGGTGACCGTCAGGACGCCCGCGCCCGGGTCGTCCTCGTCGGCGCTGAGAAGGCTCAGTCGCTGGCCGGCCAGGGTGTACAGGCTCCGGAAGCGCTCCTGCACCTGCTCGAGGGAGAACGCCACCCGGCGGGCGCGGTCGACGGCCTCCGAGCGCTGGTCGTTCTCGAGGCGGTCGATGCGCGCGCGCACCTGCTCGGCCTCGTCCTGCAGCACGAGGCGCTCCGCGTGGCGTTCGTGCTCGGCGCGCGCGTGGTCGGCGAGCTGGGCGCGGAGGGTGACCAGCTCCGCCGCGAACAGGCGCGCCTTGGCGTCGCGCACGATCGCGGCGATGGTCGCGGCCTCTCGAGCGATCTCCGCCTGGCGGCCGAGCGGCTTGAGCTGCCGGCGCAGCTCTCCGGCGAGGTCGCTGAGCCGCGTGAGGTTCGCCTCCATGGCGTCGAGCTTGCGGAGCGTCTTCTCCTTGCGACGCCGGTGCTTGAGGATGCCGGCGGCCTCCTCGATGAAGCCGCGGCGATCCTCCGGGGTCGCCTGGAGCACGTTGTCGAGTCGGCCCTGACCGATGATGACGTGCATCTCCCGGCCGAGTCCGGAGTCGCTGAGGAGCTCCTGCACGTCCAGCAGCCGGCACGTCTCGCCGTTGATCGCGTACTCGCTCGCGCCGGTGCGGAACAGCGTCCGGCTGATCGTGACCTCCGAGTACTCGATCGGCAGCGCGCCGTCGCTGTTGTCGATGGTCAGCTGCACCTCGGCGCGACCGAGCGGCCCGCGCGTGGACGTGCCGGCGAAGATGACGTCCTCCATCTTCCCGCCGCGCAGCGTCTTGGCGCCCTGCTCGCCCATGACCCACGCAAGGGCGTCGACGACATTGGACTTGCCCGACCCGTTGGGCCCGACGATGCAGGTCACGCCCGGTTCGAACGCGAAGGTGGTCGGCTGGGCGAACGACTTGAAGCCCTTGAGCGTGATGCTCTTCAGGTGCATGACCGGCCCCGCCTTCCCACCGGCTCACGGTAGCGGATGAGGGAGCGCCCGCCCCCTCGCCAAGCCGATGTCGACGGGAATCACGCGCGACGACACGCCCGGCGGTCAGCCATTTCTGAACATTTCCTTGACGCCCGCCCGCCCGTCCGCTAGCGTCACTCATCGCGTCTGAAGTCGAAAGGAGGTCACCATGATGATGCAGCCCACTGGTCTCGGCACTCCGCCGTCCGCGCTCATCGCGGTGACCCGCTCCTTCGACGCGTTCACCGGCACGGCCGGCTGACCCGCTCCCCGGGGAGGACTCCGTCCACCGGCGGACCGCGTGAGGCCCCGTGCCCGCGCCCTCCGGCCGAGCGTCTTCCGTCGCCGATCGGCGACCCCCGCCGGCGTCATCGCCGCCCGCCCCGCCGGGGCACTCTCGCCCGTTCCGGGCCCCCTCCCACCCTCCTCTTCGAAAGAGACCCTGATGAACGACATTCTCACGCCCGTGCGGTCTCTCGACCGTTCCGAGCAATCCGCCCTCGCCGACCTGCAGGCCCTGCCGCAGCGCATCTCGCCGATCGATCGGCTGTCGCTGCGGGTCGGGCTGTGGCTGCTGCTGCGCAGCACCCGGCACATCCACCGCATCCGATCGCACGACGACCACGCCCGCGTGCGTGCCGCGCACCGCGCGCGGTGGGCTCGAGAGCGCGCCGCCGAGCGGCGCGCGCTCCTGTCCGCTCCCCGGTCATGATGCCCGAGAGGTCGGGGGTCGCCCTCGCGGCGATCCCCGACTCCGGCACCCTCACCCGAAGGAAACCCTCATGAACACCTCCCCCGCCGGCCTCGAGATCCGGCCCCTCCGCATCCCCGCTGCGATGGATGCTCCGGACGCCGCGGACTTCCGCGAGATGGTGCGGATCCGCAACCTCGTGTACGCCGAGATCTCCGGTCACACCGACGAGAGCCTCGCCCCCGAGGAGCTCCTCCCCGCCTACGCGCCGAGCCCGTCGGAGCTGCGGCTGGCCTGGGTCGTCGTCCTCGACGGCGAGATCGTCGGGCGCGTGGGCGTGGACGTCCCCCAGGAGGACGGATCGCGCGTCGCGTTCTGGCTCATCGAGCTGCGCCGGAGCGTCTGGGGCCGCGGCATCGGCAGCGCGGCGTACGCCCTCGTCGAGGAGACGGCGCGCGCGCACGGGCGCACCGTATTGCAGTCGTGGGCGGAGCATCCGGCCGCCGACGGTCCGCGCCTGCAGCCGCCGACCGGATTCGGCAGCATCCCGCTCGACCACGCCGCGCGCTTCTACCGCCGCCACGGGTACGCCCTGGAGCAGGTGGAGCGCAACAGCGCGCTGGATCTGACCGACCCGGCGACCGCGCCGCATGTGGACCGTCTCCTCGACGAGGCCTCGTCGGCGGCAGCCGGCTATCGCGTCGTGCAATGGCAGTTGCCGACTCCGCCGGAGTTCGTCGACGGCTATGCCTGGATGAAGTCGCGCATGTCCACCGACGCACCGGCCGCCGCGATGGAGTTCGACGAGGAGACCTGGGATGCCGCGCGCCTCACGCGGCACGAGGCCACCTACCTCGATGCCGGGCGGCCGATGCTCGTCACCGCCGCCCAGCACGTCGACTCGGGCGAGCTCGCCGCCTTCAACGAGCTGGTCATCGGCCGCGATCGCACCGAGGCGACCCATCAGGAGGACACGCTCGTGCTCGCGGAGCACCGCGGGCACCGGCTCGGCATGCTCGTCAAGTGCGCCGGTCTGGTGGCGTGGCGTGACATCGCCCCGGCGTCTCCGCGGGTCCTCACCTACAACGCCGAGGAGAACCGTCCCATGCTCGGCATCAACGAGGCGATCGGTTTTGTGCCGATCGCCTACAGCGGGGCGTGGAAGAAGGTGCTCGATGACTGAGGACGCGCTGCGGATCGCACCGATCCGCGTCCCCGACGACCTCGACGCGGCCGACGCCGAGCCGTTCCGCGCGATCGCGCGGTTGGGCAACGCGGTGTGCCGGCAGGACGGCGGGCACGACTACCTCGATCAGGATCCGGCGGAGGTGTGGGGATTCTGGCGCGACGACAGCGATTGGATCCACGTCGGCTTCGCCGCTTCCCGGGGCGGGCCGACGCTGGGCGTGGCCACCCTCCAGCTCTCCCGCGAGGCCGGAACCTCGGTCGCCGACATCGACGTCATCGTCGATCCCGTGCACCGCGGCGAGGGCATCGAGGAGGCGCTGCTGGAGCGGGTCGAGGCGGAGGCCCGCACCCGCGGCATCGCGGTGGTGCAGACGTGGACGCTCCACCGGCCGAACAGCGGCGGATCGCGCCTCACCCCGTCCACGGGATGGGGATCGATCCCCGCGGATGACCCGCAGACGGTGTTCGCGACGCGGGCGGGCTTCACGCTCGAGCAGGTGGAGCGCCAGAGCTCGTACGACCTCCGGTCCCCACTCGCCCCGGTGCAGCGCATGCTGGCCGAGGCGAGCGCGTTCGCGGGCGAGGACTACCGCGCCCTGCAGTGGGTGGGCCCCGCGCCGGACACGTATGTCGACGCCTTCGCCTACGCGGTCTCGCGCATGTCGACCGACGCGCCCGCCGGCGGACTGGACGTCGAGGAGCAGCACTGGGATGCCGCACGGATGCGGCGACGCGACGCCCGTCTGGCCGCGCAGGGCCTCACGGCCTCGGTGGCCGTCGCGGTGCACGTCCCCTCCGGCACGGTCGCCGCGTTCAACGAGCTGGTGATCGGCGGTGACGGCACCGGCGCCACGCAGCAGTACGGCACGCTCGTGCTCGCCGAGCACCGGGGCCGCCGGCTCGGAACGGTCGTGAAGTGCCTGAACCTCGTGCGGTGGCGCGAGGTGGCGCCGCGTTCGCCGCGCGTGTCCACCTTCAACGCCGAGGAGAACCGTCACATGCTCGCCATCAATGAGGCGATCGGCTTCGTCCCGGTGTCGTACGCGGGCGGCTGGAAGAAGCGCCTGGGCGGCGGCCTCAGCGGGGCCGCGGCAGCCGCTGGCAGTACGGGCAGTAGTGGCTCGAGCGATTCGTGAACGACACGCGCATGAGCGGACGGCCGCAGCGGGGGCAGGGCTTCCCGGTGCGGCCGTACGCGTTGAGGGAGTGCGCGAAGTAGCCGGCCTGTCCGTTCACGTTGACGTACTGCGCGTCGAAGCTCGTCCCGCCCTCGGCGAGGGCCTTGTGCAAGACCGCGCGCACCTCCGCCAGGAGCCGCCCGGCGGCGCGCGATGACAGCGCGCGGGCCGGAGTCTCCGGATGGATGCGCGCGGCCCACAGCGATTCGTCGGCATAGATGTTGCCGATGCCGCTGACGGTGGCCTGATCCAGGAGCACCCGCTTGATACCCGAGTTCTTCCGCTCCAGCGCGGCGCGGAAGCGGCGGTCGTCGAAGGCGGGATCGAGGGGGTCGCGGGCGATGTGCGCCACCTGCGCCGGCACCGCGGCCCGGGCGCTGCCGTATCCGCCCGGCGCACCGTCAGGCGTCGGCAGCATCCGGTCGATCGCCAGGGAGCCGAACGTCCGCTGGTCGGCGAAGACGAGCGCGAGCTCCCCCGCCGCGGGGTGCTCCAGGTGCAGCCGGATGCGCTCGTGCCGTTCCGGCGGGGCGCCGGCCGGGCGCAGCAGCATCTGGCCGCTCATGCCCAGGTGCGCCAGCAGCGCCTCCGCGCCCGCCGGCTCCTCGGGGCGCGTCGCGAGCGGCATCCACAGGAACTTGCCGCGCCGGACGGCCGCCTCCACGCGGCGGCCGGCGAGGGCGGATTCGAAGCCGGCGGCATCGTCTGCATGGCGGGTGAGGGCGCGCGCGTCCCGCACGGCGACGCCGGCGATGAGCGCGCCGGTGACGGCAGGTTCCAAGCCCGCGCGCACGACCTCGACCTCGGGCAGCTCAGGCATCGGCGCTGAGGTCGCGCCAGGCGGTGAGGGCGGCGGCCATCTCGGCCTGCTTCTTGCTGGAGCCCTCGCCGGTGCGGCTCATCTCCCCCACCCGCACGGTGGCGGTGAAGCGTCGATCGTGGTCGGGCCCGCGCGCCTCCACGCCGTAGACGGGGGCCGAAAGCGACCGCCGGGCGGCGAGCTCCTGCAGGCTCGTCTTCGGGTCCATCGCGGCCCCGTAGCGATCGGGATCGGCCAGGAGCGGCTCGACGAGGCGGAGGACGAGGGCGGTAGCCGCCTCGGGCCCTGCCGAGAGGTAGGTCGCGCCGATCACCGCCTCCATGGTGTCGGCGAGGATCGAGTCCTTGTCGCGCCCGCCGGTGAGGTCCTCACCCCGGCCGAGCCGGAGGTGCGCTCCCAGCTCGATGCCGCGGGCGACCTCGGCCAGGGCGACGGTGGACACGACGCTCGCGCGGCGCTTGGCGAGTTCGCCCTCCTCGAGCTCGGGATGACCCGTGAACAGCCGGACGGTCACCGCCTGGCCGAGCACCGAGTCGCCGAGGAACTCGAGGCGCTCGTTGTGTGCGATGCCGCCGTTCTCATACGCGAACGAGCGGTGCGTGAGGGCAAGCGACAGAAGCCCGGGGTCGATGTCGACCCCGAGCTTGTCGGTGAGCGCGCTGCGCTCGGATGCGTCGGTCACGGCGAGAGCCGCCGACCTCAGACGTCGGCGACCTTGCGGCCCTTGTACTCCAGGAACAGCTCGGTGCCCTGCGAGTCGGTGACGACCTTGGCCTGGTGGGGACGGCTGTAGACGACCTTGCCGTTCTCGATGGTCTTGACCAGCGCGGGCGCCTCGGCCTTCCACTGCGCACGGCGCGAACGGGTGTTGGAGCGGGAGACCTTCCGCTTCGGGGGGTTACCTGCCATGGCTCACTCTTCTCTGTGACGTTCGGTCGGATTCAGGCGCCGGGACGCGGGGCGTCGCCGTCGGGTTCTGGGGTGTACTGCTGCAGGGCTGCCCATCGCGGATCGACGGATTCCTGCAGCCGTTCCGCGGCGCTTTCGGTCAGACGCTCACCCGTGTTCGGGTCGAGCCCGGGGCAATCCGGCTGACACACCGGCTGGAACGGAAGCGACAGGACGATCGCGTCTCGGACGGGGATCTCCAGATCCACCTGGTCGTCACGAACCTCGAAGTCCTCTGCTTCCGATCCAGGATACGCGAAAAGCTCCTGAATCTCGACTTCGACGGGCAGCTCGAGGTCGGTGAGGCAGCGCCCGCACACCCCCACGGCGCGCGTATCGATGTCAGCCGAGACCAGGATGCCCTCGTGCACCGACTCCAGACGGACGTCGATGTCGATCGGCTCCCCCTCCGGGACGGAGACCAGTCCCTCGCCCCACTTGGCGGGTGCGGGGATCTCGAGCGTGTGCTCGCGCATCTCGCCGGGGCGATGGACGATGTCGCGCACGCGCACGACGAAGGGACCGGATCGGGTTCTCACCCATCGATTTTAGCGCGGCGACCGCGCCCGGGCTCAGAGCTCGCGCGCGCCGGTGTCGAGGAAGCGGGCGACGGCGGAGGGGACGAACGGCGACACGTCTCCCCCGAGGGCCGCGACCTGCCGCACGAGCGAGCTCGACACGAGCGCGTGCGCGGGGTCGGGCAGCAGGAACACCGTCTCGACGTGGGCCAGGTGGCGGTTGACGATCGCCATCGGGGTCTCGTAAGCGACATCCACCTGCGAACGGATGCCCTTCACGAGCACGCCCGCACCGACGTCGGTGGCGTAGTCCACCAGCAGGCCCATGCTCCACGAGGCCACCACGATCTCCCCGCCGTCGATGTCGCCCTCGGCGACCGACTGCTCCAGGAGCGCGAGGCGCTGGGCGATGGGAAGCATCGCCTCCTTGCCGGGGTTGTGCACCACGAGCACGTGCACCTGGTCGTAGAGCGCCGCGGCGCGCCGGATCACATCGAGGTGACCGAGGGTGGGCGGATCGAACGATCCCGGGACGACGGCGATCCGGTTGTTCATGCGCCCAGCCTATCGATCGACGCTCAGGCCTTCGCGAGCGCCGCCCGCTCCTCGGCACCGACCCGTCGTTCTATCGCCGCCGCGAGCCCCGCGTGCCGGGTCAGCGCAGGATCTTCGGCGAGCACCGCCTCCGCCGCCGCGCGCGCCGCGGTGATCAGCGCCGCATCCGCGACGACCCGGAGGAGCCGGAGCGAGGAGCGCGCGCCCGACTGCGCCGCCCCCAGCACATCACCCTCACCCCGCAGCTCCAGGTCGACTTCGGCGAGCTCGAAGCCGTCGAGGGTGCGGGCGACCGCCTCCACCCGCGCGCGGGAGGACGTGCCCGGCGCCGCCTCCGTGACGAGGAGGCAGAGCCCGGGGATGCTGCCGCGCCCGACGCGGCCACGCAGCTGATGCAGCTGCGACACGCCGAACCGGTCGGCCTCGAGGATGACCATGGTCGAGGCGTTCGCGACGTCGACGCCGACCTCGACGACGGTCGTGGCCACGAGCACGTCGATGTCGCCGCGCGCGAAGGCCTGCATCACGGCGTCCTTCTCGTCGGCGGGCATCTTCCCGTGGAGGACAGCCACGCGGATCTCCGCATACGCCGGGTGGCGCGACAGCACGTCGGAGACCTGCACGACTCCCCACCGGATACGGGTCTCCGCCCCTTCCGCAGGGGCCTCGGTATCGTCTTCGGCGCCGGTGTCGGCATCGATCGCGGGGCACACGACGAACGCCTGCCGGCCCTGCGCGACCTCTTCGGCCACGCGGTCCCACACCCGGGCGAACCAGGCGGGCTTCTCGGCGACGGGCGCGACGAAGGTCTCGATGCCTGCGCGTCCGGCCGGCATCGTGCGGATGGTGGACACGTCGAGATCGCCGAAGACCGTCATGGCGACGGTGCGCGGAATGGGCGTCGCCGTCAGCACGAGCGTGTGCGGCGCGGAGCCCTTGGCCCGGAGGGCCTCGCGCTGATCGACGCCGAACCGATGCTGCTCGTCGACGACGACGAGACCGAGATCGGCGAAGGTCGTGGTGGCGCTCAGCAGCGCGTGCGTGCCCACGACGATCCGGGCCTGCCCCGAGGCGACCCGCAGGGCGGCTTTGCGACGCTCGGCGGCAGGCAGCTGACCGGTCAGGAGCGTCGGCATGAGCTCGGGGGCGAGCTCGGGCCCCAGCATCCGCGCGATCGAGCGCACATGCTGGGCGGCGAGCACCTCGGTGGGCGCGATGAGGGCGGACTGACCGCCCGACTCGGCCACCTGCAGCATCGCGCGCAGGGCCACGAGCGTCTTGCCCGAGCCCACCTCGCCCTGCACGAGACGGTGCATCGGCCAGTCGCGGACGAGGTCGGCGGCGATGACGTCGCCCACGGAGACCTGATCGGGCGTGCGCGCGAACGGCAGCGCGGCGTCGAAGCGGTCCAGGAGACCCCCGGCGACGCCCTCGCGCCGCGTGGCGGCGAGACCGCGCACGCGCTCGCGCTGCTGCAGGATCGCCGTCTGGAGAACGAACGCCTCGTGCATGCGGAGCGTCTCCACCGCCGCCGGCACCTCGTCCTCGGATCGCGGCCGATGCACCCGCTCGAGGGCCGTCCGGGCGTCGAGGAGGCCGAGGCGGCGCCGCAGCTCCTCCGGAAGGGGGTCATCGACCTCGGCGAGGGAGTCGAGCACGAGGGCGATGGTCTTCTGGATGACGGGGCTGGGCAGGCTGCTGGTGGCCGGATAGATCGGGATCGGCAGGTTCGCGGTGGCCTCGGCGCTGCGCCGCGCCTCGTCCTCGTCGTCGAACAGCGTGTAGTCCGGGTGGGTCAACTGCGTCGTGTGACGGTACTCGCCCACCTTGCCGGAGAAGACGCCACGGCGGCCGGGGAGGAGATCCTTCAGACGCCAGCTCTGGTTGAAGTAGGTCAGCGACAGGCGGCCGTCGCCGTCGCTGATGACCACCTCCAGCAGTGACCCGCGGCGGTTCTGCATGCGGCGCTCGGTGGCGCTGACGATCTCGGCGACGATCGTGACCGGCTCGCCCAGGGGCAGTGAGGCGATCGGGGTCAGCTCCCCGCGCGCGGCGTAGCGGCGCGGGTAGTGCGCGAGCAGCTCCCCCACCGTGCCGATGCCGAACGCGCGATCGAACGCGCCCGCGGTCTTGCCGCCCACGGCGCCGTCCAGGCGCGAGGCGAGCGAGAGGCCGGGCATGCTCCGAGTCTAGGCACGGCCGCCGACACGGCGGGCTCGCGGTGTTTGTAGGGTGAGACGGTGACGCGCATCATCGCCGGGACGGCCGGGGGAACCGTACTCCAGGTTCCCGCCGCGGGCACCCGTCCCACCAGCGACCGCGTGCGCGAGTCGCTGTTCGGCGCGCTCGAGTCCGCAGACCTGCTCGCCGGCTCCCGTGTCGCCGACCTCTACGCCGGCTCCGGGGCGCTGGGACTGGAGGCCGCCAGCCGCGGCGCGGCGGCGGTCGATCTCGTCGAGCACAGCGCGACGGCCGCGGCCATCGCCCGCCGCAACGCCGACCGGGTCGCGCGCGCGGGTGTCGCCGCGCCGCTGCGCGTCCACCGCGCGAGCGTGGCCGCCTTCCTCCGCACCGCGACGGCGGAGACCTTCGACCTCGCCCTCCTCGACCCGCCGTACGATCTGGCGGAGGCCGACCTCACCGCCGCTCTCGCGGGGCTGGCGCCGGCGATGGCGTCCGACGGCGTCGTCGTGGTCGAGCGCGCGCGTCGCTCGGGGCCGCCCGACTGGTCCGCGGCCGGGTTCACCGCCCTCCGCGACCGCTCCTACGGCGACACCGCGCTGTGGTGGGCTCAGCCGCGCGTCGCGTCCCAGTCCCGATAGGGATCCCACCCGCCGCGGCCCGTGTACGCGCCACCGTCCACCGTCACCGGCACCGGTCCGCGGGGCATGACGCGGCCGATGCGGCGCCCCACCCCGATCGCGCCGGGGGCGGCGGTGAAGAGCAGGGCGTGATCCTCGCCGCCCGCGAGGGCGCGCGACGGGTCGGGCCCGAGCTCGGCCGCGAGGAGGTCGATCGTCACGGCCGAGGCGTCCGCCATCCGCTCGGCGTCCAGCGCGAGGCCGTCGGAGACGTCCATCATGGCGGTGGCGCCTCTCGCGGCGATCTCTGCACCGGCGCGCACCGGCGGTTGCGGCATGAGCTGTCGCTCGAGCGCCTCCCGGTCGTCGGGCGCGAGCGCGGCCCGCGCCGCGTCGGTCAGTGCGCGGGGCACCCCCGCCGCATCCGTGAAGTCGCGGAAGAGGATCGCCAGCCCGTGCGCGGCCCGGCCGATGTCGCCCACCACGCGCACCTCGTCGCCGGGATGCGCGCCCGAGCGCAGCACCGGCGCGCGCCCGTCCAGCGAACCGAGGGCCGTCACGGCGATGGTGAGGGTGTCGGAGACGGTGAGATCGCCGCCCTCGACGACGCAGCCGGGGGCGAGCGCCGCACACGCGGCCGCCAGGCCGTCGGCGAGGGCGGAGACGAAGGCGAGCGACGTGTCCTCGGGCATCGCGAGGGCCACGAGGAGCGCGGTGGGCCGTGCCCCCATCGCGGCGACGTCGGCGAGGTTCACCGCCGCCGCCTTCCATCCGAGCGCGTACGGGCTCGACCACGCCAGACGGAAGTCCGGCCCGTGCACGAGCGTGTCGGTCGTGGCCACCACGCGGCCGTCGGGGACGGCGAGGACGGCGGCGTCGTCGCCGGGGCCGACCAGAGCGCGCGAGGCGGGCAGGCGCGCGAGGATGGTGCGCAGGACGTCGCGCTCGCTCGCCTGCCCCACGCTGCCGTCCACACGACCACGCTACCGGCCGGGTTAGCCTGGACGGGTGACTGCTCGACCCGCCGCCGCCGTGCTGGCCGCCGTGCTCCTCGCGGCCGGCCTGACCGGATGCGCCGGGACGGTCTCGCTCCCCGCCGGCGAGGAGGCGAACGACCCGACGTGCGCGGCGGTGTCGGTGCGTCTGCCCGCCGTGGTCGCGGGAGAGAAGCGTCGTTGGACCGACGCGCAGGCGACCGGGGCGTGGGGCTCCCCCGCCGCCGTGCTGCTCACCTGCGGCGTGCCGGAGCCCGGTCCCTCCACGCTCCCGTGCGAAGAGGTCGAGGGCGTGTTCTGGCTCATCGACGAGTCCGAGGCGGCCGATGACCGTTACACCTTCACCACGTTCGGGCGGAGCCCCGCGGTGCAGGTGTACCTCGACTACGCCGTCGTCAGCAGCGGCGATGCGCTGCGCGCGCTCTCGCCCATCCTGAACGCGCAGCTGGCCGAGACCGGCGCGGTGTGCACCCCGCGCGCGGCCGGCTGAGCAGAGGTCAGGCCGCGGGGCGCAGCGCGTCGTCGATCAGCTCGGTGAGGAGTTCGGGGTACGTCATCCCCGACGCCATCCAGCACCGCGGGAACATCGAGATCGGCGTGAAGCCCGGCATGGTGTTGACCTCGTTCACGAAGAACTCCGTGCCGGTGTAGAAGAAGTCGACGCGCGCCAGACCCTCCCCGCCCAGCGCCTCGAAGGCGCGCGCGGCGATCCGCTGCATCTCGGCCAGCTCGCCGTCGTGCAGCACCGCGGGGCAGACCAGGTCGATGCCGGGCGCGTCGAGGTATTTCGCCTCGAAGTCGTAGAAGTCGCGTCCGCTGACGACGATCTCCCCCGCCACGCTCACGCGCGGCGGCGCACCGTCGCGCCCGGGGAGCACGCCGCACTCGAGTTCGCGTCCGACGACGGCCTGCTCGACGAGGGCCAGGGTGTCTTCGGCGAACGCCGTGTCCAGCGCGGCGCCGAGGTCGTCCCACGCCGACACCTTGGTGACGCCCACGCTCGAGCCGGCCCGGTTCGGCTTGACGAAGACCGGCAGGCCGAGGCCCGCGATCCGCCTCTCCCACAGCGACCGGTCGCGCTCGAGCTCGGCGCGCGTGAGCGCCACCCACGGCACGACCGGCACACCAGCGGCGCGCAGGACGCTCTTGGCGACGTTCTTGTCCATTCCCAGCGCCGACATGAGCACGCCGCCGCCCGCGTAGGGCAGCCCGAGGAGCTCGAGCATGCCCTGGATCGTCCCGTCCTCGCCGAACCGGCCGTGGAGGATGGGGAACACGGCGTCGATGTCGCCGAGCGACCGTTCGCCGTCCGCGTCGACGACCCGCAGCTCACGGCTCCGCGCGGAGTCGGGCCAGCGGATGCGGGTGCCGTTGTCGACGACCTCGGGGAGCTTCGCCGCATCCAGCGCGAACTTGTCCGGGTCGTCGTCCTCGAGGACGAAAGCCCCGTCGCGGGTGATGCCGACGGGGATCACCCGATAGCGGTCACGGTCGATCGCCCGCAGAACGCCGCCCGCCGTCGCGGAGCTGATCGAGTGCTCGCTGGAGCGACCGCCAAAGAGCACCACGACCACCGGCTTGTCCATTCTGCGTCCTCTCGCCCGTGGGCTTGTCGTCGTCCGTCGTGAGGTGAGGGGCGATGTCGCGCGGGTGCATGGTGCCGTCGAGCACCATCTTCACCTGCTCCACGATCGGCATCTCCACCCCGACCGCTTGGGCCAGCTGCAGCACCGGAGCGACGGAGGCGAGTCCCTCGGCGGTCTGCTGCATCTGCTTCACGACGTCGTCGAGGCTCAGCCCCTGGCCGAGGAGACGACCCGCGGTGTTGTTGCGGCTGAGGGGCGACTGGCACGTCGCGATGAGGTCGCCGAGACCGGCGAGACCCTGCAGGGTCTCGGGGTGCGCGCCCTGGGCGACGGCGAAGTCGGTCATCTCCACCAGGCCGCGCGTGATGATCGAGGCCTTCGTGTTCTCGCCGTAGCCGACGCCGTCGACGATGCCGATCGCGACGGCGATGAGGTTCTTCAGCACGCCGCCGAACTCGGTGCCGATGACATCCGTGTTCACGAACGTGCGGAAGTAGCGGTTCCGCGCCCGCAGTGCGACGGCTTCGGCGGTGGCCTGGCTCGTCGAGGAGATGACGGCGGCCGTGGGCTGCTCGCGGGCGATCTCCAGGGCCAGGTTCGGCCCGGAGGCGACCGCGATGCGGTCGGGGTCGCACTGCAGCTCCTGCTCGATCACCTGGCTCATCCGCAGGCCGGTGCGCCGCTCCACGCCCTTCATCAGCGACACCACCGGCACGTCCGAGCCCGCCAGGAGCGGCCGCACCGCCTTGAGGTTCTCGCGCAGCGCCTGGCTCGGCACCGAGAGGTACACCTGCTCGGCACCCTCGAGAGCCTCGGCCAGGTGCGCGGTGGCGCTCATCTGCCGCGGCAGGTTGATCCCCGGCAGGTACTGGGTGTTCCGGTGCGCGCGGCGGATCTCGTCGGCCAGCTCCGGTCGGCGCGACCACATCGTCACGGCGGCGCCGCCGTCGGCGAGCACCTTGCCGAACGTGGTCCCCCAGTTGCCCGCGCCGATCACGGCGACGCGCGGGAGGGCCGGTTCCGTCCTACGACTCAAGGCGCCCCGTCTCGGTCTGCCCGTGCGCGGACGGGTTCCAGCGTTCCGCCGGTGCGGGGACGCCCCGCAGGCCCGACAGCAGATCGGCGATGCGCGCCATCACCACGTCGGTCGCGCGGACGAGGGTCGCCGGCTGCGCGCTCTCGCCGCGGAAGGCGGAGAGGTCGACCGGCTCCCCGAAGACCATCCGCACGCGTCGGCGTGGCGGCCAGATGCGGAGCTTGCCGTAGCGGGGCAGGATCTCCTGCACCCCCCACTGCGCGACCGGGATCACCGGCAGGTCGCCCGCCAGCGCGAGGCGCACCGCACCGGTCTTGCCGCGCATCGGCCACAGGTCGGGATCGCGCGTGAGCGAGCCCTCGGGGTAGACGATCACGCCGCGACCGTGCTGGACGAGCACCTCGGAGGTGCGGATCGTCTCGCGCGCGGCGGCGCTGGAGGCAGATCGCGACACCGGCACCATTCCGGTGGCCCGCAGCGCCGAGCCGAGCACGGGGACGCGGAACAGGCTCTCCTTGGCCATGAAGCGCGGGGCGCGGCCCAGGCGCCACACCGCCACGGCGACCACGAGCGGGTCGAACTCGGAGTTGTGGTTCGGCGCGAGCACGAACGGGCCCTCCTCGGGCAGGTGTTCGCCGCCGGAGATCTCGATCTTGGCGAACCATCCGGTCAGGGGCACCACGATGGCCCCCAGCAGCCAGAACACGCTCGGGCGGGTCTTCTCCGGGGAGGCGCGGCGGCGCGGGGCGGACACGCGACTCATCCGATGACGTCGAAGTCGGCGCCGACGGCGTCCAGCTTGGCGAGGAACTTCTCGTACCCGCGACGGATGATCCCGATGTTGCGCACGACCGACTCCCCCTCCGCGGCCAGCGCGGCGATGACGTAGCTGTACCCGCCCCGCAGGTCCGGCACCTCGACGTCGGCCCCGCGCAGCGGCGTCGGGCCGTTGATGACGGCGGCCTGCTCGAGCGAGCGGCGCGGCACGCGGCGATCCGGGCTGTCGATGCCCTGCGGGTGCACGACGATGTCGGCGCCCATCTGGTTGAGGGCCTGCGTGAACCCGAGGCGGTTCTCGTACACGGTCTCGTGCACGGTGGAGGTGCCGTGCGCCTGGGTCAGCGCCACGATGAGCGGCTGCTGCCAATCGGTCATGAAGCCGGGGTGCACGTCGGTCTCCACCATGACCGGCTTGATGTCGCCGCCGCGGCGGAAGCGGATGCCATCCTCGCGGACGTCGAACCAGCCGCCCGCCTTGCGGAAGACGTTGAGGAACGTGAGCATGTCCTGCTGCTTGGCCCCGCCCACGAAGATGTCGCCGTCGGTGGCCAGCGCCGCGCACGCCCACGAGGCGGCCTCGTTGCGGTCGAAGATCGCGCGGTGGTCGTACCCGGAGAGCGCGTCGACGCCCTCGATGAGGATCACGCGGTTGGGCTCGTAAGAGATGATGGCGCCCATCTTCTGCAGCACCGCGATGAGATCCATGATCTCCGGCTCGATGGCCGCGCCGCGCAGCTCGGTCACGCCCTTCGCCTTCACCGCGGTCAGCAGCACCTGCTCGGTGGCGCCGACGCTCGGGTAGGGCAGCTCGATCTTCGCCCCGTGCAGGCCGTCGGGGGCGGTGATGCGGATGCCCTCGTAGCTCTTGTCGACCACCGCGCCGAAGGCACGCAGCGCATCCATGTGGAAGTTGATCGGGCGGTCGCCGATGCGGCACCCGCCGAGGTCGGGGATGAGAGCCTGCCCGAGCAGGTGCAGGAGCGGTCCGCAGAACAGGATCGGGATGCGGGACGCCCCCGCGTACGCGTCGATCTCCTCGAAGTGCGCCGCGACGGCGCCGCTCGGATCGAAGTGCAGCGTTCCCGCTTCCTCCCCCTCCCACACGCGCACACCGTGGACCTCCAGCAGCGAGCGCACGACCTGCACGTCGCTGATGTCGGGGACGTCGCGCAGGACGCTGGCCGTCTCGCCCAGGAGCGCGGCCACCATCGCCTTGGTCACGAGGTTCTTCGCGCCCTTGACCTCCACCCGCCCCGACAGCGGCCGGCCGCCGCGGATCGCGAGCACCTCGGCGGATTCGCCTTCCGCCCCCGCGGGGGTGGGGCCGGCGTCGGGAACGAGTGCTCTCATGGGGTGGACCTCTCTGATGTCGACGAGGGGAGGCGACGGAGCTCTGGTGGGGCCGTCGTGACTTACCGGACGGGGAGCGTCCGGGGCCGCCATGCCTCGCGGCGGGCCTCGACCTGCGCGATCTTGTCGGCGTTGCGCAGGGTGAGCCCGATGTCATCGAGCCCCTCGAGAAGCCGCCACCTAGTGTAATCGTCGATGTCGAAAGAGACCCGGAGCCCGCCGATGCTCGCCTCGCGCGCCTCCAGGTCGACGGTCATGGCGACGCCGGGCTCGGCGTCGACCGCGGCCCAGATGCGCGCGAGATCGTCCTCGGTGATGACGCCGGTGACGAGGCCCTGCTTGCCGGCGTTGCCGCGGAAGATGTCGGCGAACTTGGGGCTCAGGACGACACGGAAGCCGTAGTCGCGCAGCGCCCACACGGCGTGCTCACGGCTGGACCCGGTGCCGAAGTCCGGGCCCGCGACGAGCACCGAGGCTCCCGAGAACGCCGGCTGGTTGAGGACGAACTCCGGGTCCTGGCGCCAGTTGGCGAACAGCGCGTCCTCGAAGCCCGTCTTGGTCACCCGCTTGAGGTAGACCGCGGGGATGATCTGGTCGGTGTCGACGGCGGAGCGCTTCAGCGGCGCGACGACACCGGTGTGCGTGATGAACTTCTCCATGTCAGACCTCCGTCCCGACGAGCGCGTCCAGATCGGCGGGGCTGGAGAGCGTGCCGCGCACGGCCGTGGCCGCTGCGACCAGCGGCGAGACGAGGTGGGTGCGGCCGCCCTTGCCCTGCCGGCCCTCGAAGTTGCGGTTCGACGTCGACGCGCAGCGCTCGCCCGGCTCGAGCCGGTCCTCGTTCATCGCGAGGCACATCGAGCAACCGGGCTCGCGCCACTCGAAGCCCGCGTCGCGGAACTCGGTGTCGAGGCCCTCGGCCTCGGCCTGCGCCTTCACGAGCCCCGATCCGGGCACCGCG
>CAZBZR010000028.1:0-30131 GCA_964496445.1 uncultured Microbacterium sp.
GAGGTGTCCGCTGAGGCTGGTTCCGCCGGTTCCGGAGACGAGCTGGACGATGTAGACCGGGTCCGCCGTCAGCACGTACCCGTGCTGCGTCTCGTGGACGTGGATGCCTCGTCCACCGCGGACCTTCACGGCAGGACCACCAGAGTGAGCGACACCCGGGGCTGCGGGCGGAGGTTCTGCAGCGCGCGCCACTCGTCGAGCAGCGAAGTGAGCTCGGCCTTCGGCACGCCAACGCACCCGGCGAGGTACCGCGGCGACGAGCACTCGTGGACGTTGACCCCGGTCGCGTCGTCGTACACGGTGTCGCCGGGCTTGCTGTCGAGGATGGCGTTCTTGTTGTTGTCGCGCCACACGCGGACGAGACCCACCTGGACCAGCGCGGGGGTGGTGCCCTTGTGGAGCCCGAGCTGGTGGCTGCCGGGGTTGCGGCCGGGCACCAGCGTGGCGGTGCCGCCCTTGTTCATCGGGTTCCGCAGGTAGCCGGTGCCGGGCCGGGTCGCGGCGCGAGCGGACACCGTGCGCCAGGCGCCGGAGGGCTCGCGGTAGGACAGAGTGACCAGGCCGTCGTACGTGTCGAGGGGCTCGCTGTCCCGGCGGATGACGATCAGGTTCGCGTCGTACGCGGTCTCGAAGACGGGAAGGCCAGCGGCCTGGGCGAGTCGGAGCGGTTCGGGAAGCATCAGGGGGTCTCCAGGGCGAGGGCGCGGACCAGGGCCGCCTCCTCGGTGTCGTGGCGCGAGTCGTCCCCGCCGCAGCGCCACCCTCCGGCGAGGATGCGCCACACCTGCAGCAGCCGACCGTGGCCCGGGCGGGACGAGGACCAGGTGCCGTCGTCCAGCCGCACCCACCCCCGAGCGAGGGCGCGGGCGGCGGGCGTGCCGGTCACGGAGTCTCCTCGGGAGCCGGGGCCTCGACGGCCACCGGCGTGGGGGGAACGGCCATCGCCGGAGGCGGGTGGCCCATCAGCGCGTACACGAGCCCGCCGAGGCCGGTGAAGAACGCGCTGAACCGCGTGCCGACCGCAACGAACTCGGGCGCGCCCCATCGGCGACCGAGCCGCTCCTCGAGCCGGGCCATCGCCTCGCGGGTGTCCTTGGCGTGCGTGTCGAACTTCCCCTCGAGCCGGTCGTACTTCTCCTCCAGCGCCTTCCGGCGCTCGTCAGCACGCGCTTCGCTGGCGACAAGCGAGTTCACCTTCTCGTCGATCTCCTCGATCTTCCGGTCCAAGCGAGCGAGCTCCTGGTTCTCCTGCGCGGTCATCGCTTGACTCCGTTGTAGTCGAGGGGATGGTGTCGTCGCCGTATCAGCCACTTCTTCGTGCTCACAGGTTGTGAGCACTCCGGCTCATGGCCCGGTTTCGACCGGCACGTTGACCCACGGGGCGGGGCGAGTGGACGGAAGCTGAGCTGGGGTGCCACAGCCGTGCGACGCGAGGCCCGTGGCGTGGCTCTGGATGGACCACCGGGTCCAGGCCCAGGTCCCGTCGGCGCCGAGGTCGAGGGTGGCCGCCTGCGGGTGGCCGGTGCCGCTGGTGGTCATCCAGTACCGGGTGACCGCGCCGAGCGCGAGGAACGCGGTGCCGCTCTCGGTGTCGCGGTAGACCATCCCCTTGCCGGTGGTGTCGACGAGGTCCGGGACCGGGACGTGGTTGCGGCCGGAGGTGTAGCAGCCCGCGCTGCGGTGGGGGTTCGTGGCCTTCCGCGTCGCGGTGATCGTGAGCCTCTTCCTCGTCATCCCCTCGCGTGACGCGGTGCTGGAGCTCACCTGGATCACCGGACCGGCACTGGCCGTGCTGGGCGTGGTCACCGGCATCCTCGCCGGCCTCCTGGGTGTCGGCGGCGGGATCATCGTCGTCCCCGCGCTGATGCTGCTGTTCGGCACGAGCGATCTCATCGCCAAGGGCACGTCGCTGCTGATGATGATCCCGACGGCGATCTCCGGCACGGTCGGAAACCTCCGCCGCCACAACGTCGACCTCGTCGCCGCCGGCCTGGTGGGGGTCGCGGCCTGCACCACGACCGCGGTCGGGGCGTGGCTGGCGACCGTCGTGGATCCGCTCCTCGGCAACATCCTGTTCGCCGCGTTCCTCGTCTTCATCGCCACGCAGATGGCGCTGAAGGCGATCCGCGGCCGCCGCGCGCGCTGAGAGGCCTCGCGGCGCCCTCGGTAGGATGGCACGGTGCCCGTGAACCCCGAGCTGGTCGGTCGTCCCTTCCCGCCCACCCCGCCCTACCTCGTGGGCCGGGAGAAGGTGCGCGAGTTCGCCCGCGCCGTCTTCGCCGACGCCCCCGTCCACACCGACCCGGCCGCCGCGCGCGCCCTCGGCTACGCCGACGTCGTGGCCCCGCCGACGTTCGCCATGGTTATCCAGGATCTGACGCTGCAGCAGCTGCTCGCCGAGCCCGACTCCGGCATCGAGCTGGCCCGCACCATCCACGCCGAGCAGCGCTTCCGCTACAGCCGGCCCATCGTCGCCGGCGACGAGCTGTCGGCCGTGCTCTCGGTGACCGGCATCCGCTCGGTGGGGGGCAATGCCATGATCACCAGCGACGCCCAGATCACGGATGCCGCCGGAGCCCACGTCGTCACCGCCACCTCGGTGCTCCTGGTCGGTGCAGGGGAGGCGGCATGACCGCCGTCGGAGACGTGGTCGCCGAGCGCACGGTGCACCTGACCCGCGAGTCGCTCGTGCGCTATGCGGGGGCATCCGGAGACTTCAACCCCATCCACTACCGCGACGACGTCGCCGCTGCCGTGGGTCTTCCCGGGGTCCTCGCCCACGGGATGCTCACCATGGGCATCGCCGTCGGCACGCTGGGCGAGGCGCTGGGCGACCCCGCCCGCATCCTCGAGTACGGCGTGCGCTTCACGCGACCCGTGGTCGTGGATCCGGAGACCGGCGCCGACCTCACCGTCGTCGCGAAGGTCGGGGCCGTGGACGAGGACGTGCTGCGCATCGACCTCACCGTGACCTTCGACGGGAGCACCGTGCTGGGCAAGGCCCAGGTGCGCGTGCGCGCCTGACATGCCCGAGATCCCCCCGCTCCCGCTCGCGCAGCTGACGACCCTGCGCACCGGCGGCGTCCCCGCCCGCATGATCGAGGCGCGCACCGCGGACGAGCTCGTCACGACGCTGCGCGAGGTGTGGTCGGACGGCGAGCCCTGGCTCGTCGTCGGCGGCGGCTCGAACCTCTTCGTCGGCGACGACGCGTTCGACGGCACCGTCGTGCGGGTGCGCACCCAGGGCATCGAGCGCCTCCCGGGCTCCCGCCCCGGCACCGTGCGGCTGCGCGTGCAGGCGGGTCACGACTGGGATCAGCTGGTGGCCTTCGCGGTGGCCGAGGGGCTCGCCGGGATCGAGGCGATGTCGGGCATCCCCGGCACCGTGGGGGCGGCGCCGGTGCAGAACGTGGGCGCGTACGGGCAGGAGATCGTCCAGACCCTCGTCGAGGTCGAACTCCTCGACGAGGCCGACGGTGAGCTCTCGGTCGTCGCCGCCGCCGACCTCGGGCTCGGCTTCCGCACGTCGGTGCTGAAGCACCACTACGGCTCCGAGCCGGAGCGTCGCGCCGTGATCGTGTCGGTGACCCTCGAGCTCGAGGAGGTCGGTGCCGCCGAGCGGCCCATCGCCGGCCCGCAGCTGCGCACGGCGCTCGGCCTGGGAGAGGACGCATCCGTCTCCCTCGCCTGGGTGCGCGAGCACGTGCTGGCCACGCGTCGCCGCAAGGGCATGGTGCTCGACGCCGACGACCCCGACACGTGGAGCGCGGGCTCGTTCTTCCAGAACGCGATCGTGTCGGCCTCCTTCGCCCGGACCCTCCCCGCGGAGTGCCCCCGCTGGCCCGTCGCGCCGGACATCGAGCCCGTGCTCGTGATCCCGCTCGCCGCCTTCGACGGGGTCGTCCCCCCGCCCCAGGTGAGCGAACCCGACGTCAAGGTCAGCGCCGCCTGGCTCATCGAGCACGCGGGGCTGGCCAAGGGCTTCCGGTTCCCCCGCTCGCGCGCGGCGCTGTCCACGAAGCACACGCTGGCGCTGACCAATCGCGGCGGCGCCACGGCGGCCGAGCTGGCCGAGCTGGCGCGGTTCGTGCAGCAGCGCGTGCAATCCGAGTTCGGGCTGATCCTCCAGCCCGAGCCGGTGCTGGTGGACGTGGACCTCTAGCCGCTGCATCCGCATCGGGGCCCGCCGGCTCCGCCCGCTACGGTGGGAGGACCCCGCCCGCGACGCGTCGGAGGACGCAGGAGGAGACCCCCATGGAACTGGCCGCGCTCGGAGCAGTGGGACTGCTCGTCCTGATCGGGGTGGGCGTCCTCATCGTCGTCCTCGTGATCGTGCTCATCCTCATCCGCGCGTGGTACCGCGTCGCGAAGGCGGATGAGGCCCTCGTGATCGTCGGCAAGCGGCAGAAGGGGGCCACCGGCGATTCCCGCATCACGGTGATCACCGGCGGCGGCGCGATCGTGAACCCGCTGACCCAGCGCGCGGAGATGATCTCGCTCCGCGCCCGGCAGATCAAGATGGAGCCCACCGCGCAGTCCTCCAACGGCGTGACCGTCAACGTCATGGGCGTGGCGCTGGTGAAGATCGGCTCCGACGCGGAGTCGGTCCGCCGCGCCGCCGAGCGCTTCGCGTCGCAGGACAAGGCGATCGAGCAGTTCACCACCGAGCAGCTGGAGGGATCCCTCCGCGGCGTGGTCGCCACGCTGACGGTCGAGGAGCTCATGCGCGACCGGCAGCGCCTGTCGGACCAGATCGCCGAGGGCATCAAGCAGGATCTGTCCGCGCAGGGGCTCATCCTCGACTCGTTCCAGATCCAGGGCATCACCGACGGCAACGGCTACATCGCCGCCCTCGGCGCCACCGAGGTCGAGCGCGTCAAGCGCGAGGCCGAGGTCGCCCGGATCAACGCCGAGCGCGAGATCCGCGCACGTCAGATCGCCACCGACGAGGCCAACCTCATCGAGCAGACGGCGCTGGACAAGAACACCGCCGCCGCCAAGGCCCAGGTGGGCCGTGCCAACGCCGAGGCCGAGCAGGCGGAGGCCCTCGCGCGGGCCGAGCGGCAGCAGGCCGTGCTCGTCCAGGAGGCGCAGAACACCCAGGCGCGCCTGGAGTCCGAGGTCAGCCGCGTCGCCGACGCCGACCTGTACCAGCGGCAGAAGGATGCCGACGCCGAGGCGTACGCCCAGATCAAGGCCGCCGAGGCCCAGGCGCAGATCGCGGCGCAGGAGGCGACCGCCAAGCGCCTGCGGGCCGAGGCCGAGGCCGACGCGATCCGGCTGGCCGGTGAGGCCCGTGCCGATGCCATCCGCGCCGAAGCCGAGGCGCTCGCGCTGAACCAGGAGGCTCTGCTGGCCCAGCGCGCGCTGGAGTCGCTCGTGCCGATGATGGCGGAGTTCGCCAAGGGCTACGACCGGGTCGGCTCGGTCACGGTGCTCGGCGGCGAGGGGGCGAGCGGCCACCTCGCCGCCGAGTCGGCGACGGGCCTGCGGGCGTCGTTCGATGCCGTGCGTGCGGCGACGGGGATCGACCTGACCGCGATCATCCAGGGCCGCGTCGCGGGCGAGGCCTTCGCCGACGCGACCCGCCCCGCCGACCCGTCCTAACCCCGTCCACTTGCCAGAAAAGGTCGGGTTTCGAGGCGAAACCCGACCTTTTCTGGCGACTCGACTAGGCGAAGAGACGCTGCAGCCGCTGCACACCCTCGAGGAGCTGGTCGTCGCCGAGCGCGTACGACAGGCGCAGGTAGCCGCTGGGGCCGAAGGCCTCGCCCGGCACGACCGCGACCTCGGCCTCGTCGAGGATGAGGTCGGCGAGCTCCAGCGTCGTGGTGGGCGTCGTCCCGTGCCACTCCCGTCCGAGGAGGCCGGTGACGTCGGGATAGACGTAGAACGCGCCGAGCGGGTTCGGCACGGTCACCCCCGGGATCTTCGCCAGCTCCGACACGATGAGACGCCGGCGCCGATCGAACGCGAGACGGAACTCCTCCGCCTCGTCCTGGGGCCCCGTGAGGGCGGCCAGCGCCGCCCGCTGGGCGACGTTGTTGACGTTGCTCGAGAGGTGCGACTGCAGGTTTCCGGCGAGCTTGATCGCGTCGGCGGGGCCGACCATCCAGCCCACGCGCCATCCGGTCATCGCGTAGGTCTTGGCGACGCCGTTGACGAGGATGCTCTGCCCGGCGAGCTCCGGCACCGCCTCGACGATCGAGACGGCCCGGATGCCCTCGTACACGAGGTTCTGGTAGATCTCGTCGGTGATGACCCACAGACCGTGCGCGAGCGCCCACTCGCCGATCGCGCGGGTCTCCTCGGGGGTGTAGACCGCGCCGGTGGGGTTGGAGGGGGAGACGAAGACGAGCACGGTCGTCTTGTCGGTGCGTGCCGCCTCGAGCTGGTCGACGGTCACCTTGTAGTCCTGCTCGGCGCCGGCGAACACCTCCACCGGAGTGCCGTCTGCCAGGGCGATCGCCTCGGGGTACGTGGTCCAGTACGGCGCGGGGAGGAGCACCTCGTCGCCGGGGTTCACCACGGCCTGGAACGCCTGGTACACCGCCTGCTTGCCGCCGTTGGTGACCACGACCTGCGACGGCGCCACCTCCAGGCCCGAGTCGCGCAGCGTCTTGGCGGCGATGGCCTCGCGCAGCACCGGCAGGCCTGCGGCCGGGGTGTAGCGGAAGTTCGCCGGGTCGTGCAGCGACGCCATCGCGACCTCGACGATGAACGACGGCGTGGCGAAGTCAGGCTCGCCCGCCGCATACGAGATCACGGGGCGGCCGGACGCCTGCAGCGCCTTGGCCTTGGCGTCGACCTTCAGCGTCGCCGACTCGGCGATGGCGGAGAGCTTGCGGGAGAGCGGGGCGCGGGATGTCACGGCTCGAGCCTATCCGTCGCGCCCCGCTCGGCGAGCGTCAGTCCAGCGGCCACACGGGGCGGAGTTCGATGATGCCGTGGGCGGCCATCGGATGCAGCGACGCCAGCTCGATCGCGTCGTCCATGCTCGCGCACTCGAGCACGTCGAATCCGCCGATCCACTCGTGCGTCTCGGCGAACGGCCCGTCGGTGACGAGCACCTGCCCGCAGCGACGGCGGACGGTCTTGGCCTCGGCGGGCCCGTGCAGCCGATCGCCCTCGAGCCAGGCCTTCCGGCGGTCGACCTCTGCGCCCCACTGCTCGATCGTGAGGGGGAGGGCCTCGGTGCCGTCGTTGGCGGGATCGACGACCACCAGCATCAGGAACTTCATCGCGGCACTTCCTTCCGTTCGGTGCGACGTTACGTGCCTACGTCGTCTGGCGGGCGGCCACATCGACAGAACGGGCAGATGCGCGCTGTCCGCCGGGACGCACGGATGCCCCGGACGATGGCGTCCGGGGCATCCCTGCGGCGATCAGCTGAACTGGTTCATGGTGTTGTGCTGGCCGCCGGCCTTCAGCGCGGCCTCACCGGCGAAGTACTCCTTGTGGTTGTCGCCGATGTCACTGCCGGCCATGTTCTGGTGCTTGACCGTCGCGATGCCCTCGCGGATCTCGCGGCGCTGCACGCCTCGCACGTAGGCGAGCATGCCCTCGTCGCCGAAGTACCCCTTGGCGAGGTCATCCGTCGACAGCGCCGCGGTGTGGTAGGTCGGGAGGGTGATGAGGTGGTGGAAGATCCCCGCCCGCGCCGAGCCGTCGCGCTGGAACGTGCGGATCTTCTCGTCGGCCAGGCGCCCGAGCTCGGTGTCGTCGTAGGCGGCGTTCATGAGGTCGCCCCGGTCGTAGGCCGACACGTCCGCACCCCCGGCGGCGAGGGCGTCGTACGCCTGCTGGCGGAAGTTGAGCGTCCAGTTGAACGACGGGCTGTTGTTGTAGACGAGCTTCGCGTTCGGGATCTCCTCGCGGATGGCGTCGACCATCCCCGCGATCTGGTCGACGTGCGGCTTCTCGGTCTCGATCCACAGCAGGTCGGCGCCGTTGCGCAGCGACGTGATGCAGTCGAGCACCACGCGCTCCTCGCCGGTGCCAGTGCGGAACTGGTACAGGTTGCTCGGCAGGCGCCGGGGGCGCAGCAGCTTCCCGTCGCGCTTGATGACGACGTCGCCGTTGCCGAGGTCGTCCTCGGAGATCTCCTCGACGTCGAGGAACCCGTTGTAGCGGTCTCCGAGGTCGCCCGGCGTGCGCGTCACGGCGAGCTTCTGGGTGAGGCCGGCGCCCAGCGAGTCGGTGCGGGCGACGATGATCCCGTTGTCGATCCCCAGCTCGAGGAACGCGTAGCGGACCGCGTTGAGCTTGGCGATGAAGTCCTCGTGCGGCACGGTGACCTTGCCGTCCTGGTGGCCGCACTGCTTCTCATCCGACACCTGGTTCTCGATCTGGATGGCGCACGCGCCCGCCTCGATCATCTTCTTGGCGAGAAGATAGGTCGCCTCCGGGTTGCCGAATCCGGCGTCGATGTCGGCGATGATCGGCACGACATGGGTCTCGTACGTGTCGATCTGCGACTGGATGAACTCCGCCGCGGTGTCATCGCCGACAGCCCGGGCCTGGTCGAGCTGGGTGAACAGCAGATCCAGCTCGCGGGCGTCAGCCTGACGGAGGAAGGTGTACAGCTCTTCGATGAGTGCCGGCACCGACGTCTTCTCGTGCATCGACTGGTCCGGCAGCGGCCCGAACTCCGACCGCAGCGCCGCGACCATCCATCCCGACAGGTACAGGTACCGCTTGTTCGTGGACTTCAGGTGCTTCTTGATGGAGATGAGCTTCTGCTGTCCGATGAAGCCGTGCCAGACGCCGAGCGACTGCGTGTACAGCGAGGAGTCCTCGTCGTACTCGGCCATGTCGCGGCGCATGATGTCGGCGGTGTACTGGGCGATCTCCAGGCCGGTGCGGAATCGGTTCTGCGCGCGCATGCGGGCGACCGACTCGGGGTCGATGGCGTCCCAGCTGGAGCCGAACTGCTCCTTGAGGGCGCGGACCGAGCGGATGTCGTCGTCGTAGGTGGTCATGATCGTCCTTCCCGATGCGGGGTTCTGTCTCAGTCGAAGTACCGGGCGTAGGCCGCGGTGGTGAGGAATGCGGGGAACTGCTCCTGCAGCGCGACCTCGCGGAAGATCTCCGCGGCGTCGTCGAAGCGGTCGCCGTCGAAGCGCGGGCCCTCGGCCAGCGCCTCCGTCACCAGCCCCTCGACGTACTCGCGCGTGATGAGCGTGCCGTCGTCGGTGGTGCGGTCCTGGTGGATCCACTGCCAGATCTGCGAGCGGCTGATCTCGGCCGTGGCCGCGTCCTCCATGAGGTTGTCGATGGCCACCGCGCCGAGGCCGCGCAGCCAGGCCTCGATGTAGCGGATGGCGACGGAGACGTTGCCCCGGACGCCCGCGGCCGTCACCGGCAGCCCGATGTGCACGTCCAGCAGCTGCGCGGCGGTGACCTCCACGTCGTCGCGCCGGCGGTCGACCTGGTTGGGACGCTCGCCGAGCACCGCGTCGAACTCGGCACGGGCCACCGGGATGAGGTCGGGGTGGGCCACCCACGTGCCGTCGAAGCCGTCGCCGGCCTCGCGCTTCTTGTCGGCGGCGACCTTCTCGAACGCCTGGGCGGTCACCTCCGGGTCGCGGCGGTTCGGGATGAAGGCGCTCATGCCGCCGATGGCGAAGGCGCCCCGCTTGTGGCAGGTCTTCACGAGCAGCTCGGTGTAGGCCCGCATGAACGGGACCGTCATCGTGACTTCGCTCCGGTCGGGCAGCACGAAGCGGGCGCCGCGGCCGCGGTAGTTCTTGATGATGGAGAAGATGTAGTCCCAGCGGCCGGCGTTCAGGCCGGCGATGTGGTCGCGCAGCTCGTAGAGGATCTCCTCCATCTCGAACGCGGCCGGCAGGGTCTCGATGAGCACCGTCGCGCGGATGGTGCCGTGCGGGATCCCGAGGTACTCCTCGCTGAAGGTGAACACGTCGTCCCACAGCTTCGCCTCCTCGCTGGACTCCAGCTTGGCGATGTAGAAGTACGGGCCGCGGCCGTTGTCGATGAGCTGCCGGGCGTTGTGGAAGAAGTACAGGCCGAAGTCCACGAGCGATCCGGATGCCGCCATCCGGCGCCCCGCGCGGTCGGTGACCTCGAGGTGCTTCTCCACCAGGTGCCACCCGCGCGGGCGCATCACGATGGTGGGCGTCTGCTCGGCCGTGACGCGGTAGCTCTTGCCCTCGGGGCTGGTGAACTCGAGCTGACCGCGGATGGCGTCGAACAGCGACAGCTGTCCGCCGATCACGTTCTGCCACGTCGGGGAGGTGGCGTCCTCCTGGTCGGCGAGCCACACCTTCGCGCCGGAGTTGAGCGCGTTGATCGTCATCTTCGGGTCGGTGGGGCCGGTGATCTCCACGCGGCGGTCCTCGAGCCCGGGGCCGGCGCCGGCCACGCGCCAGGTCTCGTCTTCGCGGATGTGGCGCGTGTCGTCGCGGAAGTGCGGGTCGTGGCCGTTGCCGATCTCGAAGCGGCGGCGCATCCGGTCGGCGAGGCGGTCGTGACGGCGTCCGGCGAAGCGGTGGTGCAGCTCGGCGACGAAGGCGAGCGCCTCAGGGGTGAGGATCTCGTCGAAGCGCTCGCCGAGAGCGCCGACGACCGCGATGGGGGCGGTGGTGCGCGGCTCGGTGGCGGGGGCCTGGATCGTCATGGCGGTCCTCCTTCGTCGGCGGTCGCGGCGGGGTGCCTCGGCCGGTGTGATGTCTCCACCATCCGTGAACTTCTCCAGCTCGCACGACGAATCAGGCTGTGAACTTTCGCGATAGTTCTGTGTTCGTGACAGAATCGCGGCATGAGCACCGCGCCGACCGCCTTCGGACTCGCCGACCTTCCCGAGGATGAAGGGGTGGATCCGCTCTTCATCGGCCGCCGCATCCGGCAGCTGCGCACCGAACGATCGATGACGCTCGACGAGCTCGCCACCGCGGTCGGACGCGCGCCCAGCCAGCTGTCGATGATCGAGAACGGTCGCCGCGAGGCCAAGCTGTCGCTGCTGCAGGCGATCGCGCGGGCACTGGGCACGTCACTGGACGCGCTGCTGGCGGCCGAACCGCTCGATGAGCGCGCGACGATGGAGATCGCGCTGGAGCGGGCGATGCGGGGGCCGACGTTCCAGTCGCTCGGGATCGCGCCCTTCCGCGTGGGCAAGACCGTGCCGGACGACGCGCTGCGCGCACTCCTGGCGCTGCAGGGCGAGATCGACCGGCTGCGCGACGAGCGCTCGGCCACCCCGGAGGAGGCGCGGCGGGCGAACGTCGCGCTGCGCCGGCTGATGCGCACGCAGGACAACTACTTCCCCGACCTCGAGCGCAGCGCCCGCGACCTCCTCGACGCCGTGGGGCATCCCGGCGGCCCGCTCACCCAGCGCACCGCCAGTGACATCGCCGGACACCTCGGCTTCACGCTGCATTACGTGCCCGACCTGCCGCAGACCACGCGCAGCGTCGCCGACATCGCCCACGGGCGGCTCTACCTCTCCAGTCGCGTCACGGCCAAGGGCGACCCGCGCACCGCCGTGCTCCAGGCGCTGTCCAGCCGCATCCTCGGCCACAGCGAGCCCACCGATTACGCCGAGTTCCTCCGCCAGCGCGTGGAGACGAACTACCTCACCGGAGCGCTGCTGGTTCCCGAGGAGTCGGCGGTGAAGTTCCTCGGCGACGCCAAGGCGGCGCGCGCGATCAGCATCGAGGATCTCCGCGACGCGTACTCGGTGTCGTACGAGACGGCGGCGCACCGCTTCACGAATCTCGCGACGGTGCACCTGGGCATCCCCGTGCACTTCCTCAAGGTGCACGAGTCCGGCACCATCACGAAGGCCTACGAGAACGACGACGTGAACTTCCCCACCGACCGCCTCGGTGCCATCGAGGGGCAGATGTGCTGCCGGCGGTGGACCAGCCGTGTCGTCTTCGACGTCGACGACCGCTTCAATCCGTACTACCAGTACACCGACACCGGCAACGGCACGTACTGGTGCACGGCGCGCGTGGAGAACTCCAGCGAGGGCGCGCACTCGGTGAGCGTCGGGGTGCGCTTCGACGACACCAAGTGGTTCCTCGGCCGCGACACCCCCAACCGCGGCGTCTCGAAGCACTCCGTCGAAGTGTGCTGCCGGCGGGCGCCCGCCGACCTCGAGTCGCGGTGGCGCGAGAACGCGTGGCCCAACGTGCGGACGCCGCGGACGCTCCTGGCGACCCTCCCGACCGGCGCGTTCCCGGGTGTCGACACCACCGAGGTCTACGAGTTCCTGGAGGCGCACGCGCCGCGGTGAGGCGGTGGCGCGCCCGTGAGCCGGCGAGCGCTTCGACTGCGCGGGACTGTCATACAATATGACATCCGACGGCGTGGTCGGAGGGACGAAGGGGAGCGACATGGCGGTTGCGGACGTGCGGGCGGCGATCGTGACGGGGGCAGCGGGCGGCGTGGGGGCGGCCACCGTCGCGCTCCTGCGGGAGCGGGGATACGGCGTGGTGGCCGTCGACCTCGCGCGCCCCGAGGACGACGCCGACGGCGTCGTGTGGCTCACCGGCGACGTCTCGCTGGCCGCCACCGCGGCGGCGGCCGTGCGGATGGCGCAAGATGAGTTCGGCCGCCTGGACGTCGTCGTCAACAACGCGGGGGTGTTCCTGCGCAAGACGCTGGCCGACACGACCGTCGACGACCTGCAGCGCCTGCTCACCGTCAACGTCGTGGGCACCTTCGTCTTCACGCAGGCTGCCGCCGACGCGCTGGCCGAGACGCGCGGATCGATCGTGAACCTCGGATCGATCTCCGGACTCGTCGGCATCCCCGAGCAGGCGGCCTACTCGATCACGAAGGGCGCGATCGTGCAGTTCACGCGCCAGAGCGCGATCGAGCTGGCGCCGCGCGGCATCCGCGTGGGCGCCGTGGCCCCCGGCGCCATCCGCACCGACTTCATGGATCGGGCGGTGGCGGCCGGATCGATCCCCGGGGTCGATTGGGACGCGATCCGTGACGACAACCCGCTCGTGCGCATCTCGACGCCCGAGGAGATCGCCGACGCGATCGTCTGGCTGGCCGAGACGCGCGCCGCCACCGGGACGATCCTCACCGTGGACGGCGGTCACACGGCCCGCTGAGCGGTCCGCCCGCGCTGCGGCACCCTTGCGCGAAAACCTTACGCGTGTATGGTTTTCAGCGGATGCTCCGTCCCCCCGGAGCGCTTTCGATGAGGAGAGCCGCAATGAAGCACCCCCGGCGCCCTGCTGGCGATCGTCGCCGGCCTCGCCGTCGGCACCCTGGCCGCATCCCCCGCCCTCGCCTCCTCCGGCGGTGGCCACGGCGGGGGTGGACCGGAAACGCCGAGGGGGTCCGCCGCCGCGACCCTGGAGCGGTATGCCGCGGACACGTGGGCGTCGATGGCGGCCATGGCCGATGAGACGACCGGGCTTCCGGCCGATCACATCGGCGGCGCGCTCGACCGCTCCTCCGCCTCCGCCTACACCTCGCCGACCAACATCGGCGGCTATCTGTGGTCGACCGTGACCGCGCGCGACCTCGGCGTCATCTCCGCGGAGGAGGCGCGCGAGCGGATGACGGCGACGATCGCGACGCTCGAAACCCTCGAGCGCAACGCGGCCAGCGGCATGTACTACAACTGGTACGACCCCGCGAGCGGCGCGAAGCTCACCACCTGGCCCGGCTCCGGTGATGTGGTCCACCCGTTCCTCTCCACCGTGGACAACGGCTGGCTCGCCGCGGGCCTGCGCGTCGTGCGGGAGGCCGAGCCGACGCTCACCGAGCGGGCGCAGGCGCTGTATGCGTCCATGGACTTCTCGGCGTTCTTCGACCCCGCCGGTGCGCCCGGGCTTCCCGCCGGGACGAACCGCGGCGGGTTCTGGGAAGAGCCCCCGGGCGACGGCTGCGCCGTGGCCGCGCCGATGTACAACGGCTCGGGCGCCCAGGCGTTCTACACCTGCCACCACTACGACACCACGGTGAGCGAGAGCCGCATCGCCACCTACCTCGGCATCGCCGACGGCACCATCCCGGACACCGGGCTCTACGGCACGCACCGCACCATGCCCCCCGGGTGCGATTGGGCGTGGCAGGAGCAGCTGCCGGAGGGCCGGACGCGCACCTACGACGGCGTCGACGTGTACGAGGGCACGTATGCCTACGACGACATGCGGTTCGTCCCCAGCTGGGGCGGCAGCATGTTCGAGGCGCTCATGCCCGATCTGCTCATCCCCGAGGCGGAGTGGGGCCCGCAGTCGTGGGGGCGGAACCATCCGATCACCGTCGCGGTGCAGCAGCGGCACGGCGCGGACGCGGGCTACGGATACTGGGGCTTCTCTCCGGCCAGCGATCCCTTCGGCGGCTACGCGGAGTACGGCGTGGACCTGGCCGGTATGCGCGCGGACGGCTACGGTTCCGATCGCGAGAAGACCGACGTCGACATCGATCGTCCCGGGTGCAGCACCGGCACCGATCCCGACCCGCAGTTCGGCGACGGGGTGGTGACGCCCCACGCATCCTTCCTCGCGCTGCCCTACGACCTGCGCGGGACGCTGAAGAACCTCCGCGGTATCGAGAAGCACCTCGGCGCCTACGGTCCCGGCGGTTTCTACGACGCCGTGGCCGTCCGCAGCGGCACCGTCGCCGAGCGCTACCTGTCGCTGGACCAGTCGATGGTGCTCGCCGCGATCGGCAATGCGCTCACCGGGGACTCGCTCAAGGACTACCTCGTGGACGAGGCCATGGAACGCACGCTGAAGCCCGCGATCGCACGGCAGGTCTTCGGTGCGCAGTGGGGTCGCGGCCACCATCGCGGATGAGGGTCCGAGAGGATGGGTGCGTGGACGAGACGACCGCGACGCCGGAACGCGCGCGCCGGGGCAGCTACGCCAAGGGTCGGGCGCGCCGGCAGCAGATCGTCGACCAGGCGGTCGGAGTCTTCGCCCGGTCCGGCTTGACGAGCGGGTCGCTGCGCGAAGTCGCCAAGCGCGTCGGGCTCACACCGGCGGGGCTGCTGCACCACTTCGTCTCGAAGGAGGAGCTCTTCGCCGAGGTGCTCCGCCAGCGCGACGAGCGGGTACGGCAGGCCGCGGGCGACCCGGCGGAGCACACCCTCCTCGAGCAGGCGGCCCGGGTGGTCGCGTACAACCAGACCACGCGCGGTCTGACCGCGCTGTACACGACCGTCGCGGCGGACGCGACCGACCCGGAGCATCCCTCGCACGCCGAGTTCGCCGCGCGCTATCGCCACACCGCGGCCACCTCGGCGAAGCTGCTGCGGGCGGGGCAGGAGTCGGGGGAGATCCGCGCCGACATCGATCCGGATGCCGCGGCACGGCTGATCAGCGCCGTCATGGACGGTCTGCAGCAGCAGTGGCTGCTCGATGAGAGCGTCGACATGCCGGCGCTGTTCGCGGAGTTCGTGCGCGGCTACCTGCGTCCTCCCGCCTGACTCGCCCGCCTAGGCTGGAACGGCTCCCGACTTCCGGAGGTCTGCTGTGCCCGCATCCGCTGACGCCCGCTCCCACGCCGACGATCTCGCCGACTTCGTCGCGGCGTCGCCGTCGAGCTTCCACGCCGCCGCCGAGGTCGCCCGCCGCCTGCATGAGGCGGGGTTCACCGCGCTCCGGGAGGACGAGCCGTGGCCCGATCAGCCCGGCGGGCGGTTCACGGTGGTGCGCGACGGCGCGGTGCTGGCCTGGGTCGTGCCCGGCGGCGCGTCGGCGGCCACCCCGGTGCGGATCTTCGGCGCTCACAGCGACTCGCCCGGCTTCAAGCTCAAGCCGCGACCGACCACCGGCCGCCTCGGCTGGCTGCAGGCCGGCGTCGAGGTCTACGGCGGTCCGCTGCTGAACTCGTGGCTGGACCGTGAGCTGCGCCTCGCGGGGCGTCTCGTGCTCGACGACGGCACCGAGGCGCTGGCCGCGTCGGGGGCGCTGCTGCGCCTGCCGCAGCTGGCGATCCACCTCGATCGCGAGGCGAACGACCACTTTGCGCTGGACAAGCAGAGCCAGACGCAACCGGTGTGGGGACTGGGGGAGCCGGAGTCAGCCGACCTGCTCGGCGAGCTCGCCGCCGCGGCCGGGGTCGATGCCGCCCGCATCCGCGGCTACGACCTGGTCACCGCCGACGCGGCCCGCGGCGCCGTGTTCGGCCGCGACGACGTGTTCTTCGCCTCCGGCCGGCTCGACGACCTCGCGTCGGTGCACGCCGGCGTCGCCGCGCTCGCCGCCGCCGCCGACGGATTCGACGCGGGGCACATCGCGATGCTGGCCGTCTTCGACCACGAGGAGGTGGGGTCGGCCACGCGCTCAGGAGCATCCGGACCGTTCCTGTCCGATGTGCTCGAGCGCATCCAGCTCGCCCTCGGCGCCGACCGGGAGGCGCAGCTGCGGGCCCGCGCCGACAGCTGGTGCCTCTCCAGCGACGTCGGCCACGCGGTGCATCCGAACTACGCCGACAAGCACGACCCGGTCGTCCAGCCCCGGCTCGGACAGGGGCCGATCCTGAAGATCAACGCCAATCAGCGGTACGCGACGGATGCGGTGGGGGCCGCCGCATGGAACGGCTGGTGCGCCGCGGCGGGCATCGTCTCGCAGGAGTTCGTCTCGAACAACGCGGTGCCGTGCGGCTCGACGATCGGGCCCCTCACCGCCACGCGGCTGGGCATCCGCACCGTCGATGTGGGGATCCCCATCCTCTCGATGCACTCCGCGCGCGAGCTCGCCGGCGTCAGCGACCTGTGGGATCTGGCGCGGGCCGCGGAGGCGTTCTTCCGGGCGTGAGGTCCGCCGCACCCGCGGCGTGACGACGACGCTCGCGCATCGCGAGGAACAGCGGGAACGTGAACGCGAAGGCCGTCACGGCCGACAGCGCGATGTACAGCCAGGCGTGGCGCATCCCGAGTCGTCGCGCCTCGGTGACGATGAGCACGCACCCCGCGGCGGCGACCACGAGAAGGTCGACGCCGAGGGAGCCGACCGCGGGACCGGAGGTGAAGAGGTCGCCGAGGTAGTCGCGCATCTGCACCACCGACCACGCGTTCAGGACGAAGGTGCCCACGAGCCCGATGAGGCTGAGCACGAGATAGGTCAGGGCCAGGGGAGTCCAGCGCGAAGCGGTCATACCGGGCATTGTCCTCCCCGGCCGTGACGGTGCGGGCGTGAGGGTGCGGGCGTGAGGGTGTGGGCGGGTCAGGCGGCCGCGGCGGCGGACACCGTGCGTGCCGCCTCGTCCACGACCGCCGCGACGAGGTCGGGGTGGGTGACGTAGGACGCGTGGCTGCCCGGGATCTCGATCGTGGTCGCGCCGCTGCGCCGGGCCATGTGCTGCAGCATGGCCGGGTCGAAGGCGCGATCCTCGGTGGCGATGATCGCCCAGCTCGGGCGCGACTCCCAGGCCGCGGTGGTCACCGGGGTCGCGAACGCGGACATGTTGATCGGCACCTGCGTGTCGCGGAGGAAGGCCGCCACGTCGGCCGGCGCATCCGCGGCGAAGCCGATCTGGAAGGTCTCCGGGTGGAGGAACCCGAACCCGTCCTCACCGACGTCGATGACGAAGTCGGGGGTCCCGGCGAAGCCCTCGTACTGCTGCGACGTGTTCTCTCCGGAGGCCGGTGCGAGCGCCGAGAGGTACACCAGCGCGGCGACGTTCGGATGCGTGCCCGCCTCGGTGATCACCGTGCCGCCCCACGAGTGCCCGACGAGCACGGCCGGGCCTTCGAGGCGGTCGAGTACGCGGCGCGTTGCGGCGACGTCGTCCTCGAAGGAGGTCAGCGGATTCTGCACGATCGTGACGCGGTACCCGCGGCCTACCAGGTCGTCGTACACGCCGCGCCAGCCGGAGCCGTCGGCGAAGGCGCCGTGGACGAGCACGACGTCGGTGATCTGCTGCGGGGAAGTGGTGGGGTCGCTCATCTCTGCTCCTGTTCATTCCCGGGACACCCGGGCTGGGGTGAACAACACTTGCGATGTGCAATATATTGCATTCCCAACGTGAGAACCAGACTTCGGCGCCCGCGCCGCGCGCGCGCCGGGTTGAGGTGGCAGTGAGGGTCGCTATGGGGGCGTGGATGCGGCGGCAACTGCCACCTGAGCGGGGGCCCCACGTGTTGGGGTGACAGGCGGGGTCGCTATGGGGGCGTGGATGCGGCGGCAACTGCCACCTGAGGTGTGGGCCTGGGGCGACGCCCGGCCTCGGACTTGGGGTGGCAGGTGGGGTCGCTATGGGGCGTGGATTCGGCGGCAGCTGCCACCTGAGCGGGGTCCACACGTGTTGGGGTGGCAGTAAGGGTCGCTGTGAGGCTTCGGATGCGGCGGGGACTGCCACCTGAGGCGCGCGCCCCACGTGTTGAGGTGGCAGTAAGGGTCGCTATGGGGGCGGGGATGCGGCGGGGGCTGCCCTCTCAGGCGCGCTCCGAAGCGCTCACACGCCGGCGACCTGCAGTGCCGCCCACAGCTCGGCGCGCGCGGGGAAGGAGGACAGGTCGGTGCCGAGCACGCGTTCGGCGTGCGCGATCCGGGTGCGGACGGTGTGGCGGTGCACGCCGAGCGCGGCGGCGGCGGCGTCGATCCGCGTGTCGTTCTCCAGCCACGCGCGCACCGTCGCGACGAGGTCGGTGCCGCGCTGGGCGTCGGAGTCCATGAGCGGCGCCAGCGCGGCCGCGGCGAGCACGCGGGCGAGGTCGCCGTCGAGGGCGCCCAGAACCCCGGATGCGGCGGTGGCGCCGAACCGCGCCACGGGGGTGTGCTGGCGGCGCAGCGCGGCCAGGGCCTCATCGTGTGCGCGGCCGAAGTCCTGCCACGTGGCGGGGGCCGAGACCCCGACGCGCACACCGAAGCGCGCGGCGATCTCCTCGACCAGGGGGGAGTCCGGCTCGGTCGCCACCACGAGCCCGTCGCCGCCGCGGCCGAAGATCCGGGCCGGCGTCCCGGGCCCGGGGCCGCCCAGCCACTCGGCGGCGTTCTCCAGCTGGGCGGGGGTCCCCTGCGCGACCGCCACGACGATCGCCCCGGCCGTCAGAGCGTCCCCGAGCTCGCGCTGCATGCGGCGTGCGAGGGCGACGTCGCCGGCGAGGAGCGCGTGGACCACGGCGGCGCGCAGCGTGCCGTGGGCGCGCTGCACCCCTTCGTTCTGCTCCAGGGCGAGCCCCGCCATCGCGATCACGGCCGTGACGACGCCGCGGGACTCCTGGTCCAGATCGCCCGACGCCAGCGCGAGGACGCCGCGCAGGTGCCCGCCGCGGCCGAGGGTCTGCAGCGTGAACGGGGTGTCCCCGATCCGCAGCGACGAGCCGGCGCGGGCGCCGCGGCGCAGCACCGCGGCGACCTCGGCGTCCAGCCCCGCCCGGGTGCCGGGCTCGAGCGCGCCCGCCGGATGCTCGCGGCGCAGCGCGCCGGTCGCCTCGTACAGCCCCACCCAGGTGTCCAGCTGCCGAGCGAGTTCGGCGAGGATCGCGCGGAGCCCGTCCGGGCGGAGCGCGGCCAGCGACACCGCGCGCTGGGCGGCGAGCGCCCATGTGCGGCGGGCGTAGGACTCGGCGGCGATGGCCTCCGCGTTCGCGCGGGCGACCGCGATGAAGGGCGTCCGGTACGGCACCTCGAACAGCGTCATCTGCTGCGCGAGGCAGGCCGCCACCAGGAGCGGGGGCACGCCGGCCCTGACCACCTCGGTGCCGAAGCCGAGCGCCACGACGCCCCGCTCGGTCAGTCGACGGACGTAGGCGGCAAACGGTTCGGGGTCGTCGCCGGCGTCGGCGAACTGGGTGCCGGTGGTGAGGAGGATGAGGCCCTCCGAGAGGAACGGCGTCGGGTCAGCGAGGTCGCTGCTGTGCACCCAGCGGACGGCGCGGTCCAGCGCGCCGGGGGCCAGCGCATCCTCGGGGGTGGCGAGGGCCAGTCCCAGCGCACCGCGCTGGAGCAGGGAGCGCACGGTCGGCGGCGTGGCGCGCGGATCCGCCATGGGACTCCTTCGATCCTGGACGCGACGTATACGCCCCGTCGCCGAATGTACACGAAGGCGAATGCGGCGGGTCCCCGGCGTCCCTAGCATCGCGATCATGACCCATGCCGTGACCTCTCCCCTCACCGGCGGCCCCGCTCTCCCGCAGCGCCGGGTGCTCCACACCCCGCTCCCCGGCCCCCGCTCGCAGGAACTGCTCGAGCGCAAGGCGGACGCCGTCGCGGCGGGCGTCGGTCACACCGTTCCCGTCGCGGCCGTCGCCGCCGGGGGTGGAGTGGTCGTGGACGCCGACGGCAACTCCCTCATCGACCTCGGCTCGGGGATCGCCGTGACCACCGTCGGCAACGCGCACCCCGCCGTGGTCAAGGCCGTGCAGGAGCAGGTGGCCCGCTTCACCCACACGTGCTTCATGATCTCCCCGTATGAGGAGTACGTCGCCGTCGCCGAGGCGCTGAACCGGCTCACCCCCGGCGACCACGCCAAGAAGAGCGCCCTGTTCAACAGCGGCGCCGAAGCCGTCGAGAACGCGATCAAGATCGCCCGCAAGGCCACCGGCAAGCAGGCCGTCGTGGCCTTCGATCACGCGTACCACGGCCGCACCAACCTCACGATGGCGCTCACCGCCAAGAACATGCCGTACAAGAGCGGCTTCGGGCCCTTCGCCGCCGAGGTGTACCGCGCGCCGATGTCCTACCCCTTCCGTGACGGGCTCGGCGGCGCGGAGGCTGCGGCGCGGGCGATCTCGCTCATCGAGAAGCAGGTCGGCGCCGAGAACCTCGCCGCCCTCGTCATCGAGCCCATCCAGGGCGAGGGCGGGTTCATCGTCCCCGCCGACGGCTTCCTCCCGGCGCTCGTGGACTGGTGCCGCGCGAACGGCGTGGTCTTCATCGCCGACGAGGTGCAGACCGGCTTCGCCCGCACCGGAGCGATGTTCGCCAGCGAGCTGTTCGGCATCGTCCCCGACCTCATCACCCCCGCCAAGGGCATCGCCGGCGGACTGCCGCTGGCTGCCGTCACCGGCCGCGCCGAGATCATGGATGCTGCCCACGCCGGGGGCCTGGGCGGCACGTACGGGGGCAACCCGATCGCGTGCGCCGCGGCGCTCGCCGCGATCGACGCGTTCGAGAGCGAAGACCTCGCCGGGCGGGCGCGCGAGATCGGCGACATCCTGCAGCGGCGCCTGGGCGGGATGCAGCAGGCCGACCCGCGCATCGGAGACATCCGCGGGCGCGGCGCCATGGTCGCCGCGGAGTTCGTCGACCCTGCCACCGGCGCCCCCGATGCGACGCTGACGGCGGCGGTGGCGCGGGCGTGCCTCGCGGCCGGGGTCATCGTGCTGACGTGCGGGACCTACGGCAACGTCATCCGCTTCCTGCCGCCGCTGTCGATCGGCGACGAGCTCCTGGAAGAGGGCCTCGACGTCGTCGCGGAAGCGCTCGCGCAGGCATGACACACTGATCCATCCGTTCCGAAGGGGGAACATGAACGAACTGACGAGGGACGTCGTCGTCATCGGCGCGGGGGCAGCCGGTCTCACCGCCGCCCATGCGCTGCGCACGGCCGGTCTGTCGGTCGCGGTGCTCGAGGCCCGCGACCGCGTGGGCGGGCGCCTGTGGACCGACGAGATCGACGGGGCGATGCTCGAGATCGGCGGCCAGTGGGTCTCGCCCGACCAGGAGGCGCTCATCGAGACGGTCGCCGAGCTGGGCCTGGAGACCTTCTCCCGTTACCGCGACGGTGACAGCGTCTACGTCGGCCCCGACGGCATCGCGCGACGCTTCACGGGGGAGATGTTCCCCGTCTCGGCCGAGACCGAGCGCACGATCGCGGAGATCACCGAGCGCTTGGATGCCATGGTCGCCGAGATCGATCCCGATCGGCCGTGGGCGCACCCGTCGGCCGCGGAGTGGGACACGGTGTCGTGGGACGCGTGGCTGCGCGCGCAGACCGACGACGACGAGGCGGTCCGCAACCTCGCGTTCGCGACCGGCTCGGCGATGCTCACCAAGCCCACCCACGCCTTCTCCCTGCTCCAGTCGCTCCTGATGGCGGCCTCTGCGGGGTCGTACTCGAACCTCGTCGACGCGGACTTCATCCTCGATAAGCGCGTCGTCGGCGGCCTCCAGCAGGTGCCGCTGCTCCTGGCCGAACGCCTCGGCGAGGACGTACTGCTGGGGCAGCCGGTGCGGACGCTGGAATGGTCGGGATCGGATGCCGAGGGCGTCACCGCGATCGCCGACGGCGTCACCGTCCACGCCCGCTAGGCGATCCTCGCGCTCGCCCCGGTGCTCTACCCGCGGATCACCTTCGTCCCGCCGCTCCCGCGCCTGCAGCACCAGCTGCACCAGCACATCTCGATGGGCTTCGTCATCAAGGTCCACGCGGTCTACGACCGGCCGTTCTGGCGCGAGCAGGGGCTGTCGGGCACCGCCTTCAGCCCGTACGAGCTCTCCCACGAGGCCTACGACAACACCAACCACGGCGACACCCGCGGCACGCTCGTGGGGTTCGTCTCCGACCGCAACGCCGACGACCTGTTCCGCCTGTCCGCGTCGGAGCGCCGAGAGCGGATCCTCGAGTCGCTCTCGCACTACTACGGACCCGAGGCGAAGAACCCGATCGTCTATTACGAGAGCGACTGGGGCACGGAGGAATGGACGCGCGGCGCCTACGCGGCCAGCTTCGACCTCGGCGGCCTCTCCCGTTACGGCGCCGACCTGCGGACGCCGATCGGACCCATCCACCTGGCCTGCAGCGACATGGCCGGAGCCGGATACCAGCATGTCGACGGCGCCATCCGTCAGGGACGACGGGCCGCCGCAGAGATCCTCGAGAGGACACGCTCATGACCCGACCCATCGTCGTCGGCTACACCGCGACCGACGCCGGCGCCGACGCCGTGGCCGTCGGCGCCCGCCTCGCCCGCGCCACCGGCGCTCCGCTGGAGCTCGTGATCGTCCTGCCGGACGAGTCGCGGAGCGTCATCACGCCACCGGATGCCGGCTACGGCCGGCTCGTGCGCGACCAGGCGCACGAGTGGCTCGCCGCGGTGACCGCCGCGATCACCGGCGGCGTGGCGCACCGCGGCTCGGTCCGCTACGGCGAGTCCTTCGCCGCGGGGCTGCTGTCGGCGGCGCACGATCTGGACGCCGCGTTCATCGTCGTGGGGGCGGCCAACGGCGGCCTGCGCGGACGCCACTTCCTCGGCTCGGTCGCCAGCGAGCTGCTGCACTCCGCCGACATCCCGGTCGTGCTCGCTCCCGAGGGGTCGCGGGCGGTCGACCCGGCCGCCCCCGTCACGCGCATCACCGCCGCGGTGGGCTCGCGTCCGGGCGCCGAGCTTCTCCTGGAGGAGGCGGTGGCTCTCGCGGCATCGGCGAACGTGCCGCTGCGGCTCATCTCGCTGGAGACGATCGATCTTCCGGCGGGCCTGGACACCGCCGCCATCCGCGTCGTCGGCGACAACCACGCCGACCGCGTCCTCGCCGCCGCGCGCGCCTCGCTTCCGGCGAGCGTGCCGAGCGAAGCCGTCGTCGGCGCCGGCGCCGACATCGAGGAGGCCGTCGAGAACCTGGCGTGGGATCCCGCCGAGTTCGCCGTCGTCGGTTCCAGCCGTCTCGCCCAGCCGCGACGGCTGTTCCTGGGCTCCACCGCAGCGAAGATGCTGCGCGTGCTGCCCGTCCCGCTCATCGTCGTGCCCCGCACGCGTCCCGTGGAAGGAGAGCGCGCATGACCGCTCCCGACAGCACCTCACCGGCTCCGCTCAGCGACACCGAGACCGGGGGGCTCTCGCGCAAGGGCCTGTCGGCCGGGACGGTCGGCCTCATCGGCGCGGTCGTCATCGGCATCTCGTGCATCGCTCCCGCCTACACCCTCACCGCCGCCCTCGGGCCCACGGTGTCGGAGGTCGGCTTCCAGGTGCCCGCGATCATCCTCATCGGCTTCATCCCGATGCTGCTGGTCGCCTTCGGCTACCGCGAACTGAACAAGCAGATGCCCGACTCCGGCACGTCCTTCACGTGGGCGGCCCGCGCGTTCGGTCCCTGGGTCGGATGGATGGCGGGATGGGGCCTCATCGCCGCCACCATCCTGGTGCTGTCCAATCTCGCCGGCATCGCGGTGGAGTTCCTCTTCCTCCTCATCGACCAGATCGCCGGCAGCCCCGGCACGATCGCGGAGCTGGCGTTCAACCCGTTCATCAACGTCGCGGTGTGCCTGCTGTTCATGCTCGGCGCCACCTTCGTCTCCTACCGCGACATGCAGACCACGCAGAAGCTGCAGTACGTCCTGGTCGGCTTCCAGGTGCTCGTGCTGGTCGTCTTCTCGGTCGCCGCGTTCGTCCACGTCGCCCAGGGCGACGCGTTCGATGCCAGCCCGATCTCGCTGTCGTGGTTCGACCCGTTCGCGGTCGGCTCCTTCACCGCCGTGGTGGCGGGCCTGTCGCTGTCGATCTTCATCTTCTGGGGGTGGGATGTCACCCTCACCATGAACGAGGAGACGAAGAATCCCGAGAAGACCCCCGGCCGCGCCGCCACCCTCACCGTCATCACGATCGTCGTGCTGTACCTGCTCATCTCCCTCGCGCTGCTGGCCTACGCCGGCACCGGCGAGGGGGAGCTCGGGCTCGGCAACCCCGACATCCAGGACAACGTCTTCTTCTACCTGAGCGGGCCGATCCTCGGCCCCCTCGCGTTCCTGGTCTCGCTCGCGGTGCTCACCAGCTCCGCGTCCTCGCTGCAGTCGACGTTCGTCTCGCCCGCGCGCACGCTCCTCGCCATGGGCCACTACGGTGCCCTGCCCCCGCAGTTCGCCCGCGTGACGCCGCGGTTCTTCACGCCCGGGTACGCCACGATCGTCTCGGCCGTGGTCGCGTCGGTGTTCTACGCGGTGATGCGCTTCGTCAACGAGAACGTGCTGTGGGACACGATCACCACGCTGGGCCTGATGATCTGCTTCTACTACGGGCTGACGGCCTTCGCCTGCGTGTGGTACTTCCGCAAGCAGTGGTTCGACTCGGCGCGCAACGTGTTCTTCACGCTGCTGTTCCCGCTCGTGGGCGGCATCATCCTCGTCGTGCTGTTCGGGATCACCCTCATCGAGAGCCTCGACCCCGACTACGGCAGTGGCACGGAATGGTTCGGGCTCGGCAGCGTCTTCGTGCTCGGGGTGACCATCATCGGCCTGGGTATCGTCATCATGATCTGGCAGGCGGTGCGCCGGCCGGCGTTCTTCCGTGGCGAGACCCTGTCGATGGATGCGCCCGCGAGCGCCCGCCGCCCGCGGCAGACTGTCTGAGAGGAAAGGAACGTCATGAGCGAATACGCCGTCGTCAATCCCGCCACCGGGGAGAAGCTCGCCGAGTACGACACTCTCAGCGACCGGGGCGTCCAGGGCGCCCTCGCCGCCGCCGCAGACGCCTTCTCCTCCTGGGCGCGCACCCCCGTCGCCGAGCGCGCGGCGGTCCTGCGCCGTGTCGCCGAGCTCCACCGCGAGCGGCGCGGCGCCCTCGCCGACACGATCGTGCGCGAGATGGGCAAGCCCCGCGAGGCGGCCCTCGGAGAGGTCGACTTCGCCGCCGACATCACCGAGTTCTACGCCGACAACATCGAGCGCATCACCGCCGACCAGCCGCTGGAGATCGCCGGCGAGGGGACCGCGGTCATCCGGCGTTCGCCGCTGGGCGTGCTGCTGGGGATCATGCCGTGGAACTTCCCCTACTACCAGGTCGCCCGCTTCGCCGCGCCCAACCTGGCGCTGGGCAACACCATCCTGCTCAAGCACGCCCCGCAGTGTCCCGAGTCGGCCGAGGCCATTCAGCTGATCTACCGTGACGCGGGCCTTCCCGAGGGTGCATACGTGAACGTTCGCGTCACCAACGACCAGGCCGCAGCGATCATCGCCGATCCGCGCGTGCAGGGCGTATCGGTCACCGGCTCGGAGCGCGCGGGCGCGGCCGTCGCGGAGGTCGCGGGCCGGCATCTGAAGAAGGTCGCGCTCGAGCTCGGCGGATCCGACCCCTTCCTGCTGCTGTCCACCGACGACCTCGACGCCGCGGTGCGCTCGGCCGTGGACGCGCGGCTGGACAACACCGGGCAGTCCTGCAACGCCGCCAAGCGCTTCATCGTGGTGGACGATCTCTACGACGCCTTCCTGGAGAAGTTCACCGCCGCCATGTCCGCCGCCAAGGTCGGCGACCCGATGGCCGAGGACACCGTGCTCGGCCCGCTGTCCTCGCAGACGGCCGCCGAGCGCCTCGCGGAGCAGGTCGAGCGCGCCGTCGCGCAGGGGGCGACGCTGGTCACCGGCGGCACCAGGGACGGCGCGTACTTCGCCCCCACGGTGCTCACCGGAGTCAGCAGCGACATGGACGCGTACCGCGAGGAGTTCTTCGGGCCGGTCGGAGTCGTCTACCGCGTCTCGGGGGAGGACGAGGCGGTGGCCGTCGCCAACGACACGGGCTTCGGCCTGGGCTCGTACGTGTTCACCACGGATGAGGCCCAGGCGCAGCGCGTGGCCGACCGCATCGAGGCGGGGATGGTCTACGTGAACCTCGTCCTCGCCGACTCGCCGGAGCTGCCCTTCGGCGGGATCAAGCGCAGCGGCACCGGACGGGAGATGGGCCTGCTCGGCGCCGACGAGTTCGTCAACAAGAAGCTCATCCGCGTCGGGCCGTGAGCGACTCCGCCGTCGTCGCGGACGCCTTCGCCGAAGGCGTCCGGCGATGGCGACGCCGGCGGAGGTGGACGGCCGTTCTCGTCGTGGTGCTCGTCCTGGCTCTGGGGGCGGGCGTGGCAGGTACGGTGTGGCTCGTCGCCGAGGCGCGCGAGCGGGCGCTCGCCGCCCGGACGGTGACGACGGCGCAGCAGGAGGCCGTCGCCGCCGCGTTCGCCGCCACCGCCGAGACGGCGACCCAGCTCACCGCGCAGCGGGAGGCCTACCGTGCCGCCGTGGCGGTCTGGGAGTCGGCCGTCCGCACCGATGAGGAGTTCAAGGCCGGCGCCGAGCCGGCCGCGCCCTCGGCGCCGAATCCCGGCGGCGGCCAGATACCCGGGGGCGACGCGGACGCGCGGGCGCTGCTGGACGGCCTCGGCGGCACCGACGTGCAGATCGTCTACGACGGCGGTCCGCAGAACTGCGGCTACGCCTCCGCCGACGACGCCTACCAGATCGCCCTCGGCGGCTGCTACGACAACCGCTTCCGCACCACGGTGTTCCTGGCGTGGGATCCGGGCGCCGCACGATCGGACATCTGGGCGATCTTCGTCCACGAAGCGATGCACTGGTACCAGTGGGATCGGTACGCGACCCTGTTCGCGGCGGCCGATCAGGTGGGGGTGGATCAGGGCAGCTACCGCTCGCAGATCGAGTCCGACGCCAGCTGCCGCGCGGTCATCCAGCACGGCGTGCCGCGCGCGTTCTTCGACCGCTCGACGGCGCCGTGCGACGTCGAAGGATGGCACGACGGCTGGCTCGTCGAGCAGCTGGCGGGTCTCGGCGTGCCCACGGCCGCCCCCGACCCCGAGGCGTATGAGGTGCAGGAGGTGACCCGGCCATGACGCGACGGCGCTCCGCACCGCTCGCCGCCCTGCTGGCCGCCGGCGTCCTCCTGACCGCGTGCACGCCCGGTCCCGCCCCGCGGGAGGTCCGCGCAGAGGCGCAGGCCCAGTTCGACGACCTCGTGGACGTGCTCGCCGAGGCCGATCCGGCCGTGCTGCGCTCGGTGACGGTGGCGCCACTCGTCGAAGAGGCCTGCGGGGCCGACGGGGAGGAGCCGGGCACGCGGACCTCGCTGGTGGCCACCGGGACCCTCTCCATCACCTCCGACGACACCGCCCTCGCGCCGATCTCGGAGGAGGTCGCAGCCGTGGTCGACGAGGACGTGTGGGACCGCATCCGGCCGCGCCAGGATGCGGGCGAGCAGCGCGCGTGGGCGTCGGAGACCGGCGTCGTGGCGACCGTCACCACCGCGGCGCCCACCGTCGTCATCGCCGTCTTCACACCGTGTCTGCGCTGAGGCGTGCCCCGCGTTCGCCAGCGCCCAGGGGATGACGTAGAGTGGTTTCGCAGTAGAAGTCTGCATTCTTTCGCCGTGCCCGCCGGTCGGGCCGACCCCCTCCGGACAGGTCACGGTGAGCGGATGCGGGCCTCCCCGAGGCCTCCGGGTCTCTAGGGCGGTAGCTCAATTGGCAGAGCAGCGGTCTCCAAAACCGCAGGTTGCAGGTTCGATTCCTGTCCGCCCTGCGCGCCGGCGCATGCTGGCACATGGAAGGCAACTCAGGTGGGGTCGATGGTCCAGGATGAGCCGAACGGCGAACTCGTCGCGGGGCGCGGCGTGTCGCGTGAGAAGAAGCCGAACTTCTTCGTGCGCATCGCCGTGTTCGTCCGGCAGGTCTTCGCGGAACTGCGCAAGGTCGTCACCCCGACGCGCCAGGAGCTTCTGAAGTTCACGCTCGTCGTGCTCGGCTTCGTCGTCGTGATGATGGGTCTGGTCTACGGCCTGGACGTGCTGTTCGTATGGGTCACCACGGCCATCTTCGGTGTTCCGGGCGGCGCGACCCCCTGAGCCGCGCGCACGCGCCTGCCGGACGTCCGCGACGTCCGCACCACCAACGGAAGAGATCACAAGTGTCTGAAAGATATGTCGACGACGCCGACTGGGCGACGGCCGCCGAGCAGTCCAGCGAGGACGACGAGGCGCAGGAGGGCAACCAGCTCGCCTACGAGGAGCGGTCGGTCGAGGCCGCTGAGCAGCGTGCCATCCACGTCGTGGACGAGGACGACGAGGACGGCGACGTGGACACCTTCGCCGACGAGGACATCGAGGTCGAAGACCCCGAGGCCGACGCGATCGTCAACGACGCGCTGACCATCGACGAGGCCGCGGAGGTGGAGGCCGCCGCCGAGGCGCTCTCCGAGTCGCTGGCCGACGAGACCGCCGAACGAAACGCCCGGGAGGCCGACGTGACGCCCTATGACGGACCCGATGTGAACGGCGAGCCCGACGAGCCCGTGCTCGACGGCGACTTCCTCGACGAGGTCCGCACCGCCGAGGGTGTCGTGGACGAGGTCGAGGCCGAGGTCTCGCCCGCCGACGCCGCCGAGGTGTCCACCGACGTCGACCCGGCCGACGCCGAGACCGTCGCCGCCCCGGTCGCGGCCGATGCCGAGCGTGCCGATGCCGAGGGATCCGACGACGACGCCGACCAGGACCCGTACGAGGCGTTCCGCGCCGACCTGCGGATGCTGCCGGGCAAGTGGTACGTCATCCACTCCTACGCCGGGTTCGAGCGCAAGGTGAAGGCCAACATCGAGCAGCGCAAGTCCACGCTCGAGGTCGAGGACGACATCTACCAGGTCGAGGTCCCGATGGAGGACGTCGTCGAGATCAAGAACGGCCAGCGCAAGATGGTCACCCGCGTGCGCATCCCGGGCTACGTGCTCGTGCGCATGGAGCTGAACGAGGACACCTGGTCGGTCGTGCGCCACACCCCCGGCGTCACCGGCTTCGTCGGCAACGCCCACAACCCGACGCCGCTGCGCTTCGAAGAGGCGTTCAACATGCTCAAGTCGCTCGTCGAGGTCAAGGACGTCGCCCCGGCCAAGTCGGGTGCCGCCAAGGGCTCCGCGACCCAGGCCCGCGCCCTCCCGGCCGAGGTCGACTTCGAGATCGGCGAGACCATCACGATCAAGGAGGGCTCGTTCGCGGGCCTGCCCGGGTCGATCAGCGAGATCAAGCCGGAGAGCGGCAAGCTCACCGTCCTCGTGTCGCTGTTCGAGCGCGAGACCCCCGTCGAGCTGTCGTTCGACCAGGTCACCAAGCTCTGACCCACCCCGACACCACCGCTCACCCCCGCATCGCCGTCTCCGGCGGTGCGGGGGTTCGCGTATACTAGGGAAGTTGCGCGTGCGCTTCGGCGCGCCCGCATGCCACCGCGGTCCGGAACGGCCGGATCCGCGGGAGAGCGGAGCATCCGCCCCGCTCGACGAGAGGAAGAGGACATGGCACCCAAGAAGAAGGTGCCCGGCCTGATCAAGCTCCAGATCAACGCCGGTGCCGCCAACCCCGCGCCGCCCATCGGCCCCGCGCTGGGTCAGCACGGCGTCAACATCATGGAGTTCTGCAAGGCGTACAACGCCGCGACCGAGTCGCAGCGCGGCAACGTCATCCCCGTGGAGATCACCGTCTACGAGGACCGCAGCTTCAC
>CAZBZR010000029.1:0-225 GCA_964496445.1 uncultured Microbacterium sp.
TCAAGGGCGGCGTCGGAAAGACGACCGTCACGCTGGGCCTGGCGTCGGCCGCTTTCGCCCGCGGAGTGCGCACGCTGGTGGTCGATCTGGACCCGCAGTCGGACGTGTCCACGGGCATGGACATCCAGGTCGCCGGTCGACTGAACGTCGCCGACGTGCTGGCCAACCCGAAGGAGAAGATCGTCCGTCAGGCGATCACCTCGAGCGGTTGGGCGAAGGTGCATC
>CAZBZR010000029.1:235-29690 GCA_964496445.1 uncultured Microbacterium sp.
GCCAGCGAACGCTTCGGCCCCATCGACGTGCTGATCGGCAGCCCCTCCGCGATCAACTTCGACGGCCCGCATCCGAGCGTGCGCGACGTGTGGAAGCTCGAGGAGGCCCTGGCCACCATCGAGGCCGACTACGACCTCGTGCTGATCGACTGCGCGCCCTCGCTGAACGCGCTCACGCGCACGGCGTGGGCGGCGAGCGACCGGGTCATCGTCGTGACCGAGCCCGGTCTGTTCTCCGTCGCCGCCGCCGACCGGGCGCTGCGGGCCATCGAGGAGATCCGCCGCGGCCTCTCCCCTCGTCTGCAGCCGCTGGGCGTCGTCGTCAACCGCGTCCGACCGCAGTCGATCGAGCACCAGTTCCGCATCAAGGAGCTGCGCGACATGTTCGGTCCGCTCGTGCTGAACCCGCAGCTGCCCGAGCGCACCTCGCTGCAGCAGGCGCAGGGCGCCGCGAAGCCGCTGCACGTGTGGCCGGGTGACTCCGCGCAGGAGCTCGCCGCCGACTTCGACGCGCTGCTTGACCGCGTCATGCGCACCGGGCGCATCCCGGTGCCGGGCGACTCCCCCGCGGCGCGCGTCTGATCCGCTCCCCCGTCCTCCCCGGGCCGGGTACCGGATGCGGGAGGCGCTGTGCCGCTCAGGCGGTGCGGCGCGTGCGACGGGCGGCGAGCTCGTCGACGGGGTCCGGCGCCGTGGGGTCGAACTCCACGAGCGTGGACTCCACCTCGCGGAGCACCTTGCCCACCGCGATGCCGAACACGCCCTGACCGCGGCTGACGAGGTCGATGACCTCGTCGTTCGAGGTGCACAGGTACACCGACGCGCCGTCGCTCATGAGCGTGGTGCCGGCGAGGTCGCGGATGCCGGCGGCGCGGAGCTGGTCGACGGCGGTGCGGATCTGCTGCAGCGAGATGCCGGTGTCGAGCAGGCGCTTGACGAGCTTGAGGACGAGGATGTCGCGGAAGCCGTAGAGGCGTTGCGACCCGGAGCCGCTGGCGCCGCGGACGGTGGGCTCGACCAGCTCGGTGCGGGCCCAGTAGTCCAGCTGGCGGTAGGTGATGCCCGCCGCGCGGGCGGCCTGCGCGCCGCGGTAGCCGACCTCGTCGTCCATGGCGGGAAGCCCGTCGGTGAACAGGAGGTCTTCGACGAACCGTGGTTCGCCGACAGCTTCGCCAGCGGTCATGCCGGAATCCTCCTCACCGGATCGGTATCTCCACGCTAGATGAGCGATGCCCCCCGGGCAACGACATCGGCTCCGTCACCCCGGCGTGTCGCGAGGTCACGAATCGGTCACGACAACATGCGGTCGACGGCGTCGCGGACGAACACCGCGCGCACCTCTTCCAGCCGCCGCGCCAGCTCCGGGGCGAGCTCGCCCGCCTTGCCGCGCGAGGTCGCGTCGGTGCGGCGCAGGAGCGTGGTGAGGGCCGACTCGATGAGGGCCGCCTCGCGCTGGGCGCTCTGACGCACCGACCGCAAGTGCCGCGGCTCGATGCCGTGACGGTCCAGCGCGACGAGCGCCCGCAGCAGGGTCACCGTCTGCTCCGTGTACGACTCCGCACCCGTGATGATGCCGGTGCTGAGGGCATCGTTGAGCAGCTGCGGTGCGGCGCCGGCCGCGGCCAGCAGCTCGTCGCGACGGTAGCGGCGCGGCGCCGGGACGATCGACGGCACGTTCGTCGGCGGGGCCGGCGAACGTCCGGCGTCGAGGTCTTCCAGGTACTCCCGGATGACGTGCAGCGGCAGGTAGTGGTCGCGCTGGAGCGTGAGCGCCAGACGCAGCCGGTCGAGGTCGGCCGCGCAGAACTTGCGGTACCCCGACTCGGTCCGCGTCGGCGACACGATGCCCTGCACCTCGAGGAACCGGAGCTTGCTGGAGGTGAGCGAGGGGAACTCGGGGGTCAGCCGCGCGAGGACCTGGCCGATGCTGAGCAGCCCCGCAGACGTGGCACGACCGCGGGCGGAGGCGGCGGGCATCAGGCGTCGGAGTCCAGCGGCAGATCGGCGGGCGCCACGAAGAAGTTCAGGCGGAACTTGCCCACGCGCACCTCGGCGCCGTTGGAGAGCGCGGCGCGGTCGACCCGCTCGCCGTTGACGTAGGTGCCGTTCAGCGAGCGCTGGTCGACGAGGTCGAATCGCGTGCCGTCCCGCGTGATCTCGGCGTGACGGCGGGAGACGGTCACGTCGTCGAAGAAGATGTCGGCCTCCGGGTGACGGCCGACCGTGGTCACATCCGTGTCGAGGAGGTAGCGGGCGCCGGCGGTGGGCCCGGAGCGCACGATCAGGAGGGCCGCTCCCGACGGGAGCGCGCCGATGGCCTCGACCTCGGCCTCGTTCAGCTCGCTGCCGAACGGCACGAACGACAGGTCGGCGTCATGCCCGAACGTCTGGGTGGTGTCGTGCGAGCGCGCCTCGGGGGTGCCCGCGTCGGGGCCGCGCCGGATGTCATCCGGCTCGGGTCGACGTGTCTCGTCCACGACTCCTCCTTCCGCGTCCACCCTAACCGATGGCGGCCGGGGCGATGGGTCCTGCTCTCCCGGCGACGACGGGGAGCACGCACCCGCCGGGCGTGTTGCGCTGTGTGTCATCCGGCAGGCGGCCGGCACGCCGCGCCGCCTAACCTGACGGGACTTCGAACCTACTGACAAGGAGTCCGCCGTGTCGAGCCCGTCCCGCCGCCGCCCGCCCGTTCCGGTGCGAGAGCGCGCGACGTGCATGTGCGCGAGCGGGAACGCGTGCTCGTCCTTCGAGGCCGGGCACGCGCTGCACCTCATCCAGGCGCGCCTGGCCTCGGCCACGCCGTCGGAGTGGGTGGACGCGCTCGTGACGGCCACGGCCGGCGCGGAGATCACCGTACGGACGCTCGAGGGCGCGGAGATCGTGCTCTTCCACGCCGCCGGCATCGCCCTCGACCCCGGCGAGCCGGTCGCGCTGCACGCGCGGTACGGGGTGCTGTCGGTGCGCGGTGCGCTGCGCAACGCCGCGGTGCTCGCCGGCGCCGTCCTCACGCCGCGGCGCGCATCGACTCCTTGAGCGCCTGACACGCGTCGGCGCACGCGCGGCACGCCTGGGCGCACATCTCGCACACCACGCTGTGGGCGGCGTGCTCGAGGCATTCGTCCTCGCACGCCTCGCACATCGCGATGCAGGCGTCCAGCATCGCCATCATCGCCGCCGGCGTCATCCCCTGCGGGCGCAGCATCGCCCGCAGCATCGTGTTGCACATGTCGGCGCAGTTCATGCACGCCGGAGCGCACGAGAGCATCTGCGTCGAGCACACCGTGCACGCCTGCTCGCACGCCGCACAGGCGTCCATACACTCCTGCAGCAGCTGCATGTCCATCGTGTCCATGCCGGGCATCGACATCATCTCGTCCGACATCGCGCCCATCATCCGGGTGTCCATCCCGCGTCTCCTTCCGGCAGCGGGCGAACCCCTCCGCCTGCGGCCATGGTAGGGCTGCTCCCCCTGCCGCAGAAGGCCCCTAGGCTCGAAAGCGTGAGAACCTCCCGACGCCTCCCCGCCCTGTTCGCCGCGGTCGCCGCCCTGGTCGCCGGTGCCGTGCTCGCCACGGCCGGCCCCGCCGCCGCCCACGACGAGCTGCTCAGCAGCGATCCGGCCGCCGGAGCGGTGGTGACCGAGCTGCCGGGCGAGCTCGTCCTCACCTTCAGCGCCGAGCTGCTGGGCGACGGGGCGGGCAACGAGGTGCAGGTCACGGATGCCGCGGGCACCGTCCTCTCCGACGGACCCGCCGTCGCCGCCGGAACCTCTCTCACGCAGCCGCTCGCCGGGGAGGCCGCCGGCGAGATCCGGGTGCTGTGGCGCGCCGTCTCCAGTGACGGCCACCCCATCTCCGGCGAGTTCGCCTTCACCGTCCACGCCCCCGCTCCGGAGCCGAGCGCCACCGCGGACGATCCCGAGACGGTCGCTCCGACGCAGGCTCCGACGGCGAGCGAGACCCCCGAGGGGACCATGACGACCATGTCCGAACCCGGCGAGGATGCCGCGGGCATCCCGGTGTGGGTGTGGGTCGTCCTCGGCGTTGTCGGGGCGGGCGTGGTCGGCGCAGTCGTCTACGTCCTCGCCGCCCGCGGCCGCGACGACCGACGCCGTCCCGACGCCCCCGCCGACCGATAGGCTGGGAACCATGCCTCACTACGACGTCGTCATCCTCGGCGCGGGCCCCGGCGGGTACGTCGCGGCCATCCGCAGCGCACAGCTCGGCCTCTCGGTGGCCGTCATCGAAGAGAAGTACTGGGGCGGTGTGTGCCTCAACGTCGGCTGCATCCCCTCCAAGGCTCTCCTGCGCAACGCCGACCTCGCCCACACCTTCCACGCGCAGGCCGACCTGTTCGGCATCTCCGGCGACGTGCACTTCGACTTCGGCACGGCCTGGCAGCGCAGCCGCACGGTCGCCGAGACGCACGTCAAGGGCATCCACTATCTGATGAAGAAGAACAAGGTCACGGAGTACGACGGCCGTGGCACGTTCGTCGACGCGAACTCGATCGACGTCGCCGGCGCGAACGGCTCCGTCGAGCGCGTCACCTTCGACAACGCCATCATCGCCACCGGGTCTACGGTGCGGCTGCTGCCCGGGGTGACCCTCAGCGAGAACGTCGTGACGTACGAGGAGCAGATCCTCAACCGCGAGCTGCCCGAGTCGATCGTCATCGTGGGCGCCGGCGCCATCGGCATGGAGTTCGCCTACGTCCTGACGAACTACGGCGTGAAGGTCACGATCATCGAGTTCCTCGACCGTGCCCTCCCCAACGAGGACGCCGAGGTGTCGAAGGAGATCCAGCGCCAGTACAAGAAGTACGGCGTGGAGATCCTCACCTCCACCAAGGTCGAGTCGGTGGAGGACGGCGGCGACAAGGTCACCGTCACCTACAGCGCCAAGGACGGCACGAAGGGCTCGATCGAGGCCGGGCGTGTGCTCATGTCGATCGGCTTCGCTCCCCGGGTCGAGGGCTTCGGCCTGGAGAACACCGGCGTGAAGCTCACCGACCGCGGCGCGATCGACATCGACGACCACATGCGCACGAACGTGCCGCACATCTACGCGATCGGCGACGTCACCGCCAAGCTCCAGCTGGCCCACGTGGCCGAGGCGCAGGGAGTCGTCGCCGCCGAGACCATCGGCAAGGCCGAGACGCAGACGCTGGGCGATTACCGGATGATGCCGCGCGCGACCTTCTGCACGCCGCAGGTCGCCTCCTTCGGCCTCACCGAGCAGCAGGCCCGCGACGCCGGCTACGACGTCAAGGTCGCGAAGTTCCCCTTCTCCGCCAACGGCAAGGCCAACGGCCTGGGCGAGCCGGTCGGCTTCGTCAAGCTGATCGCGGACGCGGAGCACCTCGAGCTCCTGGGCGGCCACCTCATCGGCCCGGATGTCTCGGAGCTGCTGCCCGAGCTCACCCTCGCGCAGAAGTGGGACCTCACCGCGCTCGAGCTGGCGCGCAACGTCCACACCCACCCGACGCTGTCGGAGGCGCTCCAGGAGGCCTTCCACGGCCTCGCGGGCCACATGATCAACATCTGATCCCGCGCACCGCGCAACGGCGCCGTCCCCTCCGGGCGGCGCCGTTTCGCGTTCGCGGTGTCAGCGGCCGAGGGCGCGCGCGAGTTTCGAGTCGGACGCGGCGGGCCGTCCGCCGGCAGCGGCGACCGCGGCGTCGACCGCGGCGAACAGCGCGGCGCGGCCGGCCGGATCGGCGGGCGCGGCCGGGCCGAGCTCCATCTCCCATTCCCGCCACGCGGTGTGCCGACCGGCGCGCTCGTCCCGGGCGGTGACGCGGTCGTCGACGAACTCGGCCACCAGGGCACCCTCGGCGTCGCGCAGGGCGTAGGCGGTGCGGGTGTTGCGGACGCGCGCGAGCGGCAGGAACGGCGGCCGCGCCCACGGCGCGACGGCGTCGGTGACGGCGTCGGGGACGCGGACCTCGTCGGCGCCGGCGTCATCCAGCGGCCACTGCCACTCGTGCCGGCCGTCGGCCGCCGAGACCTTGACGTGCCATCCCTCGTCGGGCCCGCCCGACCGGCGGCGCAGCGCCACCCGGGCGCGCCCGAGGGCGAGATCGGCGGTGTCGAGGTAGCGGGCGTCGAGCCGGCGGATCTCCGGCTCCCCCACCGTCACGACCCCGGGCACGCCCGACCAGTCGGGCACCGCGGCCTCCCCGTCGACGTCGTACTTCCGCTCGACCTCCACGGAGCGGGACGGCTCGCCGGTCAATCCAGGCGCCCGTCCTCGTTCGGGTTGATGTCCGCGGTCTCCTCGGCGTAGACGAAGCCCGCCTCGGTGGGGCCGTCGTCGTCGCCGGTGTGGCTGAGCCCGCCCTCGCGGCGGTAGACCAGCTGACCCTCGCCGTAGGGGACGATGAGGGTGTCGTCGATGTCGTCCTCGAGGGGGACGACCTGCCCGTCCAGCGGGCCTCCGGAAAGTCGTGCGATAGCCATCTGGCCAGCGTAGCCCTCCCCCACTCGCGGGCGGATGCCTTCCGCCGCGTCACCTAGACTCGCGTGCGTGAAGGCCCTGCGTACGTTCACCGTCCGACCCGTCCTGGCCCCGCCGCTGGCCCCGCTGGATCGGCTGGCGTCCAACTGGCGCTGGTCGTGGAGCCGCGCCACGCATGCGCTGTTCGCCGCCATGGATCCGGCGCTGTGGCAGCAGGTCGGCGAGAATCCGTCGCGGATGCTGGGCGCCCTCGGCCAGGCGCGGCTGGACGAGCTCGCCGGCGACGCCGAGTTCGTCGCCCGCGTCCGCACCGAGGACGAGCGCCTCGGTGCCTACCTCTCCGGGGACCGGTGGTACCAGTCGGTGGCGGGCGCGAAGCCGCAGGCGATCGCGTACTTCTCCCCCGAGTTCGGCGTCGACGGATCACTGCCGCAGTACTCCGGGGGCCTCGGCATCCTCGCCGGGGATCACCTCAAGAGTGCGTCCGACTTGGGCGTTCCCCTCGTGGGCATCGGCCTGTTCTACCGCGCCGGCTATTTCCGTCAGTCGATCGGCGACGACGGCTGGCAGCGCGAGAGCTACCCCGTGCTCGACCCGTACGGCCTGGGCCTCGCCCTGCTCCGCGAGGACGACGGCACGCCCGCCGAGATCTCCCTCGCCCTGCCGGGTGGACGGAGCCTCGCCGCGCGCGTGTGGATCGCCGACATCGGGCGCATCCCGCTGCTGTTGCTGGATTCGGAGACCCCCGCCAACCCCGAGGACCTGCGCCGCGTCACCGACCGCCTCTACGGCGGCGGCGGTGAGCACCGCCTCCTCCAGGAGCTGCTCCTGGGCGTCGGCGGCGTCCGGGCGCTGCGGGCCTGGTGCCGGATCACCGGGCACCCCGTGCCGGACGTCTACCACACCAACGAGGGGCACGCCGGGTTCCAGGGCCTGGAGCGGATGTCCGAGCTCATCACCGGCGCCGGCGCCGACTTCGACACCGCGCTGGCCCAGGTGCGGGCCTCGACGGTCTTCACGACCCACACGCCGGTCCCCGCCGGCATCGACCGCTTTCCGCGGAGCCTGGTCGCCGACTACCTCGCCACCGGGATGCTCGCCGGCCTCGATGCGCCGCGTGCGCTCGCCCTGGGCATCGAGGACTACGCCGGCGGCGACCCGGAGGTGTTCAACATGGCCGTCCTCGGGCTGCACCTGGGGCAGCACGCCAACGGCGTGTCGCAGCTGCACGGCCGGGTCAGCCGCGCGATGTTCGGTGCGCTGTGGCCGGGGGTCGACGCCGACGAGGTGCCCATCGGCGCCATCACCAACGGCGTGCACGGACCCACGTGGGTGCATCCCGCGCTCAAGGAGCTCAGCGAGCGCGCGTTCGGCGACCCGCGCACCACCGAGCACGACTGGCGCGACACCGGTGCCGTCTCGGACGGCGAGCTGTGGGCGGTGCGCACGCGCATGAAGCAGGAGCTCGTGACCGAGGCGCGGCGGCGGCTGGCGGCCGCGGCCGGATCGGCCACCGGCGCGTGGGCGGGCGACGTGCTCGACGCCGACGTCCTCACGATCGGCTTCGCCCGGCGCGTGCCGACGTACAAGCGCCTCACCCTGATGCTCCGCGACCCGGAGCGCCTCACGCGCCTGCTCACCGACCCCGAGCGCCCCGTGCAGATCGTCATCGGCGGTAAGTCGCATCCGGCCGACGACTCCGGCAAGCAGCTCATCCAGCAGCTCGTGCGCTTCAGCCGCGACCCGCGCGTGCGGGGGCGCATCGTCTTCCTCCCCGACTACGACATCACGCTGGCCAAGACGCTGTACCCGGGGTGTGACGTGTGGCTGAACAACCCGCTGCGCCCGCTGGAGGCGTGCGGCACGTCGGGCATGAAGGCGGCGCTGAACGGCGCCCTGAACCTGTCGATCCTCGACGGCTGGTGGGACGAGTGGTACGACGGCCGCAACGGGTGGGCGATCCCCACGGCCGACACCGCCACGGGCGACGAGGAGCGCGACGACCTCGAGGCGGCGGCGCTGTACGACCTCATCGAGCATCAGCTCGTACCGGAGTTCTACGAGCGTGAGGGCGGACTGCCGCTGCGGTGGCTCGAACGCGTCCGCCACACGATGACGGACCTTGGGGCGAAGGCGACGAGCGACCGGATGGTGCGCGACTACGTCACGGCGCTGTACGCGCCGGCCTCCGCCCACGCCGCGGCCCTCGCCGCCGACGACCTGCGTGCGGCGCGCGACCTCGCGCAGTACGTGGCGCGGGTGCGCGAGGCGTGGCCGCAGGTGAGGATCGCCAGCGTCGACGTCGCGGGCGTGCCGCCGCAGGCGCGCGCCGGCGACCCGCTGTCGGTGCGGGTCGAGGTCGAACTCGGACCGCTCTCCCCCGACGACGTCGCCGTGCAGCTGGTGGCCGGCCGCGCCGACGCGGACGGCGAGATCACCGGCGACCGCACGCTCCTGGCCCTGCAGCCGGCGGAGCGCGGAGCCGAGGCGACGCGGTTCGAGGGCACGCTGCAGCTCGATGTGACCGGGCCCTTCGGCTTCGCGGTCCGCGCGGTGCCGAGCCATCCGCACCTGGTCTCGCCCGTGGAGCTCGGGCTGGTGACCTTCGCGTCGTGAGCCTGCCCGGGAGCAAGCCCTTCGTCCTGCTGGCCACGCGCGCCGAGGACGGTCCGGCCGATGAGGAGTACGCCCTCTTCCTGCGCTACAGCGGGCTGGAGCCGGCGCGGCTGCGCCGCATCCGGCTGGAGGCGGAGCCGATGCCGGAGCTCGACCTCGACGAGATCTCCGGCATCCTCGTCGGCGGAAGCCCCTTCAACGCCTCCGACCCACCGGAGCGCAAGTCGGCGGTGCAGCAGCGGGTCGAGGCGGAGTTCGCCGCGCTCCTGGCGCGCGTGGTGCCCGCCGACGTCCCGTTCCTCGGCGCGTGCTACGGCGTCGGCACCCTCGGCGCGCACCTCGGGGCCACGATCGACCGGCACCACAGCGAGCCGATCAGCATCGTGCCGGTGTCGCTGACCGACGCGGGCGCCGCCGACCCGCTGCTGGCCGGTCTCCCGCCGCGCTTCGACGCGTTCGTCGGGCACAAGGAGGCGATCCGCGTGCTGCCGGATGCGGCGGTGCTGCTGGCCTCGTCGCCGGACTGCCCGGTGCAGATGTTCCGGGTCGGATCGAACGTGTACGCCACCCAGTTCCACCCCGAGCTGGACGTCGACGGGATCACCACGCGCATCCACGCCTACGCGTCGTTCGGCTACTTCGCCCCCGACGAGCTCGACGCCACGCTGGCGGCGGTGCGGCGCGTCCGGGTCACCGAGCCCGGCCGCATCCTGCGGCGCTTCGTCGAGCGCTACGCGCGCTGACGCACGGGGCGGGACACCACGGCGATCGGTCCGGTCACCGCGGGACGCGAGCGGGCGAGGACCGGGCCGAGACCGAGGTCGACCAGCTGCAGCTCCCCCGCGAGCTCCGGGCCGCGGCCACGGACCAGCCCCGCCTTCACGGCCCCGAACGTGACGGTGACGTCGGCGCGGAGCACCGCGTCATCGGCGGCTCCGTCGTCCGGATGCAGGCCGCTGGGCACGTCCACGGCGACGACGGTGGCACCGCTCGCATCCCGCAGAGCCTCGACGATCGCGCGCGCCACGCCGCGCAACCGCGCGTCCGCGCTCGCGCCGATGCCGAGGATCCCGTCGACGATGACGCGGTACCGGTCGGCAGCGAAGTCGTCGGCGGCGCCGCGCAGCCGTGCGCCCGCCGCGAGGGCCGCCGCGAGGGCGGCGCGGTGCACGCGGTCGGACGTCAGCACGATGTCGACCGGCTGCTCTGGCCCGGCCAGCTCGGCAGCCGCGTACAGCGCGTCGCCGCCGTTGTCGCCGCCGCCGGCGAGGACGAGCAGCGCTCCGGGGCGTGCCGCGAGCCGTTCGGCGACCGCGTCGGCGAGCGCAGCGGCCGCGCGGCGCATGAGCGGTTCCCCGGCAGCCAGCAGCGGCGCCTCGGCGGCGCGGACGGCGGCGGCGGTGTAGGCGGCGGACAGCAGGGACGCGCTCACGCGCGGGCCCTCTCCTCCGCCTCGGCGGTGCGGGCGGCCTGCAGCTCGTCGGTGGCCGCGCGGACGGCGAGCTCCGCGCGGCGCACGCGGAACTGCAGCATCGTGGACGCCCCGTGGCGGGCGCTCACGCGGTCGGCGGCCTCCTCGGTCCCGGTGATGATGTAGGCCGACGCCAGCAGGATCACCTGGCTGGAGAGGTTGAGCCACAGCAGCAGCGCGATGAGCGAGGCGAAGGAGGCCAGCAGCGGGTTGGAGGTCGCACCGCCGACGAAGAGACCGGACAGCTGCTGGAGCACGGTGAGGCCGAGGCCGCCGAGCACGGCGCCCGTCCACAGCACCTTCGCGGGCGCCCGCACCCCGGACAGGAACGCGAACCCCGCCGCCACCACGAGGGTGTCCAGGACCAGGACGACGAGCGCGGAGACGGCCCACGCGGCAAAGCCCAGGGCCGGCGCATCCTCGGGGATACCGAGCCAGCCGGTGAGGAGGTCCAGCCCCGCGGTGGCGAAGACGGTCGCGGCGGCCGCGGCGGCCAGAGCCGCTCCGAGGCCGATCGCGAGGAGGAGGTTGCGCAGCAGCACCCAGATCCACAGCACGTCGTCGGTGGCCTCGCCGGCGAGCGTCCGGAGGGCGTTGCGCAGCGACCCCACGGCGCCGATCGCGGCGCCGATGAGACCCACCGCGGAGACGACCCCGGCGATGCTCAGCCCGGCCGGGGCGCGGACGGCGTCGAGATCGACGAGGTCGAGGAGCCCCGGCACGGCCGAGTTGAGGGCGGCGGTCAGGGCCCGCCACGCCTCCGTGTCGCCGGCCAGCCAGAGCGCGGCGACCGAGAACCCCAGCAGCACGCCGGCGAACAGCGAGAAGAGCGTGCGATAGGTCACCGAATCGGCGAGCATCGGGCCGCGCGCACCCGTGTACAGCAGGTACGCCCGCACAGGGCGGCGGGCGAGCGCCCAGGCGGTGGCGCGGGACAGAACCGTATCCGGCATGTCGCCAGGCTATCGACGCGTCGCGCCGGGGCCGTGGGGCTTGACGCGCCTGGCCCTTCGCGTCAGACGAGGTCGGGAAGGGCCGCCACGACGATCGCGAGCCACGCGCCGGCGAGCATGAACGGCCCGAAGGCGATGTGCGCCGTGCGCGACGCGCGACGCATCGCCAGGAGCAGCACGGCGTACACGCCGCCGAGGAGGAATCCCGCGAGCGCGCCGAAGAGCACGGCCTCCCATCCGAGGAAGCCGAGGTAGGCGCCGATGACGCCGGCGAGCTTGACGTCGCCCCCGCCCATCGCGCCGGGGCGGAGCATCCGCAGCAGGAAGTAGAAGGCGAACAGCGCCAGGGCGCCGCCGGCGGTCGGAAGGAGGCGTGCCGGCTCCCCCTGCAGGAGCGCCGCGGCGCCCAGCAGCACCGCCGCCACCGGATACCCGGGCAGCACCCACCGGTCCGGGAGCGTCCGGGTCCGCGCGTCGATGAGGGCCAGCAGGACGGACTGCACGGCGAAGAAGCCGTAGGCCGCGACCGCCGCGGCGACGGCGAGCGTCTCCCCGCCGTCAGGCATCGACCACGCCCAGCCGGATGCGCGCGACGTCGAACTCGAGCGTCATCATGTCTGCGACCCCAGCGCCATGTCGTCCTCCTCGGGCCACGAGATGTCGGCGCTGCGCAGCGGTGCCCCCTCGCGCGCGCGGTGGCGCGGCGAGCCCTCGGGCCAGCTGGCGGCGAAGGTCGGGACGACCCGCCACACCCGTCGCAGGAGCGCCGAGGGCCGCGCGAAGGGACGCGAGGACACCGGCATCCGGAGATCGGGGTCGTATCTCACACCGTCGCTCTCGCGGAGGTGGATGGTGAGGTCGAGGTCGTCGTGGATGACGGGGTTGTCGCGCAGGACCGACTCCCGCACGCGCGCCCACACCCGCCCGCGCATCGCGAAGTTCGATCCGAACACCAGCGGGATCCCGAGCCACCGCCGCACCCAGTAGGTCCCGCCGCCGATGTACCACCGTGCGCCGAGGTAGTGCACGAGCGGGTTGCTGCCGTAGAACTCCGCCCCGCCGGTGAGGACGCCCAGGCCCGGCTCGGCGGCGAAGGCGGCGGCCACCCGGGCGATCCAGTCGGGGTGGGGGCGCGAGTCGGCGTCGAGCCGGGCGATCACGTCGTACTCGCGCGCCTCGTCGTAGCCGCGCGCGGCCGCCGGCCAGATGCCGATCACCGGCTCGGTGACCACGCGCGCACCGTAGCGCCGCGCGATGCCGGCCGAGCCGTCGTCGCTGCCGTTGTCCACCACGATGACGGCGTCGGGCTGGCGCGTCTGCGCGGCGAGCGCGCGCAGGCACGCGGCGAGGAAGGACGCGTCGTTCCGGCACGGGATGACCACGGCGACACGCGGGACCAGTGACACGGCCCCTACGCTACCGGCGGGCACCCCGGCCGCGCGGTAACCGCGTCAGCGGATGACGACCGGCGTGCCCGGCGGCAGCTGGGCCAGCCGGTCGATGGCCTCCGGTCCGAGGCGCAGGCAGCCGTTCGAGATCGCGCCGCTGCGGGCGTCGTGATAGTGGAACGCGGTCACCGCCACGGGGGCACCGCCGAACCCGTCGAGGGTGGGTGACTGAACCGAGAGGTAGACGAGCGGATGCCCGCGCGTGTAGCCGAACGACGGCTCGGTGCGCACCATCATCACGAAGGAGCGGCCGAGCGGGGTCGGGGTCGCATCGGTGCCCGACCCGAAGTCCTCCGCGATGCGCTCGCGGGCGCCTCCGGCCCCCACGATGTCGACCGTGCGCGCGGCGAGATCGACCTCGACGCTCTCCGGAAGCGCGGACAGCTCGACGTCCTGCAGGCGCACCCACCCGGTGAGCTGCCCGGGGTTCCCGACCGAGGGCATCGCCGCGCGGCCGGTCAGCAGCACGTGCGCCCACGCCTCGTCGCGGGAGATCACCGGCACCGTGGTGCCGTCGAAGTGGTGATCGCGCGGCAGCACCGCGACCGGGGCGGTTCCGGGCGCCGCGAACACGGGGATCTCGGCGCTCGCGGCGCGGACGACCTCCCCCGACAGCGCGCCGGTGGGGTCGGTGTCCACCGGCAGTGCCGGGATCACCGCGTAGACGTCGATCCGGGGCAACCCGTCGAGCGGGTAGACCGTCGTGTCGGCGATCACGGTGGGCGTCGGCGTCGGGGTCGGACTCGCCGGGGCGGCGGAAGCCGGCGGTGACGGGGCGGCCGCCGGCGCCGGGGGCTCCGAGGCCACGCGCCACACCACGACGCCCGCGACGATCACGACGACGGCCGCGACCGCCATGATCAGGGCGGTGCGACGGGGGGAACGCGCAACCGGGGGCTGCGACGGCGAAGACGACGTCACCACTCGATGATCCGCTGTACCGGGCCGTCGGGCAACCCGCGCTCCGCGCCGCGACGGCGGCCGATCACCACTGCGGGTGGATCACGTCGCGCAGGCGCGCGTCGTACACGCGGCGCACCGCGGCGTCGAAGGCCGACAGGTCCGCGCCGTCGATCAGCGCCGCCGCATCCGCGTTCGCCTGCGCCTGCGCGGTGTTGCGCGCGCCGGGGATGACGGAGGTCACGCCGGTCTGCGTCGCGATCCAGGCGAGGGTCGTCGCCGGCAGGCTCGCGCCGTCGGGGACGGCGTCGGCGAGCTCGCGGGCGGCGGCCAGTCCGGTGGCGTAGTCGACGCCGGAGAAGGTCTCGCCCTTGTCGAAGGCCTCACCGTGGCGGTTGTAGCTGCGGTGGTCATCGGGGGCGAAGGCGGTGTCGGCGGTGTACTTTCCCGACAGCAGGCCCGAGGCCAGCGGCACGCGCGCGAAGATCGCGACGCCGGCGGCGGCCGCGGCCGGCAGCACCTCGTCGAGGGGCTTCAGCCGGAACGGGTTGACGATGATCTGCACATTCGTCACGTGCGGGCGCACGATCGCGGCGAGCGCCTGGGCCGACGTCTCCACCGAGACGCCGTACGCGGCGATGGCGCCGCCCGCGACCAGCGCATCCAGCGCGTCGTAGGTGGCATCGTCCTCGATCACCGCGGTCGGCGGGCAGTGCAGCTGGACGAGGTCGAGCGTGTCGACGCCGAGGTTCGCCCGTGAGCGGTCGGTCCACGCCCGGAAGTTCTCCGGCGTGTAGTTCGCCGGCTCCTGCGGCAGGCGGCGTCCCATCTTCGTGGCGACGGTGATGCCCGCGTCCGGACGGGCCGCAAGGAAGCGGCCGATGAGGCGTTCGCTGCGGCCGTCGCCGTAGACGTCGGCGGTGTCGAACAGCGTGACGCCGCGGTCGGCCGATGCCGCCAGCACCGCGAGGGCGTCGCCGTCGGCGACGTCGCCCCAGTCGGCGCCGAGCTGCCACGTACCCAGGCCGATCGCCGAGACGGAACGGCCGGTGCGGCCGAGAGAGCGCTGCTGCATGATGTCCTTCCTGCGGACCGATCGGCCCCCTAGAACGATGCCACACCGCCGGCACCGGCGGGCCGGCTCACCAGCGCTGGCGGAGCACCGCGTCGGCGACCTCGGCGATCGAGGGGTCTTCCTCGATCACGGACGCGTCGCCGGCGTCCGCGGTCGACGACGGCAGGTCGACCTCGAGCACCACGTCGTCGCCCACCTGGTGCAGGCGCGCCCGCCCGGGGATCGTCTCGATGCCGCGGCCACGGCTCGTCCCCGCCGCGTGCAGGTGACCCGGGGAGGTCACCCGGATGCGCACGCCGTTACGCTCGTCGCCGTCGATCAGGATGTGGGCCGCGCGGGCACGCGCGTGCTTGACGACGTTGATGAGCGCCTCGTTGACGACGTCGGCCGCCCGGCGGCGGGTCTCCCCGTGGCCGAGCGCGAACGCGGCATCCTGGCCGATCGTCGCGTCCACCGCCACCACGCCCGACCAGGCCGCCAGCAGGGCCGGCACATCGACCTCCGCGTCGCCGTCGGTGGAGTCGGCGCCGATGTCGGCGAAGGCGAGATCGGTGCTGCGGCGGAAGGCGGCGACCTCCTCGGCCGACACCGCGCGCTCATCGGCGGCAGCGGCCAGCAGCACGCATCGGCCCTGCACGCGCCCGTGGAGGGCGTCTGCTGCGCGGCGAGCGCGGCCGCGCGCGCGTGCGGCGCGTTCGGCGAGCTCCTGCGCATCGGCGCCGAGCACCGTGGTGAGCCGGCGGATGTTCACCGACGCGCGGTACACGGCATCGCTGCCGAGGCCGGACGCCACCGCGACGCCCGGGAAGGCGACCAGGGGCACGAGCCGTTCGGGTCCGATGCCGGGCACCATGGCGGCTGCGGCCAGCGTCGCGAGCCCGCCCGCGGCCGTCCAGATGACGAGGAACCACGCCCCTGCGGCCTCCGCCGAGGTGCGCGCGCCCACCCAGCGAGTGAGGGCGTCGGCGGCGAGCGCGCAGGCCGGGACGATCAGCACCGCCAGGAGCAGCACGCCGATGCCGCCGAGGGTGTACATGTGCGCGGCACTTCCGGCGAGGACGATCGCCCCGACCAGGACGGGCGGCGGCGGACGCAGCCGGGCGAGGAAGGGAACGGGCATCCGCGCCGCGGCGTCGGGGGCCTGCCGGACGACCGCGGCGTCGAGGGTGACACGGCTGCGGTCGTCGAGTGTGTGGCTCGCGGCGCGCACCCCGGCGGCGTACGCACTGACCGCGTCGAACCCGATCGGGCCCGCCAGCATCCGATCGCGACCGGTGCGCAGCGAGCGGAGGAGGTCGCCGATCAGGTCTTCATTCGCGGCGGCGTAGTCGGCGAGCCGGTTGCGCGCGCGGGAGAGATCCTCGATCGCGGCGGCCAGGCGGGCGCGCGTCACGGTGGCCGCGCGGTAACCGAGCACCGCGGCAGCGACGATGGAGAGCACCGGCAGCCACGAGACGGCGTTGGTGACCATGCGGGGCACCCAGTCCACGAGCATCGGGTAGCCGAACAGGGCGGCCCCCAGGACGTCGTGCAGGATCGGGCGCGCGATGCTCACCAGCAGCACCGCCGTCACGACGAGCGCGCCGCGTGCGAGCCGCGAGCGGATGCGGCGCTCGGCATAGGCGACGGGCAGGAGCGCGGCCACGGCGATGGCCCACACCATGACCGAGATGATCAGCCCCCGCAGGTAGTCCGAGTGGCCGCTCGCGGCGACGTACATGCCGAGGATCGTGACCGACACCACGAAGGAGACCGCGAGGGTCCAGCGGCTGAAGAACGCGCCACTGGAGAGCACGTCGCCCCACAGGCGCGCGCCCGTGCGCACGTAGTCGCGCACGGCAGACAGCAGCGTGTTCCTCATCGACAGGCGATCCCCACGCTCGTCGGGTCGAGCGTTGGCCCCACTGTAGCGACACCGGGCCGGTCGGTGGGCGAGCGCCGACCACCGTGTCTGGGGGTCTTCGGATCGCGGTCGCGGGGTGCTGAGCGCGCGACCGCGACGGCCCGCGGGCGCGGCACCGCACGACGGGCTCGCGGCCGGGCCGCTGCTACGGTGGCGGCATGGGGAGTTCGACCACAACGGGGGAATCGATCAAGGTCGGTGTCGTCGGCGACATCGACGACGATGAGGCGATCGTGGTGCCGCGCGCCACGGCGGGCACGCAGGACGACATCGCCGTCGTCTTCAGCGGCGGCCGCTACTACGCCATCGACAACACGTGCACGCACGAGCAGACCTCGCTCGCGCAGGGCTGGATCGAGAACGGCTGCGTGGAGTGCCCGCTGCACGCCGCGACCTTCCGGCTCAGCGACGGCGCGGTGACGTCGCCGCCGGCGCCGCGGGGCGTGGCCGTCCACACGATCGAGGTCGTCGGCGACGACCTGATGCTCACGCCGAACCCCGAGCGCCTGGCGTGAACGCGCCCCGGCGAGTGGTCATCGTCGGCGGCGGGATCGCGGGGTGGACGGTGGCGTCGACCCTCCGGGAGGGCGGCTACGACGGCGAGGTCGTGGTCGTCGAACGGGAGGCGGCGTGCTACGACCGACCACCACTGTCCAAGACGACGCTCGTGGACGGTGCGCCGCTGGCCGCGCTCGCCTTCTGCGACGCCGACGCGCTCGCGCAGCTCGCGCTGGACGTCCGCGCCGGCCGCACCGCCGTGCGCGTCGACGCCGCCGCCCGCACCGTGACGCTCGACGACGGCACGATCCTCGCCGGGGAGGCGATCGTGCTCGCCACCGGCGCATCCGCCCGGCCGCCGGCCTTCCCCGGCGGCGACCTGCCGGGGGTGATGACGCTCCGCACCTACGCCGACGCGCAGGCGCTGCACGCGCTGATCGGGCGGCGCATCGCCGTCGTCGGGGCCGGCCTCATCGGCGCAGAGGCGGCCGCCGCCCTGCGCCTGGCGGGGTCGGAGGTCGTGCTCATCGACCCGTCGGAGGTGCCGGGCACGCACGTCTTCGGGGCGACGCTGGCCGCGCACCTGCACGCCATGCACGCCGCCGCGGGCGTCGACGCGAGGGTGGACACGGTCGCGGGGGTGACCCTGGGCGCCGCGGGCCTGCGCGTCGCCCTTACGGGCGGTGACACGGTCGAGGTCGACGGGGTGCTCGTCGGCACGGGTGTCGCCATGGACGTCGCCCTCGCCCAGGAGGCGGGCCTCGAGGTCGACGACGGCATCATCGTGGACGAGGCGGGGCGCACCTCGGCCCCCGGCATGTACGCCGCCGGCGACATCACCCGCCGGCGCACGGCCGCCGGTCTCGGCGCCTGCCGCGGACACTGGGACGCCGCGCGCCTGGACGGGCGCGATGTCGCCGCCGCGATCCTCGCCGGCGAGGCGGAGGCACGCGGTGCCGACTGGTTCTGGTCGGATCGGTACGGCCACCACGTCGAGGTCGTGGGCTCGCTCACCGGCGCCGGGCGCGAGGTCGTGCGCCCGGGCGCCCATCCGACCGTGTTCGTGCTGGACGGCGACCGCCTCGTGGGCGCGGCGAGCGTGGATGACCCGCTGGCCGTGCGCGCGGCACGGCGGATGATCGACCGCTCCGTCGGCGTCTCCGCCGACCAGCTCGCCGATCCCGCCGTGCCGCTGCGCTCGCTGGTGCCGCGCGGCTAGCTCAGGCCGCCTTGGCCGCCGCCGCCTTCTTCGCCCGCACCTTCTGGTAGGGCGCGGCGATGCTCTCGCCGATCGCCTGCGCGATGAGCTGCTCGGCGGTCTGGTTCTTGCGGGAGAGCTTCGCGATCCACTTCGTGAAGCGGGCACCGCGCGCGAACTCCTTCTCGCTGCGGTCCTCGACGGCGAAGAAGTATCGCGCCTCCATCGGCAGGAGCGACATCACGCCGTTGAGGACGCGACGGGTCGCCCACTTCGCCAGCGGGCCCTTCACGTCGGGGTGACGCAGCGAGTGACCGGCCAGCGCCGCGAAGATCGTCAGCGACTTCTTGGGCAGTTCGGCGCGGATGTAGGCGTCCAGCTCGGCGAACGTGTCGAAGAAGGGGCCGGGCACGTGCAGCTTCTCCGCGCCGGTGCGCGATTCGACGACCACGCGGTCGGCGTCGGCGGTGGACAGGCCGGGGCCGAACTCCTGGTAGCCGCGCACGGCCGACCAGATGTAGGTCCACCACGTCCACCGCTGCCACTCCGGCTGCTTGGCGCTGACGACCTCGCCCGTCTCCGGGTTGGTCCAGTTCGCGCGCTCGTGGAGCATGTCGACGTGGGCGGCCGCCGCATCCGCGTGCGCCTTGTCGGCGAAGATCGAGTCGCGGAGGTAGGCCGACGTGCGGTCGAACCGCGCGGCCATCGCCTCGGGCCCCTCCGAGGTGAGCGAGACGCGTTCGAAGTGCGTCATCATGCCGGCGTCGAGCATCTGCAGGAACACGGCGTTCTTCGCGCCCAGCGCAGAGCCCGGGTCGGAGAAGACGCGCCACGAGACGCTGTTCGGGCCGTAGTAGCCGTCGTCGGAGCGCGGCGCGTCAGCCAGCGAACGGCTCGGGTAGACGTCCGTCATGAGATTCCCCCTTCGGAATGAACACCGGGCGCCCCCTGCGCCGCTCAGCCGATCCACCCCGAGGAGCGTCATCGAGCCTGGTGCTGCTTCGAGCATATCGATACGCCCGGTGCCGCACCCGGCGGCGGTGGCTGCGACGTACTTGACACGCAAGTACACGCTTGCCTATGGTGCGTTCATGGCGGATGTGTATCGGGCGCTCGCCGATCCCACCCGGCGGCAGATCCTGGATCTGCTCACCGAGCGCGACGGCGCGACGCTCTTCGAGATCTGCAGCCGCCTCATCGCCGGCGGCACCGCCTCATCACGTCAGGCCATCTCGCAGCACCTCGCGGTGCTCGAGGAGTGCGATCTGGTCCGCTCCGCGCGGGTCGGGCGCACGAAGGTCCATCGGCTCAACACCGCCCCGCTGCGCGAGATCACGCGCCGCTGGCCCATCGAAGGAGAGGACGACCCCGCATGAAGGCACGTCTGCATGTGATGAGCGTGTTCGTGGACGACCAGGCCAAGGCCCTGGCGTTCTACACCGAGAAGCTCGGCTTCCTCGTCAAGAACGACATACCGCTGGGCGAGTATCGCTGGCTCACCGTCGTCGGCGCCGACGCCCCCGACGGCGTCGAGCTCCTCCTCGAGCCCGACGAGAATCCCGCCGCCCAGGCCTACACGCAGGCCCTCGCCGAGCAGGGGATCCCCGCCGCCTCCTTCCTCGTCGACGACGTGGACGAGGCGTACCGCGAGCTCGTGGACGCCGGTGTGACCTTCGTCCAGCCCCCCACCGACGGCGGGCCGGTGCGGATGGCGACCCTCGACGACACCTGCGGCAACCTCATCCAGATCGCCAGCTTCGTGGGCTGAGCGGGCGTGGGCCGCAAGGGCTCCTTCGCTCTCTCGTCGCGGCCGCCGCCGAGCACCCCGACGTCGGCGCGATGCTCTACGGCGCGCTCGGCGCGGGATCGCCTCTCGCAGCGCGTATGGCATCGGCCATCACAGCCGGGCAACTCCGCGAGGACGCGCCGGTGCAGGAACTGTCAGAAGCCCTCGCCGGCTCGATCATCCTTCGCGCACTGAGCCGAACCCCGGCTGCCGCCGATACCGCCGACCGCCTGGTGGATGCCGTCCTCGGCGGGGCACTCGCCCGCGAGTAGACGAAATCCTGGCGCCGATCGCGAGGGCAGCGTCGCAGTGATCCCTGCAACGGGCCTCATACCGCCCGCATTATGGCAACAAGGCCGCTCGCTTTCCCGCTTCGAGCACAGTCTGCAGACCGCAGAAGACAAGATATGCAGCCACGACGAGCGCACCCGAGAAGTCCAGCCAAGACGACCAGCTGGAGCCTGGGGCGATGATCACCGAAAGCAGAGCAACTGTCACGCACCCATCTACCAGGCTCTTCGCTCTGTACAGCCGCGACTGCACACGAAGAATTGCATTGGGTCCCTGACGGTTCAGCCGCGTGTACTTGACCCAAAAGGCAGTATTGACGATCAGCCCCATCGTCGCGATGACGAGTCCGGGAACCACATTCCCCGTGCTCTCCGCGTCCGTTACGAACGTCATCAACACCATCGCTGCGCCTGCGACGCACATCATGACGCCCACAAAGACGTTACTTCTTCGCTCCAACACTGCCCGCTCTTCTGCGCCGCCAGCACCGTCTTTGGTGGCGATTCGATACACCGCAAATGAGATGACGATGGCCAGCAGTTCCGCGCTTCTGCGGACGAAGTCTGCGATCTGAGTAGAACTGTGCCCTGCCAACAGCCCCAGACCCACGACAAGAGGTCCCGGGGCACTCAGCAGCACAGACAGCAGTAACGTCCGGGCGCCGGAGTCGCTTGCGCGATTGCGGGCCGCAACGAACCTGACCGTGCGAATCTGTTCACCGCTCTCGGCACCCGCAACACCGTCATAAGGCGCTGGCGGGTCGGATTGCGGTATCTCATCACGCTGAAGCTCGCGAGCCTCGCGTCGCGTTGCCGGAGCGGCATCCTCCGCGCGAGATCCCTCGGCGTCGGTTTCAGCGCTCGTCGACTCGGACGGATCCGTGGCCCGCGTACCCGCCGTGAAGACATGCTCGGTCCAGGCCGCGCCACTCCCGTACCGCAGCTCAGATCTGCCGGTCGGATCCGGATACGAATCATCGGGCGTCATGTGAGTGGTGTTCGTCATGCCAGTCCTCAGTTCGGGTACCTCAAATGGCCGATGCACAATTGATCGCGGCGCACATCGGCGTACGCGGTTTTCGAGGCTCTCCGCCCGCGTCATCGCGACATAGAGGTTCTCGAGCGTCGTTCCGGGCTCGAAGACGGCATGCGCGGTGTCGGTCGTGATCCCCTACGCCCGGTAAGCAGCCACCGCGTAGCCGAGGTCGACGTTCTCAGCCACACATTCGGAGGGGGCGGTCGGTGCTGTGCACAGGAAGTGAGCCGTCGCGACGAACCACGACCACGCGAGCCTGCACGTGTGGGCGCGGCCTGACTCCCCGGGTGCCGAGCGAGGTCAACCCGGTAGGAATTCGGTGACAGAGCTTGTCTCACCAACTGAACGACGGGGGCCGGCTCCGAAGAGCCGACCCCTTGTCGTACGGGTCGGTCGGGATGACAAGACTTGAACCTGCGACCCTCGGAGAGTTCGGGCGATTTCCGAGCCCCTCCGGATGTCTTGGGAGCCCTCGCGTTCCCTTGTGTTGACAGGGAACCGGACGGTTCGAGTTCTCCGATTGTATCCGGTCGCCTTGGGCCGTCCCTGGGTGATTGAGGCGGCAAAACGGTGACCCACTCCCCCACGCACCGCGGTGAACGTCGGCGCACCTTCCCTGCAGAGAAGGGAGCTCGAAATGAATAGCATCACCACGAAGGCAACAGCCGCCTCGCCCAAGTCGTCGGTCGCACCACCGGTCGAGCGGCGCTGGATGAACGTCGCCTTCATGCAGGGCGAGGAAGCCGACACCGTCCTTGACATGATCGACAGGAACGGGCCAGAGGCTGCGATCCACCAGCTGTCCCAATCGGACTACGGGGACGAGACGCGGGACGCCGCGTTGGACAACGGATACGTGTACGACGAAGTCCCCGAGAGTCCCACCGACCGCGTTGTCCACGACAACGACTCCGGTTATGCGCTCACCTACAATCGCCAGTTCGGGTATGTGTCACACCTGCGCCACTTCGATCCTGTGGTCGAGGTCAGGAGCGTACACGTCGCACCCCCGGAGCAGTTCGGATTCGAGAGGCAACGGAGCGCACGCCGCCCCAACGGGATCCGACTGTGAACCTCACAGGCAACGGATCCGGACCGGGAATCAGCACGCACGATCCCCTTTCGAGCACTGCCCGATCGGGGCACAGTCGGGTACAACCTCTCGCCGGGCCCCCCGAGTGCTGGAATCCTCGTTACGCCGACTCGTCACGGGCTGGCGGCCGGATCATCAGCACACTCGAGACACCGCCCTGATTGACACAATCCTGAGCGAAGTCGTGAACGCGCCAGAAGTAGTCCAGCGCCGGCTCCACGGCACTCACGGTGGTCTCGACCGGCGTATAGCGGTGCAACGGTACCGAGACGCCGTCGTAAGTGAAGCCCATGGTGTCCTTGGTCAGGATTGTCAATGGCTGCTCGCCGGTCCACTCGATCCCAAGGCGCACGTCATACTCGTCGTTGCCCGTCGCCTCCGCGGCCGTCCTCGTGAGCGCCAGTAGATCCGCAATGGCGCACTCAATCGCGACAGACTCCACCTGCCAGCCCTCGAAGTACCCATCGCTGCTCATCCGATGCCCGCCGACAGCGGAAGCAACAGTCACGGAACCGTCGTGGTGGACACTGATCCACGCTTCCCTCCAGACCGAGCGATCGCCGATAGCGGTATTCACTGCAACCCAGCGCCGCAACCCCGGACGCGGATTGTCACGGTCGACATTCTCTAGCGGGTGGACGCCCCCGCGGCCGGCGTACGTGAGGGCCAGCCCGACGGTCTTCGCCATGACCCCTCGCGCTTCGTCGCGGGTCAGCCGGTCGCGGCGGCGAGTGATGCGAGGGCGAGCGACGGCGATCAGCCACGCGCGCTTGCTCGTGTCCCTGCCCGCCGCGGCCTCGTGGTACAGCGCGTCCAATGCCTCAGTCGCGTGCCGGCGTTCCTCGAAGCGAGCGCGGTACATCGCCTCGATCTGCCGTTCCTTCATCCATACGGTGTCCGAGTCGTTTCGCACCGGGGCGGCAAAGTAGTCGTTCTTGTAGATCAGATGCGGCCCGTCTACGCTCGGCGGCACCTCCACTACGACGGCTCGGCTCCCGGCCGTCCCGAGCCGATGCACGTTGAGCCCGAAGACAGGCGGAGAGATAGCAGTGATCGCCGCGCTCCGCAGTGACCGCTCGTAGGCCTCGTCAAATTCACCTACGTCGACTCTTTGGGTCGCCGCCTTCTGGGATTCGCGCACACCGAAGACAATGATGCCGCCTCCACTGTTCGCCATCGCGGCCACGTCCTTCGGGAAGTCCGTTTGGGGCAGGCCCTTCGTCGGCGGCAGTTCGGACTTCCAATCCAGATCACTCGCCTCCGTGACGCCCGCGGCCACCGCGTCGTCAAGCAAGTCGTCGGTCAATGGTCCCGGGGCGATTCCCAGCACGCGATGCAACGCAGTGAACGTCATGACCCCAGCGTAGGGAGACGCTCTGACAAGGGACGCTGCCGAAGATCGCGACCGGTGTCACCGTAAGGTTTTGCGAGCGGCATCCGCATGCGGGCGTCGCCCGCGTGGGGTGTGTGTCGGGTCGTGTCAGGTCAGAGGAAGCCGGGTTTACGCCGGTTCGGTCGTGCGGATGAGGCCGCAGTTCACGCAGGACCAGGCGACTAGGAATTTCTCGTCATCGAGGATCTCGAACAACAATCGGTCGCCGCACGTCGGGCAGGCCATGTGATCTGCGGGACGCTCGCTCACGCGCCCAGCCTAGGGACAGCCCTCGCCGCCGGCGTCGATCCGCATACGGGCAATGCCCGCGAGGGGAACCTCACAGGGCGATGGAGGCGCATCGCGTGCGGGGGTTCTCCCACGTCGACGTGTCATCGTCCACGCGGGTCATGGGATGCCTCCGCGAGCCTCGACTTGGTCGAGCTGATCGAGAGCGTCGTGCGTCAGCTCGCGCATTCGGCGGATTCAGCCTCTTTCGAGTCGGGCGTCCATGCCAGATAGGTACACACCGCGTCGCCCAGGCGATCGGAGGCAACCAGCGCGAACACGCACGTGTCGGCGCCGACCGACTCCCCAAGCGCGGAGCGAGGTCAATTCGGTAGGTTTTCGGTGACGTGGTCAAGTTTCACCAACTAAGAAGTCCCGGGAACCCTTAGGTTCCCGGGACTCACCGGTCGGGATGACAGGATTTGAACCTGCGACCCCTTGACCCCCAGTCAAGTGCGCTACCAAGCTGCGCCACATCCCGGTCCGTCGCCCGCGAGCGGACAACTCCCCTATCCTAGCCGCTCCTCCGCACGCTCGCGAACGCGCGCGCACCCGGGCGCGGCGCCGGAAAAGCAATGTCGGAGGTCGGTGATCCAATACTGGTATGAGCAGCCCGGTCGCTCCCCTCCTCGAAGCCCTGACGGCGCTCGACGACGCGTGGCGTAAGGCGGCCGGTGCCAGCGGCGACGAGGCGGCGATGACGGATGCCGCGGTGCTGGCGATCCACGACCAGCTCGCGGCGGTGCGGCGCCGGCTCGACGGACTGCACAGCCGCGTGGCCGCCGACCTCGCCCGGCGGTCGCGGCCCGAACTCGGTAAAGACGGCCTTGCGCGCCAGGCGGGGTTCCGCACGCCGGCGAAGCTCATCGCGGCCGCGACCGGCGGGCACGTCGGCGACGCCCTCCGCCTCATCCAGGTGGGTGAGGCCTCGCGCGAGCGCTCCCTCCTCTCCGGCGAGTCGGCGCCGGCGCGCCACCCGCACATCGGCTCCGCCGTGGCGGCGGGGGCGTTGAGCGTTGCGGCGGCATCGGCCATCACCGCCATGCTCGACCGCATCGCCCTGCGGCTCACGCCCGAGACGCGGGATGCGGCGGAGCGCACGCTCGTCGCCCAGGCCGCGCTCCTCTCACTCGACGAACTGCAGGCCGTGCTCCGCCGCGCCGAGGCCCACCTCGACCCCGACGGACTGGAACCGGCGGTCGCCGAGCTCCGCGGCGAGCGCTCGGTGAAGATCACGCGCGACCAAGCCGGGATGACCCTCGTCACGGCGCGCCTCGACCCCGAGAGCGCGGCACCCGTCGTCGCGGCGATCGAGGGCATCGTGACGCATCAGCTCCGCGCCTCGCGCGGCCACCACTCCCCCGACGGCGACACCACGGCCACGCTCGGCGACGAGACCCGCACGCTCCCGCAGCTGCGCGCCGACGCCCTGTCGGCCCTCTGTCGTCACGTCATCGGCTGCGCGCAGGAGAAGCTCCCCGGCGCCGCGACCACGGTCGTCATGCGGATGAATCTCGCCGACCTCAACTCCGGATGCGGCCTGGCCACCGTCGACGGCATCGAGCAGCCTCTCGATGCGGGGTCGGCCCGACGCCTGGCCGCTTCCGCCGGCATCATCCCCGCCGTACTCGGCACGGCCGGCGAAGTGCTCGATCTCGGCCGCACGGTGCGTCACTTCACCCGCGCCCAGCGCCTGGCCCTCGTCGAACGCGACGGCGGCTGTGCCGGATGCCACCTCCCGCCAGCCTTCGCCGAAGCACACCATCTGCGGTGGTGGGAGCGCGACGCCGGCCCGACCGACCTCGACAACGGTGTGCTCCTGTGCACCGCCTGCCACCACCGCATCCACGAGGAAGGCTGGGAGATCCGGATCGAACGACCACCGGGCGCCCCGCCGGGCGCGGGCGAAGTGTGGTTCCTCCCGCCCGCGCACATCGACCCCGACCGCACCCCGCGCCTCGGCGGCCGCCGCCGCTTCGACCCGCTCGCGTGGCAGCTCGTCGCCTGAGAGCGACCGTGCCCCGCCTTCCCCACGTCGGAGTCCCGCGCTAGCGTGCCCGCATGAGCGTCGAGATCCTCCCCGCCACCGTCGACCGCTACGACGACGCAGAGCACGCCCTCACCGGCGGCGGCGACGGTGCCGACTGCCTGTGCCAGTGGTGGCTGGTCACCAACGCGGAGTTCCGCGCCACTCCCCTCGACGCGCGCCGCGACCGCTTCCGAGCCGAATTCACCGAGACCCCCGAGCCGGGCTTCATCGGGTACGTCGACGGCGCCCCCGCCGGCTGGGTACGGGTCGGCCCGCGCACCTCCCACGTGCGCCTCCTCCGCAACCGCGAGGTGGTGGCATTCAGCCCAGAACCGCTCGATGACCCGAGCGTCTGGACGGTGTCCTGCTTCGCCGTCCGCACGGAGCATCGCGGTGAGGGGCTCATGGCGCACCTCCTCGGCGCCGCCGTCGAGCACGCACGCCACCACGGCGCCCGCGTGATCGAGGCCTACCCGTTCGACCCGACCACCGCGCGGCGGCGCTCCAACGAGCTCTACCGCGGCGTGCTGTCGGTGTTCGAGTCCGCCGGCTTCACTGTGCTCGCCCGCCCGAAGCCCGACCGCGCGATCGTGGCCCTCACCCTCCGCGGCTGACGCGTCGCGTCCACCTCCAGCGCCACCACGATCGCCGGCCCCTACGATGGGGCGAATGGGGGATGCAACGACGCTCACACGCACGGTGCCGCTCTGGGTCTGGGGGTTCGTCCCCTACGCTGCCGTTTCGCTCGTGCACGTCGTCGCCCTCGCCCTCGACGCCACCGCGGTGGCCGGGCCGACGAAGCTCCTCCTGATGCCTGCCCTGGCGCTCGCGGTACTGTGGGCGGGCCGCGGCACGCGGTGGGGCACGCCGTTCACCCTCCTCTTCGTCGCGCTGGCCTTCTCGTGGCTGGGAGACGGCGCAGGCACGTTCTTCCCCATGCTCCCCGAGCTTCCCGTCATGCTCGCGTGCTTCGGGCTTGCCCATCTCGCCTATATCTGGCTGTTCACCCGCCCGGCCGCCACGCGCCTGATGCCCCGCTGGACTCTCGTGTACGCGCTGTGGTGGGTGGTCCTCCTCGCGGTCCTCTGGCCGCTCCTCGGTGGTCTCACCATCGCCGTCGCGCTCTACGGGGTCGTCCTGGCCGGCACTGCCGCCACCGCGGCGCGCGTGAGCCCGCTCACCGCGGTCGGCTCCGCCGCGTTCCTCACCTCCGACACGCTCCTGGCCTTCCGTCTCTTCGTGCCGGAGACCCCCGACATCGTCGGGGTGCTCGTCATGGTCACCTACACGCTCGGGCAGGGGCTCATCGCCGCCGGCGTGCTGCGTGTCATCCGGGAGCGGGGCCGATGAGCGAGGGCGCGGTCCGGGTGGACGCGTGGCTGTGGGCGGTCCGCGTCTACAAGACCCGCTCGCTCGCCACGGCCGCGTGTCGGGCCGGGCATGTGCGCGTGAACGGCGAACGCGCGAAGGCGGCCCAGCAGGTGCGGCCGGGCGACGAGCTGCGCGTGCGCATCGCCGGGCTCGACCGCATCCTCGTCGTGCGCGAGACGCTCAGCAAGCGCGTCGGCGCACCGCAGGCGGCCGCGGCGGTCGACGAGAAGACGCCGCCTCCCCCGCCGCGGGAGAGCATCCCCCAGTTCGCCGTCCGCGACCGCGGCGCCGGGCGTCCGACCAAGCGCGAGCGGCGCGACATCGAGCGCCTGCGCGGGCGTTAGCCGGCGACGACGTCCCGCAGCCACCCGGGGCCGTGCGAGCGGGCGCCGAGCTCCTCGACGCGGGCCCGGAGCCCCCGGTCGGCGGTGACGACGACGGCCTGCTCCGGATGCGGCAGCCCGGCGACCTGCGCGACGATCTCGTCGTCGCCCGACCCCCCGGCGCGCGCGATCCGCACGCCTGCGACATCCGCTGCGGCGCGCGCTTCACCCTCGAGCACCGCCACGATCGGCGGGAACCACGTCGTGGCCGGCAGGTCCAGCGACGCAGCCGCCAGGCCGCGGTCCGCGAGGGCGGCCAGGTCGCGGAGCACCCGTTCGGCCGCACCGGCACGATCGCGCCACCAGCCGTCGGGCACCGAGCCCATGACGTTCGCCACGTCGACCACGATCGCCGGTCGCCGCTCGAGCACGGGCCGCAGATGCTCCCACGCGCTCGCGAACCCGGGATGAAGCGGCAGGTCGGTCACCTCGTCCACCGCCACCCACGCCAGGGCGCGGCTCTCGGGGTCGCTGATCACCGGTTCGAACGGCACCGCGACGTCGGCAACGAGCGTGGTGTAGGTCCAGATCCCGAGGTCGAGCACCGAGGCGAAGTGCGGCACGACCGCATCGCCGGGCACGCCGGCCTCTTCCGCGGCCTCGCGGAGGGCGGCTTCGCGCGCCGGCTCGCCCTCGTGCCGGGCCCCGCCGGGCAGACCCCACGTGTTGCCGAAGTGGCTCCAGGCCACGCGATGCTGCAGCAGCACGCCGCGCCGGGGGTCGAGGGCGAGGAGCCCGGCGGCACCGAAGCGCCCCCAGTACCGCTCCCCGCTGTCGGCGACGACCCACGCGTCACCCGGATCGCGCGGCCCCTGCGGCCGGCGGGGTTCGCCGGGGCGGGGCGGCTCGATCGTCATACGCCCAGCCTGTCACAGCGCGCGCGGCGCTCAGCGCTGCCGGCGCTCCCGGATGCGCATGTTCAGCACGATCGGGCTGCCCTCGAAGCCGTAGATCTCCCGCAGGCGCCGCCGGCTGACCCGGCGGTGGCCCGGATCGAGGAATCCGGTCGTGAACAGCACGAAGGTGGGCGGCCGCGTGGCCGCCTGCGTGCCGAAGAGGATGCGGGGCTGCTTGCCGCCGCGGAGCGGATGCGGGTGCTCGGCGATGAGCTCGGAGAGGAAGGCGTTGAACTTCCCCGTGGGGATGCGCTGATCCCACGAGGCCAGCGCGGTCTCCAGCGCCGGCACGAGCTTCTCCAGGTGGCGCCCGGTGCGCGCGGAGATGTTCACGCGCGGCGCCCACGCCCCGTGCGCGAGGTCCTGCGCGCTCTCGCGCTCGAGGTAGCGG
>CAZBZR010000030.1:0-1060 GCA_964496445.1 uncultured Microbacterium sp.
GATGCCCTGGACGATGACCTTGGAGTCCTTGTTGAGGTAGATCGACATGTCTGTGTCCTTACGCGTTGGCGAGCTCGGCGGCCTTGTCGGCGCCCTCGTCCATTCCGGCGGCGAGCGTGACGAGCGGGTGGTTGGCGGCGGCGAGGATGGCGCGGCCCTCCTCCACCTGGTTGCCGTCGAGACGCACGACCAGGGGCTTGGTGGCGGTGTCGCCGAGGATCTCGAGGGCCTTCACGATGCCCTCCGCGACGGCGACGCACGAGGTGATGCCGCCGAAGACGTTGACGAAGACGCTCTTGACCTGCTCGTCGCCGAGGATGACGTCCAGGCCCGCCGCCATGACGGTGGCGGATGCGCCGCCGCCGATGTCGAGGAAGTTGGCGGGCTTGACGCCGCCGTGGTTCTCCCCGGCGTAGGCGACGACGTCGAGGGTCGACATGACCAGCCCCGCGCCGTTGCCGATGATGCCGACCTGACCGTCGAGCTTGACGTAGTTGAGGTCGTGCTCCTTGGCCTTGGCCTCGAGCGGATCGGCGGCGTCCTTGTCCTCGAGCGCCTCGTGGTCGGGGTGGCGGAAGGCGGCGTTCTCGTCGAGCGAGACCTTGCCGTCCAGGGCGATGATCTCGCCGTCCTCCGACTGGATGAGCGGGTTCACCTCGACGAGCGTGGCGTCCTCGTTCTTGTACACGTTGTAGAGCTTGACGAAGACATCCGCCACCTTCGGGGCCAGCTCGTCGTCGAAGTTCGCGGCCTTCGCGATCTCGAGGGCCTTCTCCGGCGTGATGCCCTCGAGCGGGTCGACCTCGATGCGGGCCAGGGCCTCGGGGCGCTCGACGGCGAGCTCCTCGATCTCCATGCCGCCCTCGACGCTCGCGAGGCTCAGGTAGGAGCGGTTCGCGCGGTCCAGCAGCACGGAGAAGTAGAACTCCTTCGCGATGCGGGCGCCGGCGGCGACCATGACGCGCTTGACGACGTGGCCCTTGATGTCCAGGCCCAGGATGGCCTGCGCGGCCTCGTATGCCTCATCCGGGGTCTTGGCGACCTTGACGCCGCCGGCCTT
>CAZBZR010000030.1:1070-28862 GCA_964496445.1 uncultured Microbacterium sp.
TGGCCGCGGCCTCCGGTCTTCACCTGCGCCTTGACGACGACGACGCCGCCGAGCTTCTCCGCCGCGGCCTTCGCCTCCTCGGGGGTGTCGGCGATGATGCCGGCGAGCACCGGCACCTCGTACTTCTCGAACAGATCGCGTGCCTGGTACTCGTACAGATCCACGGGGAATCCTCCGCTGGACGGTCAGTGGGATAGGTGCCGAATAAATCTTGATATCGAGATATCGGCCGCCTCCCACCCTACCCGATGCGCTGGGGCTCGCTCTCCGGAACGGCGGCGGATGCCTCGGCCCTCCGGCCGCGCGGAAGCGCCGCGGCCAGCACGCTCACGAGCACCGCGGCCAGAAGTCCCGTCCCCAGCAGCTGGTCGCCGATGCCGGCCATCCCGCCGAGGTCGATCGGCACCGCGGGGTTGCGCGCGAGCGCGGAGAAGGCGAGCACCGTGACGCCGAAGAGGGCGTTGGCGAAGAAGAGGAGGACGCGCGCCGAGCGCGGATAGCGGCGCGAGGTGCCGTTGGCCGCCTCGCCGCCGGTGAGCATCGCCCATACGAAGCCGAACAGGACGAAGGCGAGCCCGGTGAAGCCGAGGAGCGCGCGCAACGGGTCTTCGACGAAGCTCCGCTGGTCGAACAGCGCCGCGATGAGGAGGGCGGTGGCCAGCGCCGCGGCGCGCTCCCCCGTCAGGGCGCGACGCACCAGCCACCAGACCAGGAGCGCGACGGCCCCGGCCGTCACGACGAGCGTGAGGGCGGTGCCGGTCCACAGCATCCCGACCGCTCCGGTGAGGGCCACCACCGAGGTCCACGCGATGCAGAGACCGACCCCGAGGAGCACCTCCGGGGTGCCGCTGCGTCCGCGCCGCGCCTCCCGGACGGCGAGGCCCACCAGGACCACGCCGCCGAGGAGGCGCACCCCCCACGTGGCCGTCTCCGTCGTGAGGGCATCGCCCGCCCCGCGCAGCGCCGTCGCGACCCCGCCGAGGGAGAACGCCGCAGCGGAGAAGAGATAGGCGAAGGTCGCCGGGACCACGAGCGCGGTCAGGAGCGCGGCGATCGTGGGGGCGAGGGCGCCGAAGCGTCCGAGCACCTCCCCCGGCCCGGATGCGGCGCCGCCGCGGAGCCGCGCCAGCAGCGCGATACCGCCGCCCACGGCGGCCAGGAGCACGCACGCGGCGAGCACGGCCGTGACGGACGGGAGGCTCCCGGCTGCCACCGCGTCGACCACGGCCCAGCCGCGCCAGACCACGAGCGCGACCAGCAGCGCGGCGCCGGCGGCTCCCGGCAGGTGGCGTCGCACGGAGGCGACGGACTCGGTCGCCATCGCGCACGAGAGCTGGGCGACCGCGGCGCCGGCGGCCACGGCCGCGGGGAAGGCCAGCGTGCTGATGCTGTGCATGATGCTCGTGAGGACGAGCGGCCCGGCGTCGAGCCCGAAGGCGCCGGCGGCGAGCGCCGTCTGCCACGTGGGAGCGGCGATCCCCACCGCCAGCGCGGCGAAGACGCCCGCGAACTCGCCCCACGCGAAGCGGCGCCGCCGCCGCACCACGAAGACCACCCACACCGCCAGCGCGGCGGCGATCGCGAGCCCCCCGGCGGGGGTGACGGCTCCGCCCCGGCCGTCGAAGGCCCCCGCGGCCAGCACGACGAGGCTCGTGACGAGGGTGATCGAGAGCCCCAGCCACAGCGGCACGTGCAACGCGGCCGTCTGGGCGAACGCGAGGGCGAGCACGACGAGGGCGAGGAGCACGCCTACCGCCCACCCCGGCAGCGACAGGGTGACGCTCCCCGCCGAGAAGACGAGCGGCGAGACTGCGCGCAGCGGAGCGGCGGCGACGACCGCGAGCACCGCGATCGCGTAGGCGAGGAGTCCGACGACGCCCACCGGGGTCAGGCCGCGCGGCCACCGCTCCACGCGGAGCCGTCCGGCCCGCACCGGGTCGACGACCACGGAGCGGCCGAAGTCGGCGGCCACGCGGACGACCGGCAGCGCGACGCGCCGGATGCGGCCGCTCATGGCCCGATCCTCTCGATGCCGTCCGCGCCGCCGAACCACCACGCCGCATCCGCTCCGGCCACGAGCATCCCGCCGGCCGTGGGCAGGGTCCAGGCCGCGCCGTCCGCTCCGTCGTCCTCGACCACGGCCACCTCCTCCCCCCGCCGCACGAGCACGGTCGCGCCGTCTCCCACGATCGCCGCGCCGGCGGGGGCGGTCCATCGCGCCGCGCCCGAGGCGGCGGACACCGCCACCAGACCGCCGCTCGTCGAAAGCACCACGTCCGTCCCCGCGACGGCGATGTCCGCGACCGGATCGTCGATCTCGGCGCTCCAGACCACCGTGCCGGCGCGGGCGGCGCGGCGCTCGAGCGTGAGGTCGCGCGCGACGAGCACGGCGTCGGCAGTGGCGGCGAGCGCCTCCAGCGCCTCGCCCTCCGCCGTCCACAGGGTGTCGCCGGTCGCGGCATCCAGGGCGATCACGCGCCCGGCGGTGTCTGCGGCGACCACGACGTCGCCCGCGGCCGTGAGGCGCGTGAGGCCGTCGCCCGAGGCGACGACCTGCCAGCGCTCGGCTCCGGTGCCCGCATCCACGGCGCGGACGCGGCCGTCGAGTCCGGCCACGAAGACGGATCCGTCCGTGCCGGCGACCGGGGGGACGATGACGAGGTCGTCGAGGCCCATGCGCCAGGCCCGCCGCGCCGACGCGGTATAGGCGACGAGGTCGCGGGTCGTGGTCGCCGCGACCACGAGGCCGGATGCCGCGCCCAGCGCCGTGATGTCGCCGCCGGGGTGGGCGAGGCCCCGCACCACGAGACCGTCTCCGTCCGGCTCGAGCAGCACGATCGAGCCGGACGCATCCTCCGGCACCGCCCAGCCGTCGCCGAGGCGCACCGGCGGCAGGACCGGCGTGACCTCGGTGGGGGCGGTGCCGAAGGCGGGATCCACCGCGCTTACGGCGACCTCGCTCGCGCCCCATCCCGCCGGGTCCCACCGCGGCACGCTGGACGCGGCCACGCTCGCCGCGTCCGCGGGATCGGCCGGGACGGTGACCGTGGGTGCGTCGCCGTTCATCGACGACCACGACGCCACCACCCCCTGCCCGGGGCACCACAGCGTGCCTTCCTCGATCTCGTCGGCGGGGATGTCGCCGGGCCAGGTGAGGGTGTTCACGGCCGCCACTTCGAGGCATCCGGGTGCGGCGAACTCGGCGAACACCGGATCTTCGGGCGTCCGGGCGGTGAACCTCGCGGCATAGGCGACCTCCGCCGCGCGCGGGCCGTCGTCGCCCCCGGTCGCGAACAGCGCAGTGCCCTCCGACTCCCACGTCGCCCCGGGCGCGACGTCGGCGGGCAATGCGAGGAGTCCCGGGGCGAACAGGACCGCCGTCGGGGCGCCGGTGGACAGGACCAGGCGCACGCCGGTGTCGTCGAGGCGGTACAGGTCGCGGCGCTGGGCGGATTCGTCGGGGGTGAGCGCGTTGACCACCCAGTGCGGCACCGCGGCGATGTCGGGGTCGTCGTAGCTGCGCAGGGCCAGGTCGCGGGCGAGCGCGGGGAACCCCAGGAGCGGCGTGATGCCGCCCGCCCGCTCGTGCTCGCGGACGTGGGCCGCGGCATCCGTGCTGGTGTGCATCCACTGCGCCGTGCCGTCGGCGGGGAGGAACCGCTCGGCGTCTCCGATGCCGCCGGCCGGTGCCGCGCCGGCGGCCACGAGCAGGCCCGCACCCGCGAGCACCACGGCTCCGACGCCGATGGATGCGGTCAGCCGGCGGCGGAGTGGCTCCCCCCGGCGCCCTCGCACACGGTCATCATAGGGCGCCGCCCCCGGCTGGGCACAGCATCACGAGAGGTGTCGCAGGTCGCGCGCCGCCGGCCCCTCGATCCGCGTGCCGTTGGGCTGGAAGCGGCTGGCGTGCAGTGGGCAGTCCCACGTGCACTCCTGGTCGTTCCACTGCAGCACGCCGCCGAGGTGCGGGCACACCGCATCCACGGCCCGCGTGATGCCGTCGACGGTGGAGATGCCCACCGGCCGCCCGCCCCGCTGGGCGACGACGCCCTCGCCGTCGGCCGGACGCGGCACCGGCACCGGCGTGCGCTCGGCGTCCATCCAGCCCTGCGCGGCGGCGGCGCCGACCTTGGCGTTCTCGGTCACGCCGCGCGCGAGGTCGGACGGCATCGTCATCCGGGTGCCGAGCGCCGTCATCCACGACGCGCGCTCGGCGTCGCCGAGGATCTCCGCGACGATGCGCTGCGCCGCCGCGGGCCCGTTCGTCAGCCCCCACTTGCCGTAGCCGGTGGCGAAGCGGATGCGGCCGAGCGAGCGCGGCATCGCGCCGATGAAAGGCACGAGGTTGTGCGACTGGTAGTCCTGTGCGCTCCACCGGTGTGTCTCCTCCCCCACCGGTAGGTGCCGCCGCGCCCACGCGACGAGCTCGTCCACGCCGGCGCGCTCGGATGCGGCGCGGCCGACCGGATGCCCCGCGCCGCCCACGACGACGCCCGTCCACCCCTCCGGGCCGTCGCCGGCCTCGACCGGGCGGATGCTGCGCGTCGGCCCGTCGGCGGAGAGGTACATCCCCGCCACCACCGGGCCGTCGGCGCGGAACGCCACGCAGTACGAGCGCATCCCCGAGGTCTTGGCGAAGTAGGCGCCGCGGTCGAGGATCGGCGTGCCGGTGGCGAGCACGATCGTGTCGGCCGAGAGCGGGCCGAGGTCGGTCTGCACCTGCGCCCGCGGAAGCACCTTCGCGCCGCGGACGGGGACGCCGGTGTGCAGCACCGCCCCGGCGGCGACCGCGGCCTCGGCCAGCGCCACGGCGAAGGTCATGGGGTCGATCGCGATCTGGTCGTCGAGGGCGACGGCGGAGGCGACGGGGAAGAGGGTCGCGTCCAGCTCGTCCCGCGTGGCGCGGCGGACGGCGAGCCCCGCCTCGCGCGCGGCATCCTTCTCCGCCTCCACCGCCGAGAGACCCTCGTCGTGCTGGGCATAGGTGAATGCCGTGCGGCGGCGGACGGGCACCCCGAGCTCCGCGGCGGTCGCGGCCACCCACTCCTGTCCGGCGCGGTTGGCCTCGACGTAGGCGCGCACGAGCGCCGCCGGATGCCCGCGGCGCATCGTGGAGAGCACCGTTCCCTGCAGGAGCGAGGCCTTGCCGGTGTTGCCGCCGGTCGCGAGCGCGCCGACCTCCCCCGCCTCCACGATGGCGACGGAGACGCCGCGGGTGGCGAGCGCGTAGGCGGTGGCCAGTCCCGTGATGCCGGCGCCGACGACGATCACGTCGTAGCTGCGGCCGGCCTCGAAGGCCGTTCCGGTCGGGGGCGCGACATCCTGCTTCCAGAGGGGGATCATGCGGGTCAGTCAATCCCGGGCGGGCTCCCGGCGCTCCCGGCTTGACAGCGCCGCCACGACCCGCTCCGCCCCCGGCGGATAGGCTCGGGTCCATGAGCGACGCCGCCCCGACGAGCACGCCCGCCTCCGTCGTGGCGGCGGCGATCGACCTCTTCGCCGAGAACGGGTACGACGCCACCTCGGTCGAGCAGATCGCCCAGGCGGCCGGGGTGTCGCGCTCGACGTTCTTCCGCCAGTTCGGCGGCAAGGAGGACGTGGTCTTCGTCGATCACGAGGAGCTGCTGGCGGAGCTGGCGGCGTTCCTGGACGGCCCGCACGAGAACCCGTGGGCGGCGGTGTGCGACGCCTCGATGCAGGTGTTCCGCCACTTCGCCGCCGATCCGCAGCTCGCCCGCCGCCGCTACACGATCGTGCGGGAGGTGCCGGTGCTGCGCGAGCGCGAGATCGTGACGGTGTTCCGCTACGAGCGGCTCTTCGACGAGTATCTCCGCGGCGCCCTCCCCGGCCTCGACCCGGTCGACGCCGTGGGGTTCGCCGCGCTGGTCACGGCGGTGCACAACCACGTGCTGCGCCGGCTGCTGCGCGGCGAGCGCGTCGCGCAGGCCGTGCTCCGGCGCGCGCTCGACGACGCCCTGCGCCGCTTCGGCGTGCATCCGGACGAGGGCGACGGGGCCGAGGACGACGTCGCGGTGGCCTTCTTCCCGCGACGGATGCCGGCGGCCGAGGTCGCTCGGCGCCTCGGCGACGTCCTCCCCCGCTGACGCGCCCCGCGGGGTCAGGCCGCGCCGGCGTAGCGCATGACGACCGAGGCGAGTGCGCCGGTACCGTCGGCGAGCGACTCCAGGATGTCGAAGTGGTTGTTCCCGAGCGCGAGCACCTCGACCGGATGCCCCGCCTCGGCCACCGCGGCGGCGAAGTCGACCGACTGGCGCTCGAACTCCGGCGTCTCGTCCGTGCCGTACGCGACGGTCAGCGGCGGCAGCGTGGCGGGCGGGGTCAGGATGCTGATCGCCTCGGCGGCGGCCGCATCCAGGCGCAGCTCGGCGTTGACGAAGGTGTGCACGAGCGGGCGCAGGTCGAATACGCCGCTGACCGGCAGCGCCCCGGCATACGGCACGGCGGGAAGGCCGTAGTTCTCCTCCCACGCCGTGGCGAGGAGGCTCGCCACGCCGTGGCCGCCCGCGGAGTGTCCTGCCACGACGATCCGCGCCGGGTCGACCCCGTAATCGGCGGCGTGGCGGTGCAGGTGCGCGAAGGCGGCGCGGTGCTGGCGCACGATCTCGGCCACCGTCACCTTCGGCGCGAGGGCGTAGTCCTCCACGACGACGACGAACCCGGCCTCGGTGAGGCCCTTCGCGACGTAGCTCCACACCTTGCTGGTGGTCGCCTTCCAGTACCCGCCGTGGATGAAGAACAGCGCCGGGCGCCCCGCACCCTCCCCCGCCGGGAGGAACACGTCGTACGTCTCCTCCCGCGTCGGCCCGTACGCCACGTCCAGCCGGGCGTTCGCCTCCGCGCGGAAGGCGGCGCTGCGCGCGACGAAGTCGTTGGCGTAGGCGCCGAAGTCGGGCACGGTCGCCTCGATGTCGTACAGCCGGTCGAGTTCTTCGGTGCTCGTGAAGTCGCGGTACAGCGGCTCGGTCATGGGATTCTCCGGGGGTCAGCGCGCAGCGGAAGGAGGGGGTGTCGGGGAGGGAGGACCGGATGCAGCATCCCGGCCCTCCGCCCGCGACATCCCCTCCCTCCGCTGCGGGCGGGGGTGGCGGGGCGGCGGCGGGGCGGGGGCGGCGGGGACGGGGATCAGACCACGGCGATCGCGTCGATCTCGATGGTCGCGCCGTTGTAGAGCGAGTACACGCCGATGACGGTGCTCGCCGAGGGCTCGGGAACCTGCACGATGCGGTCGCGGGTCGCGCGCCAGGTCATGAGCTTCTCCTGGTCGAGCTGCGTGATGTAGACGTTCACGCGCACGAGGTCCTCATACGTGGCGCCGGCGGCGGTGAGGGCGCGCTCGAGCTCGCCGTAGGTCAGCTCGATCGCACGCTCGAAGCTCTCCGGCACCGAGCCGTCCTCCTCGAACCCGACCTGGCCCGAGATGAAGACGAGGTCTCCGCTCTTCACACGGGCGCTGTCGGCGATGCCGGGGACCTTGGGGGCGGGGATGCGGGTGATGCGGTCGTTCGACACAGATGTGCTCCTTCATTCACGGCCGGTCGGCCGGGGTTCAATCATCGCCGCGTCCGTACACGGCGTAATAGGGGAGGACGGCGGCGGGGATCTGCGCCCGCTCGGTGAGCACGAACCACTTGCGGTCGTGGTACACCAGCGGGGCGGATGCGGGCGCCTCGGGTTCTTCCGCAGGCCCCGCCTCCAGGGCCTCGACGACGACGAGCGTCGAGCCGTGCACGTCGATGCGCTGGACGATGCGCCCGCGCAGCCACGCGCTCGCGTCAGGGTAGTACGGCTCGCCGGTGGGCAGGCGGTCCCAGCGCACGTCGTCGCCGAACCGCTCGACGCCGCTGCGCGCACCGAGCTTGGCCAGGTGCACCTGCGCCGCCGTGAGCAGATGCACCACGACGGTCTCGGCGCGGCGGATCGTCGGCGTGCTCGACGACATCGCCGAGGCGGAGAAGATCAGCGTCGGCGGGTCGATGGACACCGACGACACCGAGCTGACGGTCATGGCGACCGGCCCGTCGCCCGCGTCGGCCGTGATGATCGCGACACCGGCGGGGTGGTGCCGGAATGCGCGGGTGAAATCGCTCCGGGAGACCCGGTCGGTGGAGGTCAGGACGGACATGGCCGCTGCCCGCCCATCACACGATCGGAAGGACGAAGCGGGCGTCGTCCTCTCGGCCGAAGATCGCCTTGCCGTAGGCCTCGAATCCGCTCGCGGCGAGGGTGTGGCCGTGGCGGCTGGCGGTGGCCTGGTCGCGCCACACCCGCTGCAGCGACGCCGACTCGGCGAACCCGGCCGACCCGTGGGCGGTCATCAGGTCGTTGATCATCGAGGTGATGCTGTCGACGATCCAGCCCGCCTTCGCGCGCATCTCGATGCGCTCGGCGTAGGGGGCGTAGTAGTCGTCCTCGGCGCCGCGGTAGATGGTGTCGGCGATGTCGCGGGCCATGAGCTCGGCCGCGGCAAGCTGCACCGAGGCCTTCGCGACGGCGCTCTGGAAGATCGCGGAGTCGGCCTGCTTCGCGTACCCGGTGTAGGCGATCGCCTTGCTCTCGGCCTTCGCGATGACGTAGTCCAGCGCGGCGCGGCCCATGCCCAGGTGCGGGCCGATGAGCTTCATGAAGAGGGACGGCACGAAGATGGTGCGGTAGCTCAGCTCGTCGTTGTCGCTGAGGTAGGCGCCCTCCACGGCGGCGGTCAGCGGGAAGACGCGGTGCTCAGGCACGAACACGTCCTCGGCGATCTGCATGACGGATGCGGTGGACTTCATGCCGGCGACGAACCAGTTGTCCTCCACGCCCAGCTCGGCGGTGGGGATGAGGGCGAGCCCGGCGTCGACGACCTCCCCGGCGTCGTTCTTGAGCGGGATGCCCAGGAGCGACCAGTCGGCGTTCATGCTGCCCGTGCCGTAGCCCCACTTGCCCGTGACGCGGTAGCCGCCCTCGACGTTCTCGGTGTCGGAGGTGGTGGCCAGCACGATGGAGATGAAGGAGTCCAGGCCCTTCTCCCCGCCCCACACGTCCTGCTGCGCGCGCTCGTCCATGAGCGAGAGCACCCACGCGCCGGAGTCGAGGATCCCGTGCACCCACGCGATGCTGCCGTCGCCGCGGCCGATGGCACGCGCGACGGCGTGGCACTCGGCGGTGTTGGCGGCGAGACCGCCGAACTTCGTCGGCGCCGAGATGCTGAACGCACCGGTGGCGGCGACCGCGTCGAAGGAGTCCTGGGGGATGCGGCGCGCGGCGTCGGCGTCGCGTCCCCCCGCGACGAGGGCGGGGCGCAGCTCATCGAGCTGAGCGACGATCGACGCGATCTCGGGGCGGAGAGAGGTACCTGCCATGGGGACTCCAGTGTCTGAGGGTCGGGAAAACGCGAGCCGTTGCGTTCAAAGGATCGTGACATCGACCCCCGAAACTGTCAAGCATTTGTGAACACTTATTCACAAAACCGAAACACTCGCGTCGAGCGCCGTCAGTCGATGTGGTCGAAGCGGCCCAGCACATCCAGTCCGCGCGAGGCCGCCGCGGCGTAGGTGACCGCGGGCGGGACGACGGCATCCAGCGCGGCGCTGCGGCGCCCCATCACGAACCACACCCCGCGGGCGTCGACCGTTCCGCGGTTGACGTAGGCGTGCGGACGCATCGACTCGAACTGCAGCGAATCGCCCGGGCCGAGGACGTACGTGTCGAATTCGAGCAGGAGCGTGAGCTCGCCCTCGAGGATGAGGGCGTGCTCGAAGCCGGAGTGGCGCGTGAGCTTGCCGTCCTCGCCGCTGGAAGCTCCGGGCGCGTACGTCACGAGGAGCGCGTCCGCCCGCCCGTCCGGGCTCACCGCCAGGCGCTCCCACCGCACGCCGTCCTCCATCTCGATGACGGCGTTGTCCACGCCGCGCTGCACCTCGGGCGTGGGCGGGAACCACGCCGGCGGCGGGGTCTCGACCCGCGTCGTGCCGGCCAGGCCCAGCAGCTCGTCGGCCGAGACGCCGAAGAACCCCGCGAGGGAGTAGAGGATCCCCACCGAGGGGCGGCTCTTGCCCGTCTCGACCTGCGAGAGCAGGCTCGGCGAGACGCCGAGCTCCTGCGCGACCTTGCGCAGGCTCATGCCGCGTGCCTGCCGGATGCGGCGCACGCGGTCGCCGATGCTGTCTGCCGTCGACATCCTGACCCCCTGGTCTCGTGCGGCCACAGTACCAATCGATCCGGTCCGAGTGTGCGTTATCCGTTAACACGCGTCGCCGGCCGGGCCGACTTCCGGCCGCGGTGACACTGGGTATCGCGCTGCGCGATACTGAGTACATGACCGAGCACCTTCCGGGCGAGCGCGTGTCGCGCTACGACGTCACCGCGCGCCGCGGCACCGACTACTACGCCGTGTTCGACGACATCCCCGACGCCGACCGCGCGGTGTGGGAGCGGGCGCAGCGCTTCGTCGACGAGGTGGGCACCCGGATGCAGGAGGCCTGGGACACCGCGACGTATCCGCTCGACCTCGCCCGCCGCATGGGCGAGCTCGAGCTCTACACCGACGGCATCGACCACCCGGCCCTCCCGGCCTCCTCGCCGCTGGCGGCCGGGCTGGTGAACATGGAGATCTCGCGTGGCGACGGCTCGCTCGGCACCGTCGTGGCCGTGCAGGGCGGCCTCGCCCTGCGCACGCTCGCCCTCTTCGGCAGTTCCGCGCAGCAGGAGCGCTGGCTCCTCCCGATCGCGCGCGGCGAGGTGCTCGGATCCTTCGCGCTGACCGAGCCCGACCACGGCTCGGACTCGGTGTCGCTGGAGACCGTCGCCACCCGGACGGCCGAGGGCTGGGTGCTGCGGGGCACGAAGAAGTGGATCGGCAACGGCGCCTCCGGGGGCGTCACGTTCGTGTGGGCGCGGGTCGAGGACCAGGGCGACGACGACCACGGCCGTGTCCGCTGCTTCCTCGTCGAGCAGGACACTCCCGGCTACACCGGCACGGTCATCACCGGCAAGGCGTCGCTGCGCGGCATCCACCAGGCCCACATCGCCCTGGAGGACGTCCGGATCCCCGCCGACGCGGTGCTCCCGGGCACGCACAGCTTCACAGACGCCTCGACCGTGCTCTACGCGACGCGGTCGGGCGTCGCGTGGTCGGCCCTCGGCCACGCGACCGCGTGCTACGAGGCGGCGCTGGCCTACGCCACCGAGCGCGTGCAGTTCGGCAAGCCGCTGGCGAAGTTCCAGATGGTGCAGGAGCGCCTCGCCCAGATGCTCGACGAGCTCACCGCGATGCAGCTGTACTGCCGCCGCCTCGCCGACCTCGAGACCACCGGAGGCCTGCGGCCCACGCAGGCGTCGCTGGCGAAGTACCACAACACGCGCGCCGCGCGCCGGGTCGCCGCATCCGCGCGCGATCTCCTCGGCGGCAACGGCATCCTGCTCGAGAACGGGGTCATGCAGCACATGGCCGACATCGAGGCGATCCACACCTACGAGGGCACCGAGAGCGTGCAGGCGCTGCTGCTGGGCCGCGACATCACCGGGATGAGCGCGTTCGCCTGAGCCGCAACCCCCGCACACGACCGCGCCCCGACCAGTAGCGTCGGGGCATGGGACTGTTCCGTCGTACCCCGGCCGCCGTCCGCCTCGAGCCCTCGTCCTCGGTCGAGCTCGCCTCCTCCCGTCCGCCGCGGAGCCTGTGGGCCGACGGGTTCGGCATGCTCGCGATCCGCGCCGTGCAGGTCATCGTCGTGGTGGTCGTGGCCGCCGCGATCATCTACGCCGTCCAGGCGCTCACCCTCGTCACGATCCCGCTGGTGATCGCGCTCATCCTCGCGTGCGCGTTCCATCCGGTGATGGCGTGGATGCGGCGGCGCGGGGTGCCGTCGCTGCTCGCGACGATCCTGACCCTGCTCGCCATCGTCGTGATCCTCTCGGCGGTCGGATGGCTGATCGTGTGGGCCGTACGCGACCAGTGGAGCGCGCTGTACTCCCAGGCGGAGGACGGGTTCCAGAGCCTCCTGGCATGGGTGCAGACCCTGCCCTTCGATTTCGTGCAGCCCGATCAGATCGACGAGTGGGTCGACACCCTCACCGGCTTCGTCACCAGCGCGCAGTTCGGCTCGGGAGCGCTGGCGGGCGTCGGGGCGGTGGCCAACTTCGTCACCGGTTTCGTGCTGCTCATCACGATCCTCTTCTTCTTCCTCAAGGACGGGCCGCGGATGTGGGAGTTCCTCCTGCGCCCCTTCCACGGCGACGACTACGTGCGGGCGCGTCGCATCGGCGACAAGACTGTGACCGTGCTCGGGGCCTACGTCCGCGGCACCGCGACCGTGGCGCTCGTCGACGCGATCGGCATCACGATCGGCCTCCTCATCCTCCAGGTGCCGCTGGCCATCCCCCTCGGCGTCCTGGTGTTCCTCCTCGCCTTCATCCCCATCGTCGGAGCCACGGTGGCCGGCATTCTCGCCGCCCTCGTCGCGCTCGTGGCCAACGGACCCGTGATCGCGCTCATCGTCGTCGGCGTCGTCGTCCTGGTGAACCAGCTGGAGGGCAACTTCCTCCAGCCGGTGCTCATGGGCCGGTCGATGAAGCTGCACGCGTTCGTCATCCTCGTCGCCCTGACCGTCGGCACCGTCGTCGGCGGCATCGTGGGCGCCGTGCTCGCCGTGCCGATCACCGCGGCGGCATGGGGCGTCATCCAGGTGTGGGACGGGCCGAACCTCCCCGCCCGCTGGGCACGCCCGAAGACCCTGGAGGCGTGAAACATGCCGTACGAGATCCCCGCGCCGATGCTGGCGAAGTCGGTTCCGGAGGTCCCCGCGCCCGACCGCGTCGAGGGCGGCCTGTCGTACGAGCCGAAGTGGGACGGGTTCCGCGCCCTCGTGTCGTGGGACGGCACCGAGGTCGAGATCGGCAGCCGCGGCGCGAAGCCGCTGACCCGCTACTTCCCCGAGCTCGTCGAGGCCTTCGCGCGGCTCCTGCCCGAGCCGTGCCTCCTCGACGGCGAGGTGGTCGTGGCCACCGGCGAGCCGGGGGCGCAGCGGCTGGACTGGGACGCGCTCACCCAGCGCATCCACCCGGCGGCCTCGCGCGTGACGATGCTCGCCGAGCAGACGCCGGCGATGTTCATCGCCTTCGACCTCCTCGCTCGCGGCGAGCGCGGCCTGCAGGCCGCGCCGTTCGCCGAGCGCCGAGCACAGCTGGAGGAGCTCCTCGCCGGGGTGCCGCATCCGGTGCACCTCACCCGCACATCCACCGATCCCGAGACGGCGCGCCGCTGGCTCGCGGAGTTCGAGGGCGCCGGCCTCGACGGCGTCGTCGCCAAGCCCCTCGCCCAGCCGTACGCGCCGAACAAGCGGACGATGTTCAAGATCAAGCACGCCCGCACCGCGGATGTCGTGGCCTGGGCGTACCGCATCCACAAGTCCGGCCGCGGGCTGGGATCGCTCCTCGTCGGCCTCTACGGCGACGACGGCACGCTGCTGCCCGTCGGCGCCGTCTCGGCGTTCAGCGACCGGCGCCGGCTCGAACTCATCGACGAGCTCGCGCCGTTGGTCGAGCGCGACGACGACGGCAACGCGGTGACCGGCGACGGCGAGAAGTCGCGGTTCACCGGCGCCGGCAAGGACATGTCGTTCGTGAAGCTGCGGCCCGAGAAGGTGCTCGAGGTGCGCTACGACCAGCTGGAGGGATGGCGCTTCCGCCACACCGCGCAGTTCGCGCGGTGGCGCCCCGACCGCGACGCGGCCTCGTGCACGTACGACCAGCTGGAGACGGTCTCCGCCTACGACCTCGCCGCCGTCCTCACCTGACCCCCTCCCCTTTCGGGTCGAGTCGCCAACATCCGTCGGTTTTCGGCGGGAAATCCGACGCTTTGTGGCGACTCGACGGGGCGGGGCTACCAGTTCGCGGGATTCTTGCGGCTGGGCTGCACGCGGGGCGGCTCGCCGGGCATCTTCGGGAAGTCCGGCGGGAACGGCAGCTCGCCGAGCCCGTCGGCGAGGTCGCGCTCCCACCACTGCAGGAGCGTGTCGATGCGGCCGGGGCGGTCCTGCATCCCCGCCCACGGATCCCCGGTCTCCGCCAGACGATCCGGGATGCTCCGCACCGTGAACGCCCGCGGATCGACGTCGTCGAGCTCGTCCCACGTCACCGGCGTCGACACCGGCGCGCCGGGAAGCGCCCGCGGCGAGTAGGCCCCGGCCATCGTCCGGTCGCGGTTGGCCTGGTTGAAGTCGACGAAGATCCGCTCGCCGCGCTCCTCCTTCCACCACGCGGTGGTGACCTGCTCCGGCATCCGGCGCTCGAGCTCGCGAGCCGCGGCGATCACCGCGTGCCGCACATCGAGGAACTCGTGCGTCGGCTCGATCGGGCAGAAGACGTGCAGGCCGCGGTTGCCGCTCGTCTTGATCCACGGCTCCAGCTCCGCCTCACGGAGAACCTCACGGAGCGCGTGCGCGGCGGCCACCGCATCCGCGAAGTCGGTGCCCGGCTGCGGGTCGAGGTCGATGCGCAGCTCGATGGGGTTGTCGGAGTCGGCGGCGAGCGAGGCCCACGGGTGGAAGACGACGGTGTTCATCTGCACGGCCCACACCGCCGTGGCGATCTCGGTGAGCACGATCTGCGGATGCTTCCGCCCGCTGTTGTACGTCACCGTCTGCGCCTGGACGTAGTCGGGTGTGCCCTTGGGCGGGTTCTTCGAGAAGAAGCTCTCGCCCTCGACCCCGTCGGGGAAGCGCTCGAGCGACACCGGCCGCTCGCCGTTGGCGGCGAGGAACGGCTCGGCGACCGCGACGATGTACTCCGCGAGCTCGCGCTTGGTGATGCCCGGCTCGGGCCATAGGACGCGATCGGGGTTGGAGATGCTCACCTCCCGCTCACCGGAGGGGCCGGGCACGGGGAGGGTGATCCGCGGGGACGCCATGCCCCCCAACGCTAGCCCCCTCCCGCCCCACCCGCCCGCCCGCCCCACCCGTCCCGCCCGTCCCATTCGCCGAGACCGGGGATTCTCGGCGAAACCCAGGGCGACGCCCTCGGGCTCGCCGAGAATCCCCGGTCTCGCCGAACCGTGGGAGAGCGGGAGGGGCACCGGGCGCCGGGCGGCGCGGGGTCAGCCCGCGAGGGCGAGGAAGGGGGCGAGCTGGCCGCGGTCGAGGCGGATCCACGGGCCGCCCGGGTTCACCAGCAGCCCGGTGAGCTGCGGATCCTTCGCGAGGGCCGTGGCGAGCTGCGTCGAGGTGATGGGCGCGGATGCATCGCCCCGGCCGAGCGCGACGGCCTCCAGCGGGTGCGAGAACACCTCGAGGTAGCGCTCGCCGTCGGAGGTGCGGGTCTCCGCCACGCCGATCGCGCCCGCGTCGCCGTCGCGCTTGACCGCGATCCACAGCGGCGCCTCCGCGAGCGCTGCGACGACCTCGGATGCGGTGGCCTCGGTGCGCGGCGCCGCGAGCAGTGTCTTGATCCGCAGCGTCTCCTCGGCGTCCTTGATCGCCCGCTCCAGGACGCCGCGGGGCAGCACGGCGCGCGCCGGCCCGGAGTTGTTGTCGACGATGATGCCCTCGTAGTCGCCGTCGAGCGCATGCCGGAGCACCGCCAGCACGGGCTGCCCCATCGCCGAGGTCTTCGCGTTGCCGTCGGCCTGCACGCTGTCGCGCAGCGCAGCGCCGCCGCTGTAGACGAGCATGTACCGCTTGTCGCCGAGCGAGGCCACCGACAGCGGCAGCGACTTGCCCTGCGACAGCAGCTCGCGGGCATCGCCCTGCACGCGCAGGAACACGTGCCCCTGCAGCAGCTGCCGCACGACGTTCATGAGCTCGGGTCCGCTCGGCGGCACCGACAGGCTCGCTAGCGCCTCCTTCAGCAGCACGTTGTCACGGAGCCCCGGCACGGTCTCGGTGGGCGCGGGGGCCTCCGCCGGCACCTGGCGCCGGGGCGGGATCGGCTCACCCTGCGGGGCGGATGCGCCGGGGGCGGATGCGCCGGGGGCGGATGCGCCGGGGGCGGATGCCGCGGGGGCGGCCGGCTCGGCGGCCCCCACGCCGCGGAACGCGGACAGCGAGATCGACACCTCGGGCGCGGCCTCGGCAGGCGCATCCGGTGCGGCGGCCGGGCCGGGCTCGGTCGCGGGGTCGACGGGCTGCTCGCCCGGTTCGATGCCCTCGACGGGCGCGGCGTCGGCGTCGGATTTCTTGCGGCGGGAGAACAGAGCCATCCCCGCCAGCCTAGACGCCGCTTGCCGCGCGTGCCTCAGAGCTTGGTGATCGGCGCGATCTTCACGAGGAGCTTCTTGGCTCCGACCTTCTCGAATCGCACGTGCGCGACGCGCTTGGCGCCCTCGCCGGTGATCGCGTCGACGCGGCCCTCACCGAAGTCGTCGTGCCGGATGCGGTCGCCCGCGGCCAGCTCGAGATCGCCGTTGTCGCGCACCTTCGCCGGGATGCGATTGGGGAACTTGTCGATCGCCGTCGACTTCGGCAGGAGGTCGTCGCCGTACCGGTTCTGACCCGGACGACGAGGCCGCGCGTTGAGCGCGCGCGACTGCATGCCGCCGCGGGAATTCACGTCTCCCGGCGACTGGCGCCAGTCGATGAGGTCGGCCGGGATCTCCTGCAGGAAGCGGCTCGGCATCGCGACGGAGACCTCGCCGAACTGCGCACGGGTCATCGCGAGCGAGAGGTAGAGGCGCTTGCGGGCGCGCGTGATGCCGACGTAGAACAGGCGCCGTTCCTCCTGCGGGCCGCCGGGCTCCCCCGCCGAGATGCGGTGCGGGCTGAGGTCCTCCTCGACGCCGGTGAGGAACACGGCGTCGTACTCGAGGCCCTTGGCGGTGTGCAGCGTCATGAGAGACACCGATCCCGACGCGTCGTCGAGGTCATCGGCATCGGCGACGAGGGCGACCTCGGTGAGGAAGTCGATGATCGTGCCCTCGGGCGTGTTGCGCGCGAACTCCCGCGCGACGGCCACGAGCTCGTCGAGGTTCTCCAGGCGTGCCTCGTCCTGCGGGTCCTTGCTCATCCGCAGCGCGTCGAAGTAGCCCGACTTGTTCAGCAGCAGCGTGAGACCCTCGGCGACTGAGGTGGGCGGAGCGAGTTCGCCCGAGGACGGCAGCATGATCTCGGATGCCTCGGCCAGCACCGCATCCAGGTGCGCGATGGCCTGCTGCAGCTTGGGCCCCACGCCGAGGGCGGAGGCGTTGGCCAGCGCGTCGCGGAAGGTGATGCCCTCCTCGGCGGCGTAGCGCGCGATCGCGGTCTCGGTGACGTCGCCGATTCCGCGGCGCGGCTTGTTGAGGATGCGGCGGACGGCCATCTCGTCGGCGGGGTTGGCCACGGCGACGAGGTAGGCGAGCGCGTCCTTGATCTCGGCGCGCTCGTAGAACTTCGTGCCGCCCATGATCTTGTACGGCACGGCCGAGCGGATGAAGATCTCCTCCAGCGCGCGGGACTGCGAGTTGGTGCGGTAGAACACCGCCATCTGCGAGTAAGGCACACCGCCCTTGCGGAGCGCGTCTATCTCGTCGGCGACAAACTGCGCCTCATCGTGCTGCGAGTAGCCGGTGAAGCCGTTGATCGGGTCGCCCGCGCCGACATCCGTCCACAGCTTCTTGTCCTTGCGGGCGAAGTTGTGGGAGGTGACGGCGTTGGCGGCCGAGAGGATGTTCTGCGACGAGCGGTAGTTCTGCTCCAGCAGCACGACCTTCGCGCCCGGGTAGTCGCGCTCGAACTCCGTGATGTTGCGGATGTCGGCGCCGCGGAAGGCGTAGATCGACTGGTCGGAGTCGCCGACCACCGTGAGCGACGCCGGCGGGAGGGACTCGGCGGGGCGGTCGTCGAAGATCATCATGCCGCCGGACTCGGCCACCGGCGCGGCGTCCGATCCCACCGGACGCGTGAGCTCGTGGATGAGCGCGTACTGGGCGTGGTTGGTGTCCTGGTACTCGTCGACGAGGATGTGGCGGAAGCGGCGCCGATACACGTCGGCGACGTGCGGGAAGGCGCGGAAGAGGTAGACCGTCTGCCCGATGAGATCGTCGAAGTCGAACGCGTTCGCGCGCTGCAGCTCGCGCTGGTACGACGCGAAGACCTCGGTGAACACCCGCTCCACGGGGTCGTTCATGTTCGCCTGGCGGGCATAGGACTCCGCATCCGCCAGTTCGTTCTTGAGCTTGGAGATGCGGCTCTGCGTGCCGGCGGGGGTGAGGCCGAACGCGTCGCCCTCGTGCTCCTTCACCAGGCGCTTGATGAGCGCGCGGGAGTCGCCGGAGTCGTAGATGGTGAAGGCCTTCGTGAAGCCGAACTGCTGCGCCTCGCGGCGGAGGATCCGCACGCACGCCGAGTGGAACGTGGAGATCCACATGCCGTCGGCGCGGTCGCCGATGAGCTGGTGCACGCGCTCGCGCATCTCGCCGGCGGCCTTGTTGGTGAACGTGATCGCGAGGATCTGGCTCGGCCACGCCTCGCGCGCGCGCAGCAGCGACGCGATGCGATGCGTGAGCACGCGGGTCTTGCCCGACCCCGCACCCGCGACGATCAGCAGCGCCGGACCGCGGTAGGTGACGGCCTCGCGCTGCGGCGCGTTGAGGCCGACGAGGAGGTCGTCGTCGGGGCGCGCCGCGCCGGACTGCGGACCGCGCTCACCGCCGACGATGAGGGGCGTGGATGCGTCGGTCATAGCCCTTCCAGTCTAGGCGCGCCCTCCGACACCCACCCCGGTCCGCGTCCGGCTCCGAGCCTGCGACCTCGCGGCCTCAGCTCGCCGGCGGGGCGGGCGGCATCGCCGGAGGCGTGGCCGGCGGCGCCGCGGGAGCCGGAGCGGCCGCCGCAGCGGCCGGAGCCGACGAGCCGCCCTGCAGCACGCCCTGGGCCTTCAGCAGCTGGTCGGCGTCGACCATCACGTCCCAGCGCTCGGCTTCGAGCTTCTGCGCCGAGGTGAAGTCGCGCTGGCCGCGGGTGATCCAGTGGCCGACGAAGCCGAAGACGGCACCCCACACGGCGCCGAGCACGAGACCCCACAGCAGCAGCCACAGCCACGCCGTGATCGGCGCGAGCAGGCCGAAGAGGAGGCCGATGAGCAGACCGAACCAGGCGCCGGTTGCGGCTCCATATCCGGCCGCCCGGCCGTTGGTCATGCGGCCGGTGACCTGCTCGACGATGCGCACGTTGTGCCCCACGATGGCGACGTGCTCGACGGGGAATCCCGCATCCGAGAGGCGGTCGACGGCGGACTGCGCGCCGAGGTAGTCGGAGAAGCTGGACAGCAGGCGGCGCTCGGGCACCGCGCTCATGGCATCGCTCATTACACTCCCTTCGCAGGGGCGGCACCCCCGCTCTCGCCGTCAGTGTATTGCCGCGGATGCCGCGGCGTCAGGAGCATTCGGAGGCTGCGGACGCACCTCACCCGGCGCCGGTCAGTCGATAGTCACGTGTGAGCCGCGACCTGTCGCTCGCGGCGCCGGCCCGCCAGCGCGAGCGCGAGCCCGGCCGCGAGGAGCACAGCGCCGACGCCGGCCGCCGCGGCGGCGGTCCACGCCGGGATGTCGAGGTAGACCGTGATGCCGAGGATCCGCGACAGCCCCCACGGCAGGAGGCCGAGCTGGTCGTTCCACGCCGTCAGCGCGCGCTCGAGACCGACCACGGCGACGATCGCGGCGGGCAGCGCCAGCCCGGCCCCCACGCCGGCGAGCACGACGCCGGTCGCGCGGCGTCCGCCGAGCTGCGCGGCGAGCGCCCACCCGGCAGCGACGAAGACCCAGACGAACAGGGCGAACGCCACCGCGATGTAGGCGGTCCGCCGCGCCGGGTCGGTCCAGAACGCGAACCAGTACCCGCCGGGTCCGGTGAACGACAGCGTTGCGAGGGTGAGGATGCAGCGGAGCACGACGACCCCGCCCACCGCGGCGATGACCGGCCACGGCGAGCGCCGCCACAGCACGAGGCGGATGACGCCGGCGAACACGATCCACGCCCCCAGCACGACCGCGAGGTGCACCCAGCCCAGGAACGAGGTCTGCACGGCCCGCGTCGCCACGAGCAGCGCGCCGGGGACGACGATCAGCAGCCAGCGGTCCAGCGCCAGCATCCCGAGCGTCGACTCCCGTGCGCGCCACGGCCGGGTCGCCGCGAGCCACGTCGCGCGCGATGCCGCGGCGCCGGGCCGGCCGACGAGGCGGGTGCGGGCCGACAGCATCCCGATCACGACCCACGCCGCGGCGAGCACCAGCAGTACTCGGGCGAACCACGCCATCGCCAGGTCACGGTCGGTGCGCTCGATGCCGAGTTCGGCGGCGGTGAGGTTCAACGGCGGATGCTGCACGTCGCCGTCGAAGCGGGCGGCGTGGGCCGCCGCGAGTGCCGTGAAGGCGTCGCGAGCCTCGGCCCACGCGGCATGCGCAGCGGGGTCGAGGGTGTCGTGCCACTCCCCCTGCGCGAGGATCACCGCGCGGTACGCGTCGAGCACCCGCAGGGTGTCGACCTCGTACGCGAGGGTGTCCACGAACGCCCGGTGCAGCCCGGGCTCCCGCCACGCGCCCGGGTCGGTGGCGGCGACGAGATCGCGCATCCGCTCGGCGGCGGCCACCGCATCCGCGCCCGCCGCGAGCACCGCAGCGGCGTCGTCCTTCACGAGGGTGTAGAGCACGTCGAGCACGGCGCTGTCGCCGGTGACGATGTCCCACTCGAACAGCCACATCATCGGCGGGGGCTCCAGGCCCAGCGCGAACACCCGCTGGCGGGCGAAGGGTTCGAGGTACATGCCCTCGGCGATCGGCTCCCGCGAGAGGGCCATCGCCGCGGTGATCGCCTCGACCGTCGCGGGGTCGGTCGAGAAGAACTCGCGTGCCCAGTTCTGCGTGACCTCCGCCACATCGGCGGCGGGGTCGCGCGCGAGGGCGAGCGCGAGCTGCGTGTTGAGCTGGGCGAGCTGCCACATCCCGGTCTTCAGGTGCAGCGACATCGGGCCCGCGCGCCACGGACCGCCGTCCTGCGTCCACACCCAGACGCCGTCGATGCGGTCGTTGGCGGCCAGGAGCGTCTGCAGCGCCTGCTGATACTCGGGACCGAGGTCGTTGGGGAAGGCGCCGAAGTTCTCGAACTCGCGCCGGCTCTGGAACTCCACGATGCGCCGCTGCTCGCCGCCCCGCAGGGTGTCGTTCAGCGGCAGCCAGCTGTAGAAGTCGCCGAGGGTGTACTTGGTCGAGACGATGAGCGCGGGCGAGTCGATGCCGTCGAGCACCTCGGCGTACGCCTCCGCGTCGGTGTGCATGTCGCCGACGGCGCCCACCCCGACGCTCCAGCTGCGGAAGATGACCTCGCGACCGGATGCCTCGGCCTGCCTCGTGAATGCCCCGAGCATCGCCCGCACCGATTCGGCATCCGTCACGGCGAGCTTGGAGTAGGCGTCCCAGCCGTCGACGTCGTACACGTCGCCGGCCTCGCCGATGCGCACGAGCACACCGTCGAGGGCGGGCGCCGCGGCATAGAGCTCGTCGAGCCCGGTGGCGTAGACGTCCCAGAACTCCGGTGAGGTCGTGTCCAGGCCGCCGAACCGCTCGGTGAGGTACGCCTCCAGCGGGCCGGTGAGCGCGAGCATATCCGTCCGCAGGAATATGTCCACGCCGAGCTCGTCTGCCCGCTCCCACATCCGACCGAACGCCTCACGCAGGGCGAGCGCCTGGTCCTTGTGCCGGTCGCGCTCGGCGTAGACCGGATGGTGGTCCTCGAAGGTGAGGAACTCCACGAACCCGGGGAAGGCGATCGCCGTGAACCCGTCGGCGAGCGACCGGCGCAGGAACGTCTCGAAGTCCGCCTCCGCCGCCGCGAGTGCCGTCTCGTCGACGTTGGGCGCCCGCGGCAGCAGCACGTCGGCGAACGCCCGGGAGGCATGGGAGTAGTCCGTTCCCGGGCGCCACTCCGCCGCATCCGGGGTGACCCCCACCGCCCCGAGGTCGGCCATGCGGAACGGCAGCCGCGAGCCCACCTCCTCCCCCAGGCGCTCGGCGACGTCGCGGCCGGCGCGCACGCGCGCGGCGAGGTCGTACACGCCCCGCACCGCGCCCGCCTCGCTCGCCGCCTCGATGCGGAGCACCGCCGGGGTTCCGGTGAGGAGATAGGAGTCGTCGGCGTCATCGCCGGGGCCGGCGGTGACGGTGAGGGTTGCGATCCCCGCGCCGACGGATGCTCCGGCCTCGCCCAGCGCGTCGAGCGCCACGCGCATCCGCTCCGTGTCGGGGGCGTCGATGCGTGCGAACTCCGGCGGCGCGACCGGCTCGGTCACGGGCGTCGGAGCGCCGAGCTGCGGTTCGAGCACGTCGGCCGGTGCGGTGCGGATCCCGATGGCGTCGCCCACCACGATCCCGACCCCGGCGCCGAGGCCGATCAGCGCGACGGCCGCGACGATCGCGAGAGCTCCCCGCCGCGCCGCCGTCGCCATTGGTCCACGTTACGACATGCGCCGAAACGCTCCGTCATGTCCTCGCCCCTGTCGGCGGGCGCGGCTACCGTGGGCTGCATCGCGGCGTCCGGGTGGTCCCGGGCCCCGGTTCATACCCGGGAGCGTTGCGGGTTCGACTCCCGCCGTCGCGTCGACACCTTGAGCGCGGTGATCCCAGTATTTGCAAGGGATTGCGGGCCGGGCTGGCTAGCTAGTTTCAGGTTTTGCCCACATCTTGCCCACAGCTCACGGGACGTAGCGCTGCGATCACACACATGCGCCGCAACATGGATGATGAGTATGTCCGTGAACGGCGACTCGATGATGAGTCCTGACGACGCTCTCACCGCGACAACATCACCGCTCGAGCGCTCCGCTTCCCGGCCTGAGTCGGACCACGTTTGCATTCGATGGTGCATAGATCGGAGACACACCGCAAAGGGCCGGCATGCGTCAGCGCATGGGAACCTTCTGAACCCCGGCGCTAGTCTTCACATTGTGTCGACAGTGCGAATCTCGGAGCGGTCTGTACTCGTTCTCGCTGAAGGCGACTCATCCAAGGGGTCAGACAACGCGAAGGGTCACCTCTTCGAGCAATTCATTGCACGGTTGCTGTTCCAGCTGGGCTATGAGAACCCCAACATCTCTAGCCTCAATGTGACAGCGGACGGTATCGAGATCGACATCTCTGTTAACCACCGCCTTTCGAAGCGGCTAGGTCTTGCAGAGTGCAAGGCATACACCGCTCCCGTTAGAGCCAAGGAGGTGGACGCCTTCTACGGGAAGCTGGTTGTCGCGCGGCTGCAAGGCCGAGACGCCGACGGCTTTTTCTTCGCCCTCCCGCGACTAACTCAGCAGGGGGCCGAGCAAGCTCGCACGATTGAGAAGGCAGATGCCGGGTTCCATTACCTGGACGCGGATGCGGTCTTTGACCACACGCGTGCAGCGGGACTCACAGTGCCCCCTCCTCGTTCGCTCGACGACCTAATCACGTCTGATTCAGCGATTTTCATTACTGAGCATGGCGTGTACGAAGCAGTCAAGATTCTGGACCCGGATCTGCGAGTCGCGATCGAACTCGCAGTCTGGGCGGCAGACGGAGCCGTGCCCACGAAAGTCATCGAGCTGATCCAGGAATCGGCCTACGGCATTGGCTTGTCGGCGAGAGATGCGAACCATTCAACTCAACCGGCGCATCGAGCGACAACAACGCCGACAGACGTGCCAGTGCTTGTAGAAGTCCAGGGCAGCCGGTCGGACTTCGAGTACCAGTTGCCGGCTTCGCCGACCTTCTTTGTGGGTAGAAAGCAACTGATCAAGGATCTGGAACCCGTCCTCTCCGACGCGGCCGGGGCCTTCGTAGTGAATGCGCAGTCAGGCTGGGGCAAGAGCAGCTTGGCGCTCACACTGAAGAGGCGCGTCGAGGATGCCGGCGGAGTAGCGCTAGTTCTGGACAGCCGCACAGCCAACCACCCAAACTATGTGGTCGCCGCGATTCGGGAACTGGCAGGCAGGGCTGAAAGGTCGGGGCGGCTGCAGCTTGCCGCCGGAGCTGCCTGGACGAGTTTGGCGAGCAGTCTAGACACACTGAAACAGGCGGCGTGGAGGCCTGACCCGAGTCCGCTAATGCTGTTCTTCGATCAATTCGAAAACGTGTTCGCGAACGAAGCGCTGACGCGGGAGTTTAGGAACCTTGCTCTTTCCGTTCGGGACCTTGGACAACCCCTGGTAGTCGGATTCGCATGGAAAACTGACCTAGTTAGTTGGACAGAGAGCCACCCGTACCGACTTCGCGACGACATCCGGGCCCAGAGCATGGTGATCAACCTAGGGCCGCTCGACGCTCGCGAGATCGATGCGCTTCTCCGCCGGCTGGACAAGAGCCTGGAGGCGAAGCTCGTGCGCGATCTTCGACAACGACTCCGGGAGTATTCGCAGGGCCTACCGTGGCTGTTCAAGAAGCTGGCGGGACACATCCTTCGCGAACTTAGGGCCGGACAGACGCAGGAAAGTCTCCTCAGCGAGGGTCTCAACGTTCAGGCACTGTTCGAGGCGGACCTCGCTGAACTTCAACCGAGCGAGCTTGAAGGGATCAAGTACATTGCGAGATTCGCTCCAATTCCAGCCTCGGAAGTGATGGAAAAGGTGTCGCCGCCCGCCGTGCAATCGCTACTGGACCGCCGCCTAATCATTCAAGTCGGTGAGAAGCTCGACACCTACTGGGACACGTTCCGCGACTTCCTCAACACCGGCCGAGTACCGATCGAGGACTCGTACATCCTTCGACAGGTACCCGCGTCAGTGTCGAGGCTCTTGAGACAGGTTGTTGCGGTGGGTGGAGACGCTTCGGTTGCTAATCTCGCCCGCGATATGAAGACCTCGGAGAACGTGATATTCAACGTGGCGCGAGAGCTTCGGCTTTTCGGCGTGATCGCTCAAGAACCCAACCGCGTGCGACTGAGCAGCGACATCGCGAACGCGAGCAATCGTGAACAAGAAGTTCGCCTGCGCGTCGCGTCCTCGCTTCGCCGGCACCGTGCCTACTCGACATTGACGCGTCTCGCGGAACAGCACGGCGGCGAGGTACCGATTGGTAGCTTCGCACGCGGGCTCCCTGGAAGCTTCCCGGCAGTGGAGGTAGCAGAGAAGACTTGGGCGACTTATGCTCGCATCTTTGCCGCCTGGTTTGACTACGCAGGCTTGGCGACTTGGAGCAAGTCCACTATCTCGACGGCACCCAGCCGTCCCGGAGCTGGCCTCTTTACTGCATCGGCGCGCCAGCGAACCGCGGGGGTCTTCCCTCAGCGCTCCCCGGGTCCGTCTGTCGATCTTTTACGCAGGATAGGCCGCGACAGAATCGTCAACGTCCATGAAGGCCGCGCGGTGACCTCCGCAAGCCGGGATCTCCTCGAGCTTGGTTTGGTGTCGGTGTCGGAATCGGGCGACTTGACGATGGCCGACACGGAGTCGTTGAACCCCGACGGAACAATCAATGGGACTCGTCTGCGCATTGCCATGGAGCGTGCGGACGGAGTTCGGTCCGCGCTCGAACGGCTCGCTGCCGATCCCACGGCAGGCGCTGCCGAACTAGGCGAACTTCTAGCAGTCGCCCAACGAGCAGGTTGGGCCGATTCGACCCGCTACACGATGGGCAAGAATTTACGCTCGTGGGCGAAGGTCGCGGGGATGCCGGTGCGGCGAGAATCGAAGTCACGCAGCGACAACTAGGCCGCCAGTGCGACACCGCCGCCGTCGAGGAACCTACAGACGCGCGATTGCCGCACCGTATCGAGATCGTCATCGAAGAGGTCGGCATAGACGTCAAGTGTCATCGCGGCAGACGCATGTCCCAGCATCCGCTGCACCGCCTTCACGTTCGCACCTGAACTGATCGCGAGCGACGCGGCGGTGTGCCGCAGGTCGTGCACCGTCATCCGTTCAAGCCCGGCCGCAGCGAGTGCCGCCATGAACCACGACTGCGACCCTCCCGACGAGCGGGGCCTTCCGAGGTAGTCGAGTCCGTCGCCGAACAGAGCGGCTTCGGTGGTGGAACGGACGACGTGGATGTGGCCGCGCGCAACGAGCTCGGAGGCGACGCCGATCGCTTGTTCGCGGGTATGGGCGTCGCGCAGTCGCAGGGTGATGGCGCCGTAGGCAGGGTCGGTGAAGCGGTGGACGGTACCGAGCTCCACCCGGGTCGTGGCGCGACGGGTCGCGGCCGCCATCGCACCGCAGTGGCCGACGGGAAGAGCTTGACGCGGGTCGCCAACCCAGGCGAGGCCGACGCAGTGTTCGAGGGCAAGCTCGGTCAGGGCGTTCGCGGCGTGCAGGTCGACCACCCCGGCCTCATCGATTACGAGCCTGTCACCCGTGCCCAGCACAAACGTTCGCGGCCCCGGGTAGTGGGTGCCGGTGGTGGGGTCGGTGTCGCCGGGTCGCAGCCTTGTCCACTCGTCCATTCCCGTGGCGCGGTCCCAGCGGTATCCATGATCGTGGAGAAGGGCGTGGATGCTCGATGCCTCCGCGCCGATCTCGCGCCCGGCGACGACGGCTGCCTTATTCGTCGGCGCGACCATCAGCATCCGCCGCCGCTGCGCGGCGACGACAGCCCGCGCGACGCGGAGCATCGTCGTCTTGCCCGTCCCCACCGGCCCGGTGACCTCGACCAGCCCGTCCGAGCCCGCGATCGCCGCCGCCGCTACCGACTGCTCGGTGTCAAGCGCGCCGAGGGCATCAAACACTCTTCTGATCAGGCGCGAATCAGCGGGCGCTCCGGGAGTAGCGAGTGCGTCGAGGCGGCTCGAGAGACGCAGCTTCGCCTTCACCGTGCCGTCGGCCATCAGCCCCTTCAGGTGATCGGGCACGTTCTCCCCGGGCAGGAACGACCGACTCGGATCTCGCCCGGTCCACCACCTCGCTGACTAGCGGGTCGAAGTTGGCGCGCGACGCAACCAAGCCCGAACCGGCCACGGCACGTACGGCACCCGCGCGGAGGTCGAGCAGGCTGTACCGGCCCGCGCTGCCCGTCGACCGCGCATCCGCGTCGGCGACCGCCCGCGCGGCGAGAGCCTCGACATCAACACGATCGAACCGAGCCCCCGTGCCCTTGATCGCGGGACTCCAACGTTTACGTTGCGCGATCGTTGTCCCACGGTTCGCCCGTCCAGACAATGCCGGTGTTGCCCGCGGAGCGGTCCTTCTGCGTGCCGAGTGAAAGCGAAGACTCTGGAACTGCGAGCGATCGACCGCGACGAGTTCGAGAACGCGGCCTGCCGTTAGCAACGGTCGAGCACACCCCAGCGACCGACGCGGCTATCGTCGCGGGAGAACCCGCTGCAGGCGTATTCTCGTTCGCCGAGCACGCGGCCCGCTCAACGACCGGTAACAGGACGCGCGCACGCCCTCAGGGTCCCCGGACGAAGAGTCTGGCGACCCTATGCTGACCCCGTGACCCAGGACGAAGCGAAGCACGTGTTCGTGTCATACGTTCACGAGGACAGCGCGGAAGTTGACCAGCTCTGTTCGGTGCTGGAGGCGGCGAAGATCCCCTATTGGCGCGACCGCAAGTCACTGGGCCCGGGCGATGCTTGGAAGGCGAAGATTCGCACGGCCATTCAAACCGGGTCGCTGGTCTTCCTCGCATGCTTCTCGGACAACTCCCGCGCGAAGACGAAAACGCACATGAACGAGGAGCTGACACTCGCGGTCGACGAGTTCCGCAAGATGCCGCCGGGGCGGACGTGGCTCATTCCGGTCAGGTTCGACGACGGGGAGGTCCCGGAGTGGGATCTTGGCGCCGGACGGGTGCTGAGTGATCTGAACTACACGGTGATGGCGCTCATCGAAATTCCCCAGAGTTGCTCATCGGAATTCCTCAGGTCG
>CAZBZR010000031.1:0-9282 GCA_964496445.1 uncultured Microbacterium sp.
GAGACGGTGTCCACCGACTACGACACCTCCGACCGGCTGTACTTCGAGCCCCTGACGCTCGAGGACGTGCTGGAGATCCTCCACGCCGAGTCGGGTTCCGGCGAGATCCTCGGCGTCATCTGCCAGCTCGGCGGGCAGACGCCGCTGGGCCTTGCCCAGGGCATCCAGGACGCCGGCTACCGGATCCTCGGCACGAGCCCCGAGGCCATCGACCTGGCCGAGGAGCGCGAGCTGTTCTCGCGCCTGCTCGAGCGTGCCGAGCTCCTCGCGCCCCGCAACGGCACCGCGATCGACGTGGATGGCGCGGTCTCGATCGCCGAGGAGATCGGCTACCCCGTGCTCGTGCGCCCGAGCTTCGTGCTCGGCGGCCGCGGCATGGAGATCGTGTACGACACCGCGAGCCTGCGCGACTACTTCGTGCGCATCGCCGACCAGGCCATCATCGGCCCCGGCCTGCCGCTGCTGGTGGACCGCTTCCTCGACGACGCGGTGGAGCTGGACGTCGACGCGCTGTACGACGGGGCCGAGCTGTACATCGGCGGCGTCATGGAGCACCTCGAGGAGGCCGGCATCCACTCCGGCGACTCCAGCTGCACCCTGCCCCCCATCTCCCTCGGTCGCAGCGACATCGACCGCGTCCGCGCGGCCACCCTGGCGATCGCGGAGGGAGTGGGGGTGCGAGGCCTCCTCAACGTGCAGTTCGCGATCTCGGCGGGCGTCCTCTACGTCATCGAGGCGAACCCCCGCGCCAGCCGCACCGTGCCGTTCGTCTCCAAGGCGCTGGGGATCCCGCTGGCCAAGGCCGCCAGCCGCATCATGGCGGGCTCGAGCATCGCCGAGCTGAAGGCCGAGGGGATGCTGCCCGCCCAGGACGGCTCGCGCGTGCCGCTCGACGCCCCGGTCGCCGTCAAGGAGGCCGTGCTGCCCTTCAAGCGCTTCCGCACGGCCGACGGGCAGACCGTCGACTCCGTGCTCGGCCCTGAGATGCGCTCCACCGGCGAGGTGATGGGCATCGACCGCGACTTCCCGACCGCGTTCGCCAAGAGCCAGGTCGCCGCCTACGGCGGCATCCCGCGCGAGGGGACCGTGTTCATCTCCGTCGCCGACGCCGACAAGCGCGCGGTCATCCTCCCCGCTCACCGCCTGCAGGAGCTCGGCTTCTCACTGGTGGCCACCGAGGGCACCGCCGAGATCCTGGCGCGCAACGGCATCGACGTGCGCGTGGTCAACAAGTACTCCGCCACCCAGGCGTCGGGGGAGACGAACATCGTCGACCTCATCAACGCCGGCGAGATCGACGTCATCGTCAACACCCCCAGCGGCGGCCTCGCGCGCGCGGACGGCTACGAGATCCGTGCCGCGGCCGTCGCCGCCGACAAGGCGCTGTTCACGACGATGGCCGTCCTCGGCGCGGCGGTGAGCGCACTGGGCGTCCTCGGCGAGGGATTCCGCGTGCGCAGCCTCCAGGAGTACGCCCTCGACCGGGCCGGTCGCGCGTGATCACCTTCGGGCAGCGACTGGGCGCGGCGCTGAGCGCTCACGGACCGCTGTGCGTGGGCATCGACCCGCATGAGGCGCTGCTGACGGCGTGGGGGCTGGAGGTCTCGGCGCAGGGCGTCCGCGACTTCGGACTGCGCGTCGTCGAGGCCGCCGCCGGGCGCGTGGGGATCGTGAAGCCCCAGGTGGCGTTCTACGAGCGCTTCGGCGCGGCCGGCTACGCCGCCCTGGAGGACGTCTTGGCCGCAGCTCGCGCGGCGGATCTCCTCGTCATCGCCGATGCCAAGCGCGGCGACATCGGCACGACCATGGACGGCTACGCCGCCGCGTGGCTCGCACCGGGCTCCCCGCTGGAGGCGGATGCCGTGACCCTGAGCCCGTACCTCGGGCCCGACGCGCTGCACGCGACCCTCCGCCACGCCCTGCGCGCCGGCAAGGGCGCCTTCGTCCTGGCCGCCACGAGCAACCCTGAGGCCGCGATCGTGCAGCGTGCCCTCGTCGACGACGACTCCGCCGATGAGGGGGAGCGCGTGGCCGCCCGCGTCGCGCGCGACGTCGCGGCGGCGAACGTGGGGCTTCCCGGCGCGCTCGGGTCGATCGGTCTGGTGTTGGGGGCGACGGTCGATCGCCGTGCGTTCGGCCTGACCGACATCGTGCTCGCCGGCGCACCCCTCCTCGCTCCCGGCTTCGGCGCGCAGGGCGCCGATCCTGCCGAGCTCGGCCGCCTGTTCGGCTACGTCGCGTCGCAGGTCATCGCCAGCGAGAGCCGCAGCATCCTGTCCGCCGGCCCCGGAGCCCTCGCCACCCGTATCGAGGCGCGTGCCGAGCTCTACCGAGAGGCCCCGAACCGAGGAGGACGGGCATGACCGAGGCCCGCCGCCCGCCCGAGGTCGATCGCGCGGCCGCATCCCGCCGTGCCGTGGCCGCTCGCCGCGCGCGCGCCGCGCTCAAGCGCGACGTCGCGACCCGCGTCATCACCCCCCAGGAGCTGCTGCGCCGGGGGCTCGCCGATCCGGGCTCGCCGGCCGGGGCGATGCGCGTGCCGGAGTTCCTCACCGCCATCCCGGCGGTGGGCGAAGGCAAGCGCGACCGCATCCTCGCCGACCTCGCGATCTCACCCGTCAAGCGCCTCGGCGGCCTCGGGGCACGCCAGCGCCGGGAGCTGCAGGACTTCCTCGACCGTCGCTGGCCCGAGCCTCGCCCACGCCCCGGCCGCAGCCGGCTCATCGTGCTCGCCGGTCCGACGGCCGTCGGCAAGGGCACCGTCGCCGGCTACATCAAGGAGCACCACCCCGAGATCCACCTCTCGGTGTCGGCCACGACGCGCCCGCCGCGCCCGGGCGAGGTCGACGGCGAGCACTACTTCTTCGTCGACGACGCCGAGTTCGATCGCCTGATCCAGACCGGCGCGCTCCTGGAGCACGCGACCGTGCACAACCGCCATCGCTACGGCACGCCGCGGGGACCCATCGAACGGGTGCTCGGCGAGGGTGGCACGGTGCTGCTGGAGATCGACCTGCAGGGCGCGCGCCAGGTCCGCGCCGCCGATCCGTCGGCGGCGCTGGTCTTCCTCGCCCCGCCCAGCTGGGACGAGCTCGTCCACCGGCTGGTGGGCCGCGGCACCGAGGACGCCGAGGAGCGCGCCCGCCGATTGCGCACCGCGCGCACGGAGCTGGCAGCCCAGGGCGAGTTCGACTTCCGCGTCGTGAACGACGACGTCGCGACGGCGGCCGAGGAGGTCGTGGCGCTGGCCGCACGCTGAGCCGGGCGGTCCTCGGCGCGATCGTTGCGTCACATTACGCCCGAATCGCCGTCGCGCCTCGCGCTCGGCAGGCTGGGGTCATGTCCGTCGCCGTCTCCGCCGCGCCCGCGCCCGTCGTGCCGCCCGTCGTGCCGCCCTTCGCACGCGGCGCCGTGGCGCTCGCGGGCGTCGGCCGCACCTTCGTCACGCCCGAGGGCGCGCACGTCGTCCTCACCGGCGTCGACCTCGACATCCGTGCCGGGGAGATCGTCGCCGTCATCGGTCCGTCCGGATGCGGCAAGTCGACGCTGCTGCGGCTGCTCGGGGGACTCGACACGCCGACGGCGGGAGCCCTGACCGTCGACGGCACGGCCGTCCGCGACACCGACGAGCGCACCGCCGTCGCGTTCCAGGACCCCCGCCTCCTGCCTTGGCGTGCCCTCGCGGACAACGTCGCGCTGGGCCTGCCGCGCACCCGCTCGCGCGACGGCGCCCGTGAGCGGGTCGGCGAGCTCCTGGCCCTCGTGGGCCTCGAGCAGGCCGCGCAGCGGCGGCCCCGCGAGGTCTCGGGGGGAATGGCCCAGCGTGCCTCGCTCGCCCGCGCCCTCGCGCGCGACCCCGAGGTGCTGCTCCTGGACGAGCCGTTCGGCGCCCTGGACGCCCTCACGCGCCTGCGGATGCAGGATCTGCTGCTGGACATCCACGCCTCACGCCCGACGACCGTCGTCCTGGTCACCCACGACGTGGAGGAGGCGCTGTACCTCGCCGATCGCGTCGTGGTGCTGCGCACGGTGACCGGGGGTGCCGCCTCGATCGCGCGCGTGGTCGAGGTGCCCGGTGACCGGCCGCGCGATCGCGGCGCCTCCGCCTTCACCGCCCTGCGTGCCGAGCTCCTGGAGGAGCTCGGCGTCCCCACCCATTCCCACGCCCTCGAGGAGACCCGATGAGCACCCTGACCCGCCGTATCGTTCCCGCCTTCGCGATCGCCGGCGCGATGATGCTCGTGACCACGGGCTGCCTCGCCGGCGAGAACGCCCAGGCGGCGCCGGCCCCCTCCGGCGACTCCGGTGAGACCGTGGAGTGGTCGACCGACACCCTGTCGCTCGATTTCGCCACCTACAACCCGCTCAGCCTCGTCGTCCGGGATCAGGGCTTCATCGAGGAGGCGCTCGGCGACGACGTCACGGTCGAATGGGTGCAGTCGGCCGGGTCCAACAAGGCGAACGAGTTCCTCCGCGCCGGCTCCATCGACGTCGGCTCCACCGCCGGCTCGGCCGCGCTCCTGGCGCGGGCCAACGGCTCGCCCATCAAGGTCATCGACGTCTACTCGCAGCCGGAGTGGTCGGCCCTCGTCGTCCCCGCCGGCAGCGACATCACCTCCGTCGCCGACCTCGCCGGCAAGTCCATCGCGGCCACACCCGGCACCGACCCCTACTTCTTCCTGCTGCAGGCCCTGGAGACCGAGGGGCTCACCATCGCCGACGTCCAGCACCAGAACCTGCAGCACGCCGACGGCCGCGCCGCCCTCGATGCCGGCTCCGTCGACGCGTGGGCGGGCCTGGACCCGATCATGGCGGCCGCCGAGGCCGAGTCCGGTACCGAGCTGCTCTACCGCAACGTCGATTTCAACTCCTACGGCTTCCTCAACGCCACGGAGGACTTCATCGACAACCACGCCGATCTCGCGCAGGTCGTCGTCGACGCGTACGAGCAGGCCCGGGTGTGGGCGCTGGAGAACCCGGAGGAGACGGCCGCACTCCTGGCCGAGGTCGCCGGCATCGATCCGGACGTGGCCACCACGGTGATCACCGAGCGCTCCAACCTCGACGTCAGCGGTGTGCCGGGCGATGACCAGATCGCGGTGCTGGAGAAGATCGCTCCCGTGCTCGTCGAGTCCGGCTCGGTGCAGGGCGGCAAGGACGCGGTCGACGCCGCGCTGGAGAGCATCGTCCACGACGCCTTCGCACGCAAGGCGGCGGCGGCGCAGTGACCACCCTTCGCGAAGGGACACCTCCCGTGCTCGCCCCGAGCGCCGGCACCGCGCCGGCGCTCGGCCGCGCGTTCTGGCGCCGCCCCGGCGTGCGCATCGCCGGCGGCCTCGTCGTGCCGGTGCTGCTGCTGGTGGCCTGGCAGATCGTCTCGGCCACCGGGATCGTCCCCGCCTACCGCCTGCCCTCGCCGGCCACCGTCGTCACGGCCGCCGTCGAGATGGCCCGCACCGGCGAGCTCTGGCTGCACGTCGCGATCTCCGTGCAGCGCGTGCTCCTCGGGTTCGCGATCGGGTCGGCCGTCGGCATCGGGGCGGCGGCGGTGATCGGGCTGACGCGCACCGGCGACATCCTGTTCAGCCCGTCCCTCGCGGCGCTCCGCGCGATCCCGTCGCTCGCCCTCGTGCCGCTGCTGCTGCTGTGGATGGGCATCGGCGAGGACTCCAAGGTCACCCTCATCGCCATCGGCGCGTTCTTCCCGGTGTTCACCACCGTCGCCGGGGCGCTCCGGCACGTGGACGCGCAGCTGGTGGAGATGGGCCGCTCGTTCAGCCTGCGCGGCTGGGAGCTCTTCCGCACCGTCCAGCTGCCGGCCGTCATCCCCTCCCTCGTCTCGGGTCTGCGCCTGGCGATGGCCCAGGCATGGCTCTTCCTCGTCGCTGCGGAGCTCATCGCCGCCTCCATGGGGCTCGGCTACCTGCTCATCTACTCCCAGCAGACCGGCCGCGTGGATCGCATCATCCTGACGATCCTCGTGCTCGCCGTCCTCGGCGCGCTCTCCAACGCGATCCTGAGCCTGCTGGAACGGCGTCTGCTGCGGCGATGGACATGACGGAAGAGGCGCGCCTGGTCGAATCCCGCACCTACCCGCCACCGGCCGCGTTCGCCGCGCAGGCGAACGTGACCGCCGACGCGTACGCGGCCGCCGCGGCCGATCCGCTGGCGTTCTGGGCGGATGCGGCGGCGCGACTGGAGTGGGCGCAGCCGTGGCACACGGTGCTGGACTGGCAGCCGCCCGAGCCCGACGGGGCCGCGGTGCCGGCGGCGCGGTGGTTCGCCGGCGGGACGCTCAACGTGGCGGTCAACTGCATCGACCGCCACGTCGCGGCCGGCCGGGGGGAGAAGGTCGCCCTGCACTTCGAGGGCGAACCGGGTGACCGGACGACGGTGACCTACGCCGATCTGCACCGGCGGGTGGCGCAGGCCGCGCACGCCCTCACCGCGCTGGGGGTCGGTCCCGGGGACCGCGTCGTGATCTACCTCCCCGTCCTCGTGGAGACCGTGGTCGTCACCCTCGCGTGCGCGCGCATCGGCGCGGTGCACTCGCTGGTGTTCGGGGGGTTCTCGGCCGAGGCGCTGCGCTTCCGGCTGCAGGACACCGGCGCGACGCTCCTCGTCACCAGCGACGGTCAGTACCGCCGCGGCGCCGCCGTCGAGGTGAAATCCACCGCGGACGAGGCCGCCGCCGACCTGCCGGAGCTCACGCACGTGCTGGTGGTGCGGCGCACCGGCTCGGAGGTGCCGTGGACCGACGGGCGCGACGTGTGGTGGCACGACCTCGTCGACGCCCAGCCCGCGGTCCATGCGCCGCAGGCCTTCGACGCGGAGCATCCGCTCTTCATCATCTACACCTCCGGCACGACCGGGAAGCCGAAGGGGCTGGTGCACACCTCCGGGGGCTACCTGACACACGCGCACTGGGCGCACTGGGCGCACTTCGACGTCAAGCCGGACGACGTGCACTGGTGCACCGCCGACCTCGCGTGGGTGACCGCGCACACGTACGAGATCTACGGGCCGCTCTCGCACGGGCTCACGCAGGTGATCTACGAGGGCACGCCGGGCGAGCCCTCCCGCACGCGCCACCTGGAGATCATCGAGCGGTACGGCGTGACGGTGTACTACACCGCGCCCACGCTCATCCGCACCTTCATGAGCTGGTTCGGCGAGGAGCTGCCGGCCGGGCACGACCTCGGCAGCATCCGCCTCCTCGGCACGGTGGGGGAGGCGATCAACCCCGCCGCGTGGGTGTGGTTCCGCCGCACGTTCGGACGCGACGAGGTGCCGGTGGTGGACACGTGGTGGCAGTCGGAGACCGGCGCCGCCATGATCGCGCCCCTCCCAGGCGTCACGACCCTCAGGCCCGGGTCGGCCACCGTGCCGCTGCCCGGCATCGACGCCGCCGTCGTCGACGAGCGGGGTGAGGAGGTCGCGCCCGGTCGCGCCGGCACGCTCGTCGTCCGCCGCCCGTGGCCCGGAATGGCTCGCACGGTGTGGCGGGATCCCGTGCGCTACCGCGACGCCTACTGGTCGGCGTATGCCGGGCACGGCCCGTTCGGCGGCTACTACGTCGCCGGCGACGGCGCCACGCGCGACGCCGACGGGAACATCTGGATCCTCGGGCGCCTGGACGACGTCGTCAACGTCTCCGGCCACCGCCTGTCCACCATCGAGATCGAGTCGGCGCTGGTCGCCTCGCCCGCCGTCGCCGAGGCCGGGGTGACCGGTGTCGGCGACGCGCTCACCGGGCAGGCCGTCGCGGCCTTCGTCGTCGCCGCCGGCGGCGCCCGCCCCGACGACGACGCCCTGCGCGCCGACGTCGCCCGCAGCATCGGCCCGGTCGCCAAGCCGCGCCACCTCGTCGTGGTGCCCGACCTCCCCAAGACCCGCTCCGGGAAGATCCTGCGACGCCTGCTCGCGCAGCTGTGGGAGGCTGAGCAGGACCGCCGCGCCGGGCGCACGCCCGCGCCCCTGGGCGACACCACCTCGCTGCAGAACCCCGAGGCGGTCGCGCGCATCGCGGCCGCCCTCGCCGCCGCGTGAGCGAATCCGGAAGGTACTCATGACAGACGAACACCGCTTCGGCTTCCGCACGCGGGCGCTGCACGCCGGCGGCACGCCGGATGCCGCCACCGGGGCGCGCGCCGTGCCCATCTACCAGTCGACGTCCTTCGTCTTCGACGACGCCGCCGACGCGGGAAACCTCTTCGCGCTGCAGAAGTACGGCAACATCTACTCCCGCATCGGCAACCCCACCGTCGCGGCCCTGGAGGAGCGCCTCGCCTCGCTCGAAGGCGGCATCGGGGCGGTCGCCACCGCGTCGGGCATGAGCGCCGAGTTCATCACCTTCGCCGCGCTGGCGGGAGCCGGCGACCACATCGTGGCCTCAGCGCAGCTGTACGGCGGCACCGTGACCCAGCTCGACGTGACCCTGCGCCGCTTCGGCGTCGACACGACCTTCGTGCCCTCGACCGACCCCTCCGACTACGCCGCGGCGATCCGCCCCGAGACGAAGGCCGTCTACGTCGAGACGATCGGCAACCCGTCGGGGGAGATCGCCGACATCGCCGGGCTCGCGGAGGTCGCGCACGCCGCGGGCGTTCCGCTCGTGGTCGACTCGACCCTCGCGACCCCCTACCTCGCCCGCCCGCTCGAGCACGGCGCCGACATCGTGATCCACTCGGTGACGAAGTTCCTCGGCGGGCACGGCACGACGCTGGGCGGCGTCGTCATCGAGAAGGGCACCTTCGACTGGGGCAACGGCAAGTTCCCGCAGATGACGGAGCCCGTCCCCTCGTACGGCGGCGTCAGCTGGTGGGGGAACTTCGGCGAGTACGGCTTCCTGACGCGGCTGCGCAGCGAGCAGCTGCGCGACATCGGGCCCGCCCTCAGCGCCCAGGCGGCCTTCCAGCTGCTCCAGGGCGTGGAGACCCTGCCGCAGCGCATCGACGCGCACCTGGCGAACGCCCGCATCGTCGCCCAGTGGCTGGACGCAGACCCGCGGGTGTCGTTCGTCACGTGGGCGGGCTTGCCCGACCACCCGCACCACGAGCGTGCCCGCACCTACCTGCCGCTCGGGCCGGGCTCGGTCTTCGCGTTCGGCGTGCGGGCCGCCGGCGAAGACCCGGATGCCGGCCGGCGCGCCGGCGAGGCGTTCATCGACGCGGTGCAGCTCGCCTCGCACCTGGCCAACATCGGCGACGCGCGCACCCTCGTGATCCACCCCGCCTCCACCACCCACCGTCAGCGCAGCGCCGATCAGCTCACCGCGGCGGG
>CAZBZR010000031.1:9292-27184 GCA_964496445.1 uncultured Microbacterium sp.
GGCGGGCGCCCCCGCCGGCCGCGTGCGCATCTCGGTGGGCCTCGAGGACCCCGAAGACATCCTGTGGGACCTCGACCAGGCCCTCACCGCCGCGACGGGAGCGACCCGATGACCGATCTGTCCGCCTCCTGCGCGCTGCCCCAACCGGTCGCCGACGCGTGCGCGCTGCCGGGCGCGACCGCGGCGCCCGCGCCGGTCACGCGCACCTTCGCCGCCCCCGGCGCACAGGAACGCTTCGAGATCCTGCGCGCCGCGCGCTCGATCGCCATCGTGGGGGCCTCCGACAACCCGTCCCGCGCGAGTTACTTCGTGGGGTCCTACCTCCTCGGAAGTTCGCCCTACCAGGTGTACTTCGTCAACCCCCGGGCCACCTCGATCCTGGGTCAGCCGGTGTACCCCTCACTGGCAGACCTCCCCGCCGCCCCCGACATCGTCGACGTCTTCCGCCGCCACGACGACCTGCCCGGCGTCGCCCAGGAGGCCGTGGACGCCGGCGCCGGGACGCTGTGGCTGCAGCTGGGGTCGTGGCACGAGGGTGCTGCGCAGATCGCGCGCGACGCCGGGCTGAACGTCGTCATGGACCGCTGCGTGAAGATCGAGCATGCCCGCTTCCACGGCGGCCTGCACCTCGCGGGGTTCGACACCGGCGTGCTCAGCTCCAAGCGGCAGCTGCTCGCGCGACGCTGACGCACCGGCACACCGTCCGGGCGCCGCGACGCGGTAGACTGGGCGGATGCTTCGGCGCCGCGTGCGCCGCATCCCGCCGACATCCGTCCGAACCAGGAGGTTCCACCATGGCCGGAACGAACCAGGGCATCATCGAGCCCCCCATCGACAGCCTTCTGGAGAAGGTCGACTCGAAGTACCAGCTCGTCATCTACGCCGCCAAGCGCGCGCGTCAGATCAACGACTACTACTCCGACCTGCACGAGGGGAACCTCTTCGACAACGTCGGTCCGCTCGTGGACTCGACCGTCGAGGACAAGCCGCTGACCATCGCGCTGCACGAGATCCACGAGGACAAGCTGCGCCTGCGCAGCGCCGAGTGACCGCCGCCGCGCGCGAGTGACCCTGCCCCGGGCGGCTGTCGGCCACCCGGGGCATACTCGTGCCATCCGATCCGTACGTCAGGAGTTCCGTTGACCGACCTGCGGCTGTTCACCTCCGAATCCGTCACGGAGGGCCACCCCGACAAGATCTGCGACCAGATCTCCGACAGCATCCTCGACGCGATCCTCGCGGAAGACCCCTCCGGGCGCGTCGCCGTGGAGACCCTCGTGACCACGGGCCTCGTGCACGTGGCCGGCGAGGTGTCCACGCGGGCGTACGTGGAGATCCCCGCGATCGTGCGCGACGTCGTCAACCGCATCGGCTACACCTCCAGCGAGACCGGCTTCGACGGTGAGTCGTGCGGAGTGAGCGTGTCGATCGGCGCGCAGTCCTCCGACATCGCCGCCGGCGTCAACAAGGCCTTCGAGCAGCGCGAGCGCGGCTCGGTCGACCCGCGCGACGAGCAGGGCGCGGGCGACCAGGGCATCATGTTCGGCTACGCGACCACCGAGACCCCGCAGCTCATGCCGATGGCGAGCTGGACGGCGCACCGCATGGCCGAGCGGCTCGCCGCCGCTCGCCGCGACGGACGCCTCCCGTTCCTGCGCCCCGACGGCAAGACCCAGGTCACCCTCGGCTACGACGGCCCGACGCCGCGCACCGTCGAGTCGGTCGTGCTGTCCACGCAGCACCACCCCGACATCTCGCAGGAGGAGCTGCGCGCCCTGGTGAAGGCGGAGGTCATCGACCCGGTCCTCGCCGACACGGGGCTGGACCTCCCCGATGTGAAGTACTACATCAACCCCGCCGGTCCGTTCGTCGTGGGGGGCCCGAAGGGCGATGCGGGCCTGACCGGACGCAAGATCATCATCGACACCTACGGCGGGGCCGCCCGGCACGGCGGCGGTGCCTTCAGCGGCAAGGACCCGTCCAAGGTCGACCGCTCCGCCGCCTACGCGATGCGCTGGGTCGCGAAGAACGCCGTCGCGGCGGGGCTGGCCGACCGCCTCGAGGTGCAGGTGGCGTATGCGATCGGGAAGGCGAGCCCGGTCGGGCTCTACGTCGAGACCTTCGGCACCGGCCGCGTCGACGACGACACGCTCACCCGCGCGATCCTCGAGGTGTTCGACCTGCGTCCCAAGGCGATCATCGACGCCCTCGATCTGCTCCGCCCCATCTACGCCCAGACGGCCGCCTACGGGCACTTCGGGCGCGAGCTCCCCGACTTCACGTGGGAGCGCACCGACCGGGTCGACGCCCTGCGCGCCGCCGCCGGCCGCTGAGCCGGTGAGCACGGCCGAGGGGCGCGCACCGCGTCGCATCGCGCGCGTGCTGCTGGATTCGCCGCTGCCGCAGCTGGACCGGCTGTTCGACTATGCGGTCCCCGCCGGCGTGGATCTCGCCCCCGGGGTGCGCGTGCGCGTCCCGCTGCGCTCGGCGGGGCGGATCGTGGACGGCTACGCGGTGGCCGTGGTGCCGGCGGAGACGGGCGACGCCGCGGAGCGCCCGCTGTCCGACCTCGACGCCGTGGTCTCGCCGGTTCCGGTGCTGCCCGAGCGGCTGCACGCCCTCGCCCGGCGCGTCGCCGACCGCGCGGCCGGCTCCGCCTCCGACATCCTGCGACTGGCGATCCCGAAGCGGATGGTGCGCGCCGAGAAGGCGTGGCTCGCCGCCGGCCGGCCGTCACCCCCCGAGGTCGCCCCCGACGCCCTCGCCCGTGCCGATGCGGTCCTCGCCGCCTATCCCGGGCTCGCCGACGCGCTGGCGGCGGGGGAGCGGGTGGCACTGGATGCGCCGCCGCATCCGGCCGTCGCGCCGCCCGTCGGGGCGTGGGCGGTGCTGCTGGCCGCCGCCGCGGCGCGCACCCTGGCCGCCGGGCGCAGCGCCGTCCTCGTCACCCCGGACTACCGCGACCAGGCGCAGCTGGAGGCCGCCCTCGCGGTCTTCGTGCCGCCCGAGGCGGTCGTCCGCGATGATGCGGACCAATCCGGTCCGGCGCGCTACGCCCATTTCCTGCGGACTCTCCACGATGCGCCGTGCATCGTGCTGGGACGGCGCTCGGCGGTCTACACCCCGGCACGCGCGGGGCTCGTCGCGATCTGGGACGACGGCGATCCCCTCCTGACCGAGCCCCTCAGCCCCGGCGTGCACGCCCGGGACGCCGCACTGGTGCGCCAGGAGCTGGAGGGCTCCGCGCTGCTCCTGGCAGGGCACACCCGCACGACCGACGTCCAGCGCCTCGTCGAGATCGGCTGGGTGCGCGAGGTCGTCGCCGCCCGGCGCCCCTCGCCGCGCGTCATCCTCAGCGCCACGCGGGAGGGCGAGCGCGGCACCCGCGTCCCCTCGGCGGCCTTCCGGGCCGCGCGCGAGGCGCTCGCCCACGGCCCGGTGCTCGTGCAGGTCGCACGGCCCGGGTACGCCCCCTCCCTGGTGTGCGCAGAATGCCGGCGCCCCGCGCGCTGCCTGCACTGCGCGGGCCCGCTGCACGCGGCGCGCCCGGGCGCGGTGCCCTCGTGCACGTGGTGCGGCCGCGACGCGCACGCGTGGCGCTGCCCCCACTGCGAGAGCACGAGCCTGCGGATGGCCTCGTCGGGCAGCGAGCGCACCGCCGACGAGCTCGGTCGTGCCTTCCCGGGTGTGCGGATCATCCTCTCCGACGGCGCGCATGCGGTGGCGGAGGTGGACGGGCGACCGGCCCTGGTGATCGCCACACGGGGTGCCGAGCCGTTCGCGCCGCACGGCTACGCCGCGGTGATCCTCCTCGACGGCGAGCGGATGCTGCTGTCGGAGGGTCTGCGCGTCGGCGAGGACTGCCTGCGCTGGTGGTCCAACGCCGCGGCCCTGGCCGCACCGGGGGCGCCCGTGCACCTCGTCGCCGTCACCGGGCCGGTCGCGCGCGCCCTCGCCACCTGGACGCAGCCGGCGTACGCGCGCGCCGAGCTCGCCGAGCGCGCGCCGCTGCACATGCCGCCGGCGGTGCGCCTCGCAGTCGTCGACGGACCGCCGGCCACGGTCGCCCAGACGCTGGAGACGCTCCGCCACGACGTCCCCGAGCTGAGCGCCGAGGCGCTTCTCGGTCCGGTCGCCCGCGGGAGCGATCCGGACACGCCTGCCGCGCGTGCTCTGGTGCGCTTCGAGTACGGGCTGGGCCGCGCCGTCGCCGAGAGCCTGCGGGCGGCCGTGGTCGCCGACGCGGTGCGCGCCCGCGCCGCCGCGCGGCGGAAGGGCGCCCGCCCCCGCAATACACTCAGAGTCCGGCTCGACATCCCCGAGCCGGATCTGTGAGGAGAACCATGCGCCTCGTCTTCGCCGGCACCCCCGCGGCGGCCGTCCCTTCGCTGCGCGCCCTGACGGGCAGCGAGCACGACATCGCCGCGGTGCTCACGCGCACCGACGCCCCGCTCGGCCGCAAGCGCGTGCTCACGCCGTCGCCGGTGGCCGGTGCCGCCGCGGAGACGGGGCTCCCGGTGATCAAGACCGACCGGCTGGATGCGGCGGCCACCGCGGCCGTGGCCGCGCTCGAGCCCGCCCTCGGGGTGATCGTCGCCTACGGCGGGCTCGTCCGCGAGCCGCTGCTGAGCACACCGCGGCTCGGATGGATCAACCTCCACTTCTCGCTGCTGCCGCGGTGGCGCGGCGCCGCACCCGTCGCCCACGCGCTCATCGCCGGGGAGGATCCGCTCGGCGCGAGCGTGTTCCAGCTCGTCCCGGAGCTGGACGCGGGCCCCGTCTACGCCGAGCGCGCGGTGGCGGTGACCGGCCTCACCGCGGGGGAGGCCCTCGACACGCTCGCGGACGTCGGGGCGGGCCTGCTCCGCGAGGTCGTCGACGACCTGGCCGCCGGCCGCGCGCGGTCACGCCCCCAGGAGGGCGAGCCCACCTTCGCCCCGAAGCTCACCCTCGCCGACGGTGCGGTGGACTGGGCGGCGGAGGCGGCCGCGGTCCTCGCGCGCATCCGCGGGGCGACCCCCGAGCCGGGCGCGCACACGTGGGTCGCCGGTGACCGGCTGAAGATCCTCCGCGCCGCCGCCGCGCCGCCCGACGCCGAGGCGCTGCCCGCGGGTGAGCTGCGCCTCGTGCACCGCCGCGTGCTCGCCGGCACCGGGAGCGCGCCGATCGAACTCATCAGCGTGCAGCCGGCGGGGAAGGGCGCGATGGCGGCCGCCGACTGGTGGCGCGGACTGCGCGTGGACACCCTGCGGGCGGGTTCGTGAGCGTGCAGGGCGCGCGGCGCGTCGCCTACGACGTGCTGCGCGCGGTGACCGCCGATGACGCGTACGCCAATCTGCTTCTGCCGCACGCCCTCGCCCGCGCCGGGCTGAGCACGCAGGACGCCGCGCTGGCGACGGAGCTCACCTACGGCACGCTGCGCCGGCGGGGCACCTACGACGCCGTGATCGCCCTGGCCGCCGACCGGCCGGCCGCCGACATCGACCCGGCGGTCCTGGACGCCCTGCGGCTGGGCGCGCATCAGATCCTCTCCACCCGCGTGGCCTCTCACGCCGCCGTCAACGAGTCGGTCGAGCTGGTCCGCCGCGAGGCGGGCCGCGGGGCCGCCGGGTTCGCCAACGCGGTGCTCCGCCGGATCTCGCGCGACACCCCGGGGCAGTGGATCGCCCGCGTGTCGGCCGCGGCGCGGTCGGACGACGAGCGGATCGGCGTGCTGTCGTCTCACCCGGTGTGGATGATCCGGGCGTTCCGCCGCGCCCTGGCCGCGGAGGGCAGGGCGGACGAGCTGGACGAGCTTCTCGCCGCCGACAACGCCGCGCCGCGGGTGACCCTCGTCGCCCTTCCCGGGCTCGCCGAGATCCCCGCCGGCGCGCCGCGCGGGAAGTACTCCACCGCGGCGTTCCCGCTCTCCGGCGGCGACCCCGAGGCGATCGTGAGCCAGAGCGGCGGCCGCATCCGCGTGCAGGACGAGGGCTCGCAGCTCGCCGCGCTCGCCCTCACCCGCGCGACACCGATCGCCCCGGGGGAGCGATGGCTGGACCTCTGCGCCGGCCCGGGAGGCAAGACGGCGCTCCTGGCGGCCGAGGCGCTCATAGCCGGTGCGGCGCTGGAGGCGAACGAGATCGTGCCCGCCCGCGCGGAGCTCGTGCGTCGCGCGGTGGCCGCGGTGCCGCTGGAGGTCCCCGTCAGCGAGGAGGACGGCCGCGTCCGCGCCGCGCGCACTCCCGACACCTACGACCGCATCCTCGTGGACGCGCCGTGCACGGGGATCGGCGCCCTCCGCCGCCGGCCCGAGGCGCGGTGGCGGAAGACCCCGGCCGATGTGCCCGAGCTCATCGCCCTGCAGCGCGAGCTCGTCCTCGCGGCCATCGACGCGCTGCGGCCGGGAGGCGTCGTGGCCTACGTCACGTGCTCGCCCCACCTGGCCGAGACCGCGGGGGTCCTCGCGGACGTCCTGCGGGAGGCGGGCGACCGCGTGGCGGAGCTGGATGCGCGCGAGGTCGTGCGTGCCCTCTCACGCACGCCCATCGATCTTCCCGCGCAGAGCGACGGCACCGGTCGCGCGCAGCTGTGGCCCCACCGTCACGGCACCGACGCGATGTCGATCGTGCTGCTGCGCAAGCGCTGATCGCGATAATGGACCGATGATGGCCTTCCGCGGACGCCCCGACGAGGTGCGGATCAACCCGAGCGTCCTCGCCGCCGACTTCGTGAACATGGCGGCGGATCTGCAGCGCATCGGCGGCGCCGACTTCGTGCACGTCGACGTCATGGACAACCACTTCGTGCCGAACCTGACCTTCGGTCCGCAGATGGTCGGCCGCATCCAGGACACCAGCCCGGTGCCCCTGGACGTGCACCTCATGATCGATGCGCCCGAGCGCTGGGCGCCGGGGTACGCCGAACTCGGCGCCGCGTCGGTGACCTTCCATCTGGAGGCCTCCGCCGAGCCGATCAGCCTCGCCCGGCGGCTGCGGGAGATCGGTGCGCGCGCCGGCGTCGCCCTGAAGCCCGACACCCCCGCGGAGAGCCTGTACGACGTGCTGGACGAGTTCGACCAGATCCTCGTGATGACCGTCGAACCCGGCTTCGGCGGCCAGTCCTTCCGTGCCGAGACCCTGCCCAAGCTCCGTGCCCTCGCCGACGAGGCCCGTCGCCGCGGCTCCGCCGTGTGGTTCCAGGTCGACGGCGGCATCTCCGAGGACACCATCGCGCAGGCCGCCGCTGCCGGCGCCGACACGTTCGTGGCCGGATCGGCCGTCTTCGGCGCGGGCGACCCGGATGCGGCGATCGCACGGCTGCGCGCCGCCGCGGCGCGCCACCGCCACGGCTGACGGCCGACACCGCGCGCACGGGCCGGGGCGGGACAGCGGCGGGAACCGATACCCTGGAGGGGTGAAGACGGTCGACGCCCTGGTCGGCCAGCTGAGCGCGACGGCCGCCGAACGCCCCGCCGGCTCGGGCACGGTCGCGCAGCTGGATGCGGGGGTGCACGCGATCGGCAAGAAGATCGTCGAGGAGGCCGCCGAGGTCTGGATGGCGGCGGAGTACGAGTCCGACGACGCCACCGCCGAGGAGATCTCGCAGCTGCTGTACCACCTGCAGGTGCTGATGCTCGCCAAGGGACTGTCCCTCGAGGACGTCTACCGACATCTCTGAGCGCGCCTCCCGACCGCTCGCCCTCGACTCCAGGAACACCGCCATGCTGCGTATCGCCGTGCCGAACAAGGGCTCGCTCGCCGAGACCGCCTCCGAGATGCTCGCCGAGGCGGGCTACACCGGACGACGCGACCCCAAGGATCTCTACGTCGCCGACCCCGTCAACGAGGTCGAATTCTTCTACCTGCGCCCGCGGGACATCGCCACCTACGTCGGCTCGGGGGCGCTGGATGTCGGGATCACCGGCCGCGACCTGCTGCTGGATGCCCGGATGCCCGGCGCGCGCGAGATCGAGGCGCTCGGATTCGGCGACTCGACGTTCCGCTTCGCCGGACGTCCCGGGCGCTTCACGGCGCTGGAGGATCTCCAGGGGGTCCGAGTCGCCACGGCCTATCCGGGCCTCGTGGACCGCTTCCTCGACGAGCGCGGCATCGCCGTCGACCTCGTGCCGCTGGACGGTGCGGTGGAGTCGGCCGTGCAGCTGGGGGTCGCCGACGCGGTGGCCGACGTCGTCTCGACCGGCACGACCCTCCGGCAGGCGGGGCTGGAGATCTTCGGTCCCGCGCTGCTGCACTCCGAGGCCGTGCTCATCGCCGGCCCGCACGACGCCGCCGGCACCGAGACGCTCCTGCGGCGGCTGCGGGGCGTCCTCGTGGCCCGCCGCTACGTGCTCATCGACTACGACCTGCCGGCGCACCTGGTGGACGACGCCGTGGCCGTCGCCCCCGGCATCGAGTCGCCCACGATCTCGCCGCTGCGCGACCCGGAATGGGTCGCGGTGCGCGTGAGGCGCCCCCGCCGCGGCGGGACCCAGGTGATGGACGCGCTGCACGCCATCGGCGCGCGCGCGATCCTCGTCACCGAGATCCACGCCGCGCGGCTGTGACCATGTCGCTGGCCCGCCGCGTCATCCCGTGCCTCGACGTCGCCGCCGGGCGCGTGGTCAAGGGCGTCAACTTCGAGAACCTCCGCGACATGGGCGACCCGGTCGAGCTCGCCCGGATGTACTTCGAGCAGGGTGCCGACGAGATCACCTTCCTCGACGTCACCGCGACGATCGACGAGCGCGCGCCCACGTATGACGTGGTGCGCCGCACCGCCGAGGAAGTCTTCATCCCGTTGACCGTCGGCGGCGGCGTCCGCACCGTGGACGATGTGGCTCGACTCCTGGCCGTCGGCGCCGACAAGATCGGCGTCAACTCCGCCGCGATCGCCCGGCCCGCGCTCATCGACGAGATCGCCGACCGCTTCGGCGCCCAGGTGCTCGTGCTCTCCCTCGACGTGAAGCGCTCGGCCGCCACGCCTTCCGGCTTCGTGGTGACCACGCACGGGGGACGCACCGAGACGGAGCTGGATGCGGTGGCGTGGGCGCGCGAGGCCATCGAACGCGGCGCCGGCGAGCTGCTGGTCAACTCCATCGACGCCGACGGCACGAAGGAGGGGTTCGACCTCGAGCTCGTCTCGCTCATGCGCGCCGCCTCCCGGGCGCCGGTCATCGCCTCCGGCGGCGCCGGCGCCGCAGCCCACTTCGCCCCCGCCGTGCACGCGGGAGCCGACGCAGTGCTGGCGGCCTCGGTGTTCCACACCGGGGCGCTCACCGTCGGGGAGGTCAAGGCGGCGCTGGCCGCGGAGGGGATCGAGGTGCGATGACCGAGACCGTCGACGAGCGCATCGCCCGGGTCGCCTTCACGGCGGACGGGCTCGCCCCCGCGATCATCCAGCAGCACGACACCGGCGAGGTGCTCATGCTCGGGTGGATGGACGCCGAGGCGCTGCGCCGCACCCTCACCACGGGACGGGTGACGTTCTGGTCGCGCTCCCGTCAGGAGTACTGGCGCAAGGGCGACACCTCCGGCCACATCCAGCTCGTCCGCGGCGCGCGTCTGGACTGCGACGGCGACGCCCTGCTGATCCAGGTCGAGCAGGTGGGTCCGGCGTGCCACACCGGCACCCGCACGTGCTTCGACGCCGACGACCTCCATCCCGTCCTCGCCCCGTGATCCGCCGGGCCCGCCTCCTCGCGGTCGTCGCGACGCTCGCCGCGGGCGCCGTCGGCGTGATCGCCGCGACCCAGACGTGGCTCACCGTGGTCCTCGCCGACGGCGCCGCCGAGCCGCTCGCCGTACCGGGCGCGGAGGCGCTGCCGGTGCTGACGCCGCTGAGCCTCGCCGTCCTCGCGCTGGGGGCCGCCCTCTCGATCGTGGGGACGGCGCTGCGCTACGTCTTCGGGGCCCTGGGGCTTGCGATCGCGGCGGTCGTAGGGGTCCTCTCGGGCGGCATCGCGCTCGCGCCCTCCGTCGGAGCCGTCACCGCGACGGTGACCGCGGCGACCGGGATCGCCGGGCAGAAGGGCGTCGCCGAGCTCGTCCAGTCGATCGCGGTGACGCCGTGGCCGGCGCTCACGCTGGCGGCCCAGGTGCTCCTGGCCGCGGCCGGAATCCTCACGCTCGCCACGGCGCACCGCTGGCGCGGCGGCGCGGGACGCCGGTTCGGTCCCGCCGCGGCAGACGCCGCCCCCGTGCCCGCGTCGCGCCCGCACGACGCGATCGACTCGTGGGACGATCTGTCTCGCGGCGAGGACCCGACGCGCTGAGCCGCGACCGCCGGCACCGATAGACTGAACCGAGCGCGCCCGACGCGCCCGCATCCGAAGGAGACCCATGAGCAACCACATCGGCGACCCCGGCCACGGACACTCGCCGGCCGCGTGGACGGCCGTGACGATCATGCTCGTCGCGATCGCGATCGGCACCACCGCGTTCTTCTTCGACATGGCGTGGCTGGTGTGGGCCTCGGCCGCCCTGGTGGTCGTGGGCCTGGTGACCGGCTGGGTGCTCGCCAAGGTGGGCTACGGCGTCGGCGGCGCGAAGTACACCCCCAAAGAGCATTGAGCCTGCTCGCCGACCTCACAGCGGGAGCGGTCGCGGATGCCGAATCCCGCGCCCTGACGCGCCCGCTGGCCGAGGTCGAGCGCGCCGCGCACGCCGCCCCGGCCGCCCGCGACGCGCTGCGGGCGCTGGCACCGGCCGACGCCGTGCACATCATCGCCGAGGTCAAGCGCGCGAGCCCGTCACGCGGTGACCTGGCCGCGATCCCCGATCCCGCCCACCAGGCCTCGCTCTACGAGGAGGGCGGAGCGTCCGCGATCTCCGTGCTGACCGAGGGACGGCGGTTCAAGGGGAGCCTGGCCGACCTCGAGGCGGTCAAGGCCGCGGTGTCCCTGCCGGTCCTGCGCAAGGACTTCATCGCCACGCCGTATCAGGTCTGGGAGGCGCGTGCGGCGGGAGCCGACCTCGTGCTCCTCATCGTCGCGGGTCTGGAGCCCGCCGTGCTCACGCGGCTGTACGCGCTCGTGCTCGAACTCGGCATGACTCCGCTCGTGGAGACCCACTCCGCCGACGAGGTCGCCCTCGCGGCGGATCTCGGGGCGCGCGTGATCGGCGTCAACGCGCGCGACCTGTCCACCTTCGCCCTGGACCGCGACCTGTTCGGGCGCCTGGTCGAGCGGATTCCGTCCGACGCGGTGAAGATCGCCGAATCGGCCGTCCTCGCTCCCGCCGACGTCGCGCACTACCGCCGCGCCGGCGCCGACGCGGTCCTCGTGGGCGAGGCACTCGTCACCGGCGACCCCGTCGCCACCCTGCGTGCCTTCCGAGGAGAGACCACGTGAGCCTGCGAGACCAGCCCGGGCCGATGTTCGGCGACTTCGGCGGACGCTACATGCCCGAATCGCTCATCGCGGCGATCGACGAGCTCACCGCCGTGTACGAGGACGCCATGGCCGACCCGGCCTTCCTCGACGAGCTGCGCGCCCTCCTGCACAGCTATGCCGGCCGGCCGTCGGCGATCACCGAGGTCCCGCGGTTCGCCGCCCACGCGGGCGGGGCGCGCGTGTTCCTCAAGCGCGAGGACCTCAACCCCACCGGCTCCCACAAGATCAACAACGTGCTCGGTCAGGCGCTGCTCACCCGGCGCCTGGGCAAGACGCGCGTGATCGCCGAGACCGGCGCCGGCCAGCACGGCGTGGCCACCGCGACGGCGGCCGCGCTGTTCGGGCTCGACTGCACGATCTACATGGGCGAGGTCGACACCGAGCGTCAGGCGCTGAACGTCGCGCGCATGCGGCTGCTCGGCGCCGAGGTCGTGCCGGTGCGCACCGGGTCGCGCACCCTCAAGGACGCGATCAACGAGGCCTACCGCGACTGGGTCGCCAGCGTCGAGACGACCAACTACATCTTCGGCACCGCGGCCGGACCGCATCCGTTCCCCGCCATGGTCCGCGACTTCCAGAAGATCATCGGCGAGGAGGCGCGCGCCCAGCTCCTCGCCGAAGCCGGACGGCTCCCCGATGCCGTCTTCGCGTGCGTGGGCGGCGGCTCGAACGCGATCGGCATGTTCGACGCGTTCCTCGACGACGCCGACGTCGCCCTCTACGGGGTGGAGGCCGCCGGCGACGGGGTGGACACGCCGCGTCATGCCGCCTCGATCGAGCGCGGACGCCCGGGCGTGCTCCACGGCGCGCGCACCTTCGTCCTGCAGGACGAGGACGGCCAGACCGTCGAGTCGCACTCGATCTCGGCGGGCCTGGACTATCCCGGCGTGGGCCCCGAGCACGCCTGGCTCGCCGACATCGGCCGCGCCCACTACATCCCGGCCACCGACGACGAGGCCATGCAGGCGCTGCGCCTGCTGAGCGAGACCGAGGGCATCATCCCCGCCATCGAGTCCGCCCACGCGCTGGCCGGGGCGCTGCGCATCGGCCGGGAGCTCGGACCCGACGCCCTCCTCGCGGTGTGCCTGTCCGGCCGCGGCGACAAGGACATGGACACCGCGGCGAAGTACTTCGCGCTCTACGACGCCGCCGCGCCCGATCCGGTGCTTCCCGCCGGTTCGGATGCGGGCGCGGGAGAGGGCCGGCAGCTGTGACCTCCCGCGTGGCCGCGGCGATCGACGCCGCCCGCGCCGCGGGGCGCGGGGCGCTCGTCGGCTACCTGCCGGCCGGTTTCCCCGACATCCCCACCGCGATCGATGCGGCGGTCGCGCTGGCCGGCGACGGCGCCGACGTGCTCGAGATCGGTCCGCCGTACAGCGACCCGGTGATGGACGGCCCGGTCATCCAGGAGGCCACCGAGACGGCCCTCGCGGCCGGCTTCCGACTGCGCGACCTGTTCCCGGCGATCGCGGAGATCACCGCACGCGTCGACGTGCCGGTGCTGGTCATGACCTACTGGAATCCCGTCGTCCAGTACGGCATCGATCGCTACGCCGACGACCTGCTGGCCGCCGGCGGGGCGGGCCTGATCACCCCCGACATCACACCGGATGCGGCGGGGGAGTGGATCGCCGCGAGCGAGCGGACGGGCCTGGCCCGCGTGTTCCTCGCCGCCCCCACCTCCACCGAGGAGCGCCTCCGCATGATCGCGGAGGCGTCGACCGGCTTCGTCTACACCGTCTCGACGATGGGCATCACGGGCGTCCGCGAGGAGCTGGACGCCGCGGCCCGCGGCCTCGTGTCGCGGCTGCGGGCGGCCGGCGCCGAGCGCGCGTGCGTCGGCATCGGAGTGTCCACCCCCGCGCACGTGTCGAGCATCGTCGAGTACGCCGACGGCGCGATCGTGGGAACCGCGCTGGTGCGCGCCCTCCGCGACGGCGGCGTGGGCGCTCTCGCGGAGCAGGCCCGCGCACTGTCGGCGGGCACGGCGCGCCGCGCCTAGACTCGACGCATGTCGTTCGCCACCCCGAGCGCCGTTTCCGGCGTGCTCGCCAGCATCCCGAGCCCCGAGATCAGCTTCATCGATCTCGGCCCGCTGCGCATCCACTTCTACGCGCTGTGCATCATCGCGGGCATCGTCGCGGCCGTGCTGCTGACCAACCACCGGCTCACCCGCCGCGGCGCAGAGCCCTGGGTCGTCGTCGACATCGCCCTGCTCGCCGTCCCGCTGGCGATCATCGGGGCGCGCATCTTCCACGTGGCCACGCACCCCGGGTTCTACTTCGGCGAGGGCTCCAACCCGTGGAATCCGCTCGAGCCCGGATCGGTCTGGGCGATCTGGGAGGGCGGCATCGCCATCTTCGGCGCCCTCATCGGCGGCGCGGTCGGCGCGTGGCTCGGCTGCCGGTGGACCGGTATCCGCTTCACCGCGTTCGCCGACGCCCTCGCCCCGGGGATGCTGATCGCCCAGGCGCTGGGCCGGTTCGGCAACTGGTTCAACAGCGAGCTGTTCGGCCTGCCCACCGACCTGCCGTGGGGCCTGGAGATCGCCGAGGACAACCCCGCCTTCCCCGCGGGCCTGGAGCCGGGCACCCTGTTCCACCCCACCTTCCTGTACGAGGTCATCTGGAACCTCCTCGGCGCCGCGGTGCTGCTGTGGCTCGGCAAGCGCTTCCGCCTGCAGTGGGGTCGCCTGTTCGCGCTGTACCTCATCTGGTACGGCGCCGGTCGCATCGTGTGGGAGTCCATCCGCATCGACCCCAGCGAGATCTACTTCGGCATCCGCACCAACGTGTGGGCCGCGATCGCCGCCGTGCTGCTGGGCGTGATCGTCTTCTTCGTGCAGCGGCGCCGCCACCCCGGCCTCGAGCCGTCGCCCTATCAGCCGGGTCGCGAAGCGCGGGGCAAAGGCGCGGTACAATCGCCAGACCCCAACGACTTCGTCGACGTGAGCGAGCCGCCCGCGACGGAGAACCGCGTCGGCAGCGCCACAAGCACCACCGTCACGAATTAGACCTTCTGGGCCGACGGCGTCCCATCTTGAGCATCGAGTGAGGACGGCAGGTATGCCCTCGAGCCCTCTGCACCGGACCCCGGGCGGATCGTTCCCGCCCCGCCAGGGGATGTACGACCCCGCCTTCGAGAAGGACGCGTGCGGCCTGGCCATGGTCGCCACGCTCCGCGGCGAACCCGGACACGACATCATCGACCTGGCTCTGACGGCGCTGCGCAACCTCGAGCACCGCGGGGCGATCGGCTCCGACGCGGGCACGGGCGACGGTGCCGGCATCCTCACCCAGATGCCCGATGCGTTCCTGCGCGCCGTCGTCGACTTCGCCCTCCCGCCGGTGGGGGAGTACGCCGCCGGCATGGCCTTCCTGCCGCGCGACGCCGACGAGCGCGCCGCGCAGAAGGCCGGCATCGAGCGGCTCGCGCACGGCGAGAACCTCGAGGTCCTGGGGTGGCGCGAGGTGCCGGTGGAGACCGAGCACCTCGGCAAGCTCGCCTACGAGGCCCGTCCCGCGTTCGAGCAGCTGTTCGTTGCGAGCCCCGCCGGCGCGCCGGCCCTGTCGGGCATCGCGCTGGACCGGCGCGTCTTCCGGCTGCGCAAGCGCGCCCGCAACGAGCTGGGCGCCTACTTCACGTCGTTGTCCAGCCGCACCCTCGGCTACAAGGGCATGGTGACCACGCTCCAGCTGGAGCCGTTCTACCCCGACCTGCAGGACGAGCGCTTCGCGTCGGAGCTGGCCGTCGTCCACTCCCGGTACTCGACGAACACCTTCCCGTCCTGGCCCCTCGCCCAGCCCCTGCGGATGCTCGCGCACAACGGCGAGATCTACACGGTCAACGGCAACCGCAACTGGATGCGCGCGCGCCAGTCGCAGCTGGAGTCCGACCTCCTCGGCGACATCCGCCCGCTGCTTCCCATCTGCACCGAGGGCGCGAGCGACTCCGCGTCCTTCGACGAGGTGCTGGAGCTTCTCACCCTGACGGGCCGGAGCCTGCCGCACGCCATCATGATGATGGTCCCCGAGGCCTACGAGAAGCAGGCCGACGTCGCGCCGGACCTGCGGGCGTTCTACGACTACCACGCGATGCAGATGGAGCCGTGGGACGGCCCGGCCGCGCTGATCTTCACCGACGGTACGCTCGTCGGCGCGACCCTGGACCGCAACGGCCTGCGCCCCGGGCGGTGGACCGAGACCACCGACGGCCTCGTCGTCATCGGCAGCGAGACCGGCGTGCTGGACTTCGCGCCCGAGCGGATCAAGCGGCGCGGGCGCCTTCAGCCCGGCCGCATGTTCCTCGTCGACACCGCGCAGGGGCGCGTCATCGAGGACGAGGAGATCAAGGCCGAGCTCGCCGCGGCCGAGCCCTGGCAGGAATGGCTCGACGCCGGTCGCGTGCGGCTGTCCGACCTCCCCGAGCGTGAGCACATCGTGCATCCGATCGCCTCCATCACGCGCCGCCAGCGCACCTTCGGCTACACCGAGGAGGAGGTGCGGATCCTGCTGACCCCCATGGGGCAGACCGGCGCCGAGCCCCTCGGCGCGATGGGCAGCGACACCCCCGTCGCCGTGCTCTCCGAGCGCCCGCGACTCCTGTTCGACTACTTCACCCAGCAGTTCGCCCAGGTGACGAACCCGCCGCTGGACTCCATCCGCGAAGAGGTCGTCACCTCCCTCGCGCTGGGCCTCGGCCCGGAGCGGAACCTGCTGGACTGGGGCCCGGGGCACACGCGCACGGTCACGCTGGACTTCCCGGTCATCGACAACGACGAGCTGGCGAAGATCCAGCACATCGACACCGCGCTCCCGGGCCGCTCGTCGGTGACGATCCGGGGCCTGTACCGGGTGGAGGCCGGCCACAAGGGCATGCAGAAGCGCCTCGCGCAGATGTGCCGCGAGGTCGACCAGGCCATCGAGGACGGCGCGGAGTTCATCGTCCTCAGCGACCGCGACTCCAACAAGGATCTCGCGCCCATCCCGTCGCTGCTGATGCTCGCGGCCGTCCATCACCACCTCATCCGCAACGAGACGCGCATGAAGGTCGGGCTCGTGGTGGAGGCCGGCGACGTGCGCGAGGTGCACCACGTCGCGACCCTCATCGGCTACGGTGCATCCGCCGTCAATCCGTATCTGGCCATGGAGACGGTCGAGTACCTCGTGCGGGCCGGCTTCATCACCGGCGTCACGCCCGAGAAGGCCGTGCGCAACCTCATCTACGCCCTCGGCAAGGGGGTGCTGAAGATCATGTCCAAGATGGGCATCTCCACCGTCTCCAGCTACGCCGGCGCCCAGGTGTTCGAGGCGATCGGCCTGTCGGAGGAGTTCGTCACGGCGTACTTCACCGGCACCGAGAGCAAGCTCGGCGGTGTCGGCCTCGAGGTGATCGCCGCCGAGAACGCCGCGCGGCACGCCTACGCGTATCCTGAGGACGCCGCCGCCCGCGCGCACGAGCGGCTGTGGACCGGGGGCGAGTACCAGTGGCGCCGCGACGGCGCCCCGCACCTGTTCAACCCCGATACGGTGTTCCGGCTCCAGCACGCGACGCGTGAGCGCCGCTACGACATCTTCCGCGAGTACACCAAGCTCGTCGACGACCAGGCCGCCGAGCTGAAGACCCTGCGCGGCCTCTTTGCCCTGCGCACCGGCGCCCGCCCGCCGGTGCCGATCGACGAGGTCGAGCCGGTCTCGGCGATCGTCAAGCGCTTCTCCACGGGGGCGATGAGCTACGGCTCCATCTCCCAGGAGGCCCACGAGACGCTCGCCATCGCCATGAACAGCATCGGCGCGAAGTCCAACACCGGCGAAGGCGGCGAGGACGTGGACCGTCTCCTGGACCCGTCGCGTCGCAGCGCCATCAAGCAGGTGGCCTCCGGCCGCTTCGGCGTCACGAGCCTGTACCTCACCGAGGCCGACGACATCCAGATCAAGATGGCCCAGGGCGCCAAGCCCGGCGAGGGCGGCCAGCTGCCCCCGACGAAGGTCTACCCGTGGGTCGCCCGGACGCGTCACGCGACCGCCGGCGTGGGGCTCATCTCGCCGCCGCCGCACCACGACATCTACTCGATCGAAGACCTCAAGCAGCTCATCTTCGACCTCAAGCGCGCGAACCCGCAGGCCCGCATCCACACCAAGCTCGTCAGCCAGTCGGGAATCGGCGCGGTCGCGGCGGGCGTGGCCAAGGCCCTGTCGGATGTGATCCTGGTCTCCGGTCACGACGGCGGCACCGGTGCGAGCCCGCTGAACTCGCTCAAGCACGCCGGCACCCCGTGGGAGCTGGGCCTGGCCGAGACGCAGCAGACGCTCATGCTCAACGGCATGCGCGACCGCGTGGTGGTCCAGGTCGACGGACAGCTGAAGACCGGACGCGACGTCATCATCGGTGCCCTGCTCGGCGCCGAGGAGTTCGGCTTCGCCACCGCGCCCCTCGTGGTCTCCGGCTGCATCATGATGCGCGTCTGCCACCTGGACACCTGCCCGGTGGGGGTTGCCACCCAGAACCCGGTGCTGCGGGAA
>CAZBZR010000031.1:27194-28597 GCA_964496445.1 uncultured Microbacterium sp.
AGAACCCGACCCCCCGGGCGCGCTTCACCGGCAAGCCCGAGTTCGTCGTCAACTTCATGGAGTTCATCGCCGAAGAGGTGCGGGAGTACCTCGCCGCCCTGGGCTTCCGGTCGCTGGATGAGGCCATCGGCCATGCCGAGCTGCTGGACATCAACGGGGCGGTGGAGCACTGGAAGGCCAGCGGGCTGGACCTCACCCCGGTGCTGGAGGGCCCGCACTTCGCCGAGGACGAGCCGCGCCGGTCGGGCCGCGCGCAGGACCACGAGCTGGACGAGCACTTCGACGTGCAGCTGATCGAGCGCGCGCAGGACGTCATCGCCGCCGGCGGCGCGGTCTCCATCGCGCTGCCGGTGCGCAACACCGCCCGGGCGGTGGGGACGATGCTCGGGCACCGGGTCACCCAGGCCCACGGCGAGAACGGCCTGCCCGACGGATCCATCGAGGTGCACCTGACCGGATCGGCCGGCCAGTCCTTCGGCGCGTTCCTGCCGGCCGGGATCACCCTGCACCTCGAGGGCGACTCCAACGACTACGTCGGCAAGGGGTTGTCCGGCGGCAGGATCGCCGTGCGCCCGCCGCGCGGAGCGTCCTTCGAGGCGTCCGAGAACGTCATCGCCGGCAACGTCATCGGCTACGGTGCCACGCAGGGGTCGCTCTTCCTCAGCGGTGTCGTGGGCGAGCGGTTCTTCGTCCGCAACTCCGGTGCCACCGCGGTGGTCGAAGGCGTCGGCGACCACGCCCTGGAGTACATGACCGGCGGGCTCGCGGTGATCCTCGGGCGGACCGGGCGCAACCTCGGTGCGGGCATGTCCGGCGGCACGGCGTATGTCTACCGTCTCGACGAGAAGCTGGTGAACCGCGAGGCGCTGGCCTCCGGCGAGCTGGTCCTCGGTCCGCTCGGATCCGGCGACCGTGAGATCCTGCGCGACCTGCTCCACGAGCACGTCGCCGAGACGCAGTCGGCGCTGGGACGCCGGCTGCTGGCCGACTTCGAGAGCGAGTCGGAGAACTTCGTCCGAGTGGTGCCGCGTGACTACGCGGCGGTGCTGGAGACCCGGCAGGCGGCCGTGGCCGAGGGGCTCGACCCCGACGGCGACGTCGTCTGGAACCGCATCCTGGAGGTGACGGGTGGCTGACCCGAAAGGCTTCCTGAAGGTCACCGAGAGCGAGCTGCCGCCGCGGCGGCCCGTGCCGGTGCGCATCATGGACTGGAAAGAGGTCTATGAGGCGGGCGACTCCGCGACCCTCCGCCGTCAGGCCGGGCGCTGCATGGACTGCGGCATCCCGTTCTGCCACAAGGGCTGCCCGCTGGGCAACCTCATCCCGGAGTGGAACGACCTGACGTGGCGCGGCGAGGGTCGCGCCGCCATCGAGCGCCTGCACGCGACGAACAACTTCCCCGA
>CAZBZR010000032.1:0-26974 GCA_964496445.1 uncultured Microbacterium sp.
GCCGGTCCGGTGATCCAGGTGAGCTCCAGCACCGCGTCACGCGAGGGGATGACGCGGAAGAGGCTCACGATCACCGCGACGAGGAAGGCCACGGACCCCCACCGCAGCGCGGTCTGCGACACCTTCGGCAGCAACCACGTCCCGATCTGCGCTCCGATGACCGCGCCGGCGGCGAGGAGCAGGGCGGGGATCCAGGCCACCGATCCCGACACGGCGTAGGAGACGACCCCGACGGTGGCCGTGGGCACGATGGCCGCGAGCGACGTGCCGGCGGCACGGCGTTGGTCGAACCCGAGCAGCAGGACGAGGAGCGGCACGATGACCGTGCCGCCGCCCACACCGAACAGGCCCGAGAGGAGGCCTGCGAGCAGTCCGACGCCGAGACACGTGAGGATGAAGCGCGCGCCGCGGCGCGCGGGCACCGACTCGCTCACTCGCCGGCGCCGATCTCGTCGATCCGCCAGGCGCCGCCGTCTTCGACGATGACGTAGCGGTAGACCTCGGCGACACGCTCGGGCTCGGGAAGCGGTGCCCCCTCGTCGTCGACGAGCAGGAGGAAGGTCTCGCGCGTCAGCACCTCGACCGCTCCCCCCTCGACGGTCTCCACCTCGATCACGGTGAGCTCGTACTCGTCGGTCGTGCCGACGAAGTACGCCGACTCGTCGTGGAAGACGGCGCAGTCGGTGATCTCGATCGCCTCGCGATAGGCGGCGGTCGTCGACTCCTCGAAGGCGTCGCAGTCGCCGTCGTCCCAGGCCGCGTCGTACAGTTCGACGGCCGCGGCCGCCGCGGCGCCGTCGCCCTCCTCGCCGATGTCGACGGAGGGCCCGGGGCTGCTGCTGCGCTGCGGCTCCGGCGCGGAGGGCTCGACCGCGCTGGTGAACCAGCCGATGAACATCGGGATGAGGATTGCGGCGAGCACCGCGAACACCACGACCACGCCCCCGAGGACCACCCACAGGATCCAGAGCTTCGAGCGCTGCTTCGGAGCGTCCGGGCCGGTCACCGGCGCGGCCCCCGGCTGACCGGGGTAGCCCGCCGGATACCCCGAGGCGACGGGAGCGGGGGCGGCGGAGGCCTCGGCCGCGGGCGCGGGCGCGGGCGCGGCGGGAGCCTGCGCCGCGGGGGCTGCCGCGGGCTCCGGAGCCGGAGGCTGGACGTGCTCCGTCCACCGCGTGCCGTCCCACCACCGCTGCGCGCCGTGCCCGTCGTCGTACCAGCCCGGGGGCGTCGCGCTCATGACCGTCTCGATTCGATGGGGGACTCTCCGGCACAGCCTAGCGCCGGGGCGGGAGGCCACCCCGCCGGGAATTCCCGGGATCGCCACGGGTTGCATCCGGCATGACACGAGTCGGAATCATCGGAGCAGGACACATCGGATCGACCCTCGCCCGCGGATTCGCCGAGCGCGGATACGACGTGGTGATCGCCAACTCCCGCGGACCCGCGTCGCTGGGCGCGCTCGTCGCAGAGCTCGGCCCGCGGGTGACCGCCGGGACGAGCGAAGAGGCCGCCGCCGCCGGCGACTTCGTCGTGGTCACGGTGCCGCTCAAGGCGTACCGCGAGGTGCCCGTGGCCCCGCTCGCCGGCAAGATCGTGCTCGACACCAACAACTACTACTGGGAGCGCGACGGTCACATTCCCGAGCTCGACGAGAAGCGGGCGACGACCTCCGGGCTGCTGCAGGCCCACCTCCCGCAGGCGCGCGTGGCCAAGGCGTTCAACCACATCAAGAGCACCCAGATCCTCACCGCCGGCGCACCGGCCGGCACCCCCGGCCGCCGGGCCCTCGCCACGGCCGGAGACGACGCCGACGCCGTCGCGCTGGTCACGCGCGTCTACGACGAGTTCGGATTCGACACCGTGAACATCGGTCCGCTGAGCGAGAGCTGGCGCGTCGAGCGCGACCAGCCCGCCTACGGCTGGGAACAGGATCGCGACCAGCTGGCGGCCAACCTCGCGCGCGCCGAGCGCTGAGCGAGAGGGGATCACGACCCCCGGCTGCGGAAGCCACGCGCCGGGGGTCGTCTTCCCCGCGTCGCCGGATCGGGACGGTGACCCGAACACCGTGCCGTCGGCGAATGCCGCGGGGGTCGAACGCTTCGACGCTAATCGCCCGCCGGCCACCGCATCCGGCCGTTGACGAGGGACCGGCGCTCTGATACGCACCCGCCGCGACCGGAACCGCGAGAGACTGGAACGACACCCCGGGAGGATCCATGACGATGCCACGAACGACATCGACGGCCCCGCGCAGCGATTTCCCGTACTTCGCCGCGCGCCCCGGGTCGATCTACCTCGACTCCGGCGCGACCTCGCAACCGCCTCAGACCGTGCTGGACGCGCAGGCGGAGTTCACCGCATCCGGCTACGCCGCCGTCCACCGCGGCTCCTCCGCCGCGACCGGCTCGGCCACGGCCGCGTTCGAACACGCCCGCCGCCGCGTCGCGGAGTTCGTGGGAGCCGGCGAGGACGAGATCGTCTGGACGCAGAACGCCACCGATGCCGTCAACGTCCTCGCCTGGTCGCTGACGGATGCGGCGCTCTCGGGCGACGGCGCGATCGTCCTCCGCCCCGGTGACGAGATCGTGGTGACCGAGGCGGAGCACCACGCCAACCTCGTGCCGTGGCAGCGGCTGGCCGCCCGCACCGGCGCCGTGCTGCGCGCGGTGCGCGTGGACGCGGACGGGCTGTGGGACATCGACGACGTCGCGGCCGTCACCGGCGACCGTACGGCCCTCATCGCCTTCGCGCACGTCTCCAACGTCACCGGGTACGCCGCCCCGGTGGCCGACGTCGTCGACCTGGCGGCCCGTGTGGGCGCCGCCACGGTGCTCGACGCGTGTCAGTCGGTGCCGCACCGCCCGGTCGACCTGCACGCCCTCGGCGTCGACTTCGCCGTCTTCTCGGCGCACAAGGCGCTGGGCCCCACCGGCATCGGCGCGCTCTACGGCCGCTCCGAGCTCCTCGGCGCCCTGCCTCCCGGACGCACCGGCGGCTCCGCGATCACGCGGGTCACCCTCGAATCGGCGGAGTTCCTGCCCCCGCCACAGCGCTTCGAGCCCGGCACCCAGCCGGTCGTGCAGGCCGTGGGCTTCGCCGCCGCCGTCGACTACCTCACCGCGCTCGGCATGACCGCCGTCGCCGACGCGGAGGACGCGCTCGCCCACGAGCTCGTCGAGACGGTCTCCCGCATCGACGGCGTCCGCATCTTCGGCCCGGCGGCGGGGCGGCCGCGCGCGGCCCTGGTGAGCTTCGTCGTCGACGGCGTCCACGCCCACGACGTCGGACAGTTCCTCGACGACCGCGGCATCACCGTCCGCACCGGCCACCATTGCGCCCAGCCGCTGCACCGGCGGCTGGGCGTGCCGGCCACCACCCGTGCCAGCGCCTCCGTCTATACCGAGTCGGCCGACGTCGCCGCCCTCGGTGAGGCGCTCGGCGAGGTGCGCACCTTCTTCGGAGCAGATCGATGAGCGACCTGAACGACCTGTACCGCGAGGTCATCCTCGACCACAGCCGCCGGCCCCTCGGCCGCGGTGACGTGTCCGGCGCCGCGGTGACCCACCACGAGCTGAACCCCACGTGCGGTGATGAGATCACGATGGGGGTCACCCTGGTCGACGGCCGGCTGGACACCCTCGTGTGGGAAGGCCACGGATGCAGCATCTCCACGGCCTCCGCATCCGTCCTCACCGACCTCGCCTCCGGGACCACGCGGGAGGAGGCGACGGCCCTGATCGACGACTTCCGCGCGCTCCTGCGCGGCGGCGGGGGCGTCGAGCCGGCGGAGAGCCTCGGAGATGCCGCGGCGTTCGCAGGCGTCGCGCGCCTGGTCACGCGCGTGAAGTGCGCGATGCTCCCCTGGGTGGCGCTGGAGGCGTGCCTGCGGACGGCGCCGTAACGCGGCTTGCGGGGCGGGAACCCGCGGCTATGCTGGGGCCGTGCAGACCTGTCGCTGTCGTCGCTGAGAGACCGCTTCCCCCGAACTCTGACAGCGCCCGCGCGTCTGCGCGGCACACCGAAGGACAGCACCCGTGCGCTACGCCTCGAGCGTGACCGATCTCATCGGCAACACGCCCCTCGTCCGACTGAACCGTGTGACGGCGGGCATCGCCGCCACCGTCCTGGCCAAGATCGAGTTCGTCAATCCCGGCGGCTCGTCCAAGGACCGCATCGCGGCGAACTTCATCGACGCCGCCGAACGCGACGGCCTCCTCCGCCCCGGCGGGACGATCGTCGAGCCGACCTCCGGCAACACCGGGGTCGGCCTCGCGCTCATCGCGCAGCAGCGGGGATACCGCTGCATCTTCGTGGTCCCCGACAAGGTCTCCGACGACAAGCGGGCGGTGCTGCGCGCCTACGGCGCGGAGGTCGTCGTCGCCCCCACCGCGGTCGCCCCTGACGACCCGCGGTCGTACTACAGCGTCTCGCGGCGCATCGTCGCGGAGACCCCCGGTGCGTTCATGCCCAACCAGTACGACAACCCGAACGGCCCGCGCAGCCACTACGAGACGACCGGTCCGGAGATCTGGCGCGACACCGAGGCCGAGATCACGCACTTCGTCGCCGGCGTCGGCACCGGCGGCACCATCACCGGCACCGGCCGCTACCTCAAGGAGGCCTCCGCCGGCGCGGTGCGCGTGGTCGGGGTCGATCCGGTCGGCTCCGTCTACTCCGGCGGCACCGGGCGCCCGTACTTCATCGAGGGCGTCGGCGAGGACTTCTGGCCGGGCGCCTACGACCCCACCGTCGTGGACGACATCGTCGCCGTCGACGACGCCGAGGCCTTCGCCATGACCCGCCGCCTCGCCCGCGAGGAGGGTCTCCTCGTCGGCGGCTCCAGCGGCATGGCCGTGGCCGGCGCGCTGCGGATGGCGCGGAATCTCCCCGCCGAGGCGGTGGTCGTGGTTCTCCTCCCCGACTCCGGGCGCGGCTACCTCGCGAAGGTCTTCGACGACGAGTGGATGCTCCGCCGCGGCTTCGCCGTCGACAGCCCGGCCGCAGGCCCCACCGTCGGCGACGCCCTCGACCGCACCCTCCCCCTGACCGTGCTGCTGCCCACCGACACCGCCGGGGAGGCCCTCGCCGCCCTCCGCGCCGGAGGCGTGCCTGCCGCGCCCGTCGCCCCGACCCGCGAGCCGGTCCTCGGGGAGGTCTCGGGCGCGGTCTTCGCCGACGCGCTCGAGCGGGCGGAACCCGGCACCCCGGTCGCCGAGCTGCAGCAGGACGCGCTCCCGCTCGTGGGCGTCGGCACGACACAGGAGGCGGCGCGTGCGGTGGCCGCCGCATCCGGTGCCGCCCTCGTCGCCGACGGCGGGCGCCCCGTCGCGCTCCTGCTTCCCGCCGCCTTCTCCCCCGCCTCCGAAGGAGACCCGTCGTGACCGTCGACCCCGCCGCCCTCTCGTTCGACAGCCTGACGGTCCACGCCGGCCAGGCCGCCGACCCGGCCACCGGGGCCGTCATCCCGCCGGTGCATTTCTCGACCACTTTCGCGCAGGACGGCATCGGCAACCTCCGCGCCGGATACGAGTACGGTCGCAGCGGCAACCCCACCCGCACGGCGTTGGAGCAGCAGCTGGCCGCGCTGGAGGGCGGACGCCACGGCGTGTCGTTCGCGTCGGGACTGGCCGCCGAGGACGCGCTGCTGCGCGCAGCCCTCTCCCCCGGCGACGAAGTGCTCCTCGGCAACGACGTCTACGGCGGCACGTACCGCCTGCTCGCGCGCATCCTCGGACCGTGGGGCGTGAAGCTGCGGGTCGTGGACATGAGCGACCTCGATGCGGTCGCCGCCGCGATCGCCGAGCGGGCCCCCCAGATCGTGTGGGTCGAGACCCCGAGCAATCCGCTGCTGCGCGTCACCGACATCGCCGGCCTCGCCCGTCTCGGCCACGACGCCGGGGCGCTGGTCGTCGTCGACAACACCTTCGCCTCCCCCGCGCTGCAGCGCCCGCTGTCGTTCGGCGCCGACGTGGTCGTGCACTCCACGACGAAGTACCTCGGCGGCCACTCCGACGTGGTCGGCGGTGCCGTCGTGCTCGACGACGACGCTCTCGCGGAGAAGGTGCGCTTCCTGCAGTTCGCCGCCGGCGCGGTGTCGGGACCGATGGACGCGTGGCTCACCACCCGCGGCATCAAGACGCTGGCCCTCCGGATGCAACGCCACAGCGAGAACGCGCAGGCCCTCGCCGAGTATCTCGCCGGCCACGAACGGGTCGCCCGCGTGTACTACCCGGGGCTGCCGCAGCATCCGGGACACGAGACCGCGCGCGCCCAGATGTCGGCGTTCGGCGGCATCGTCTCCGTCGAGCTCGCCGACGCCGCATCCGCCCGCCGCTTCGCGGAGTCGCTGCGGCTGTTCCAGCTGGCCGAGTCGCTGGGCGGCGTCGAGTCGCTCGTGAACTACCCCGACGAGATGACCCATGCCTCGGTGCGGGGCACCGAGCTCGCCGTCCCCGCCGAGGTCGTGCGGCTGTCGGTCGGCATCGAGTCGGTCGACGACCTGCGCGCCGATCTCGCCCAGGCCCTCGCCGCCCTCTGACCCCGCCCGCCCCGCGCGGCGCCCGGGCCGGCCCGCCCGCCCCGCTCGGCGCCCGAACTCCGCACGGATGCGCGAGAGGCGGGCATTCCGGGCCCGATCCGCCCAGGCTCGCGCGGCCTTGAGGAGTTCGGGCGGCAGACCCCGCCCTCCCCCGCCGCCTACCCCCGCCGCCCTTCGACCCCGCCGCCCCGCGCGGCGGCGGCGCCGGCCCGCGCCGCCGCCCCGCCCGCGCCGCGCCCGAACTCCGCACGGATGCGGGAGACGCGGGCATTCCGGGCCCGATCCGGCCCCGGCTCGCCCGGCCTTGAGGAGTTCGGGCGCGGTCTTGAGGAGTTCGGCCCGGGGGGCGCGGGGTCAGTGGGCGGGAGTGCCGCCGGTGACGGCGATCGTCTCGCCGATGACGTAGCTGGACTCCTGCGACGCGAGGAACACGAACGCGGGGGCGAGCTCCACCGGCTGGGCGGCGCGGCCGATCGGGGTCTGCTCGCCGAAGTGCTCGATCTTCTCGTTGGGCACGTAGGCGGGCTGCAGCGGCGTCCACACCGGCCCCGGCGCGACGCCGTTGACCCGGATGCCCCGCTCGATGAGCTGCTGCCCGAGAGCGCGCGTCCAGTTCGCGATGCCGGCCTTGGTCACGGCGTACTCCGCCAGCGACGCGGAGGGCTGGAAGCCCTGGATGCTGGAGGTCGTGATGATCGCGGCGCCCGGCTGCAGGTGGGGCGACGCGGCCTTGGTGAGCCAGAACAGCGGATGCAGATTCGTCTGCACCACGGTGTCGAAGGTCGCCGTGTCGAAGTCGTCGATGCTGTCGACGGTGGGCATGGTGCCGGCGTTGATGACGAGGATGTCGAGTCCGCCTAGCTCGGCGACGGTCTTCTCGATCGCCTCGACGTTGGCCTGCTCCTCGCGCAGATCTCCCGGCAGCAGCACGGCGGTGCGGCCTTCCTCCCGGATGAGTGCGGCCACTTCCTCGGCCTGCGCCTGCTCCTCGGGGAGGTAGCTGATCGCCACGTCGGCGCCCTCGCGGGCGTAGGCGATGGCCACCGCGCGGCCGATGCCGGAGTCACCGCCGGTGACGAGCGCCTTGCGCCCGGGGAGGCGGCCGAGGCCGACGTAGGTCTGCTCGCCGTGGTCGGGGGCGGGGTCCATCTTGTGGATGTCGCCGGGGCCCTCCTGCTGCTGCGGCGGGAAGGGTGGGCGCGGATACTGCGTGGTGGGGTCCTGGGGGGTGTACATGTTCGCCATGTCTTCACGCTAAGAACCCGGCGCGGGCCCGCCGCCGGGGTTGCGGCGGGCCCGGCGGCGCGCTACCGCTTCGTCGGGGTGCGGTTCTCGGCGCTGACCATCCACGACAGCTGCTCGAGCCGCTCGAGGATCGCGTGCAGGATGTCCGCACTCGTCGGGTCCTCGTCGTCGACGTCGTCGTGCACCTCGCGCACGGTCGAGGTGACGGCGTCGATGCGCTCGGTGACGAGGTCGATGACCTCCGTCGTGCCGATCTCGCCCTGCGGGAACTCCGGCAGCGTCGTCGTCTCGGCGATGATGTCGCTGCGTCCGTCCGGCAGCGCGTGCAGCGCCCGCATGCGCTCGGCGACGGTGTCGCTGAACTCACGAGCGGCCTCGATGACCTCGTCGAGCTGGAGGTGGGTGTCGCGGAAGTTCGTCCCCACGACGTTCCAGTGGGCCTGCTTGCCCTGAATGGACAGCTCGATGAGGTCGACGAGCACCTTCTGCAGGTTCTCGCTGAGCTCCTGGGATGCGGTGAAGCCGTGCTCGGCGTTCTCCTCCTGGGTCAGCCCCGCCCCCGACCCGCCGCGCGCGGGGCGGCGGCGGTTGCGGGTGGCGGACCCGGTCGACTTCGTGGTGGTGGCCATGTCGTCCTCCTCGATCGGTGGGTACGTTCCGACGCTAATCCGCGGCCGTGCCCGCGCGGCCGGGGTTGCCCGCACCGCCCCGCCTTGCTAGCCGCCCCCGGCGCGCGGGCGCAAGCCCGCCGGGGCGTCGGTCCACGGCGCCTAGCGTGACGGCATGAGCACGTCCGCCCCGCATCCCGACCACTGCGACCTGCGCGAGTACGCCGCCATCGGCGACGGCCGCACCGTGGCGCTGGTGGGGGCCCGCGGGCAGATCGACTGGCTCCCGGTGCCCTCCCTGGACGCGCTGCCGGTGTTCGCGCGGCTGCTGGACGCTCGCAACGGCGGATGCATCGAGCTCGAGCCCGACGAGGAGTACACGGTCCGGCGCCGCTACGTGCCCGACACCAACGTGCTGGAGACGACGGTGACCACCGCCTCCGGACGCGCCCGCATCACCGACGCGCTCGTGACGGGGGTCGCCGGCCGGCTTCCCTGGGCGGAGCTGGCCCGCCGGGTGGAGGGGCTCTCCGGGAGCGTCCGCTTCCGCTGGCGCGTGCAGCCGGGCACGCGGCTGCAGACCGCCGCACCGTGGATCGAGGACCGCGACGGCGTGTCGATCCTGCGGGTCGGCGATGTCTCGCTCGCCGTCGTGGGTGACGGTCACGGCGAGGGCGAGCCCGACACCGATGGCGTGAGCGCCCCCGCCGTCCGCGGCCGCTTCCGCATCACGGAGGGCGAACGGTCGGTGCTCATCGTCGTGGCCACCGACGGCGAGCCGCTCCACCTCCCCGTGCCCGAGAACGTGCAGCGCGGCATCGACCGCACCGTCGCCGGGTGGCGAGCCTGGTCGAGCGAGTTCTCCTACGAGGGGCCGTGGCGCGAGCACGTGCAGCGCAGCGCGCTGGCCCTCAAGCTCCTCGTCTACGCCCCGACGGGGGCGATCGCCGCGGCCGCCACGACGTCCGTTCCGGAGAATCCGCGTGGCGGGAAGAACTGGGACTACCGCCTGGCGTGGGTGCGCGATCTCGCCTACACCGCCCACGCCCTGGTGCGCTTCGGCCTGCGCGAGGAGACCCACGCCGCCATCTCGTGGCTGCTGCGCACCATCCGGCAGAACGGCCCGGAGCTGCACGTGTTCTACGACCTGCGCGGCGAGGTCGTGACCGGTCTGACCTCCTACGACGTCCCCGGCTGGAAGGGTGTGGGCCCGGTCGTCTCGGGCAACCCGGCGCACGGGCAGCTGCAGCTGGGGGTGTACGGCGATCTCTTCGGCATCTGCCGCACCTACGTCGAGGCCGGCAACATCTTGGACGTCGCCACCGGGCGCTCCCTCGCCGCGATGGCCGATCGCACGTGCGATCTGTGGCGCCAGCCCGACTCCGGCATGTGGGAGCTGCCGGAGATCCGGCACTACACCTCGTCGAAGATGGGATGCTGGCAGGCCCTCGACGATGCGGTCGCCCTGGCCGAGTGCGGGGCCATCCCCGGGAGCCCCGACCGCTGGGCCGCCGAGCGCGACCGCATCGCGGAGTGGGTGGGCGCGCACTGCTGGTCGGAGGAGGCGAACGCGTACGTCATGCACCCCGACACCGCCGACCTGGACACCTCGGTGCTCCTGCACGCCGAGAGCGGGTTCGACCGCGGCGAGCGGATGTCGGCGACGATCGACGCGATCACGCGCGACCTCGGTGCCGGACATCTGCTCTACCGGTACACCGGCATGGACCGGGAGGAGCACACCTTCGTCGCCTCCGCGTTCTGGCGCGTGTCGGCGCTCGCGTGCGTGGGGCGACACGCCGAGGCGGTCCAGGCCATGGACGACCTCGTCGAGCGCGCCAACGACGTCGGCATCTATGCCGAGATGATCTCCGCTGAGGACGGTGCGTTCTGGGGCAACCTCCCCCAGGCGCTCAGCCATCTCGCCGTCGTCAACGCGGCACTGCGGATCCGCGAGCTCGTTCCGGCCCGCCGGCTCGGCGACCGCTGATCACGCGCCGGTCAGGCGCTTGCGGAGGTAGATCTGGTCTTCCCCGCTCTCGCCGCCGGCCCGCTCGCTCTCGCGGTACCCCTGGCGCTCGTAGAGCCGGATGTTCGCCTCGCTCAGTCGCCCCGTGAACAGCTCGGCCTCGGTGGCTCCCGCCTGCCTCCCGCGCTCCTCCACCGCGTCCAGGATGAGGGAGCCCAACCCCTCGCCCTGGAGGTCGGGCGCGACGGCGATCCGCCCGACCAGCAGCAAGTCGCCGTCCAGGCGCGCCCGCGCGGCGGCGACCATGCGACCGTCGCGCACCGCGACGCATCCGAGGTTCTCGACAAGCTCGGCCTCGAGCTCTTCGAGCGTCTGGGTGAACGGCGGCATGTCGACGGAGCGGTAGATGAGGGCCTCCGAGACGAAGGCCGCACGCTGGAGGGTGAGGACCTCTCCCGCGTCGGCCGGCGCGATCGGGCGGACCGTCGCGGCGGGCTCAGAGGACGGCGAGGATGCCACGGGCACTCAGCTCGGCACGCAGTTCATCCTCGAAGATGTCGGCGTCGTCGATCAGTTCGGCGTCGTCGACGGGACTGCCTTCTCCCACGGTGACCTCCTGTGTGCGATACCGGAATCCAGTCAACAACGCGCCGCGCCCCGGTCGTCGCTGGTTGACAACCGGGGCGCGGCGGGCTAGCTCAGTCCCGCGGCACGTCGTCGCGCCACTGGCCGGTCTCGGCACCGCGGGACTCGATGAATTCCTTGAAGTTCTTGAGGTCCTTCTTCACGGCGTGCGAGCCCGCGCCCACGAGCGACCCGACCTTCTCCAGGAGGCCTTCGGGCTCCCAGTCGATCTGCGCCGTCACGCGCGAGGTCGTGTCGGTGAGCTTGTGGAACGTGACCACGCCGGCGTGCTCGGTCTCCCCGCCCGTGCTGCGCCAGGCCACCCGCTCGTCGGGGTGCTGCTCGGTCACCTCGGCGTCGAACTCCCGCTCGGCACCGCCGACGTTGACCTTCCAGTGCAGGTGCGTGTCGTCGATCTGCGTGATGGAGACCACCTCGTCCAGGAAGGACGGGAACGTCTCGAACTGCGTCCACTGGTTGTAGGCCGTGCTCACGGGCACGTCCACGTCGATCGTCTCGATGATCTGGACCATGTCACTCCTTCTGTTGGCGACGTGTTCCCACCCCACCGCAGGCACCCGCGGATGCGGTGGGGATTGACATTCGGCACCGAGTCGCTTCGTTCCCGGCGCCCTCGCCCTCCCTCGTGCCGGGTGTCACCCCCCGCGACGACGGGGCCCGCGCTTCCTACGGTGGGCGCATGAGCGACGACATCCCCCGCACGCGCCGTGAACAGGCCGACGCCTCCGTCCCCGAGGCCGGCGAGGTCCCCGCCGGCGGGGGTGGCGCCGACACCGGCGCCGTGGGCAGCGCCCGCATCGACGATGCCGAGGTCGCCGATGTGCCCAACATCTCCAGCCAGAACGACATCGCCGGCGTGGGCACGCGCGCGGCCGACGGCTCGATGGAGGCGGGCACCGACCTTCCGCCCCGCAGCGCCGCCCACGGCACCCGCGATCAGCCGGAGCAGGCCGGAACTCCCGCGCCGACGCCGCCGGTTGCTGGGTCCGCGACCTCGCTGGCAGAGGAGTACGAGCCGGGCGTCGACCCCGCACACGCGCGCGACAGCCGTGCGGCCGGTCCGGCGGCCCGCCGGAACGACCCGCGATCCCCCGACGACCGGCCCCGCGACCCCGCGGGGCGCCTGGCCGAGAAGACCGGCTCGCGCGGCCTCCTGCTGCTCGCCGCCATCGTCGGCGTGATCGCCGTCGTGATGTTCGCGATCGCCATCCCCGTCGCCCCGGCGATCGCATGGATCGGCATCGCCCTAGAGGTAGCCCTCCTGGCGCTGCTGACGGTGAGCGCGCTGGCCCTGCGCGGCGGGCACTACCGCCGACTGTCGATGCTCGTCCCCACGCTCGCGGTGGTGGGCGTGGCCGTCGTCGTCACGGTCCTCCTGCTGATCATCGGCCTCGCGCGCTGAGGGAGGCCGCAGCGGCGCTCAGCGGCCGGCGGCGGAGCCGGAGCCGCCGCGGGCGTTCGCGGCGGCCGCGAGCGTGCCGTCGGACGGGTCGCGCGAGACGGAGGAGAGTCGCCCGAGCGACCAGCCGTCCACGACCGTGACCACGTGCCCGCGGGCGCGCAGGTCGGCGATGACGTCCTCGCCGAGACGGTCTTCGGCCACCACGCCACGCGGCTCCCACGCGCGCGGCCAGAACGAGCTGGGCAGGTGAGTGGTGTGCAGGGTGGGGGCGTCGATGGCCGCCTGCGGCGCCGCGCCGCCGATGATGCGGCGCAGGAGGTAGGGCAGCTGCCATTGATCCTGCTGATCTCCGCCGGGGGTGCCGAGCGCCTCGACGACCGTTCCCCCCACCGCCAGCAGCGTGGGCGAGAGCGTGGTGCGCGGGCGCGCCCCCGGATGCAGCGCCGCCGGCGCGCGCTCGTCGAGCCAGGCCATCTGCAGGCGCGTGCCCGCCGCGAGTCCGAGTCCGGGCACCGCGGGCGAGGACTGCAGCCAGCCGCCAGACGGCGTGATGCTGGCCATGTTCCCCTCGGCGTCGACGACATCGATGTGGCATGTGTCGCCGCGGGTCTCGCCGCTCGCGCGCACGGTGGGCTCGCCGACGCTGCCGGAGGCGGCGGCCGCTGCCGTGACCAGGGGTGGCACGAAGGCGGTCCGCCCCGGGATCTCTCCCGGCTGCCATCGGTCGCTCGCCTCGTCGCGGATGAGGGCCGCCCGCTCCCGCGCGTAGGCGTCGCTGAGAAGCACGCCCAGCACCTCCCGCGCGTCCTCGCCGTAGTAGGCGTCGCGATCGGCGAGCGCGAGCTTGAGCGCCTCGACGACGAGGTGGGCGCCGCGGGCCGTGGCGGGGTCGAGATCGCCGTCGGGGAAGGTCGCGAGGATCGCGAGAGCCTGCAGCAGCACCGGCCCGGATCCCCACGCGGCCGACTTCAGGACGTCGACGCCACGGAAGCGGTAGGAGACCGGCTCCTCCTCGGCCGCGTCGTAGCCGCGGAGATCGTCGAGGGCGAGCACGCCGGCGTACGTCCCGCCGTCGGAATGGCGGTGCGGGGCGGCGAGGAAGTTCGTCAGGGCCTCCGCGACGGCGCCCTCCCGCCACTCGGCGAGGGTCGCGGCGATCCGCGCGTCACGGGTGGCACCGGCCGACGAGGCGGAGACGAGGCGGCGGAGCGTCCGCGCCCACGGCGGATTGCGGAACACCTCGCCCGCGCGCGGGGGCCGCCCGTCCGGCATCCACAGCGCCGCCGAGGTGGGCCACGCCTCGCGGAACAGGTCCTCGACCGTGCGGACGGTGCGCGCCCACGCGGGCGCGACGGGAACGCCCTGCTCGGCGTAGTGCACGGCGTAGGCGGCCACCTCGGCGAACTCCCACGTGCCGTGCTCGCGCAGGAGCAGGAGGAGCGCGGGGAAGGCCCCGGGGATCGCGGCGGCGAGACCGCCGGCGCCCGGGACGGCCTCGAGCCCCAGTCCGCGGTAGTGGGCGATCGTCGCGCGGGCCGGTGCCGGGCCTTGGCCGGCGAGCACGCGCGGATCGGCACCGTGCGGCGCGATGAGGCCCACGAGGTCACCGGCCGGGCCGTTCAGGTGCGGCTCGGCGACCTGGAGGACGAGGCATCCGGCAACGGCCGCGTCGAAGGCGTTGCCGCCGCGCTCCAGAACGCTCTGCGCGCTGGCGGTGGCCAGCCAGTGCGTCGAGGCCGACATGCCGAACGATCCGGAGAGGGTGGGACGAGGGGGTGCCGAGGGGGAGAGCCGCATCGTCCCATTCTCGCCGCCGGCGCCGCTCACGTGACCGTCACGAGGGTCCGCTGCCATCCCGCGGAGCCGTCGGGGGCGATGGGCGCGGGCTCCTCCACCTGCAGTGTGCCGGCCCCGTCGACGGCGCGGACGGTGATGTAGTGCTGCCCGGGCGTCGCGTCCCACTCCAGGACCCACTGCACCCAGGTGTCGACGTTGACCGGTACCGAGAGGGTGGCCTCCTGCCACGGGCCGTCGTCGATGCTCACCTCCACGCGCTCGATCCCCACCGTCTGCGCCCACGCGACGCCGGCGATCGGCACCCGCCCCGCCGGCACCGGCGTGCCGATCTTGGGGGTGTCCACGCGGGAGGAGAACTTGATGGGCGCCTCGGCGCTGTACCCGCGCGGGGTCCAGTACGCCTCGTCGGCGGCGAACGTCGTGACCTTCAGCTCGGTCAGCCACTTCGTCGCCGACACGTAGCCGTACAGTCCGGGGACGACCATCCGCACCGGGAAGCCGTGCTCCAGCGGCAACGGCTCGCCGTTCATCCCGACCGCGAGGATCGCGTCCAGCCCGTCGTCGGTGAGCGAGGCGAGCGGAGTGGAGGCGGTGAACCCGTCCACGCTGCGGGAGAGCACCATATCGGCCGCGGCGCTCGGCCGTGCCATCCGCAGGATGTCGCGCACCGGGACGCCGAGCCAGGTCGCCGTCCCGACGAGGTCGCCGCCCACCTCGATGGAGACGCACGTGAGGGTGATCGCGTACTCGTCCAGCCCGCGGGCGAGGAGGTCGTCGAAGCTCAGCTCGACTCGCTCGGCGACCATCCCGTCGACCACGAGCCGCCACGTCGCGGGATCGATCGTGGGGACCGTCAGCGCCGTGTCGACGCGATAGAAGTCGGCGTTCGGGGTGAACAGGGGCGTGAGGCCGGGGACATCGAGCTCGGCTCCGGCGGGCACGGCGACGCGGGAGCGCGGCGCGGGCAACCGCAGGGCGTCGCGGAGGGCGCGCGCCGAGGCGGTCGCGGCACTTCCCATCCGCGCGCCCGCGCCGACGACCACCGCGGAGGCGGCGGCGAGGAGCGCGAACGTGAAGAACGCCCGCCGGTCGATGGCCGCCTGCCCCGGCTCGGCGGCCACCGCACGCTGCCAGCCGCGCAGGCGCCGCACGAGCAGCACGAGCACGACGATGCCGGCGACGGTCCCCGCCAGCGCGGGCAGCGCCCAGGCGGGCCCGGCACCCGCGCGGGTGAGCGCCGCCGCGAGGGCCGCCGCGCCGCCGAGGCCGAGCAGCACTGCGCCCCACGGCGGACGCCGCAGCTGCAGCATCCCGGCGAGAGCGGAGCCGACCGCGGCGGCAAGGGCCACCCCCGCCAGGAGCACGATCTTGTCGAGCGCACCGAAGACCGTGATGGCGAACTCCTTCAGCGGCCGCGGCACGATGTCGATCACGACGGCGCCGACGGCCACCAGCGGGCTGGCCTGGTCGCCGACGAACAGCGCGATCAGTTCGCTGACCGCCAGCAGCACGCCGGCGGCGATGAGACCGGATGCGGCGGCCCACGCCAGCGCGCGCCGGCCGGGTGCTGCGGACATGGCGTTCCTCTCGAAGGCGAGGGCCGTGGGAGCCCTGCGGCTCCCACGGCCCATCGTGGCGCGAGCGCCGGCCGGTCGGTGGATCAGGCGGCCGGCGGCAGCAGGACGGTGTCGATCAGGTACACCGTGGCGTTGGCGGTCTGCACTCCGCCGCAGATGACGGTGGCGTCGTTGACCATCAGCATGTCGCCCTCGCCGGTGACCTCGACGTCGGCACCCTGCACGGTGGTGTGCGTACCGGCGATCTCGTCGGGCGCGACCTGACCGGGGACGACGTGGTAGGTGAGGATCGAGGTCAGCAGCGCGCTGTCGGTCTTGAGGGCCTCGATGGTGGCCGCGTCGATCTTGGCGAACGCGTCGTCGACCGGGGCGAAGACGGTGAACTCGCTGCCGTTGAGGGTGTCCACGAGGTTCACGTCGGGGTTGAGCTGCCCGCTCACCGCCGCGGTGAGGGTGGTCAGCAGCGGGTTGTTGGAGGCGGCCACGGCGACCGGGTCCTGCGACATGCCCTCCACCGAGCCGGCGCCGTCCGGCACGGCTTCGGCGTAGTCGGCGCAGCCGGCGCCGACGAGGTTCATCGCCGGGTCCATCGTCTCCTCCTCCTCCATGGCGGGAGCGCTGGACTGCGTCGTCGGCTCCTCGCTCTCGGACATGGAGTCGGACGCCGAACCGGCGCACCCGGCCAGGGCCAGGGTCGAGGCGAACAGGAGGGCGAGACCTCCGGTGATGTGCTTCTTGCTGAGCATGGTTTCCTCCGAGATCGAGAGCCGCTGCGACTCGCTGTGCTGTGCCGCCCGGGGGGCGGTGCGGGCCGTCGACCCGCACCACCTGTTCGGGGCGCCTCCCGATTCGGATGGAAAGTGCTCAGTCGTCGGTGGAGTCGTCCTGCTCCTTCGCCGTGAATCCGCTCGTGATCGTGTCGTCGCGCTCGACGTCGCGGACCACGTCCGTCTTCAGGTCGTCGGCAGGGTTCTCGCCCTCGGGAGAGGTGCGGGGAATCGGCGTGCTCATGGGTTCTCCTTTCGCCTGCGCCTACCGTAGGCACCCGTGCCCGCACGCCCGCCACGGGTTGCGCGGGAGCGCTCCGCGCACTCCCCGCTACGACGCGTCCGAGCGCGAACTGGTGTTCGCGGGGAAGTGCGCCACCGGCACCACGACGAGGTCGTGCAGTTTCCAGTCCAGCGCCCGCGCACCCTCCTGCGCCGCCTCGAGCCGGCGCAGCGACGGCGCTCTGCCGTGGCGCGGGATGACGAACGCCTCGATGTGGAAGAACTGCCCCTGATCGCGCGTGCGCGTGCGGACGTCGGCCACCCAGCGCAGGCTCGACAGGTAGTCGTGCACCCGGTCGACGTCCGGATGCGGCTCCCGGTCGTCGAACGTCGTGGCGCGGGTGTCCATGAGGTCGGTGACCGCGGCGCGGGTGTTCTTCACGCCGTCCCAGGCGATGCTCGCCGCGATGAAGATCGCGGCCGCCGCATCCGCCCACCACCAGCCCAGCCCGATACCGGCGACGCCCACGATGGAGCCCACCGCCGTCATCCAGTCGGCCTTGTTCATGTCGGCGTCGGCATACAGCACCTTGTTGTGGAGCTGTCGCGCGAGCTTCATCTTCTGGCGCCCGAACCAGATGGGCAGCGGGATCGTCAGCGCCATCACGCCCATCATCAGCCAACCGAGCCACACGCTCTGTCCGAACAGCACCACCGAACCGATCGGTGGGCGCTCGGCACGCAGGAGGGTGAGCACCGATTCGACCAGGAGGAAGGCACCCATGGCGAACAGCGCCACTCCGGCCACGAGGTGCGCGATCCCGACCGAGCGGAAGAACCCGTAGGGATACGCCGGCGTCGCGGGCCGGGCGATGATCCGCACGGACAGGAGGAACGCCAGCGGCGGGGCGAGGGACAGCAGGTCTTCGATCCACGCGGCTCGCATGGCCTGCGAGTTGCCGGTGACGAGACCGACGGCGGTGATGGCCGTCGCCAGGAAGGCGAGGGTGCCCCACTCCAGCCGGACGGCGCGGCGCAGCGCCCGCTGCTGGGCCGGCGGGAGCGTCTCGGCGAGGACGTTGCGGCTCATCGCTCGACGCTTTCCCGCAGGAAGGTCTCCAGCGACACCAGGAGGCGGTTCTCGCCCGCGCGCGCGAGCACGACGTGCTTCTCCGGGGCACCGCCGTCGGTGACCTCCACATACGGCGCGCTGACGGCAGCCTTGTCCGTCCACGGGGTGTCGTCGGTGTAGCCGCCGATCGCGACGTCGAGCGTCCCCTCGTGCAGGAGATCGGCGAGGACGCCCTCGCTCCCCTCCGTCCACTCGATCTCGGCGTCGATGCTGGCGGCGTACCCCTCGAGGAGGTCCACCTCGCGTCCGGTCGGATCCCCCGCTGCCGAGGTGTCGACCCAGGGCGGGTTGTGCGTGACGCCGACGCGGAGCTCTCCCCCGCTCGCGCGCTCCACCGTGCCGGCGGTGTCGGTGGGGTACGGGCCGCAGGCGGTGAGGAGGGCTGCCGTCGCCAGCAGCCCGGCGACCCGCATCCGGCGTGAGGACGGCATGCTCACTCCTGGTCTTCGCGCACCGGGCCGGGCTCCATGAACCACTCCACCATCGAGCGCGCCCGGCCGTCCTCGCCGAACTCCACCACCCAGAGGTTGGCGTAGATGCGTCCATTCGCATACTCGGTGCGGCCCTGGATCACCCCGACGCCATCGGAGAGGACGAGCGGACGCCCCTCGAAGGTCCACTCGCCGGGCTCGTCGCGGTGCGCGAGCCACTGCTCGACGATCCTCTCCCGTTCGGTCCACGGCTCGGGGTCGAACGGGCCACCGGCGTAGGTGCCGTCGTCGGTGAAGAGCGCGCGGATGTCGTCAGGGTCGTTCGACTCCCACGCCCGCAGGTATGCGTCGAGCCACTGCTGCAGAGGTTCCATATCCCAGCCCTATCGAGCGGGTGCGGCGCGGTCAACCCAGTGGAAATCCTCCCGGCGATCACTCCCTCGCCCGCCACAGCGCCGCGGAGGCGGCGGCCACGCCGCGGGCATGGATCTCCTGCCAGTTGCGCCGCGACCCGCTGGAGGGCGCGGTGTGGATTCGCGCGCTCACCGCGAAGGGCGCGCCCACCTGGTCGCCGTCGACGCTCTCGCGGTCCTGGGCGGAGCTCGTCGACCTCGGCCTGGTGGACAAGGGCGACAAGCGCGAGGGCCGGCTGATCCGGCCTGTGCCGCGCCGCGAGGACGGCGGCGCCGACTACGAGCTCCCTGGCGGCCGCCGGGACCGGTGGAACGCCTACTTCTCCCTGCCCGACCAATTCTGGACGGAGGAGCTGTTCGCGAAGCTGTCGCTGCCGGCGGTGGTCATGCTGCTGCTGGTCGCGAAAGAGACCCAGGGCAAGGACGAGGTGTGGCTGACCTACGACAACGCCGAGGAATGGTATGGGATCAAGCCGAAGTCGGCGCAGAACGGGCTCACGGAACTGCAGAAGCTCGGGATCCTGCACCGCCGCGCGGAGGTCGTGAAGGCGCCGCTGGCCGCCCATGGCCGCACCGTGCGGATGTGGTACTCGCTGACCGGACCCTACGGGCACCAGTCACGTCAGGCGCTCCAGAACCGCGCCGCGAAGGAACGCAGAAAGCGACTCAAACGCGACGCCCGCGCCACGGCAGTTCGCCCGAAGAAGGAACAGCAATGACCATCTCCCGCATGCTCTACGTCGACGACTCCGGCGCCGTCGACCACGGGCTCATCGTGTACGGCTGGATCGAGGTCGCCCCCGAGCGGTGGCGGCACGGCCTGCGCACCATCCTGGAGCTGCGCAAGCAGCTGTACCGGGACCACCACGTGCCGCCGGCGGTGGAGCTGCACGCGACCAAGTTCGTCAACGGGCGCACCCGCATCTCGACCAGCTCCGGGGCGGACACCGCGGAGTGGAAGACGCTGGGCCGCGCGGTCGCGGTTCAGTGCCTCGAGACACTGGCCGCGTGCCCGGACATCCGGGTCGGCGCGGTCTGGCGGGGCACCGCGGCGACCGGGCGCACGTACTACGAGGAGCGTGGCCAGGTGTATCAGACGCTCATCGAGGGGTGGAACGCGGAGCATCGCGCTGCGGACAGCTACGCCTTCCGATGACTTCACCGCATGCCAACGCATCGGAGGCGCGATCGCGTGGCTCGGCCATGGAGGCATCCTCGTACCCAGCGCGCGACGTGACGGAGACAACATGGTGATTCTCATCGGCCCGGGCGGAGACGCCGAAATTGAGCGGGTATCACAAGAGATCCTGTTCGACGACCCTGACCTTTGAACCGAATACCAGGCGTCGACAACCTCCGCAGCGTGAAAGAGCCACCGGAGTTAGGATCTCGTACCACCGATAATCAACGTTATGTCAGAAATTCGCTTAGCCGGAGACACGCAGCAGTTTGAGTGCGGGCCTGGCTCCCCCACCAATACGATGCAGCGGTGACGGAGAAGAAGACGAACCGATTCTGGGCCGATTCTTGGCTCGTCGTCTCCGTCGCGGTTCCTGTTCTCGGTGCCGCCCTCGCGACCCATCTCTACCGTCTCGCCGCGGAGGCCACGCCGGAGAAGCCGCCTCAGCCTCCGCTGGACTGGTGGCAGACCGCGCAGTTCTGGTTGAACTTCTGGGCGACCCTGTCCTTGCTGCTCGCGCTGGGCGTGGGCATCACCGCAAAGGTCATGGAGAGCCGTAAGAAGAGCAAGCTCGAGCAGACGATTGACGTTCAAACCGAGAAGCTGGCCGGCGCCGACCGGGCGAAGGACGCCGCAGTCGCTCTGGCCAAGCTCGATCAATTGGTCATGGTGCACGACGAGCTGATCCCTGTTGCGTCCTCCATCGCCGACATGGCCCGCTTTCCGCTCGAGGACCGAGGCCCGTACTTGAAGAACGTGGCGCAGGCGGCGGCGTCGTCGCTCGAGCGCCTGGTGAGTGAGCACGTACAACGTCCGCGGGCTGTCATCTACTCGATCGACGCTGACGCCGATCCGGTGTCGATGAACCCGATCGGGTTCAAAGGTCGCGGGAAGCGTCCGCGCCCCTTCAAGGCCGGCACACCGAGAGGCGACGCCGCGATTCAGTTCGCCTTTGAGGCCCAGCCGGGCGATATCTGGGAGGACCTGACATCGAAGAAGCCGGCTGGCTTCGACGGCAGCGCCGCCGATTACAAGACCTTCGTATCAATGCCAATCTCGACCGAGACCGGCACATACGGCATGGTGAGCCTCGACGCTCCCGAGCCGAACTCTCTCGCAGACGGCGACTGGGCGCTCACCAAGCTCATCGCGGAAGTCATGTCGATCGCGTTCGAGGTTGGCCAGGATCAGAACACCGCCGGCCCCGACGACGACGACGAACCCAACGGGGAAAATGTCGCATTCGTTTGGGGCCAGTGACGGCCCCACGTCGTACACTGAGGCCATGGCAGCAGAGTCCCGGCAGTGGAAGGTCGTCAAGACCTCCGGCGGCTACGGCGTGCTCAAGAGCGTGAACGGTGCCACGGTGAGCAAGAAGACCGTTGTCCGGCCTGCCGGACTGACGGCGGGCAAGCGCAAGCAGAGCGCTGTGAAGGCTTCGTCCTCGGTCAAGAAGACCGGCTAGCACCTCACTCTTAACGCGCGAGCCCACCCCGGTCGCGCTGCTGGCCAATCCCCGCGCGGCTCTTGCGCGGCTTGGGGGAACGCCCGGTCGGTGCCGCAACGGCTTCACGAGGGTGCTTAGCGTTGCCGGCGTCCGCGAGGACGCGGCCGCGGATCTCCTGCTCGTTCGCGCTGCCTTCCAGCGACCGCGCGAACGCCTCGCGACGCTCGGCGCTGTCGTACGCCACGGAGCTGTCGTCGCGGGCGCCACGGGCGTCCTGTGCGGCTTCGGCTGCCTCTCTGTCGGCCTGCGCGGCCGCGTCGGGGTCGTCCGCTTCCCAGGCCCGCGTGCTCGCCTCGTCGGCGTCGCGATCGCGTGCCTCGGCGGCACCGAGAAGGATCTGGCTTGCCGTCAGATCCTCACCCGAGCGGCGGCGTTCCTCGGCGGCCTGAGCGCGATCACGTTCGGCTTCTCGGAGCGCCTGGGCGACGGCTGCCGGGTCCGCGCCGGGGCGGTCGACGTCGACGCCGTACCGCTCGCGGACCTCGCGGCGGATCGTCTCGTGCGCTGCGGCGGCGGTGTCATCGTGGTCCCGCCAGGCGGTCGCCGTCTCGTGCACGGCGGCAATGTCCTCCACGCTCGCGCGCGTCCACCATTCCGGCTGATTCACGACCGCCAGCTGTGCACGGGCGGCGCCGCGTTCGGCGTCGAAGCGTGCTTGCAGCTCGCGCGCCTCTTGGCGGGCGTCGGCTTCACGCTGGCGGGCCAGCTGCTCCCGCAGTCGGGAGATTCGTTCTCCGAACTGCGACGCCACGGTCAGGGCGATGCGCAGCGAGTCGTCGAACGTCTCGCCTACGCCGTCTGTCTCATCGGCCATGAGTCGATCCCTTCTATTCCCTACCGGTGCCGTCACGATCGCGTGACGTGTCGGACGTGGACCGCTTGCGCGGTGTGATCGGGTTGGGCAGTGGTGAGCGTGTGCCGGGAGCGGCGAGGCCGCGCTGTGCGCGGCGTACCGCTTCCTCTTCGGGGGTGAGCGCGCGGGCCGGCTCCCCCGCGGCGTCCTTCGCCGCGACGGCGGGCAGCCGCTCCTGGATCGCGGCGAGCTTGCCGCGAAGGGACTCGCTCATCTGCTCGGCGCGGCGGGCGTCGCCGGCGGCCTTGTGCGCGTCCAGGAGCGCAACGGACAGCCGCCCGAGCTGGCGGAACAGGATCGCCTCGGCGGCGGTGCCGCGGCCAGCGGTGGCGGCCTGCAGCAGGATCATCGCCGCCCCGGACGCGGAGCCCATGCGCACCGGCTTGGGCTTGGACTGGTGCGCGCGGATGTGCGCGCTGCGCGACAGCTCGCGGGCCGTCTCCGCCAGCGGTCCCGGCTTCACCTCCACGCGCTGCGACCAGGCAGCGAACGCGCCGGCAGTCTCACGGGCAACATGCGCCCATGTCGCCCGATCGGTTGCGGGAACCTCGCGCAGCTGCGCGCGGAGCTCGCGCAGCTCCTTGCTGTACTGCTCCCACAGTTGCGGGTCCGGTGTGTGCTCTTCGCGGCCCGGAGCGACGGGTCGGTACTGCCACGGGTTCTTGCTCGTGGCGCGCCACTCGTCGACGGCAGCCTGCGCGACCTGGGGGCTGTCCGGCCACCCCTCCCGCAGTCGCGGGAGGGTCAGGTCGCGGGCGAGCCGGCCGCCGCCGAACCACACGGGACGGTCCTCCCCCGTGGGTCGAAGCGCGACCGAGTAGCCGGCTACGACGTCGTCGCGTCCGGCAGCGAACCGGGGACGGATGAGCACGCCGCCGCGACGAGCGAGACGTGAACGCCCGCGTCGACGCGGTGCGGCAGGTCGTTGCCGCGACCGCTGAGGCCGAGCAGGCCGAGCGGCGCTGGCGCGACGCTCAGAGCGCGCACGAGAGCGCGTGGCGGGCCGCGCTGAGCGCTGGCTGGTCGGAGAAGGATCTGCGCGCCACAGGTGCCCGCGCCCCCGGTCAGGCGCCGCGACAGCGGCGCGCTCGATCCACCTCGACCCGCCCCGCACCGGACGCATCTTCCACTCCGACTGAGTAGCCGGCCTCCGGCCCGTTCTCTCTCAACGGCCCCCGTCACGCTTCGCGCTGACGGGGGCCGTTGCGTGGGGCAACTCCGTTGCCTTTCGGCCTGGTGAGTGTACGCGCCGTGTTCGCTCCGGCAAGGGCTTTCGCGGCATATCCTCCCTCGCTGCGCTCAGTCCGGTATTCCACGGTCCCTTGCGCTCCGCGACCCCAACGCGAGGTTCGGCGTGTGCCGAAAGGCAATGGGTGTTGAGAGGAGAAGTGCCATGTCGATTGAACCGCTGACCGTGTACTCCAAGCCGGGCTGTGTGCAGTGCAACGCGACCTACCGGGCGCTCGATGACAAGGGCATCCGGTATCGCGTCGTCGACCTGTCGACGGACGCCGAGGCGCTGGCACATGTCAAGGATCTGGGGATGTTGCAGGCGCCCGTGGTGGAGGGCGCGGGCCATCCGTGGTCGGGGTTCCGGCCCGATCGGATCGACGAGCTGGTGACGGCGAGGGCGGCATGAGCGCGGTGACGTTCGTAACGGTCCAGACCACGCTCCCGGCCGCCGACGAGGAGCACACCGACCTGCTGCGGAAGGTCGCGCAGCGCGACCAAGAGCTGTACGACTACGGCCGCAACGGCTACCGGCTCACGAGCACGATCACCGTGACCGGAACCGAGCTGGTGACGGTCATCGACACCCTCGCAAAGGAGGAGAGCTGATGGGATGCGACACGATGCCGGAGCCGCTGCTACTGACCCCGGACGAGACGGCGGCGATCCTCGGACGGGATCTGTCAGAGCTGCGCGAGTGGCGCAAGCGCAACGTCGGTCCGAACTTCCACGACCTCGGCGACGGACTCATCCGCTACGTCCGAGAGTCGGTCGTGCGCGACGTCCAGCGGCGCGCGGGTTAGGCGCCCGGGCCGGTCCTCAGCGAGTCGGGCAGGGCGAACATCTTCTCGAGCAGCGGCCGGAGATGTTCGATCGCCGCGCGGTGTTGCTCGATGGTGAATTCGTCAATCACGGGCGGCTCATCGTGCGTCCAGCCGATCGCTTCGGCCGCGATGGTCTGGTCCCATCGGTCCCACCGCAAGCGGCCTTCGGCGCGCAGCTGCTCTCTGAACTCCCACTCGACGCCGACAGGTCGGAAGCCTCCGGCATGGTCGGCGTCGAGCGCTTCCCGTGCCTGTTCGATCGCTGTGGTGTAGCCGGCGATGTAGGCCGTCACGCGGTCGAACCGGACGGTCTGCCCCAGGAACATGCCCGTTCGTTTGATGAACGCGAGAGCGGTCGTGATCGGCGGGAACGGGCTCACTTCGTGGTCGCTCATCGCCCGCTCCCCTGGGCCGCAGGCTCACGTCCTGCGTCCGCGGGCTGGGCGAGCGCACGGCGGATAGATGCCGAGCTGACCTGCAACGTCTTGGCGATCGTGTCCCACGTGGCCGGCGGGGTCTGGGCCCGCATCTGACGTGCGACCTCGATCCGTTCGGCGGTCATGACCGTGGGTCGGCCGCCGACGCGGCCCTGGCTGCGCGCGTACTCCAGACCGAGCCGGGTGTTCTCCCGAATGGTGTCCACGCGCAGCTGCGCGAACACCGCGACGATCCCGTACAGCGCGCGCCCCATCGGGCTCGTGGTGTCGATCGCCGGCTCCGTGAGGCTCTTGATATCGACGCCTTTGGCCTCCAGCTCGCGCAGCGTCTCAATGAGGACGCTCTCACTGCCGGCGAGCCTGTCGAGGCGGCGGACCAGGAGCACGTCACCGGGGCGCATGTAGTCCATGCAGGCCAGCCACTGGGGCCGGTTCTTGATCCGGCTCGACTCGCCATGGTCGACGAACACACGCTCGGCGCCGGCGGCGCGTAGCTCCGCCTCCTGCGCCTCCGGGTTCTGCTCCCGCTTGGACACTCGCGCGTACCCGACAACGGTCATGACAGGCCCCTCCCCTGCTCCGTGCTGCGCCCCTCTGGCGGCCGCGGACGCGATGCAGCTGCATCGCCCGTGGGCGGGCGCATGATGCCCTCCGGGTCCTGTCCGAAGGCGCGGCGCTGCGTCCCGATGAACGAACGCATCTGCTGACCTCGCGGGCTCTGCTCGAACGTCAGCCCGGTCATCGCCTCTCGGTGCTCCGAGCGGTCCTGCGCCGCGTAGCTCTGCACGCGATCGCGCAGGTAGTCGGCCAGGGGCCGCTCCGAGCTGGCAACGGCCTGCAGTCGGACGGTGCGCAGCTCGTCGACGTCGACGCGCTCCCAGTCGATGCGGTAGCCGGCGGCCGCCGCGAGCTGGGTGACGAAAGCGCTCTGGCTGCGGGTGTTGCCGTCCCTCATCGGGTGCAGCGCCGTCAGCTCGCCCCAGTGGTACGCGAGCCGGTCGACGAACTGGTCATACGGCATCCCGCGCAGGTAGTTGTCTCGACGTAGCGCATCGTCGATCGCGTGCGCCTGGGCGGGGATGAACTCGGGCCGGCTGTACGGGATGCCCGTCCCCATCGCTTGCGCGTCGACGTCGCGCAGCTCGCCGGCGAAGGGGTAAATCTCGTCGAACAGGCGACGGTGGATCGCCTGGAGCTGCGCGACGTCGAAACGCTCCGGCAGCGGCTCACGGGACAGGGCCGCCCACCGCACCGATGCGACGGCGTTGAGGGCCTGGTCGAGCTGGGCCGCGTCGCGGATGTTGTAGTGGTTGACCAGCACTCCCCCGGAGCCGGGGTAGGTGTACTTGTCGTCGACGCTCACGCCTCGCGGAACGCCTCACGGATCTCGCGCATGGCGACCTCTTCGGAGATCTCGCCCGTCAGGACCCGGCGAGCTCGCTCGAGCGCGGCGGCGTCCGGGAAGTGGCCGGCGAGCTGCTGACCCTTCTCGATTTCGGCCATGACGTTCTCCACGTCGATCGGCCGATCGAGGCCCGGCACGATGACCGTCTGACGCTCGGTGCGCGAAATGCTCATTGGGGGCCTCCCTGATCGACTTCCATTCTACCGCCTTTGCTCAAAAACCTCCATCGTAGGTTTTGAGCAAAATAGGGTTTCGGCAGCCATTTTGAGCATCGACGTCGCCGCGGGATTCCGGGACTCCCCGCGGCCGGTCGCGCGTTGCTCAGAAACGATCGTTATCGGTCGGCGCTCGTCGGCGGCAGAGCTGCATCGAGCACCTGCCCGATGCGGGTGCGCTCCTCGGTGTCGGCATCCGGGCCGTCCACGTCGTGACTCACTGGGGATCGTCGTACCAGCGCACGACGCCGTTGGCTGCGTGCGCTTCGCGCAGCGCGGCCGAGGCGGCATCGAACGCTGCGGCGGCACGGTGCAGCTCTGCCGCCGTGGTGACGGTGCCAGTTGCGCCGTCGCCGCGCCCGTCCTCGCCGTTGTAGTGCGTCCCGTCGACGACGCGCTCATGCCAGGCCGCGAGCTGGCCGAGCATGGGTACGTCGACGCCGACATACCTCCCGAACTGCGCACCGGCCGTACGCCTCAGTACAGCGTGCAGCGCCGTCGCGTCATCGAGGACGCGGGGGCTCTGTTGCAAAAATCGTGAAGCTTGAGCATGCTTGGCGGAGATTGGACGGAC
>CAZBZR010000033.1:0-26856 GCA_964496445.1 uncultured Microbacterium sp.
AGCCGTCCAGCCGCTCGGCCATCATGACGGTCTCGACGGAGTCGGCGATGACCTCGCGCGAGACGAGCGAGAAGTGCATGCCCTCGTGGCCCATCGAGATGCCGTCGGACACCGAGATGGTGCCGAACTGCAGCGGGTACCCGCCGCCGGAGTGCACGCCCTCCTTGGCGCCCTGCGCGAGACGGTCCAGGCTCAGGTTGCAGGGGGTGATCTCGTTCCAGCTGGACGCGATGCCGATCTGGGGCTTGTCCCAGTCCTCGTCGCCCATCCCGACGCCGCGGAGCATTCCGCGCGAGGTCGTGGCTTCGATGCCGTGGGTCACCACGCGGCTGCGCGGCTTGATGTCGATGGTGCTGTCGGACTCGGGCATTCTCGCAGTCTATTGCGGCCGCGCAGCCCTCATCTCCGCTAGGAGGTCCAGGAGTTCGGCGAAGGCGGGGATGTCGGCGACGGTGACCGCCGCGACGGTCTCCCCGGCGCCCACGCGGACGCCGAGGTCACCCTTGCCGAGCGTGCGCATCGCGTCCTCGTCCGTGACGTCGTCTCCGGCGAAGAGCACGGCGGTGGCGTGCGTGCGCTCGCGGAGCGTCTTCACCGCGGAGTCCTTGCCCTCGTGCCGGAAGGAGTACTCCACGATGTTGTGCCCGGTGCGCCGGCGCCACGCGGGCGCCTCGGCGTGCACGAGCTCGTCGACGATCCGGTTCGCCTCGGCGGCGACGGCCGCCGTGGCCTTGCGGGTGTGGACGCCGAGTCCGAAGGTCTTCGGCTCGATCCACACGCCCGTCAGCGCCCGCGTGGCCTCTTCGGCGTGCGCGCGCAGCCGGTCGCGCAGTGCGACGTCGGGGGTGTCCTCGACGGGCTCGATCGCGCCGATGCCCGGCTCCCAGAACTCCGCGCCGTGCGAGCCGGCGAGCCACAGCGAGGCGTCGTCGCGGTGCTCGGCGATGACGCGGAGGTCCACCAGGCTCCGCCCCGACACCAGGGCGACGACCGTCTCGGGCAGCGCGCCGAGCGTGTCCACCGCGCGTCGTGCAGCCGGCAGCATCCGCGCGTCCATCGGCTCGTTGTTCAGCGGCGCGAGGGTGCCGTCGAAGTCGAGCGCGACGAGCAGACGCGGCGTCTCGGCGAGCGGGGCGAGGACGTCTTCGGCGACGGTGGTCACGAGGTCACCGCCGACGGACCGGTGTGGAACACCGCGAGGGCGTCGAGGAAGTCCCGCGACCAGTCCTCGACATCGTGCTCGCGGACACGGCGGCGCAGGGCCCGCATCCGCCGTCCCTGCTCGGCTCCGGGCATCTCGATCGCTCGCATGATCGCCTCCTTCAGGCCGTCGATGTCGTGGGGGTTGATGCGGATGGCGCTGCCGAGCTCGTCGGCCGCGCCGGCGAACTCGCTCAGCAGGAGCACGCCGCGGTTGTCGACGCGGCTGGCGACATACTCCTTGGCGACGAGGTTCATGCCGTCGCGGAGGGCCGTGACGAGCATGACGTCGGCGGCGAGGAACAGCGCCACCATCTCCTCGCGGGGGTAGGCCTGGTGCAGGTAGCGGATCGCGGTGTGGCCCATCGTGTCGTAGTCGCCGTTGATGCGCCCGACCGTCAGCTCGATCTCATCGCGCAGCTGGATGTAGGCGTCGACGCGCTCGCGGCTGGGACTGGCGACCTGGACGAGCGTGACGTCGTCGACCGAGACGGCGCCGTCATCGAGCAGCTCGCCGAACGCCTTCAGCCGGTGCCGGATGCCCTTGGTGTAGTCGAGCCGATCCACCCCGAGGAGGATCTTCTTCGGGTTGCCCAGGCTCTCCCGGATCTCGCGGGCGCGCGCCTGGATCTCAGGGCGCTCGGCCAGCGCGATGTACGAATCGGCGTCGATGGAGATCGGGAACGCCTTGGCGAGGGCGGTGCGCGTGCCGCCGCGCCCGTCCGGGACGGCGATGCCGGAGGCCTTCGTCTCGTAGCGCAGCTGGCGGCGCACCGCGCGGGCGAAGTTGCCGGCGTCGGCGACGCGCTGGAAGCCGATGACATCCGCGCCGAGCAGTCCTTCCAGGACCTGTCGCCGCCACGGCAACTGGGAGTAGAGGCCGTATGCCGGGAAGGGAATGTGGTGGAAGTAGCCGATGGTGAGGTCGGGGCGCGCGTCGCGCAGCATGCGCGGGACGAGTTGCAGCTGGTAGTCCTGCACCCACACGATGGCGTTGTCGGCCGCGACCGCGGCGGCCGCATCCGCGAACCGCTGGTTGACGGCGACGTAGGAGTCCCACCACAGCCGCTTGTACCGCGGCTCGGCGATCACGTCGTGGTACAGGGGCCAGATGGTGTCGTTCGAGAAGCCCTCGTAGTAGTTCTCCACGTCGGCGGCCGACAGCGTGACCGGCACGAGGTGGGTGCCCTCGAAGTCGAACGGCTCCAGCTCCAGGTCGGGCTGCCCTGCCCAGCCCACCCAGGCGCCCTCCGCCTTGCGCATCACCGGCTCCAGGGCCGTCACGAGCCCGCCGGGCGAGCGGCGCCACGCCCCTTCGGCGTCGTCGGGGTCGGCGCCGGCGACACGATCGACGGGAAGACGATTGGCGACGACGATGAACTCTGCCTGGGTCACGCGGGCTCCTTGTGCGGGGTGAGGCCAGGCTAACAGCGGCACCGTGGCCCTCCCCGGTCGGTGACGTGTCAAGCCCGCCCGCGCTATCCTTCCCCTCCCGCTAGCGTGGGGGCATGCGCAAGTACCTCTTCGGCACCGGATTGCTCAGCGCGATCACGAGCGGGCTCACGCTGCTGCGGAGCCTGCGCAGCAACGACCCGTTCACGTGGCGCCAGGCGCTCGGATGGCTGAGCTGGGGCATCACGCTGGCCCTGGCGATCGGGTCGGTCGTCGACACCCGCCGCGCGGGGCGGGGACGTCTCGTGGCCTCGGACTCGCCAGTGTCGGGCTCGGAGCAGAAGCTGCTCCGAGAGCGCGTGCGTCGCTGAGCGAAGCCCCGCCCTCTACGGCGCCGCCCCGCGCGGCTGACTCCCTCCCGAACTCCTCAACCTCGCTCCCGAACTCCGCAAGGCTCGGCGGATAGGCCCGGGTGCCCGGCCGTACCGGGTGGTCCGGAGCCAGGTGTGAGGAGTCCGGGTACGGCGCGGGTCGGGGCCGGCTGCGGAGCCCCCGGCGGCCGGACGCGGAGCCCCCGGAGGCCGGCTGCGAAGCCCCCGCGCACCGCGCGTCGCCCACCTCGCCCGAAACTCCTCAAAGCTCGGCGGGAATGGCCGGGTAGTCGGCGAGCCCGGGCAAATCGGACCAGGTATGAGGAGTTCGGCAGGCGGGCGGCAGGATGCGGCGCCCGGCCCCTGCGCCGGCCTGACCCGGATGCGGCGCCACCCGGGCCCCGCAGCAAGACCGGACCCCGCAGCTCGACCCGGGCCCCGCCGCAACACAGGCCCGGAGATGCGAAACAGCCCCGACAGATGGCGAGATCTGTCGGGGCTGATCCGTGCACCCCCTGGGACTCGAACCCAGAACCCACTGATTAAGAGTCAGTTGCTCTGCCGATTGAGCTAGAGGTGCAGACCCGCCGGAAAGGACCGGCGAACCGAGGAGCCACGTTACCATCCTTGACGGTCCCGTCGCGAATCGAGCGGACCCCTCCCGTATCCTGGACGCGTGCCCCCCGTCGACACCGCCGCGCCCTCTCCGACCGGCCCCTACGCCGACGATCTGGCACTCGCGCTCCGCCTGGCCGATGCTGCGGATGCGGTCGCGATGGCGCGCTTCGATGCCGCCGACCTCGACGTCTCGGCCAAGCCCGACGCGTCCTTCGTGACGGAGGCCGACCTCGCCACCGAGCGGGCGATCCGCACGATCCTCGACCTCGAGCGCCCCGACGATGGTGTGCTCGGCGAGGAGTACGGCGCCACCGGCACGGGTGCCCGGCGCTGGGTCATCGACCCGATCGACGGCACGCACAACTACCTCCGCGGCATCCCGGTGTGGGCGACGCTGATCGCCCTCACCGTAGACGGCGTGCCCGTCGTCGGGGTCGTGAGCCAGCCGGCGATCGGACGGCGGTGGTGGGCGGCGCGCGATCAGGGCGCCTGGACGAACACTCCGGATGCTGCGGCCCGCCGCATCCGCGTGTCCGAGGTCGACGACCTGGCTCGGGCGAGCGCAAGCTTCCAGAGCATCGAGCAGTGGGAGGGCGCGGGTCATCTCAATGCCCTCCTCGCCCTGTCGCGCCGGGTGTGGCGTGACCGCGGCTACGGCGACGCGCTGCCATACATGTGGCTCGCCGAGGGGCGACTGGAGTTCGTCGCCGAGTTCGACGTGAAGGAGTACGACCTCGCCGCGATCGTGCCGATCGTGGTCGAGGCGGGCGGCCGCTTCACCGACTACGCCGGCGCCGACGACATCACCTCCGGGTCGTCGCTGGCGACCAACGGCGTGCTGCACGACGCGTTCCTCGAGCTGCTCCGCGCGGCCGACGCCGGGGCGGAGGCGCCCGCATGACCCGCCTGCGGCTGGGCGCGGGGCTGATCCTCGCCGCCGGCGCGCTGGCGCTGACCGCGTGTGCCCAGCCCGCCGCCCCCGAGACCGTGCCGACGACCCCGCCGCCGGCCACTGCCGTTCCCACCTCGCCCGCGCCCACGCCGTCGGAGGGCTCGGAGGAATCTCCCGCCGCCGAGCCCGCGTGCGAGACGATCATCCCCGAATCCACGGTCGAGGTGTTCGAGTCGGAGGGGTGGACGGCGCGCGCCGACAGCTTCCGCGTGGGCGCCATCGAGATCCCGGCGGGCATCCAGTGCACGTGGGGCGACTACTCCGTGGCCACAGACCACGTCCAGGTCTTCGGATGGGCACCGCTGGAGGCCGCCGAGGTCGGCCGCGCCGAGGCGGAGCTGCTCCAATCGGGGTGGACGAGGGAAGAGGGCGACGGCGGGTTCTACATCACCGAGAGCGCCGAGACGGTGCTCGCTCCCGATGACGAGGGCTACGGCTTCACGTACTTCTTCGGCGACGGCTTCGTCACCCTCGCCGACACCAAGCAGAGCCTCCTCCTGGTGGAGTGGCCCCCGCGCTGACCTGCTCCTAGACTCTCGCCGGGGGTGTGGCCATGAGCGCAGAAGGTGCCGGGTCGAGCACGAGGCGGGTTCCGATCGCGCCGCAGGCGGTGGATGCTCCGCTGTCGCAGTCGGCCGTCTTCCTGGTCGTGACCGTCGATGACACCACCAGCGCCCGGGCGGCGGTGCGGGCGACCCTGGGCGACCTCGATGGCCTGATCAAGACGGTCGCCTTCCGCGATCTCGACGCGGGGCTCTCGTGCATCGTCGGCGTCGGCTCCGAGGTGTGGGACGCGCTCACCGGCCTCCCCCGCCCGGCGGAGCTGCATCCGTTCACGCCGGTCGTGGGTGCCGTGCACACCGCACCGCGGACGGCGGGCGATCTGCTCTTCCACATCCGGGCCGCTCGGCGCGACCTGTGCGTGGAGTTCGAGCGGCTGCTCCTGGAATCGCTCGGCGGCTCCGTCACCGTCGTCGATGAGACCGAGGGCTTCCGCTACTTCGACGTGCGCGATTTGCTGGGGTTCGTCGACGGCACGGCCAACCCGGTCGGCCCCGACCTGCCGGAGGCCACCCTCATCGGCGCGGAGGATCCGGCCGGCGAGGGCGGCAGCTATGTCGTGGTCCAGAAGTACGTGCACAACATGGCGCGGTGGAACGCCCTCACCACCGAGCAGCAGGAGGCGGTGATGGGGCGCCGGAAGGCCGACAACGTCGAGCTCGACGACGCCGCGAGCGGGCAGAAGGCGCACAAGACCCTCGCGACCATCGTCGATGACGACGGCACCGAGCACGACATCCTGCGCGACAACATGCCCTTCGGGAGCCCCGCGACGGTGATGGGCACCTACTTCATCGGCTACACGCGCCACCTGTGGGTGATCGAGCGGATGCTGCAGCGCATGTTCATCGGCGATCCGCCGGGCACGCACGACCGCCTGCTCGACTTCTCCCACGCCCTGACGGGTTCGGCCTACTTCGCGCCACCCGCCACGGTGCTCACCGCCCTCGGCGACGGCTGAGCGAGGCGCGAACTTCGACGGCGGCTGCCGCACGTGGCGCGCCGGCACGGGAGCATCCGTCACCGCCTAGAGTCGTGACATGACCGACCGCCCCACCGTGCTCTTCGTCTGCGTGCACAACGCCGGCCGTTCGCAGATGGCCGCCGGCTACCTCCAGCAGCTGGCCGGAGATCGGGTCGACGTCCGCTCGGCCGGTTCGGAGCCGGCCGAGCACATCAACCCGGTCGCCGTCGAGGCGATGCGCGAGGAGGGCATCGACATCACCGCGAACGCCCCCAAGCTCCTCGCCGTCGACGATGTGAAGCAGGCCGACGTCGTCATCACGATGGGATGCGGCGACGCGTGCCCCATCTTCCCGGGCAAGCGCTATGAAGACTGGGCGCTGGAGGATCCGGCCGGGCAGGGCATCGACGCGGTCCGGCCCATCCGCGACGACATCCGCGCACGCGTGGAGCAGCTCCTCGGCGAGCTCGGCGTCTGACCGTTAGGCGGTTCTGCCGGTCGCCGACCGTTCGTCCCGCAGCTCCACCTGAAGGTGGCGGAAGCCGGCGAGCATGCCCGCCAGGGCCGCAGCATCCACTCCGGCCACGTCGTCGGCGGAGAAGGTCACCGCCGTTCCGGGGTGCCCACGGAACGGAAGAGACCGCAGGGCGTCTTCGGGCACACCGAAGAGGTACCGCTGAGTCCAGGCCTCCCCCGCCCGATGGTTCTCGTGCACGAGCTCGGCCGCGCCGGCCGCGACGACCGACATCCCGTGCCGCGCGCGCCCGTCGGGCAGGAGCGGGGCGTCGGCGCGCCCGAAGAAGCGCACATCCGCAGTCGACATCACGGGCTTGCGGATGAGGCGCCCGTCGGCGCTCCGCCGCGTCTCCGTCCCGCGCCCCGCGTCGTCGACGCGGACCCCGGTGTCGGTGAGGGCCACGACGACGCTGCCGCCGCCGAGGGCTTCGGCCTCTTCATCCGCGTAGGCGACGACCTCCAGTACCCGGTGCGCGAGCGGCAGTGAGGCACCCACCGTTCGCGCCTCTCGGAGGTGCGCCTCGTCGACCGGAGCTGCCCACACGTGCGTCGGCGCGGCCCAGGTCTCCGGTGTTCCACCGGGCCCGTCGGGGGTCATGGCGCGAGCCTATCCGCCCCTCCGACATCACGCCGGAGCCGGTGTCCGCCCGCCCGGAGAAGGTCTATCCGCGGGCGGCGCGGTCACCAGATGATGCCGCCGCCGACCGAGATGCCCGCCCACGTGAGCGCGACGAAGATGCCCGCGAACACCACCGGCGCGATGCCGCGACCGCTGCGCGCGAGCCCCTTCAGCAGGGCGATCACCACGAGCACCGCCGCCACGATGGACAGCCCGCCGCCGAGGATCAGGCCGATGAACAGCGGGATGGGCATGAGCACGAGACCGGCCAGGGCGACCCAGAACGCGGCCCACGCGGTCGGATTGCGGCGATCGACGGAGGAGGACATGCATCCATACTCTCCTACTGCGTGCTGCTTCGTAGTCCGGCGCCGAAGCCGCGGATGCCGCTCGCCACGGGAATCGAGGTGCGCGGATGCGAGGAGCCGTCCCTTCACTGGGACGATGCGCCGCTGCCCACGCCGAGTACCGAGATCGGCGACTGGGCGGCGTGGCCGTGGTCGCTGATGGCCTACGTGCCCGCGGCGACGCGCGCGGTCTCCGGCCGTCCCCAGGTGCTCCTGCTGCACCTGACACAGCCGCTGTCCTGAACCCCGTGACAACGGAGAGGGCCCGAAATCCGCGTGACTGCGCGGCTCTCGGGCCCTCAGCTGTGACAGCGGTTGGTGGAGATGGGGGGAATCGAACCCCCGTCCATCGCTGGGTCATCGCGCCTTCTCCGGGCGCAGTCTGTGAAGACGTTCTGCTCGGCTCCGACCTTTGTCACAGACACCTAAGTCGACGAGCCCAGCCTGAGAAGAGTCCCGCGAAACGCTCAGGCGACGTTCCGCAGCAAGATCCCTAGATGACGCCAGGGTCCGTGTCGGGATCAGCCACGGTCTGACGGACTATCGGGCTCGCTTAGGCAGCGAGGGCGAAGTCAGTGCGCTTGGATTCGGCACTTATTGGTTTACAGGGAGCGTTAACGAGATAACCCTGTATCCTCGGCCCGCTTGTCGCGAATTTGCAGGCGATGTCGAAACCGATCATCCCCGAGATCCTCCGTAGAGGGCCGCTGTCACACTGTGGAGTTGCCAACTCGGCTGCCGAAGCATCCGAGCATCACAGCCTACAACGGATGCAGCGGGCCTGCCATTCCCGAGGACCCCACCGTCCCTCGGCCTCGGGCCCTTCCCCGGGCGCGGGCCACCCCGGCCCCGTATGCTCACGGCATGAGCGAGGTCATCGTCACGGTCCGCGGCGAGCAGGAGCGACGCGTCGCGCCCGAGCATGCCGTGGTGCAGGTGTCGGTGCGCACCGACGGCCCCGAGCGCGGGCCGGTCGTGGAGCGCGCCACCACGCTGGCCGAGCCGCTGCGCGACGATCTCGTCGCCCACCAGCGGTCGGGCGAGGTCGTCGAGTGGTCGAGCGGCCGCGCGTCGGTGTGGGCGGAGCGCCCCTGGAACAACGAGGGCCGGCAGCTCCCGCCGGTGCACCACGCGAGCATCGAGATCACCGCGACCTTCCGCGACTTCGGCGCGCTGTCGTGGTGGGTGGGCGAGATCGCGGAGAACGATGCGGTCCAGGTCGCCGCCGTGCGGTGGGAGCTCTCTCCCGACACGCGGGCGACGGTCGAGCGCGAGGTCGCCGGCGAGGCCGTGCGGGTGGCCGTCGAGCGGGCCCGCGCCTACGCCGAGGCGCTCGGCCTCGAGACGGTGTCACCCCTCGAGATGGCGGATGCCGGGCTGCTGCTGCCGCGTCCGAGTGAGCCGGGAGCGCCGAAGATGCTCCGCGCGATGGCGGCGGAGTCGGCGCCGGGGGTCAGCCTGCAGCCGGCCGACATCGTGGTGAGCGCGGCCGTGGAGGGCCGCTTCCTCGCGCGCTGAACGTCAGTCGCCGAGGCGGTTGCGGCTGCGCATGGCCCGCTCGGCCTCGCGCTTGTCTTCGCGCTCGCGGATGGTCTGGCGCTTCTCGTACTCGCGCTTTCCCTTCGCGACGGCGATCTCCACCTTGGCGCGGCCGTCCGAGAAGTAGAGGCGCAGCGGCACGAGGGTGTAGCCGCCGGCCGAGACGGCGTGGCTGAGCTTGACGATCTCGTCCTTGTGGAGGAGGAGCTTGCGGGTGCGCTTGGCGGCGTGGTTGGTCCAGTGCCCCTGCGAGTATTCGGGGATGTTGACGGCATCGAGGAACACCTCGCCGCCCTGGATGTACGCGTAGCCGTCGCTGAGGTTCGCCCGCCCCTGGCGGAGCGACTTCACCTCGGTGCCGGTGAGCACCATGCCCGCTTCATACGTCTTCTCGATGGCGTAGTCGTGGCGCGCGCGACGGTTGGTCGCGATGACCTTCTCGCCCTTCTCCCGGGGCATGTCCCACCTCCTTCACCGTGGCCTGCGTCTGCTCGGCGACACGCAGCCGTTCAGTCTACAAGCACGGAGGCGCTGCTACGTCCGCAGCCAGCGGCGGATGGCGAAGCCGGCAGACAGCGCGGCGAGCACGACGCCGATCAGCACGATCACGGGGATCACGACGGCGATATCGGTCGGGCCCACCCACGTCGTGACGAAGGTGATGCGCTCGCGGAGATAGTCTTCCACGCCGAAGGTGACGATCGCCCACACCGCGGTGCTCGCCAGTGCCGAACCGATGAGGGCCGCCAGCACCCCCTCGAGAACGAATGGCGTCTGGATGAAGCGGTTGGAGGCGCCGACCAGGCGCATGATGCCGATCTCCCGGCGCCGGGCGAACGCCGACAGGCGGATCGTCGTCCCGATCAGCAGCACCGCAGCGACGAGCATGAGCGCAGCGATCCCGATGGCCACATAGGTCGCCACCGTGAGGGCGGAGAAGAGCGGCTCGAGGTACTGCATCTGGTCCTTGACCTCTTCGACGCCGTCCTGGCCGCCGAACGCCTCGACGATGACATCCGACTGCCCCTGATCGACGAGGTTGATGAAGAAGCTCGCGTTGATCTGGTCGGGGGTGAGGATGTCGGCGTAGTCGGCGCCGAGCTGCTCCAGCGCGTCTTCGTACGCCTCTTCGCTCGTGACGAACCGGTAGTCGTCGATGAGCGGATCGAGCGCATCGCCGTCGAGCTGGGCGCGCACCTGGTCGATCTGCTCCTCGGTGGCCACGCCGTTCGCACACGTGTTGACGCTGGAGACGCTCGTGCACATGTGCACGGCGACCTGCGCGCGGTCCTTCCAGAACTCCTGCATCTTGCCGATCTGCATCTGCATGAGCATCGCGGCGCCGACGAAGGTGAGCGAGACGAACGTCACGAGGACGACCGAGATGACCATGGAGGCGTTGCGGCGAAGGCCGGTGAACGCCTCCGAAAGGATGAGTCCGATCCTCACGACGTCGGCCCCACTTCGTCCTGGCGGTCGTCGAGACCGAGGCGATCGGCCAGGCCCAGCTCGTCGAGGTTCACGGCGGGAAGAGCGGGAGCGACCTCCTCGGCCGGGGCGGCCGGCTCCGCAGCGACGACGTCGGGCCCGAGTGCCGCCGCCGCGACGGGCGCCAGCTCTTCGGCGGCCGTCTCGAGAGCCTCGGATGCGGCGGGCGCGACGTGCGCGACCTCGCGCTGCACTTCGAGCACGGCGGTGAGAGCGGCCACCGCGGCGGCGCCCTTCTCCACCTGGGGTGCGAGCTTAGGCAGGGCGGAGGTGTCGCCGTACCCACCGTGGCGCTCGTCGCGCACCATCCGCCCGTGCTGCAGCTCGATGACGCGACGCTGCATCTGGTCGACGAACGCGGCCTCATGAGTGGCCATGAGCACCGTCGTCCCGCCGGCGTTGATGCGGGCGAGCAGCTGCATGATGTCGATCGAGGTCGCCGGGTCGAGGTTGCCGGTGGGCTCATCGGCCAGGAGCAGCTGCGGACGGTTCACGAGCGCGCGCGCGATCGCGACACGCTGCTGCTCACCGCCGGAGAGCTCGTGGGGCAGGCGCTTCTCCTTGCCGGCCAGACCGACGAGGGCCAGCACCTCGGGAACGGCCTGCTGGATGAACCCGCGCGACGATCCCGTCACCTGGAGGGTGAAGGCGACGTTCTGGAAGACGGTCTTTGTCGGCAGCAGCCGGAAGTCCTGGAACACCGTGCCGAGATGACGGCGGAAGTAGGGCACCTTGCGGTTGGAGAGCGTGCGGAGGTCTCGTCCGAGCACGACGACGCGCCCCTTGGACGGGGTCTCCTCGCGCATGATGAGGCGCAGGCACGACGACTTGCCCGAGCCGGACGCTCCGACGAGGAAGACGAACTCGCCGCGCTGCACCTCGAAGTCCACGTCATCCAGAGCGGGTTTGGAGGTGCCGCGATACCGTTTGCTGACGTTTTCGAACCGGATCATGGCGCTTTGAGCCTACGTGCGGGCCTGGTCGGCCCCGTCAGGACGCGCCGCTCGCGCCACCTTGGAGCGCGGGCCGAAAGCGATGTCGGAGGTAGGTGCGACACTTCTTACATGACCAGCCGACCCACTCTCGAAGATCGCGACGACGCGATGCTCGCCGAGATCGTCGATGCGCTGGTCGAAGTCGATCAGGCGATCGCGTCGCTGGAGGCCGACAAGATCTTCCACCTCGCCGCGGCTCTGCGCATCGCCGAGCGCCGCAGCGCCCACCGCCCCGCGACGGTGCAGGCGCGCGAGATGGAGCAGCGCTCGATCGCGGCCGAGATCGGCATGGCCACGCGCACGCATGATCGCGCGGTGCAGAACCGGATGCAGCACGCGCTGACGCTCCTCGACGAGTACCCCACGACCCTCGACGCCCTGGCCGACGGGCGCATCAGCGCACGGCACGCGGCGGTGATCCGCGAGGCCGGCGCCCCGCTGCACGATGCCGAGACCCGGGCCCTCTTCGAGCGCACGGTGCTGGAGCGGGCGAGCGTCGACACCCCGGCGCGCACGCAGGCGTTCGCCGAGCGGCTGGTCGAGGAGCTCCGCGCCGATTCGGTCACCGAGCGCCACGAGGAGGCGACGAAGGCCCGCCGCGTCTGGATCGAAGACCTCGGCGACGGCATGAGCCAGCTCGGCGTGGTCGCCTCGAGCCCCCTCATCCACGGCATGTGGGACAGGCTCACCCGGCAGGGTCGCGCCGTTCGGGCGGCGGCCGCCCCCGCTCCGTCCGACCATGACGACACCGCCGCCGCCGCCGTGCACGACACCCGCACCCTCGACCAGGTGCGCGCCGACCTGGTGTGCGATCTCGTCCTCACCGGGCAGCCGGCGATCGACCCGACCGTCGACTGCTCACCCGGCGGGCTCGGGGCGGTGCGCGCGCAGGTGTCGATCAGCATCCCGGCCCTCACCGCGGCGGGGATCGACGACCGCGGCGCCACGCTCGACGGGGTGTGCCCCATCGACGCCGAGACCGCGCGCCGCCTGCTCGTCGACGCCCCCGCGTGGGAGCGGGTGGTCACGCACCCCGTCACCGGAACCGTGCTGGCCGTCGACTCCTACCGGCGCACCGAGGCGATGAAGCGGTTCCTCGCGGCGCGCGACATGCACTGCCGCTTCCCCGGCTGCCGCCAGCCCGCGCGGCGCTGCGATCACGACCACAACCTCGACTGGGCGCGGGGCGGACCGACGGCCCTCTGCAATCTGGCCTGCCTGTGCAAGTGCCACCACACCCTCAAGACCGAGACCGATTGGCGGGCGCATCAGCTCCCCGACGGCAGCATCCGCTGGACCAGTCCGCTCGGCAGGCAAGCGGTCGACAGACCCGAACGGGCCGTGGTCTTCCGACCCGATCCACTTCCGCCGCCCTCGGGCGACCCGCCGCCGTTCTGACGCGGTGGGAGGGTCAGTCGTCGGTCTTGCGCTTACGCCAGCGGATGCCGGCGGAGATGAAGCCGTCGAGGTCGCCGTCGAAGACGGTCGCGGGGTTGCCCACCTCGTACCCGGTGCGCAGATCCTTCACGAGCTGCTGGCCGTAGAGGAAGTACGACCGCATCTGGTCGCCCCAGCTCGCGGTGATGGTTCCCGCAAGCTCCTTCTTCTTCGCCGCCTCCTCCTCGCGCTGCAGCAGCATGAGGCGCGTCTGGAGCACCCGCATCGCGGCGGCACGGTTCTGGATCTGCGACTTCTCGTTCTGCATCGACACGACGATGCCGGTCGGAAGGTGCGTGATGCGCACGGCCGAGTCGGTGGTGTTGACCGACTGCCCGCCGGGGCCCGACGAGCGGAAGACGTCGACGCGGATGTCGCCCTCAGGCACTTCCACCTCCTGCGCCTCCTCCATCACGGGGATGACCTCGACCGCGGCGAAGCTCGTCTGGCGCTTGTCCGCCCCGCCGAAGGGGCTGATGCGCGCGAGGCGGTGCGTGCCGGCCTCGACCGACAGCGTGCCGTAGGCATACGGGGCGTCGATCTCGAACGTCGCCGACTTGATCCCCGCGCCCTCGGCGTAGGAGGTGTCCATGACCTTCACGGGGTACTTGTGGCGCTCCGCCCAGCGCAGGTACATGCGCATGAGCATCTCGGCGAAGTCGGTGGCGTCGTCACCGCCGGCGCCGGAGCGGATCGTGACGACGGCCGACCGCGCGTCGTACTCGCCGTCGAGGAGGGTCTGCACCTCGAGCTGGCCGACGACGTCCTCCAGCTCGGCGATCTCCCGGCGGGCCTCCTCGGCCGACTCCTCGTCGTCCATCTCGTTCGCGAGCTCGACGAGCACCTCGAGGTCGTCGAGGCGGCGCTCGACGTCGGTGACGCGCTTGAGCTCGGCCTGACGGTGGCTCAGGGCGCTGGTGACCTTCTGCGCCTTGTCGACGTCGTCCCACAGGTCGGGGGCACCGGCCTCTTCGCTCAGCCGGTCGATCTCGGCGCGGAGGGCGTCGACGTCGACCACGGCCTTGATGTCGCTGAAGGTGGAACGCAGGGCCTGGATGTCGGCGGAGGGATCGAATTCGAGCATGGCCGTCCCAGCCTACCGCCGACGCGCCCCTCCCCCGCGGCCGTGGCTAGGCTCGACGCGATGACCGATTCGCCGCGGCACGTCTTGGTGCGCTTCGCGCCCATGATCTACGGGCCGACGCTGCTGTTCGCCCTCGGTGAGGGGGCGGTCATCCCGCTCATCCCCGTGATCGCCGACGAGCTGGGTGCGGATGTCGCGGTCGCCGCGCTCGTCGCGGCAGCCCTCGTCGTCGGCCAGCTGTGCGGCAACATCCCCGCCGGGTGGGCCGTCGCGCGCTTCGGTGAGCGCACGACGATGGCCGCGGCCGGCCTCCTCGCCCTCGGGGGGATCGCGGCGCTCGCCCTCGCCCCGAATCTCGCGGTGTTCGCGGCATCCGTCTTCCTCATCGGTTTCTGCGCCGCCGCGTTCGGTCTCGCGCGGCACTCGTTCATGACCACGCGCGTGCCGCTGGCCTTCCGGGCGCGGGCGCTGTCGCTCCTGGGCGGCACGTTCCGCCTCGGCATGTTCGTGGGGCCGTTCGTCTCGGCGGGCCTCCTCGCCGCCTTCGGCGACGAGCACGCCTCGATCTGGTTCTTCGGCGCGACGCTCGCCGCCGCCGTGGTGCTGGTGCTCGTCGGGAAAGACCCCGAGACGGCGGTGGCCGCCGAGGAGCGCGACGCGCGCGAGGCGGAAGACACCGGGGAAGCCGTCACCGGCTCGATCCCGGTCGTGGAGCGCGAGGGGGTGTTCCGCACGATGTGGCGGTTCCGCGGCGTGCTCGCGCGGCTGGGGCTTGCGGCTTCCTCGCTCTCGGCGGTGCGATCGGCGCGTCAGGCCGTGCTGCCGCTGTGGGGCGTGTCGATCGGGCTCGACGCGCAGACCATCGCCCTCGTCGTCGGCGTGTCAGGCGCCATCGACTTCGCGCTCTTCTACGCCAGCGGCCAGGTGATGGACCGGTTCGGGCGCCTATGGGCGGCGCTGCCGGCGATGCTCCTCATGGGCGCGGGCTTCCTCGCGCTCTCGGTCACGCACGACACCGTGCAGGCGGCGATGTGGTTCGCCCTCTTCGGCGCGGTGCTCGGCGTCGGCAACGGCCTGTCCAGCGGCATCCTCCTCACCCTCGGCGCCGACATCGCTCCCCCGGCCGACCCCGCGCCCTTCCTCGGGTCGTGGCGCACCCTCACCGACGCCGGCGGCGCGGCCGCCCCGCTCGTCGTCTCCGCCGTCACCGCGGTGGCATCGCTCCCCGTCGGCACGGCGGTGATCGGCGTGGTCGCGCTCCTGGGCGCGGCCGGCTTCGCCCGCTGGGTGCCGCGGTTCGTCCCGCGCCCGCGCTGACCGCCGGAGACAGCGTCAGCGGAGGGCGTTGCGACTCGTCGCCGTCGCCTCCAGCGCCACCCCGTCCGGTACGAACATCGTGAGGATCGGCGGATGCCATGTGGCCGCCACCGTCACGCGGGCCGACACCCCGTCCGGGCTCGACGCCGACACCAGCGTCGCTCCCGCGGACAGGTCCACGATGTCCTGCGCCTGCCGCCGGAGGTCGGCGGCCGACAGGTCGGCGCGCGGCTGGCCGCCCACCACGGTGAGCGTGAAGCCGTCGGCGGCGGCGAGCGCAGCCGCATCCGCGACGGCGTCGATGCGCTTCTGGGCGAGGTACAGGCTCGTGGCGTTCGCGCACACGAGCACCAGCACGAGCGCCAGCACCGCGTACCCGATCGCGAGGATCAGGACGCTGCCGTCGCCGTCGTCGCGGAGCCGCCTCATCCGTCCTCCCAGAAGCGCGACACCTTCTGCACCGACGATGCCTCGACGGGGATGCTCGCGAGCCGGTCGAGCCCGAGCACCGGCGGGATGAGAGGCAGCGCGACGGCGGTGCGCACCGTCACGATCACCGTCGCGCCCGCGGACGGGCACGCGGATGCGGCTGGCGCGCAGTCGATCGACACCTCGACGCGATCGGGATCGAGGCCGTACTCGGTCACGACGGTCGCCATCACCCCCGCGGCTCGCGCGTCGGCGTCGGCGGCGCCCGACGCGGTCGCGACGACACGCGCCACGTGCCGCGCCCCCGACTCGGCGCCGAGGCTCTGCCCCTGGATCAGCCCGAGGGCGACGACGAGGTAGACGATGGGGACGAGGAGGAGCATCCCGCCGAAGATGAACTCCAGCGCGGCCGACCCCTCCTCATCCCGGAGGTCACTCCAGAGATTCCACCGGCGCATCGGCGCTCACCTCCAATGCGCGCTCTGCCCCGAGCAGCCCCAGCAGCGGCAGCGTCGCCCGTACGGTCACGCGGACGGTGCCCGCATCGATCTGCACCGCGGAGATGTCCGACGCGTACGCGTCGCCCACCGCCCGCGTGACGATCTCCCGCGTCCGCTCACCGCCCTCGGCGAGGCTCGTGTCGGCGAGCGCGGCGTGGAAGGCGCCCTCCACGGCCGCGTCATGGACGACGTTGCGCACGTACACCGCGAGCCCCAACTGCACGACGGCGAGCGTGAGGACGGTCAGGAGCGCACCGACGAGCACGAACTCGACCGGTGCGGAGCCCGCCTCGTCATCGAGCACGCGTCGCCGCATGAGAACTACAGCCCGGCGACCCGGGAGATCGCCTGCTCGAACAACTGCGCGAGCGCCGGGCCCGCGAGCGCCCAGATGACGACGACGAGTCCCGCCGTCATGAGCGTGATGAGCACCCAGCCGGGTACGTCGCCGCGTTCGTCGGCGAGCGTCTGGCCCCACGCGGTGCGCAGGCGCTCGATCCGTTCGGACCATCGCATGATGCATCCCTCCTTTCCGGCGTCAGCCGATTCCGAGTCGAAGCAGGAAGATCCCGGGGAAGACGGCGTACAGCACGCTCAGCGGGAGGATGAGGAAGACGAGGGGGACGAGCATGAGGATCTCCTTGCGCCCCGCCTGCTCGAGGAGGGTCCGCTTGGCGTCCTCGCGGGCGTCGGCAGCTTGCGCATGCAGCACCTGCGCGAGCGGCGCACCTCGCTCCAGGGCCGCGACGATGTGATCGAGAGCGCGTGAGAGCGCGGGAACCTGAACCCGTCGCCCCAGCGCGAGGAGCGCGTCACCGAGCGGTTCACCGGTCCCGACCGCCAGCAGCGACCGGCGGATCTCGCCGGTGAGCTCCCCGGTGCCGATCTCCCCCACCCGGCGGAGAGAGTCGAGGATCCCCTCACCGGCCGAGAGGCACAGGGCGAGGAAGTCGAGCACCGTCGGCAGCTCGTCCTCGATCCGACGCGTCCGGGCGCGGGCGGCGGAGCTCAGCCGGACGTCGTACACCACCGCGCTCGCCGCCGCGCAGACGGGCGCGACGAGGGCCGCGCCGGGCGTCAGGGCGCCGACGGCGGCGGCCACGACGACGATCGCCGCGCCGACGCCGAGTCCCGCGAGCGCCCAGCCCAGCTGGCGGGCGCGGAAGGTGGCGGCATCCATCGCCCATCCGGCCTGTCCGAGCCGGCGGGTGAGAGCCTCGGATGCCCCGAACAGTCGCGTCGCCCGCAGCATCCCCTGCCGTACGCCCTCGCGCAGGGTCGGCACCGGCGAGGGCACCGGACCCAGACCCAGCGGATCGGCGATGTCGCGGATGTACGGCGCGAGGCGGCGAGAGAGCGACGGTGCACTCACCCGCGGCGCGAGCGAGAGGAGGAGGCAGACGCCGATCCCCAGGCCTGCCCCGAGAACGACGGCCAGGGCACCCTCGGTGACGAGCCCGGGGCTCATCCGAACCACCGCCGCGGCTGAGGCAGTCGCCCGATGCGGACCATGAGGCGGAAGGCGACGACGCTGACCGCTCCCCCGGCGAGGATGAGCGCGACGCCTTCGGCGCTCGCATAGGCCGCGGCGCCCTCGGGGCGGAGGGCGAGAAGGACGAGGATCACCCAGGGCGCGACGACCCCGAGCCACGCCGCGCCGCGGATCCAGGACTGCCGCGCCTCGACCTCGCCCCGGACGGCGGCATCCGCGCGCACCGACGACGCGAGCGCGCGCAGCACCGCGGTCACCTCGGTGCCGCCGACCTGCCGTGCCATCCGCAGCGTCTCGATGATGCGATCGGCGACGGGGTCGGCGAGCGCCGTCTTCAGTCGCCCGATGCTGGAGTCGAAGTGCCCCGAAGCGTCGACGTCACGCGCGAACGCCGCGAACGGCGGACGCAACGGCGGCGGGGCGGAGGCGGCCAGGCTCGCCACGGCATCCGGCAGTGACATCCCGGCGCGGACAGAGGCGATCAGGAGATCGCAGACATCCGGCCAGAGGCTCCGGCGCGAGCGCACCAGACGCGTGCGACGGGCCCGCAGCCACAGCACCGGTGCGGATGCCGCGGCCGCGGCCACGACGAGGGCGAAGGCGGGCACCGCCGTTCCCAGCCACGCGACGGCGGCGGCGACCACGGCGCACGCCGCCGACAGGATGACGACGACCCGCGGGCGGACGCCGGCGAATCCGGCCGCCTCGAGGAGGCGCGAGACGGCTCCGGTGGGCACGACCGCCGCCGCTTCGCGCCGCTCACCGGCCGGCCACACCCAGGGTGAGACGACCAGCAGGAGTCCGGTCGCCAGGCACGCCCCGAGGAGCACGGTCATCGCCCCGCTCCTCCGATGCGGCGCACCTCCGGCGCGTCCCCCAGGATCCGGCCGGTGGGCTCGACGATCTCCGCCACCGTCCGGCGACCGGCGGCGTCGCGCACGCAGTGCACGACGAGGTCGACCGACCGCGTCACGGCGGCCGTGACGAACTGCGCGTCGATGTTGCGTCCCGCCAGCAGCGGCAGCGACGACAGCTTCACGAGGGCCTCGGGGGCCGAGTTCGCGTGGATGGTCGCGGCGCACGGGACGCCGGTGTTCAGCGCGAGCACGAGATCGAGGGCCTCTGCGTCCCGCACCTCGCCGATCACGAGCCGATCGGGCCGCATCCGCAGCGCCTCCTTCACGAGCCGCCGCAGCGTCACCTCGCCGGTGCCCTCCAGGCTCGGCTGCCGGCCCTGCAGCGCCACGAGGTCGGGCGCGTCGATCGCGAGCTCGAAGGTCTCCTCCACCGTGACGATGCGGTGGGCGGGGGCAGCCGAGACGAGCGCGCCGAGCAGGGTGGTCTTCCCGGCATGCGTGGCGCCCGAAACGAGGATGCTCCGCCCGTCGCGCATCGCGGCGGCGAGCAGCTCGGCGTCGGCGCGCGCGAGCGACCCGCCCCGCACGAGCGCCGCGAGGTCGCGGAGGGCGGGGAGGAACTTCCGGATATTGACCGCCCAGTGCCGCCGCGTGATGTCGGGGATGACGACGTGCAGCCGTGAGCCGTCCGGCAGCGACGCGTCGACGAACGGCTGGCTGAGATCGACGCGGCGCCCGGTGCTGTGCAGCATCCGTTCGACGAGATCGCGGACCACCGCATCCGTGAGCGCCAGCGGCACCCGCTCGGCGCGGCCACCCCGGGCGACGAACACCCGGTCGGGGGCGTTCAGCCAGATCTCCTCGACCGTGGGGTCATCGAGATACGGCTGCAGCGGACCGAATCCCGACAGCTGCGCGAGGACGTCCCGCACCCACGCCGCTTCGTCGTCGACGGGGGCGAGGCCCCGCGCCAGGGCGAAGTCGTTGTGACGCCGCACCTCGCTCGAGACGATCCGCGCGGCCCGCTCGGGCTCACGGGTGGGGTCGGTCTGCTCGGCGCGGAGCCGCTCCCGCACACGCTCGGTCACCGCCGCGTGTGCGGCGCCGCCGGAGGGGATCGAGGCGAGGCTCACGCGGGAATCCTCGCAAAACCCCGGTCACAACGCGGAAGTTCTCCACACCCGTCCCGGCATCCAGACCTCGGCGCGCTCAGCGCGGATCGGAAGCGGCGGCGCCGTAGTTCGGGTTCGGGACGAACTCGGGCACGACGTTCCCGTCCGCATCCACGGGGTAGGCCCCGACGATCCCGGCCGGGGCGACCGAGCCGTCTGCGCCGTCGGGAGCGTAAGCGGGGTCGATGACGTACACGTGGCCCCCGGGGCGGTTCCGCGCCTCGCTGCGCAGCGCGTCGGTGATCGGCGGCGGCGTCGCCGTGCCCGATGGGGGGCGGCGGAGGGACGCCAGGTTCCCCACCGGCGTCCACGCGCCCACCTCCGGATAATCGAGCACGACCGCGCTCACCCCCGCCTCCCGCAGCGACAGGACCCAGTCGAGAGCCTGCGGAAGCGGGATGCGGAACAGCGGCGCGGGCTCGTCGTCGGCGACGAGCCCGTTGGCGCGCGCGCCGGCCTGCGCCCGCTCCGGCGAACTGTAGAGGCAGAGCGTCATCCCTGCCTCGGCGGCGAGCCCGTAGGGACGCGGCGCCTCGGCGGTGCCGCGGTTGACGAAGAACCACTCCTCGAGCCGGCAGACCGCGGTCCACAGCGCGATCTGGGCGTCGATGTCCTGCGGATCGGCGTGGGACGCCGCGTTCAGACGATCGAGCTCGGCGGCGGCATCCTGGGGGCTGTCCATCATGCGAGCCTACGGGTTTCCGGAAGGTCGCTGAGAGGTGCGCTCGCCTAGACTGAACCCACCCGCGGGAGTGGTGGAATTGGCAGACACGCAGGATTTAGGTTCCTGTGCCTTCGGGTGTGTGGGTTCAAGTCCCACCTTCCGCACGGCGACTCCTGCGCGCCCCTCCGCCGACCGAACGACGGGAACCCATTCGTGATCACCCACGCCGCCCTCATCCCCTGGCTCGACCCCGCCAAGATCATCGAGCAGGCAGGCCCGTGGGCGCTCCTGGTGGTGTGCCTCATCATCTTCGCCGAGACGGGGCTGCTGATCGGGTTCCTTCTGCCCGGCGACACACTTCTGATCATGGCGGGGCTCCTCTCCCACCCCTCCGAGCCCGCGCCGAACGGCGTCTTCGGCGTGAACGTGTGGATCGTGGGTCTCCTCATCGGCCTGGCCGCCTTCGTCGGCGGCGAGGTCGGCTACTTCATCGGGCACAAGGCCGGTCCGGCGATCTTCGAGCGCAAGGAATCGGGCCTGTTCAGCGTCAAGAACGTCGAGCGCACCAACGCGTTCTTCGAGCGGTTCGGGGGGCTCACCGTCATCCTCGCCCGCTTCGTGCCGATCGTCCGCACCTTCGCCCCGATCGCGGCGGGCGTCGGCCACATGAACAAGTGGAAGTACACGCTCTACAACCTCATCGGCGCCGTCATCTGGGGCTTCGGGCTGACCGTGGGCGGGTACCTCATCGGCCTCATCCCGGGGGTGGGCGACTTCGTGGCCGAGTACATCGACGTCATCCTGCTCGTCGCCGTCGCCGGCACGATCGCGTTCGTCGCGTTCCACTACTTCCGCGAGCGCGCCCACGCCAAGCGCGCCCCCCACGGCGGCGATGCCGAGACCGACGCCGCCGAGGCGCGGGCCCTCGTGCTCGACCCCGACACGTTCGACGCTCCGCGCCGTCACCCCGACGCCCCCCAGGGCTGAGCTCAGGAGGCCTTCGCGGTCTTCTTCGCGGGGGCCTTCTTCGCGGGGGCCTTCTTCGCCGGCGCCTTCTCGGCCGTCTTCTCGGCCGTCTTCTTCGCGGCGGGCTTCTTCTCCCCCGCCCCGGCCTCGCGGGCGGCGCGACTGCGCTCGACGCTTGCACGCAGCGCCGCCATGAGGTCGATCACTTCGCCGCTGGAATCCTCGTCCTCCGTCTCGCCGAAGGTCGCCGCGGTGTCCAGTGCGTCGCCCTGCTCGAGCTTGGCGTCGATGAGGGTGCGTAGCTCCTCCTGGTACTCGTCGGTGAACTCCTCCGGGTCGAAGTCCTTCGCGAAGCTCTCCACGAGCGCCGCCGACATCTCCAGCTCCTTCGCCGAGATCCGCACCGATTCGTCCAGGGCGGGAAAGGACGCCTCCCGCACCTCGTCGGCCCACAGCAAGGTCTGCAGCACGAGCACGTCGCCGCGCACGCGCAACGCGGCCAACCGGGTCTTCTGACGCAGCGAGAAGCGCACGATCGCGGTGCGATCGGTCTGCTCCAGCGTCCGCCGCAGCAGCACGTAGGCCTTCGGCGAGGCCGAATCCGGTTCGAGGTAGTACGCCTTGTCGAGGGTGAGCAGATCCACCTGCTCGCTCGGGACGAACTCCACCACGTCGATCTCGCGGCTGCGCTCGGAGGGGAGGGAGGCGAGGTCATCCTTGGTGAGCACGACGGTGCGCTCACCGTCGTCGAAGGCGCGGTCGATGTCCGAATAGGGCACCACCTCGCCGTCGAGCTCGCAGATGCGCTGATAGCGGATGCGTCCGCCGTCCCTGTTGTGCACCTGATGCAGCGGCACGTCGTGATCCTCCGTCGCGGAGTACACCTTCACCGGCACGTTCACGAGCCCGAACGTCAGCGCGCCCTTCCAGATCGACCTCATGTGTCCAGTGAACACCTGTCACACCCGTCACGCCTACCCCCTTGCGAAGGCGACGGCGCGCGCGGATACGGTGGTGCACATGGCCGCGGGCGAGCAGACGGTGCGCATCGACGGGCGGCGCCTGCGCGTGACCAACCTCGACAAGGTGCTCTACCCCGCCACCGGCACCACCAAGGGCGAGGTCATCGAGTACTACACGCGCGTGGCACCCGTGCTCATCCCCCACGTCGCCGGCCGCCCCGTCACGCGCAAGCGCTGGCCCGATGGGGTGGGCACGCCGGATGACCCCGGCATGTCGTTCTTCGCGAAAGACCTCGAGCCCGGCGCACCGTCGTGGGTGGCGCGGCAGCCGATCCCGCACTCGTCGGGTCCGAAGGACTATCCCCTCGTCGGCGACATCCCGACCCTGGTGTACCTCGCGCAGGTGGCGAGCCTCGAGCTCCACGTGCCGCAGTGGCGCTTCGCGCCGGACGGCGGGCGGGGCAACCCCGACCGGCTCGTGCTGGACCTGGACCCCGGACCCGGCGTCGGGCTGGCGGAGTGCGCCGACGTCGCTCGGCAGGCGCGGGCGATCCTCTCCGACATGGGGATGACGGCCTTCCCCGTCACCAGCGGCAGCAAGGGCATCCACCTGTACGCGCCGCTCCCCGAGGAGCAGTCCAGCGACGCGATCACGGCCTTCGCGAAAGAGCTGGCGCGCGCGATCGAGGCGGATGACCCCGATCTCGTCGTCAGCCAGATGTCCAAGGCCGCCCGGCCCGGCAAGGTGTTCATCGACTGGAGCCAGAACAACGGCGCCAAGACCACCATCGCGCCCTACTCCCTGCGCGGACGCACCGAGCCGACGGTCGCCGCGCCGCGCACGTGGGACGAGCTCGACGACCCGGAGCTGCGCCACCTGCGCTTCGACGAGGTGCTCGAGCGCGTCTCCGCCGACGGCGATCCGATGGCAGCCCTCGGGTTCCACGCCGGCGCACGGTCGGCCGCCGACGGGCCCCTGCGCACCTACATCTCGATGCGCACGGCGGGCGCGACGCCCGAGCCGGTGCCGGAGAATCCGCTCGGCGCCCCGGCCTCCGAGGGCCTCCCACGCTTCGTCATCCAGGAGCACCACGCCACCCGGCTGCAGGGCGACCTGCGGCCCGCGCGCACCGGCGCGCTCGCCGGCTGCGCCGGCCCGAAGGGCATCCCCGCGACCTCCGCGCGCAACAACCTCGCGGTCCAGACCGAGGACCACCCGATGGCGTACGCCGACTTCTCCGGCGAGATTCCCGCGGGGCAATACGGCGCGGGGGTCATGACGATCTGGGACGAGGGCCGCTACGAGCTGGAGAAGTGGCGCGACGACGAGGTGATCTTCACCCTCGAGGGACGCCCCGGCGGGCCGCTCGGACGCGTCCGGCTCGCCCTCATCCGCACGGATGGCAGCGGCGAGAAGTCGACGTGGCTGCTGCACCGCATGAAGTCCCCCGCTCCCCAGGCGCGGGCATCCGGGCCGCACGCGGGCAATTCGCCGCAGAAAGCCCGCGGCTCGGCCGAAAACCCGCCGGCGGAGATGCGCCCGATGCTCGCGACCGCCGCCACGCCGGGCCTGGCCCGGGCCGCGGCCGAGCGGTGGGGGCGACCGTGGGTCGAGGTGAAGTGGGACGGCATCCGGGCGATCGCGACGTGGGACGGCGCGCGCCTGCAGCTGCGCGCCCGCAGTGGCAACGACATGACGGCGACGTATCCCGAACTGACGTCCGTCGACGTGGGGCTCGGCCCGGAGCCGGCGGTGCTGGACGGCGAGATCGTCGCGCTGGATGCGCGCGGGCGCCCGAGCTTCCCGCTGCTGCAGACCCGCATGAACCTCGCCAAGGCGCGCGAGATCGCCCGCGAGGCCCCGCGCACCCCGGTGAAGCTCTTCCTCTACGACCTCCTCGCGCGAGACGGGCGGGACCTCGCCGACCTGCCGCTGCGGGAACGCCGCGCCGAGCTGGAAGGCCTCGCCGGCCGGGCACGGGACCCGCTCGTCCTCCCACCCGTCTTCGACCACGTCGACGCGGCGCTGGAGGCGAGCCGCGCATTCGGGCTCGAAGGAATCGTGGTGAAGGACCCGGGCTCGACCTATCGCGGCGGCGTCCGCTCGGAGCAGTGGCTCAAGGTCAAGCTCACCCGCACGCAGGAGGTCGTCGTCGGGGGCATCCGTCCGGGCCGCGGCGGCCGCGCCGGATCGATCGGGTCGCTTCTGCTCGGGATCCCCGGCGCGGACGGGCTGGAGTACGTCGGCCGGGTGGGCACCGGATTCAGCGACAAGACGCTGGCGTCCCTGCAGACGTTGCTCGAGCCGCTCCGCACCGAGGCGAATCCCTTCGTGGAGGTGCCGCGCCCGGATGCCGCGGACGCGCTGTGGGTGCGCCCGGAGGTCGTCGCCGAGGTGGAGTTCGCCGAGTTCACCCCCGGCGGCACCCTGCGGCACGCCCGCTGGCGGGGCCTGCGCCCCGACAAGGACCCGGGTGAGGTCGTCCGCGAGTCCTGAGGCGGGCTACGCGTGGCGGGCGTCGTCGTGCTCGACGTGCCCCGCCGGCTCCAGCTGGAAGGTGGAGTGCTCGACGTCGAAGTGATCCGACAGGCACCCCTGCAGCGAGCCCAGGATGCGGCCGGCCCGCCCGTCGCGCAGGGCGGCGTCGTCCACCACGACGTGGGCGCTGAACACCGGCGCTCCGCGCGTGAGCTGCCACACGTGCACGTCGTGGACGTCGACGACGCCGTCGGTGCCGAGGAGGTGATCGCGGATCTCCTGCACCTGCATGCCCTCCGGCGCCGACTCCCCCAGCACCGAGGCCACCTCGCGCAGGAGTCCGATCGCCCGCGGCACGATCATCGCGGCGATGAGGAGGGAGGCGATCGCATCCGCGGGGGCCCAGCCGGTGAGGAGGATGACGATCGCCGCCACGATCACGGCCGCCGAGCCCAGCATGTCGCCGAGCACCTCGAGGTAGGCGCCGCGCACGTTGATGCTGGTGCGCTGCGCGGCGGAGAGGAGCCACATCGCCACCGCGTTGGCGACGAGGCCGATGACGGCGACGACGAGCATGAGGCCGCCCGCGACCTCCGTCTCCCCGGGATCGACGAGGCGCATGACGCCCTCCACGGCGACCCACAGCGCGAGCGCGATGAGGATGACGCCGTTCAGGAGCGCGCCGAACACCTCGGCGCGCTGGTAGCCGAAGGTGCGACGGTCATTCGCCGGCCGCGCGGCGACCGTGCTGGCGATGAGGGCGATGACCAGGGCCGCCGCGTCGGTGAACATGTGGGCGGCGTCGGCGAGGAGCGCGAGAGACCCCGACAGCGCAGCGCCGACGACCTGCACCACGAGGACGACGCTCGTGATCAGAAGGGAGGTCGTGAGCAGGCGCCGATTGCTCCCGCCCCGCACCCCCGGCGCGGTGTCGTGCATGACTCCAGGCTACGCCGGAAGCCGCTGCAGGAGCGGGAGGAGGGCGGCGAACGCGCGGGCCCGGTGCGAGGCGGCGTTCTTCTCCGCGGCGCTCCACTCTCCGACGGTGCGCTCGGCACCCGGCTCCTGCCCGTCGGGGACGAAGATCGGGTCGTAGCCGAACCCGCCGGCCCCGGATGCCGCGGTCGCGAGCCGTCCGGGCCAGCGGCCCTCGACGGTGTGGGCGGTCCCGTCGGGCTCGACGAGCGCGATCGTGGAGACGAACTGCGCGGTGCGGTGCGGGTCGGCGACGTCGGAGAGCTGATCCAGAAGCAGGTCGAGGTTCGCGCGGGCGTCCTTGGCGTGCCCCGCCCAGTACGCCGAGAAGACCCCGGGCGCCCCGCCGAGGACGTCCACGCAGATGCCGGAGTCGTCCGCGACGGCCACCAGCCCGGTGTGCGCCGCGGCGGCGCGGGCCTTGATCAGCGCGTTCGCGGCGAACGTGACGCCGTCTTCCACGGGTTCGGGGCCGTCGTAGGCGACGACCTCCAGGTCGGGGCGCACCGCCGAGACGAGCGCCTGGAACTCCTCGACCTTGTGCGGATTGTGCGTGGCCAGGACGATGCGCGCCATCTCAGCCCGCCAGCGCGGCGGCCTGGGCGTCACGGAGGTCGGCGCAGCCGGCGACCCCGAGCTCCAGGAGGCGGTCGAGCTCGCCCTTGTCGAACGGCGCCCCCTCGGCCGTACCCTGCACCTCGACGAAGAGCCCGCGGCCGGTGACGACGACGTTCATGTCGGTCTCGGCGCGCACATCCTCGACGTAGGCGAGGTCCAGCAGCGGCGTGCCGTCGACGATGCCGACCGACACGGCCGAGACCGAGTCGATCAGCACGTCCGAGCGCCGCGCGACGAAGGTGCGCTCCTTGCCCCAGGCGATCGCGTCGGCGAGGGCGACGTATGCTCCGGTGATCGCCGCGGTGCGGGTGCCGCCGTCGGCCTGAAGCACGTCGCAGTCGA
>CAZBZR010000034.1:0-26495 GCA_964496445.1 uncultured Microbacterium sp.
CGACGTGTTCGCCGAGTGGAACCGCGGCGAGCTGGAGTCCTACCTCATCGAGATCACCGCCGAGGTGCTGCGTCAGGTCGACGCCGAGACCGGCCGCCCGCTCGTCGACATCATCGTCGACCAGGCCGGCGCCAAGGGCACGGGTGCGTGGACGGTGCAGACGGCGCTCTCCCTCGGCGTCCCGGTGTCGGGCATCGCGGAGGCGACCTTCGCGCGGTCGCTGTCCAGCCACCCGGAGCAGCGCGAGGTCTCGCGCGAGCTCCCCGGCCCGGCCGAGGCGCTGGAGGTAGAGGACGCCGACGCGTTCATCGAGAAGATCCGCCTCGCGCTGTACGCATCGAAGATCGTGGCGTACTCGCAGGGCTTCGACGAGATCCGCGCGGGGGCGGCCGAGTACGACTGGAACATCGACCTCGGCGCGATCGCGTCGATCTGGCGCGGCGGCTGCATCATCCGCGCGCAGTTCCTCAACCGCATCACGGAGGCCTACGCCGCCGCGCCCGACCTGCCGGTGCTCCTCACCGCGCCCTACTTCGTCGAGGCGCTCGAGCGCGCGCAGTCGGCGTGGCGCGACGTGGTGGCGACCTCGGCGCGCGCGGGGATCCCCTCCCCCGCGTTCTCGTCCTCGCTGGCCTACTACGACGGCCTGCGCGCCGAGCGCCTCCCCGCCGCCCTCATCCAGGGGCAGCGCGACTTCTTCGGGGCCCACACCTACCGACGCATCGACAAGCCCGGCACGTTCCACACACTGTGGTCGGGCGACCGCACGGAGATCGAGGCGGAAGACACGCACTGACCCCGGCTCACGACGTCGCGCCCGCTCCGGCCGGCGCGACGTTGTGGTTGCGGGAGAAGAGATTTCCCGGGTCCCACGCGCGCTTGACGGCTGCCAGGCACTCGCCCGTCGCGCCGGCGTATATGCGCGCGGCGATCGCCGGGTCGGTGAAGTTGCCGTAGACCCCGGCGGAGACGGCGTCGATCCGCGCCCACGCCTCCTCCGCCGCCGCGCGGGCGGCGTCGTCGCGCAGTCTCGGGATGTCGAAGGCGCCGGCCAGAACGAACCACGCGGCGTCGCACGCCGGGAAGACCGAGGCCTCCTGCGGCACGTCGCCGTAGGCGCCGCCGAGCGAGCGCAGCAGCAGCACGGCGGGGTCGTGGTCGCGCCCGGGAGGGTCCCCCATACGCTGTGCCCGCCGCCGCGGACGACGACCGGCACGCCCGCGGCCGCGGCGAACCGCACCGCCGCGCGCACGTCGTCCACGCCGGCTGCCTGCACGATGACGTCGGGCTCGCCGATGCCGGAATGAAAGGTCCGGGCCGCGTCCCATCCCGGTCGCCCGCGACGAGGACCTCTCCCCGCACCGTGCGCGTCAGCTCGGACACCGGCTGCGCAGCCTCGCTCATGGCGGTCAGGCTAGCGCCGCGCGGCGACACCGGGAAGAGACCGGTCGCGGGGGGAGCGTAGGGTCGGGGCATGACCCCCCGCAGCATCCTCTTCCTCGGCGGTTCCGGCGTGATCAGCACCGCGTGCGTGCGCGCGGCCGTCGCCGCCGGCCACGACGTGACCGTCCTCAACCGGGGGCACCGCACCCGTCCACTTCCGGCGGAGGTGCGCGAGCTCGTCGCCGACGTCCGCGACGCCGACGCGGTGACCGCCGCCGTGGGCGACGCGCGCTTCGACGTCGTCGCCGACTTCCTCTCCTTCGTCCCGGAGCACGTGACCACGGCGCTGCGCACCGTCGGCGAGCGCGCCGGCCAGTACGTGTTCGTCAGTTCGGCCTCGGCCTACCAGAAGCCGCCCTCGCGCCTGCCGGTGACCGAATCGACGCCGCTGCGAAACCCCTTCTGGCAGTATTCGCGCGACAAGATCGCGTGCGAAGACCTGCTGGTGGCGGCGTACCGCGACCGCGGCCTGCCCGTGACGATCGTGCGGCCGTCCCACACCTACGATGAGACGTCCCTGCCGACCCTGGGTGGCTGGACGGACATCGCGCGCATGCGGGCGGGAAAGCCCGTGGTGGTCCACGGCGACGGCACGAGCCTGTGGACGCTGACGCACAGCGACGACGTCGCGGTCGCCTTCACCGGGCTCCTCGGCCACCCCGCCGCGATCGGCGAGGACTTCACGCTCACCGGAACCCATGCGCCCACGTGGGACAGCGTCTACCGGTGGCTCGCCGAGGCGGCCGGCGTCCCCGACGCTCCGCTCGTCCACGTCGCGAGCGACGCGATCGCGGCCATTGCGCCGGAGTGGGGCCCGGGGCTCGTGGGCGACAAGGCGCACTCGATGGTGTTCGACACCGCCAAGGTGAGCGCGCTGGTGCCCGCCTTCCGTACGACGGTGACCTTCGACGAGGGGGCTCGGCGCATCCTCGCCTACTACGACGCGCACCCGGAGCAGCAGCGGGTCGACCCCGACGCCGACGCGCGATTCGATCGCCTGGTCGCCTATGCCGAGGCCGCCGGGCGCTGACACTCACAGTCCGCGCATAGCGCGCACCATAGGAACGTCATAGATCCATGCGCACAATGAGAGCGTGAACACGACTGCGCCTGCTCTGACGCGCCCCGACGGGTCGCCCGTGCGCATCCTCGTGGTCGACGACGAACAGATGCTGACCGACCTGCTCTCCATGGCGCTGCGCATGGAGGGGTGGGACGTGCGCGCGGCCTCCTCGGGGCTGCAGGCACTGCAGATCGCGCGCGACTACGATCCCGATGCCCTCGTCCTCGACATCATGATGCCCGACCTGGACGGCATGGCCGTCCTGCAGCGGCTCCGCCACTCCGGCAACAATGTGCCGGTCCTCTTCCTCACCGCCAAGGACGCCGTCGGCGACCGTGTGGCCGGCCTCACCGCCGGCGGAGACGACTACGTCACGAAGCCCTTCAGCCTGGAAGAGGTCGTGGCGCGGCTGCGCGGGCTCATGCGCCGCGCCGGGACGGCCACCGTCGACGGCGCCGAGCCGATCCTGCGGGTGGGAGATCTCACCCTCAACGAGGACAGCCATGAGGTCAGACGCGGCGACACCGAGATCGAGCTGACGGCGACGGAGTTCGAGCTCCTCCGCTACCTCATGCGCAATCAGCGACGCGTGGTCTCGAAGTCCCAGATCCTCGACCGGGTGTGGAACTACGACTTCGGCGGGCGCTCGAGCGTGGTCGAGCTGTACATCTCCTACCTCCGCAAGAAGATCGACGCCGGGCGCGACCCGCTCATCCACACGGTGCGCGGCGTCGGCTACATGATCAAAGCGCCGCAGTGAGCGGAGCACCCGGGCGCCCCCGGCGCGGCCACGTGTACAGTCTGCAGGCACGTCTGATGACCGCCATCATCGGCATGGTCGCGATCATCCTCGCCGTCATCGCCCTGGGGACGAGCGCGATCCTCAGCCAGGTGCTGCAGGACAACCTGCAGACCGAGGTGCAGGCGAAGGTCCGGGAGGTCCCGATCACGCCGGCCGGCACCGCGCTCAGCGTGCTGGCCGACGGCCGGTTCGACGACGGCACCGTCCTGGTGATGCAGACCCTCGCCGGCGGCACGTCCGGCGCCTACGTCGACGACCGCACCGTGCGCGCCCTCTCCCCGCAGGAGGTGGCGGAGATCACCGAGGCGGTGCTCGGTGCCACCACGAGCGCGGTCGAGGTGCCCTCCCTCGGCGACTACCGCTTCGCGGGCATCGGCGATCCGGCCGGCGTCTACGCGGTTCTCGGACTGCCGCTGACGGAGGTGACCGGCACGATCGCGCAGATCCTCACCACGATCGCCCTGGTGACCACGGGTGGTCTGCTCCTGCTAGCCGTCATCATCGCCGTCGTCGTGCGCATCGGGCTGCGGCCGCTGCGCGCCGTCGCCGACACCGCCACGCGCGTCGCAGAGGTGCGGATGGACTCCGGCGACGTCTCGATCACCGAGCGGGTTCCGGCCGGCCAGATCGACGACCACACCGAGATCGGGCAGGTGGGGGCGGCGCTGAACGCCCTCCTGGACCATGTGGACGCGTCGCTGTCGGCGCGCCAGCGCAACGAGGAGCTGATGCGGAGGTTCGTCGCCGACGCGAGCCACGAGCTGCGCACCCCCCTCGCCTCCATCCGCGGCTACTCCGAGCTGTCGCTGCGGGATGCCACGCTCAGCGAGAACGCCCACACGGCGTTGGAGCGCATCCAGGCCCAGTCGCTGCGGATGACCGCGCTGGTGGAGGATCTGCTGCTCCTCGCGCGCCTGGACGAGGGCACCGAGCTCGTGTTCGGCCCGGTGGACCTCACCAGCCTCGTGGTCGAGGCCGTCGGCGACGCCCGCCCGGCCGGACCCGACCACCGGTGGGTGCTCGACGTGCCCGACGAACCCGTGGTGCTCGCCGGGGACGTCCAGCGGCTGCACCAGGTGGCCGCCAACCTCCTCGCCAACGCCCGCACGCACACCCCCGCCGGCACCGTGGTGACCGTCTCGGTGCTCCGCGACGGCGAGGAAGCGGTGCTGCGCGTGCACGACGACGGCCCCGGGGTGGACCCCGCGGTGGCCGGCGGACTGTTCGAGCGCTTCGCGCGCGGCGATGCCTCCCGCGCCCGCCGCACCGGTGGGACCGGACTCGGCCTGTCGATCGCGCGGGCGATCGTGGCGGCCCACGGCGGCACGATCTCCGTCCGCAGCGCCCCGGGCGACACGACGTTCGAGGTGCGCCTGCCTGCGCGCCCCGCCGACCCGCCGCAGGGTCAGTAGCCGGCGAACGCGTCGGTGGTCAGCGACCGGGCGCGGTCCAGGGCCGGGGCGAGGTCGGCGATCAGGGACGGCGGGCCGGAGATGTAGGCGTGCCGCGCCGAGAGGTCGGGCACCATCCGCAGCAGCCCCTCGGCGTCCAGGCGCACGCCTCGGCCCGCCCACGTCCACTCCGCCGGCAGACGCTCGGGCTCGTCCCGCGTGAAGACGACGACGGGAATGCCGGCCGCCGCGATGTCGTCGCGGAAGGCGAGCTCGGCCGCCTCGGCGGCGACGTACACGAGCACGATGTCGCGGTCCTGCTCGGTGGCGGTGAGGTGGCGCAGCTGCGACACGAACGGCGTCACGCCGATGCCCGCCGCCACCAGGAGCAGCGGCGCGGTCGTCTTGGTGGGGAGGAGGAAGTCGCCCCAGATACCCGTCACCGCCAGGCTCCGCCCGGGGGCGACCTCGGCGAGCGCGCGCTTGTAGGAGGACTTCGAGCCATCCTTGAACGCGATGCGCACCAGCGGGAGGTCGTCCGGGGCGGACGCGATGGAGAACTCCCGCCGCGTGCCGCGGGAATCGGGGTGCGGATGCGGCACCTCGAGCTCGAGATACTGACCGGGGCGGAAGGAGAACCGCCGCCGGGCACGGAAGGTGAGCTCGCGCACGGTCGGGGTCAGCTCCCGCCGGTCCTGCAGCACGAGGCGCACCGCGGAGCGCCACGCGAAGAGGAACGCCACGAGATTGCCGATGAGGAGGGCGAACTCCTGGCCCAGGGTGAACAGGCCGAGGTCGATCGGCCATCCCGCGAGCACTCCGACCACCGCGGCGACGGTGAACTGCTGCCAGCGCCGCGGCGGCAGGGTGAGGGGCTCGGACAGCATGAAGGCGCCGAGGAAGAGGAACGGCGAGGAGAGCACGACCATGCCCAGGAGCGCCGCGGCATCCACCGGGATGCCGGCCGCGCTGTCGGCGGCGGCGGCGCGCAGGAAGGCGACGCCGGTCGCGATGACCCAGAAGCCGGCGATCATCCGGACCTTCTCGGTGCGCCACAGCACCGCGAGCCCCAGCACCAGCACCGGGAGGGCGAGGGCGGGCGTGCCCACCCACCACGCCGACGCGCCGAGGGAGGGCACCGCGATCCCGACGAGGGTCAGCACCGCGGCCCCCACCGCGGCGGGGTTGAAGATGTGCCGCCCGCGCCACGCGAGCGCGTACTTCGACACCGAGGCGGCGGCGCCGGCGAGCGCGATGCCGGCCAGTCCCGCGGGCTCGATCGTGGGGAAGAGGACGAACAGCAGGATGGCCGCGGTGATGACGGATGACTCGATGCGCCGCGGGAGCTTCAGCACGGCGTGCGCGGCGAGGTCGACCCCCACGCACACCAGCGCGAGCACCGCGGCCGTCGCCACCAGTTCGAGGGGGCGAGGGCCCACGAGGCCTGCCAGCGAGAGCACGAGGGCGACGGCGGCGAGCGCGGCGAGGCTCAGCATCACCAGTCGGTACATCGAGAGGCGGCCGAGAAGCCCGAAGATGCGGCTCCAGGCCGCGGTGAGTGCGCCGATCACGTGAACAACTCTGCCGTACTCCCCGGCGACCACTCCACGCGGCCGTCGGTGCGCATCCGCACCCACGTGCAGCCCCAGCGCGCAGCCAGTTCCGCGCCGCCGTCGAAGAACAGCGCCGTGGCGAGGGCGTCGGCGCGCATCGCGGTGTCGGCCACCGCCCACGTGGCGGCGTAGGCGTCCACGGGCACGCCGGTGCGCGCGTCGAGCACGTGGTGCAGGCCCTCCCCCCACGCGCGGCGCGTGATCGCCGATGCGCACAGTGCGCCGTCGGCCACCTCGATCACCCCGAGGACGCGCTCGGGACGGTACGGATGCTCCAGCCCCACGCGCTCGCGCGCCCCCGACACCCGCAGGTCGCCGCTGGCGTCGACCACGACGGCGCCGGGCAGGCCGGAGACGACGGCGGCATGGACGAGGTCGACGAGGCGTCCCTTGCCCACCGCCCCCACGTCGATGGTGGCCGCGGGGAACAGCGCGAGGTGCTCGTCGTCCCACGACAGCGCGCCGCGCCAGCGGGCGGGCGCTCCGCGCGGGTCGCCCGCGGTGAGGGAATAGCGGGCGTCGTATCCGAGCCGGGCGAGCGCGTCGCCCACGAGCGGGTTGACCGCTCCCCGAGTCGCCGCGTCGAGTTCGTCGTAAAGGGCGAGCATCGCCGCGGCATCCGCCGGCACCGGCTCCCGGCCCGTTCCCGCGGCCAGCCGCGCGACGAGGGAGTCGTCGCGGAACCGCGACCACGTGCGGTCGAAGTCCTCGACGAGACGGCCGACCTCGCGCTGCAGGGCGGGCGGCACCGGCTCGTCGGTCTCGATCCGCCAGCGCGTGCCGATGGCGGCGAACTCCCACACCGTGCGGGTGCGCGCGCTCATGTCAGGCGGCGGCTTCGGACTTGATCGTCTCCAGCGCGGCAGTGAATCCGCCGCTGGTGAGCGAGGAGCCGGCCACGCGCGTGACGGCGACCTCGTCGATGTCCTTGCCGACGACCTCGTCGGAGATCCCGCCGATGAACCGGCCCTGATACTGCGCGGTCTGCGGGGCCTGCGGGTCGCCGGTGACCTCGACGGCGGTGATGACGTCGCTCTCCAGCGTGACGGTCACCTCGATGGTCTCCGTGGTCTCGGGCGTCCGGTACGAGCCCTCCGCGCTGTAGGTGCCGTCGGCGTAGGCGGCGTCGGCCGCCGGCTGCCCGTCCGAGCCGCCCCCGGCGGGGGCATCCGGCGCGCCGGCACAGCCGGCCAGCACCGCGATGCCGGCGACCCCGGCCATCGCGAGAGGAGTGCGGACGGCGCGGGGAACGGCGGGGGTGCGGATCATGAGGGTCCTCCTTCGGCGGTGCCCGGACGGGTGCGGTGCACCCGTGACACGGTGCCACCAGCCTGGCGGTTCACCCTATGAACGACCTCCGTGCGCTCAGGCGTCGCCGCCGAACATGCTCGTGACCGAGCCGTCCTCGAACACCTCGCGGATCGCGCGGGCCAGCAGCGGCGCGATGGGCAGCACGGTGAGGTTTTCGAAGCGGCGATCCGCGTGCATCGGCACGGTGTCGGTGACGACGACCTCATCGATCGCGGAATCCTGGAGGCGCTCGATCGCCGGGTCGCTGAAGATCGCGTGGGTCGCGGCGACGATGACCTTGCGGGCGCCGTTGGCCTTGAGGGCCTGCGCGGCCTTCTGGATCGTTCCGCCGGTGTCGATCATGTCGTCGACGAGGAGGCACGTGCGTCCGGCGACCTCGCCGACGATCTCGTGCACGGTGACCTGATTGGCGACCTTCGGGTCGCGCCGCTTGTGGATGATCGCCAGCGGCGCACCCAGGCTGTCCGACCACGTGTCGGCCACGCGGACGCGGCCCATGTCGGGCGAGACGACGGTGAGGGTCTCGCGGTCCTCCGCGCTGAGGTTCGCCTGGAAGTGCTCGAGGAGCACCGGCTTGGCGAAGAGGTGGTCGACGGGCCCGTCGAAGAAGCCCTGGATCTGCGCCGCGTGCAGGTCGACGCTCATGATGCGGTCGGCGCCGGCGGTGGTGAGCAGATCCGTCACCAGGCGCGCGCTGATGGGCTCGCGTCCGCGGCCCTTCTTGTCCTGCCGCGAGTAGGGGAAGTACGGCGCGACGACGGTGATGCGCTTTGCCGACGCGCGCTTGAGGGCGTCGAGCATGATGAGCAGCTCCATGAGCCACTCGTTGACCGGGGGGCCGAAGGACTGGATGACGAAGACGTCGCAGCCGCGGATGGAGACCTCGAACCGGGTGTAGATCTCACCCGCCGCGACGGTGCGGTGCTCGGGGGGGGCGAGCTCGGTGCCGAGCTGCGCCGCCACCTGGGCCGCCAGTTCGGGGTGGGAGCGTCCGGCCGCGACGACGAGGCGCTTCTTGGTCTTGGCGACCAGCCCGGGGGCGATGCCGTTGTCGCGGTCGAGATCAACCGTCTTCTTCTTGGAGCCCATCGCCCGCTTCCTGTGCAGACCGTGCCCGTGCCGCCGCATCCGCCGCCGCCGTGCCCGGTCGGTTCTTCTCGACCCACCCCTCGACGTTGCGCTGGGGGGCCACGCTCAGAGCCAGAGCACCGGCGGGCACGTCCTTGCGGATGACCGCGCCGGCGCCCGTCTTGGCGCCTTCTCCGATCCTAACGGGCGCCACGAACACGTTGTGCGACCCGGTGTGCACCTCGTCGCCGATCTCGGTGCGGTGCTTGGTGATGTCGTCATAGTTGGCGGTGATCGCCCCGGCGCCGAGGTTCACGCCACGGCCGATCGTGGTGTCGCCGATGTACGACAGGTGCGGAACCTTGCTCCCCTCGCCGATCGTGGAGTTCTTCACCTCGACGAAGGTCCCGATCTTCCCCCGCGCCCCGAGCGTCGCGCCAGGGCGGAGGTAGGCGAACGGCCCCACGCTCGCGCGCGGGCCGATGACGGCGAAGGTGGCGTCCGTGCGCGTGACCGTCGCCTCCTCGCCGACCTCGCAGCCGACGAGGCTCGTGTCCGGGCCGATCGTCGCCCCGACGCCGACGGTCGTCGCCCGCAGCAGATGCGTGTTGGGCAGGACCGTGACATCCGGCGACAGCGTGACGTCGACGTCGATCCACGTCGTCGCCGGGTCGAGGATCGTCACGCCCTCGCGCTGCCAGTGACGCACCGTCCGGGCGTTGAGCGTCCGCGCGGCCTCCGCCAGCTGGATGCGGTCGTTGACGCCCAGGGCGGCCGAGGCATCCGGTGCCTCGAGGACGGCGACGGTGTGCCGGGCGTCGCGGAGCAGCCCGACGACGTCGGTGAGGTACCGCTCGCCCTGCGCGTTCGCGGTGCCGACCTGCTGCAGGTAATGCCGGAGCGGGGCAGCCCGGAACAGGTACACCCCGACGTTGATGTCCTGCACCGCCGCCTCATCGGGCGTGGCGTCCTTCTGCTCGACGATGCCGCGCACCCGCCCGTCCTCGTCGCGGAGGATGCGGCCGTACCCGGTCGGGTCGTCCACGCGCGCGCTCAGCAGGGTCGCGACCGCGTCGTCGGCGCGGTGGGCCGCCAGCAGCTGCTGGAGCGTGGCGACCTCCAGCAGCGGCACATCGCCGCTGAGGACGAGCACGTCGCCGTCGAAGTCGCCGAGGTCCTCCAGCGCGACCTGCACGGCGCGCCCGGTGCCGGGCACCTCGTCCTGGTCCACGACGTGCACGTCGGGGGCGAGGTCGGCGACCGCCTGCACGACCAGGTCGCGCTCGTGACGCACGACCACCTCGATGCGGTGGGGCTCGAGGGCCGCGGCGGTGTCCAGGACGTGCCCGATGAGGGGCCGCCCGCCGAGGGGGTGCAGCACCTTGGGCAGGCGCGAGCGCATGCGGGTGCCCTGGCCTGCGGCGAGGACGACGATGGCGAGGTCGTGAGTGCTCATGCTCCGCCGCCAGGATTCGAACCTGGGCCTCACAGCTCCAAAGGCTGTCGTGCTGCCGTTACACCACGGCGGACCGCGCCGAGGCGCCGCTTCAGTCTGCCAGACGCCGGCTTCCCCCTCCCCCTCCCCTCCCGGCCCCTTGCGCCCTCCCGGCCTCCCCCCTCACCGAAACCACGTCCTCTCGCCGAAACCACATCCCCGCCCCGCCCGTACGGTGTGGGCTCGGCGAGAGGACGTGGTTTCGGTGATGGGGAGGGGGCTCGGCGAGAGGACGTGGTTTCGGAATTGGGGAGGGGGCACCGCGATAATGGGGGCGTGAGCCAGGGCAGCGACGAGGTCGACCGGATCGTGGACGCGTGGACGCGCCAGCGCCCCGACCTCGACTTCTCGCCGCTGGAGGTGCTCTCCCGCGTCGACCGCCTCTCCCGCCACCTCGACCGCGCGCGCAAGGAGGCGTTCCGCCGGAGCGAGCTGGAGCCCTGGGAGTGGGACGTACTCTCGGCGCTGCGGCGCGCGGGCGATCCGTTCCAGCTGAGTCCCAAACAGCTGCTGCAGCAGACGCTCGTCTCCAGCGGCACCATGACCAACCGCATCGACCGGCTGGTGGGACGGCGCCTGGTGCGGCGGGAGGCCGACCCGGGCGACGGACGCAGCGTCCTGGTGACGCTCACGCCCGATGGACGCACCCGCGTGGATGCCGCGATCACGCGCCTCGTGGACGCCGAGGCCATCCTGCTGGAGACCCTCTCGCGCTCGGACCGCGACCGGCTGGCCCAGCTGCTGCGCAAGCTCTCCCTGGGGTTCGACGCATGAGCGCGCCGAACGGCGCCGACAGCGCCCGCCGCTTCGGCGACTGGCTGGACTCGCGCTTCCGCAGCGCTCCGGCGATCTACGGCCTCATCGTCTTCGCGTCCTTCATCGCCGTCTCCTCCGACCACGCCACCGACGCGTGGGACATGCTCGACACGGCCGCCTGGTCACTGGTGATTTTCTTCATCGCGCACGTGTTCGCGCACACGCTGACCGACCACGGCAAGAAGGGCCTGTGGCAGGCGACTCGCCACTCGATCGCCCAGGCCGCCGGCATGCTCTACGCGGCACTGCCCTCCGCGCTCGCGCTGGTCGTCGGGGGCCTGCAGGACATGCCCGCCGACGACGTCTACGAGATCACCGTATGGATCACCCTCACCGTCCTCGCGATCCTGGGCTACGTCGCCTACTGGCGTCGCGGCGCCCACTTCGTGGTGCGGCTCCTGGGCGCGGCCGGCACCGCCGTGCTGGGGCTGTTCATCGTCTTCCTCGAGTACGCGCTGCACTGAGCGCTCACGCGCCGGACACCCATCCGGGTGCGTCGATGCGCACGGGCGCTTCGCCCACGAGCGTGCCGAGGTCGGCCGCGAGCTGCGCGAGTCGCGCGGCGCCGATCTCCGCGGCGAAATCGTCGCGGACGCGGCCGAAGAGCACCTCGCCGCGCGCCATCATCTCGTGCCCGCGGGCGGTGATGCTCAGGCGCTTGCGCCGCGCATCCTGCGGGTCCGCCTCGCGGGCGACGTAGCCGCGCTCAGCCAGGACGTCGAGCGTCTTCGCCGCGGCCTGCTTGCTCACCCCAAGGCGCCGGCCGAGCTCCGAGGCGGTGTCCGCCCCGGCGGCGATCGCACGCAGGGCGAAGTCGTGGGCCGGACGCACATCCGCGTACCCCTCCGCCTCCAGCTCCGCGACCACGTCGTCGACCATGCGGCGGTACGCGCCCAGGAAGAGCAGGGCGAGCTCTGCGCCGGATCGGTCCATGCGCCCAGTGTAGAAGTCCGGCCCATTCGTCAATGTGGTTGTCTATACTTAGACAACCACATTGACGATTGGATTCCCGATGTCCTCACCCCGCACCCTTCCCGGGCTCACCCACCACCGCCTCGATGTCGCCGGCGTGCCGCTGCACTACGTCTCCGCCGGCACGAGCGGGTCGCCGGTCCTGCTCGTCCACGGCTTCCCCGAGACGTGGTGGGCGTTCTCCCGCCTCATCCCGCTCCTCGCGCGCCGCCACCGCGTCTTCGCCGTCGACCTGCGCGGCTTCGGCGACTCCGGCACGGACGCGCCGAGCTTCACCAGCGCCGATTCCGCCGCGGACCTCGCGGCCCTCATCGACCACCTCGACCTCGGCGCCGTCCACCTCGTCGCTCAGGACATCGCCGGCGGTGCCGCCTTCCGCCTGGCTGCGGGCCACCCCGAGCTCGTGGCGAGCTTCGCAGGCGTCGAGATGGGGCTCGCCGGTTTCGGGCTGGAGGGATTCGGCGACGTCACGCACGGCGGATCGTGGCACATCGGCGTCCTGGCCGCGCCGGGCATCCCCGAACTCCTCCTCACCGGTCGCGAGCGCGCACTGCTATCGGAGTGGGCGTTCCCCACGATGACCGCCGTGGCAGGGTCCGTCACCGCGGACGACATCGACGAGTTCGCCCGCGCGTACGCACGGCCCGGCGGATGGCGCGGCGCCGCGGGCCTGTACCGCTCGATGCTCGCGGAGGGCGAGGAACTGCGCGCGCTGGCTGCGGAGCATCCGCTGCGGATGCCGCTGCTGGCGGTGGGCGCGTTCGCCGGGCCGTTCACCGCGCACACCCTCCAGGCGGTGGCGGGTGGGGCCGAGGTGTCGTCGGTGATCCTCGAAGGCGTGGGTCACCATGTCGCCCTCGAGGCCCCCGCTGCCCTCGCCGATGCGCTCGAGCAGTTCCTGGCGGGCCTGGAGCGCTGACCGGCGGCGCGGCGGGTCAGCCGGCCTGCTCGGTCAGCTCGAACCAGCGCTGCTCGAGGGCCGCGGTCTCCGCTTCGGCTTCGCGCAGCTCGTCGCCCAGCCGGACGAGCCCGGCGTAGTCGCCCTGGTCGTGCGCGGCCATCCGCTCGTGGATGTCCGCGATGCGTCCGGCGAGGCGATCGAGCTTGCGCTCGGTCGCGCTGAGTTCCTTCTGCGCGGCGCGCAGTTCCGCACCGGCCAGTGTGGCCGCGGGCGCCGCAGAGGTCCCGGTGACCGCCGGGGTCGCTGCCGGGGAGGCGGATGCTGCGGAGCGCAGGCGGAGGTACTCGTCGACGCCGCCGGGGAGGTGGCGGAGGCGCCCGGCGCCGTCGGCGCCCGGCAGGATCGCGAACTGCTGGTCGGTCACCCGCTCGAGGAAGTAGCGGTCATGGGAGACCACGAGCAGGGTGCCCGACCACGAGTCCAGCAGGTCTTCCATGGCCGCCAGCATGTCGGTGTCCAGGTCGTTCGTCGGCTCGTCCAGGATCAGCACGTTCGGCTGGTCCAGCAGGATCAGGAGAAGCTGCAGGCGCCGCCGCTGCCCGCCGGAGAGGTCCTTCACGGGCGTGGACAGCTGCGCACTGGAAAAGCCCAGGCGCTCCAGGAGCTGACCGGGGGTGAGGTCCTGCGCCTTGGACCCGGTGCCGATCGTGTAGCTGGTGCGGAGCCCCGAGATCACCACGCGCACCGGGTCGTCGCGGTGCTCCTCGAGTTCGTCCAGCCGCTGGGTGAGCGTGGCGATCTTGACGGTCTTGCCGCGCTCGGCCCGGCCTGCCCTCGGCGTCACGGCCCCGTCGCCCAGGCACAGCAGGGTCGACTTTCCCGTGCCGTTCACCCCGAGGATGCCGGTGCGCTCCCCCGGCGCGATGCGCCACTCGACGTCGGCGAGGACCTCGCGCTGCTCGTACCGGACGGAGACGTCCAGGAGGTCGACGACGTCCTTCCCCAGCCGCGAGACGGCGAGGGACTGCAGCGCCACGCGGTCGCGGATCTCCGGCACGTCGGCGATGAGGGCGTTGGCGGCGTCGATGCGGAACTTCGGCTTGGAGGTGCGCGCCGGCGCCCCGCGACGCAGCCACGCCAGTTCCTTCCGGGCGAGGTTCTGGCGCCGCGCCTCGATCGCGGCGGACTGGCGGTCGCGCTCCACCCGCTGCAGGATGTACGCGGCGTATCCGCCGTCGAAGGGCTCGACGATGCGGTCGTGCACCTCCCACGTCAGCGTGCACACCTCGTCGAGGAACCAGCGGTCGTGGGTGACCACGAACAGGCCGCCGGCGTTGGCCGGCCAGCGGCCCTTGAGGTGCTGGGCCAGCCACGTGATCGCCTCGACGTCGAGGTGGTGGGTGGGTTCGTCCAGGAAGAGCACATCCCAGTCGCCGGCCAGCAGCCGCGCCAGCGCCACGCGGCGGCGCTGGCCGCCGGAGAGCGTGCCGAGCACCGCGTCCCAGGGCAGATCGCCGAGGAGCCCCGCGATGACGTCGCGCACGCGCGGGTCACCGGCCCACTCGTGCTCGGGAAGGTCCCCCACCACCGCGTGGCCGATGGTGTCGTCGTCGTCCAGGGTGTCGGCCTGGTCCAAGACCCCCACCCGCACCCCGCCGCGCACGGTCACGCGGCCGGAGTCGGGCTGCTGCCGGCCGGCGAGCATCGCGAGCAGGCTCGACTTGCCGTCGCCGTTGCGGCCGACGATGCCGATGCGGTCGCCCTCGTTGACACCGAGCGAGACGGAGTCGAAGACGATGGTGGTCGGGTATTCCAGATGCAGGGCCTCGGCCCCGAGAAGATGCGCCATGTCCTCTCCAGCCTAGGCAGCGCGCGGGCGTAGCGTGGCCCCATGAAGCGCAGTCCGCTGCCTTCCGCCGCGATCGCGTCGGCCGGATACGACGCGGACACCGCCGTCCTGGAGCTGGAGTTCACCAGCGGAGACGTGTACCGCTACTTCGCGGTGCCGCCCTCGGTGTACCGCGGCCTGCACGACGCCGAGAGTGCGGGCCGGTACTTCCGGGAGCGCATCCGCGACACCTATCCGACGCAGCAGGTGCGCTGAGCGTCGGATGAGGCACCGCGAGCGCCGGGGCGGGCGCGATGCCTCCGCCCCGGCGCCGACGGGTCAGACGAGGTCGTTCTCCTCGAGCCACTGCGTGGCGATGTCTTCCGAGGAGAGCTGGTCTTCGGTGGACTGCACGTTCATCGCCACCAGCGCCTCCGGCGTGAGCTTGGCGCTCACGGCGTTCAGCACGTCGGCGACCTCTTCTGCCACGCCGGAGCTGACCACGGGCACCACGTTGGACGCGAGGAAGAGCCCCTCGGGGTCCTCCAGCACGACGAGGTCGTCGGTCTGGATGCGGGGGTCGGCGGTGAAGACGTTCGCGACGTTCACCGTCCCGGCCACGAGGTCCTCCACCGTCGTCTCGCCCGTCGGGGAGAACGTCACCTGCACCCCGTAGGTGTCGGCGAGGCCCTGGGGGCCGTAGGGCCGCTCGGCGAGCTCCGGCGGGCCGCCGAGAGTCAGCGGCGCGTCCACGTTCGCGAGGTCGGCGATCGTGGTCAGACCGTTCTGCCCGGCGAACTCGGCGGTCACGGTGTAGGAGTCCTGGTCGGTCGCAGTGGACTGCTCGAGCACGGCGAGCTCGTCGGGCAGGGCGTTGGGCAGGGCGGCGTAGACCTCGTCGGCGGTGCGTGCGGTCGTTTCCGGATCGAAGTACTGCAGCAGGTTTCCGGAGTACTCCGGGAAGACGTTGACGCTGCCGTCCTCCAGCAGCGGGATGTAGGCGTCTCGCTGTCCGATCTGGAACTGGCGCTCCACGTCGAAGCCGGCGTTCTCGAGGGCCTGCGCATAGATCTCCGCGACGATCTCGTTGGAGTAGTAGGCCTGCGAGCCGACGACGATCGTCTCGGAGTCCTGCTCACCGCCGGCGGTGTCGTCGTCCTCGAGCGGGTTGCTGGAGGCGCAGCCCGCCAGCGCCAGGACGGCGACCGCGAGGCCGGCGACGCCGGCGAAGCCCTTGCGGTTTCGTGCTGTGAACATGGGTTCCTCTTTCTGATGGGGTCAGGGGGACACGGGCGCGGACGACGATGTCGCCCGGCTTTTCTTCGTGGCGGAGCGAGAAGCGGATGCCGTCACGGCGATGCCGCGCGGCAACGCGGCGCGCTGGAGGACCGCGAGGAGGCCGTCGAGCACGAGGGCGAGCGCCGCGACGAGGATCGCGCCGCCGACGATCATGTCGAGCCGGCGCAGCGGCAGGCCGGCGATGATGTACTGCCCGAGACCGCCCAGCCCGATGTAGGCGGCGATGGTCACGGTGGCGACGACCTGCAGCGTGGCGGCGCGGATGCCGGCGACCAGGAGCGGGAGCCCGAGGGGCACTTCGATGCGCCAGAGGATCTGCCACTCGGTCATCCCCATCGAGCGGCCGGCATCGATCACACGACGATCGATGGCCTCGAACCCGGTGTAGGCGCCGGCGAGGAGCGAAGGGATCGCCAGGACGACGAAGGTGATCACGGCGGCCTGGGGCTTGAGGAGGACGCCGAGCGCGAGGGCGAGCAGCACCAGGAGCCCGAACGACGGGATGGCGCGCGCCGCGCCGGAAACGCCCACGGCGACCTCCCGGCCCCGGCCGGTGTGACCGATGTACCAGCCCGCGGGTACCGCGATGGCCGCAGCGACGGCGACGCCGACCGCGGTGTAGACCAGATGCTGCAGCAGGGCCACGGGGATCAGGCTCACGCCCCGGCCCGGGTCGCCGGAGAAGATCCACGCGAAGGCGTCGAGGAAGAAGTTCATCCGGCCGCCCCCGCCGGCAGGGCCGCGCGCCGGATCGCGCGAGGGGTGCGCGCGCGGCGCGTCCAGGGCATCAGCATCCGGCCCAGCATCACGAGCAGGACGTCGATGATGAGGGCGAGCACCACCACGGCGACCACTCCCGCGAGCACTTCGGGGATGATGCGGCGCTGGAAGCCGTTGGTGAACAGGTAGCCGAGGTTGATGATCCCCACGAGGATGCCGACGGTGGCGAGCGCCAGCGTGCTGGCCGCCGTCACCCGCAGGCCGGCTAGGACCACCGGACCGGCCAACGGGAACTCGACGGCCCAGAAGCGGCGGAAGCCGCCGTACCCGATCGCGGTCGCCGCCTGCCGCACGTCGGGGTCGACCGATTCGAGGCCGTCCGCGACCGAGCGGACGAGGATCGCCACCGCGTAGATCGTCAGGGCGACGATGAGGTTGGTCTCGCTGACGAAGGAGTACCAGCCGGTCGCTGCCGGAAGCAGGATCAGCAGCGCCAGCGACGGAATCGTGTACAGCAGGCCGGTCACGGTGATGACGCTCGATCGCACCAGCCGATAACGCCATGCCACCCAGCCGATGGGGACCGACAGCACGAAGCCGAGCAGGAGCGCCAGGAGGCTCTGTCGCACATGCACGAGGGCGAGCTCCCCGATGAGCCCGAGGTTGTTCACCACCCAGGTCACGCCGGGGACTCCTCCACCAGAGCGCCCTGCGTCCGTCCCTCGGCGTCGACGACCACGGTGCCTCGCGGGGTCTCCTTCAGATGCAGCGCGCGCTTGCCCTTGTCGACCCCGATGAAGCTGGCCACGAAGTCGTCGGCCGGGTTCTCGGTGATCTCGCTGGGGCTCCCCACCTGCGCGATGCGCGCGCCCTTCTGCAGCAGCACGACCTGGTCGCCCAGCAGGAACGCCTCGTCGATGTCGTGGGTGACGAAGACGATGGTCTTGCCGATCTCGCGCTGCAGGCGCAGCAACTCCTCTTGCAGCTCCGCCCGCACGATGGGGTCGACCGCACCGAACGGCTCGTCCATGAGCAGGATGTTGGGGTCGGCGGCGAGCCCGCGGGCGACGCCCACGCGCTGCTGCTGGCCACCGGAGAGCTGACTCGGGTACCGGTCGGCCATCGCGCGGTCCAACCCGACCGTGTCCATGAGCTCCAGCGCCCGCTCGCGGGCGGCGCGTCGCTTCTGCCCGCGCAGCACCGGCACCGTGGCGATGTTCTCCGCGACGGTGAAGTGCGGCAGCAGACCGGAGTTCTGCATGACGTAGCCGATGCTGCGCCGCAGCTCCACCGGTTCGCGGCGGGAGATGTCCTCGTCGTCGATGGTGATCGTGCCGCTGGTGACGTCGACCATCCGGTTGACCATGCGCAGCAGCGTCGTCTTGCCGCAGCCGGATGATCCGACGAGCACCGTGGTGCGGCGGGAGGGGATCACCAGGCTGAAATCGTCGACTGCGCGTGTGCCGTCGGGGAAGACCTTGGACACGCCCTGGAACTCGATCATGCGGGCGCCCGCCGACCGATCAGTCGACGACCTCGACTTCCTTCCAGAACGCCACGTAGCCGGAGAAGTCCTTGCCGACCCGGTCGATCGCGGTCGGGTAGGGCTCGGGGTAGGCCCACGCACGGTCGGGGAGGTCACGGCCGTCCACGGAGACGGTGTAGTACTGGCACGCCCCCTTCCACGGACACGTATAGGGGGTGGGGCTGTAGACGAGGACGCCCTCGCGCACGCTCTGCGGGGGGAAGTACCAGTTCCCCTCGATGGAGATGAGATCCTGCCGGTCGGCTTCGGCGATCACCGTGCCGTCGAGTACTGCCTTCATGGTTCCTCCCGGAGGCGGCGGCCGAGGGGGCCGCCGCAGTGGCTGTCACGCTACCCGAGCACCCCGACACGGTGTGCGGGGGCGTCACTGATTGTCATCGCCCGCGAAGGCGTGTACATTCCCGACGGCTCAGATCACGCGGGCACCGGCCACCGGGCCGTGCACGGCGAGCGCACGATGTCCGGCGGCGGCCAGGCTCACACGCAGCTCCTGCGCGGCCGTCTCGTCGGCGGCGAGGAAGGCCAGGGTGGGGCCGGATCCGGAGACGATCCCCGCCAGCGCGCCCGCGCGCTCCCCCGTCTCCAGCACCTCGCCGAGGTCGGGACGCAGGTGCAGGGCGGGAGCCTGCAGATCGTTGCGGAGCGCGGCGGCGAGCATCCCCGGATCGCCCTGCCGCAGCGCGTGCAGGACGGCGGCGTCCACGGCGGGGCGGCGGGCGACGGGGGCGATGTCGCCGGCGTGCCGCTCGCGGTGCTCGTCCAGCGCGCGGTATACCACCGGCGTCGACATGCCCTGGGCGCTGGGGACGAGGACCCAGTGGAACCGGCCGCGCGCCAGTGCCGGGCTGAGCTCGTCGCCGCGCCCGGTGCCGACGGCGGTCCCGCCCTGCAGCGCGAAGGGCACGTCCGCGCCGAGTCGGGCGGCCAGGCGCTGGAGCTCGGCGGTGGACAGGTTCGTGCCCCACAGCGCGTCGCAGGCGACGAGCGCGGCCGCGGCATCCGCCGACCCGCCTCCCATACCGCCGGCGACGGGCACGGCCTTGCGGATGTCGAGGTGCACGCCGGCGGTCACGCCCGTCGCCCGCGCGAGCAGCCGGGCCGCGCGCACGGCGAGGTTGCGGTCGTCGACCGGGACGTCGCCGAGGGGCACCGCACCGTCCACGCTGACGGTGATCTCGGCCGCCTCGGTGGCCTCGAGCTCCTCGTAGATCGACACCGCCTGATACGCGGTGGCGACCTCGTGGTAGCCGTCGTCGTGCACGTCGCCGACTTCGAGGAAGACGTTGATCTTTCCGGGCGCCCGCACGCGCACGCCGGCCGAGGAGGCGGCGAGGGTCACGAGTTCGGATCCGCCCAGCGACTGAGGTCGATGGCCTCCACGAGGGTGTCGATGCGCTCGAGCTCTTCCGTGTCGAAGGCCGGCCCCGAGACGGCGGCGAGGTTGTCGTCCAGCTGCTCGATGCGCGAGGCGCCGATGAGCGCGGAGGTGACGGTGGGCTCGCGCAGCACCCACTGGATCGCCATCTGCGCGAGGGTCTGCCCCCGCTCCTTGGCCACGATGTTGAGGCTCCGCAGCGCCGAGATCGCGGAATGCGGAAGGGCGGTCTCCGGCAGCGACGAGCGCTTCTGCGCCCGCTGCGCGCGGCCGTCGCCGAGGTACTTGTCCGTCAGCACGCCCTGCGCCAACGGCGTGAAGGCGATCGCGCCCATCCCCTCCTGGCGGAGGACCCCGGTCAGCCCGTCCTCGACCCAGCGGTCCAGCATCGAGTACGACGGCTGGTGGATGACCAGCGGAGTCCCCATCGACCGGGCGACGGCCGCGGCCACCGCCGTCTGGCGCTCGTCGTACTGCGAGATCCCGACGTAGCGTGCCTTCCCGTCACGAACGAGCGTGTCCAGGGCCCCCATCGTCTCCTCGATGGGGGTGCCCGGGTCGGGCCGGTGCGAGTAGAAGACGTCGACGTAGTCCAGCCCCAGCCGGCGCAGCGACGCGTCCGCCGAGGCCAGGATGTACTTTCGCGACCCGAGGTCGCCGTACGGTCCCGGCCACATGTCCCAGCCGGCCTTGGACGAGACGATGAGCTCGTCGCGGTACGGCGCGAAGTCCTCCCGCATCATGCGGCCGAAGTTCGTCTCGGCGGCACCGTAGGGCGGGCCGTAGTTGTTCGCGAGGTCGAAGTGGGTGACGCCGCGGTCGAACGCATGCCGCAGCAGCGCCCGCTGGCGGTCGAACGGGATGTTGTCGCCGAAGTTCCACCACAGCCCGAGCGACACGGCGGGAAGGTACAATCCAGAGGTACCGACCTGCCGGTACTCCATCGCCGTGTAGCGATCCCCGGCGGCGGAATACGGACGATGCAGGTCACGCACGTCCGGGCGGAAGCGCGGTCGGTCGGTCATCCTCCGACCCTAGCGCCCACCCGCGCCGAACGGACCTGACGCCGCGAAACGCCCCCGTAACGGGGACCGCCTACCGTGGGCGCACGCGTCGCCCACCCCACCCCCGGACACCGCAGGAAGGAGAGCCCGATGCGACCCATCGTTCCGCTCCCCATCGAGACCGACCCCTGGAAGGCGCTCCTCGCCCGCGCCGACGTGCGCCTCGTCGACGGCATCCTTCATCTCGTCACCGACGAGGTCTCCCCCGCCGAGGCGCTGGAGGCGGATCTGCGCGACGTCGCGGCGGCGCTGGAGGGCGCCGGCGTGGACGTGCTCCTCGTGCGCGACAGCAACCGCCGCCCCAAGCTCGTGGCCGACGCCGATCGCGCCGACGCGGCACTGGCCGCCCTGCAGTCCCGCGCGGCGGGCGAGCCGTTCTACCTCAAGGCGCGCGGGGATGACCCGGTGCCGCTGCACAGCGTGGCGGTGGAGTCGGGCGCCGTCGCCTCGTTCGCGGTGTTCCGTCCGCGCACCAGCGGCAACGGCGCCTACCGCTACGGATCCTCGCTCGCGCCGCGTCTGGAGTTCTGGCGGTTCGGCGCCACGCTCGTCGAGGCTCCCCGGCCCACCGCGCTCACCCGCCGCGTGATGGCCGCCGAGGACGTCACGGTGACCACGACGCAGCGCTACGGCCGGTCGTGGCGCACCATCACGGGCATGTTCGAGGCGCACCCGGATGAGGTCACCGACGAGATCGACATGGTCTTCTCGTGGGTCGACGGGTCCTCCACCGAGTTCCAGCGGCAGCGCGCCGCGCAGATGCAGGGCTACGTCGTCGGCGACGGCGACGACTCGCCCGCGCGGTACCGGCAGATCGACGAGCTGCGCTACGCCCTGCGCAGCGTCCACATGTACGCACCGTGGGTGCGCCGCATCTTCATCGCCACCGACTCGCCGCAGCCGGCGTGGCTGGCCGACCACCCCCGCGTCACGGTGGTGCGCAGCGAAGAGTTCTTCGCCGACCCGGCGTCGCTGCCCACCCACAACTCCCACGCCGTGGAGGCTCAGCTGCACCGCATCCCGGGCCTGGCGGAACACTTCCTCTACAGCAACGACGACATGTTCTTCGGTCGCCCCGTCACGCCGGAGCTGTTCTTCAGCAGCGGCGGGGTCAGCCGATTCATCGAGAGCGGCGTGCGCATCGGCACCGGTGCACCGCATCCGGGCCGCTCCGGCCACGACAACGGGCTGCGGGTGAACCGGGCGCTCCTGCAGGAGCGCTTCGGGCGCGTCATCACGCACGACCTCGAGCACTGCGCGGTGCCGATGCGCCGCTCGATCGCGGCCGAGCTGGAACGGGAGTTCGCCGTCGACTACGCGCGCACCGCGGCCAGCCGCTTCCGCTCCGCCAGCGACATCTCGGTGACCAACAGCCTGTACCACTACTACGCGCTGCTGACCGGGCGTGCGGTGCTCACGCGCGAGCCGCGCGTGCAGTACGTCCAGACCACGCAGCTGGAGTCGCTGCGGATCATGGAGCGCCTGGTCACCCGCCGCGACACCGACATGTTCTGCCTCAACGACGGCAGCACGCCGGAGATGCCCGAGGAGATGCGCGTGCGCGCGCTGCGATCGTGCCTGGAGCGGGCGTTCCCGGTGCGCGCCCCGTGGGAGCGCGACGACGTCAGCGCAGAATCGGCAACGGAGACGTCGGCGGCGCTGACCGGTCACTGACCTCGACCGCGGCCGGGACCTCGATGCCGGCATCGCGGAGGCGGCCCGCCGAGGCGGCCGCGTCGACGTATTGCAGCGGCGCGGCGGCATCCAGCGGCACCACCGAATGCACGATCGTCTCGTCGTAGACGTGCACGAGGTTGAACCCCTGCGCGCCGTCGCGCGGCCGCGTGCCGCCCACCGGCACCGTGAGATCCTGCGTGTAGCAGGTCGCGGAGGCCACGGAGACCGGGATCCCGGCGAAGGTCGCGAACGTCGAGTAGTGCAGGTGGCCGCCGATGATCGCGCGCACGTCGCTCCCCCGCAGCACGTCGGCGAGCCGGCGCTGATCGCGCAGCTCGACCGTCGCCGCCAGCGCCAGGACGCTCGGCACCGGCGGGTGATGCAGCGCCAGGATCGTGCCGAGCGGCGCGGGGGTGGCGAGGACCTCGGCGAGCCACCGCAGCTGCGCGTCGGAGATCTCGCCATGGTGGGCGCCCGGCACGCTCGTGTCGAGGGTGACGATGCGCAGGCCATCGAGCTCGTCCACGCGGTCGACGGGCGCGGCGGGGTCGTCGCCGTCGGCGGGGAGGAGGCGCGCGCGGAAGGCCGCGCGATCGTCGTGGTTGCCCATCACCCACACCACCTTCGCGCCGAGACGCTCGGCCAGGGGCTCGACGAGGGCGCGGACCCGGTCGTAGGCGTCGGGCTCGCCGTGGTCGGCGAGGTCGCCGGTGAAGATGAGGGCGTCGGGGCGCACCCCGGATGCCTCGATGGCGGCGAGCGCGCGGGCCAGATACGCCTCGGCGTCGACGCTGCCGTACAGGCGCGCGCCGGCGGCGAGCAGGTGGGTGTCGCTCAGGTGTAGCAGGACGCGTTCGGCGTTCGGGTACTCGGCGTACCGCATCTCTCCCCCTTGCGCCGTCGGGTGCGGCGGGTTCCAGTGTTCCGGCTCGGGGGAAATGTTACGGGCATGTTTCGTGAACGCGGGGAGGATCGCCTATGAATCGCCGGGAACTCCCAGGACGCGCGCCACGCGGAGGAAGTCGTCGACGGCGAGCTCCTCGCCGCGGGCGGTGGGGGCGACCCCGGCCTGCTCCAGCACCGCCGAGGCATCCGCCGCCGTGCCGCCGAGGACGCCGGCGAGGGCCTGGCGGAGCATCTTGCGGCGCTGCTGGAAGGCGGCGTCGATGATCGCGAACGTCGCCCGCCGCTCCTGCTCGCTCCCGCGGGGGACCTCGTCGCGCGTGAAGCCGACGAGCACGGAGTCGACGTTCGGGACCGGCCAGAAGACCTGCCGCGACACCGTCCCGGCCAGCCGCCACGGGCCGTACCACGCCGCCTTCGCGCTGGGTGCGCCGTAGATCTTCGACCCGGGCGGGGCGGCGAGGCGCTCGCCGACCTCGGCCTGGACCATCACGACCCCGCGCTGCAGATGCGGGAAGGTCTCCAGGAAGTGCAGCAGCACGGGAACGGAGATGTTGTACGGCAGATTCGCCACGAGCACGTCCGGCTCGCCCGGCAGCGCGTCCACGCGCAGCGCGTCGGCGGGGACGACGACGAGCGCCCCCTCCGCCACGCCGCGCTCGGCGGCGGTGCGGGGAAGGCGCGCGGCCAGGCGCCGGTCGATCTCCACCGCCACGACGCTCGCGCCGGTCTCCAGCACCGCGAGCGTGAGCGATCCGAGGCCCGGACCGATCTCGACCACGCGGTCGGTCGCGCGCACCCCGGCGACGGTCACGATCTTGCGGACGGTGTTCGCGTCGACGACGAAGTTCTGCCCCAGTTTCTTCGTCGGCACGACGTCCAGCTCGGCGGCGAGGCGGCGGATGTCGGCGGCGCCGAGGAGGGACACGGGCATCCCTTCACTGTAGCCAGGTCGACGCGCAAGCCTGGCCGGGCACCGGGCCCCTCAGGAGTACGGTGTCCCCCATGAGCACAACCGGAACCATCCCGGCGGACGCCTTCTCGCTCCGCAGTCCGTTCGGCCGCAGGGCCGTGGCGCTGTCGGTGGCGGCCGCCGTCGGTGGATTCCTCTTCGGCTTCGACTCCTCCGTCATCAACGGCGCCGTCGACTCGATCCAGTCGCACTTCGACCTGCAGGAGCTCCTCAAGGGCTTCGTCGTAGCCGTCGCGCTCCTCGGCTGTGCGCTCGGCGCGATCCTCGCCGGCGTCCTGTCCGATCGTTGGGGGCGCCTGCGGGTCATGCTCATCGGCGGCATCATGTTCCTCGTCTCCTCGGTCGGCTCGGGCCTCACCTTCAGCGTCCCGGACCTCATCCTGTGGCGCGTGATCGGCGGCATCGGCATCGGCATCGCCTCGGTCGTCGCCCCCGCCTACATCGCCGAGGTCGCGCCACGGCAGATCCGCGGCAGCCTCGCCTCCCTCCAGCAGCTCGCGATCACGCTCGGTATCTTCGCGGCGCTGCTCAGCGACGCGCTCCTGGCGGGCGTGGCCGGCGGCGCATCCGAGCAGCTGTGGTGGGGGCTGGAGGCGTGGCGCTGGATGTTCCTCGTCGGAGTCGTCCCCGCCGCCGTCTACACCCTGCTCGCCTTCACGATGCCGGAGTCGCCGCGCTACCTCCTGGCCAAGGGGCGCACCGACGAGGCCCGCGCGATCTTCGCGCGCCTGGTGCCGCCGGCCGACCTGGACAAGACCGTCAACGAGCTGACCTCGGCGATCGAGACCGACCGCAAGAACCAGGGCGCCTCACTGCGCGGCCCCGTGCTCGGACTGCAGGGCATCGTCTGGATCGGCATCATTCTGTCGGTGTTCCAGCAGTTCGTCGGCATCAACGTGATCTTCTACTACTCCACGACGCTGTGGCAGGCGGTCGGCTTCGACGAGAGCGACGCGCTGCTGGTGAGCGTGATCACGTCGGTGACCAACGTCGCGGTGACCCTCATCGCGATCTGGCTCGTCGACCGCGTCGGCCGCAAGCCCATCCTCCTCACCGGCTCGCTCCTCATGGCGGTCTCCCTCGGCACCATGGCGCTGGCCTTCTCCTTCGCCGAGGGCAGCGGCACGGATGTCTCGCTCCCCGGCGCATGGGGGCCGATCGCGCTCGTGGCCGCGAACCTGTTCGTCGTCGGCTTCGGGGCGTCGTGGGGGCCGCTGGTGTGGGTGCTCCTCGGCGAGATCTTCCCCAGCCGCATCCGCGGCAAGGCGCTCGGCGTCGCCGCCGGCGCGCAGTGGATCGCGAACTTCCTGGTGTCGTGGACCTTCCCGCAGCTGTCGACGTGGTCGCTCCCGCTCACCTACGGGATGTACGCGCTGTTCGCCGCGCTGTCGTTCGTCTTCGTGCTGTGGAAGATCCCCGAGACCAAGGGCATGGAGCTCGAGCAGACCGAGACGCTGTTCGTGACGAAGCCCAAGTCCGCCGCGCGCGGCTGACGTCGCCGCCGCATCCGCCCGCCGAAAACAGGACCTTTGCCCGGAACAGGACGATCGGGCGTCGATCATCCTGTTCCGGGCATATGTCCTGTTCTGGTGACGGCGCGGGAGGACGGATGCGCCGCTCAGTCGAAGGAGCCGTAGACCTCGAGGGTGTTGGCCGCCAGCTGCGCACACAGCTCCGCGAGGTCGATGCCCCGCTCGGCGGCGAGGAAGCGCACCGTGACCGGCACGAGGTACGGCGCGTTGGGACGGCCCCGCAGCGGCGTGGGCGTGAGGAACGGGGCATCCGTCTCCACGAGGAGGCGGTCCAGCGGCGTGACCGCGAGCGCGTCGCGCAGGTTCTGCGCGTTCTTGAACGTGACGTTGCCGGCGAAGGAGAGGTAATAGCCCCGCTCGGCCGCGGTCCGCGCCATGGCCTCGTCGCCGGAGAAGCAGTGGAAGACGGTGCGCTCGGGAGCGCCGACGCGCGCGAGGGTCTCCAGGACCGCGTCGTGGGCGTCGCGGTCGTGGATCTGCATCGCGATGCCGTGCTTCTTGGCCAGCGCGATGTGCGCCTCGAACGCGGCGTGCTGGGCGGGGATGCCCGCCGCATCCGTGCGGAAGAAGTCCAGCCCCGTCTCGCCGATCGCCCGCACGCGCGGCTGCGCGGCGAGTTCGTCGATCACCGCGATCGCCGCATCCAGCTCGCCGGCCGCCGCGTACGCCGGCGCCTCGTTCGGGTGGATCGCGACGGCGGCGA
>CAZBZR010000035.1:0-446 GCA_964496445.1 uncultured Microbacterium sp.
CGGGGATCGCCGCGGGCGCCCACGTGATCTGCATCCCCGAGGTGCCGATGTCGAGCGACGAGATCACCGCGCAGGTCTCGCGCGCCCACGACCGCGGCCGCGCCCCGCTCGTTGTCGTCTCGGAGGGCTTCACGCTCACCGGCATGGACGAGGCGTACAGCGACAAGGGCCTGGACGCCTTCAACCGCCCGCGCCTGGGCGGCATCAGCGAGGTGCTCGCGCCGGAGATCGAGCGGATCACCGGCATCGAGACGCGGGCGACCGTGCTCGGCCACATCCAGCGCGGCGGGTCGCCGTCGGCCTTCGACCGCGTGCTCGCCACGCGCCTCGGCCTGCACACCGCCGACGCGCTCATGGACGGCGCGTGGGGTCAGATGGTCGCGATGCGCGGCACCGACATCGTGCGCGTGCCCTTCGCCGACGCCCTCGGCGAGCTCAACACGGTG
>CAZBZR010000035.1:456-7244 GCA_964496445.1 uncultured Microbacterium sp.
TACCGCTACGAAGAGGCCGCCGCCCTCTCCGGCTGACCCGACCGCCCCGCCCACCCGCGCCCCGCACCGCCCCGGATCCCCGGTTTCGCCGAAACCGGGGATCTACGCCGAGACCCAGGCCGTCGCCCTCGGTCTCGCCGAGACCCCTGTGGTTCGGGGGAGTGAGCGCGGGTTCGAGGCGAGGGTGGCCAGCATGGCGGAGGCGGGAGGGCGGATGGGGACGAGCCCGCCGTCGCGGAGCTTGGAGCCGAGGCGCTGCCAGGCGATCGAATCACCCCAGTCCCACCGGATGAAGCCGTCCTCGTGGCGGCGGAGGCGATCTTCCCGCTGCTTCTCGCGGACGAAGTGCGCCTTCATGGCGATCGGGTCGTCGGCGTCGTACTTGCCGTATCCGTCCGACTCGCCGATGCAGCGCATCCGCGGCCAGTAGAAGTCCGAACGGTCGTGGGCGCCCTCGTAGCGGAACGTGTGCTGCAGCTCCGGATCCTCGTGTCCGAGCCACTCGATGACCGCGCGGGAGACCGACTCGCCCGGTGACTCGGCGACGGCGACGGCCCGGTGCTGCACCCAGTCGAGCTGGCGAAGGCCCCGCCGGTTCTCCTGCGCACGGCCGCGATCACCGAGGCGCAGCAGCGTCCCGCTCGGAGCGAGCGCGCGAAGCGCGGCGTCGGCCACCGCGAGCGCGAAGGCGGGCGGCAGCACGCGACAGAGGTCGAGGGCGGTGTCCTCCAGGCACGTGACGCCGGAGCCCTTCGCCCGCACCAGCGTGCGCGCATCCTTCGACCCGTGCACCACGACGTCACCCTCGCGCCACGACCGCCCGTCCGGGCTCAGCAGGTGGATCTCGCGCGGCTCGCCGAACAGGGGCAGAGTGCCCAGCAGCACCGCGGCCGACTCCAGACAGAACGCGGGCGCGGTCCACGTGCGCGCCACGGCGTCCACCCGCAGTCGATAGCGCTCCCAGGGCGCGAGCCCCTCCCACTCCGCCACGCGGACATACGCTCCGGCCCGGATGCGGTGCAGGCCCCGCCGTCGGTCGAGCCGGTCGATGATGTCGGGCTGTTCGCGCGTGAGGAGCAGTGTGGCGGGGGTGTGCGGGGCGCTCATGGCCCGAGGATGCGCCGCATCCGCCGCGTTTCGTGCACGCGCGGGGCGTTCTGTGCACAACCATCCGCTGTCCACAGCTCCGCCGCATCCGGTGCCTCCGCGCCCGCGCGCGCCGAAACCGGGGATTCTCGCTGAAACCCAGGGCGCCGCCCCCGGTCTCGCCGAGAATCCCCGGTCTCGCCGAAAATCGGCCGCGCGACGCGGGGCCGGGCCGACGCCGGCCGCGGGCGGGCGGGGCGGGGCGTCAGGCGTCGGCGACGCCGAGCACGTCGAGGAGCCACGCGAGCTCGAACGCGCGCTCGCGCCACGCGTTGTAGCGGCCGCTGACCCCGCCGTGGCCGGCGACCATCTCGCACTTCAGCAGCGCGTCCGCGCCGACCTCGCGCAGGCGCGCGACCCACTTCGCCGGCTCGACGTACAGCACGCGGGTGTCGTTGAGGGAGGTCACGGCCAGGATGCGGGGGTACCGCACCCCCGCGCGGACGTTCTCGTACGGCGAGTAGGTCTTCATGTACGCGTACACGTCCGCGTCGTGGAGGGGATCGCCCCACTCGTCCCATTCGATGACGGTGAGCGGCAGCGAGGGGTCGAGGATCGTCGTCAGCGCATCGACGAACGGCACATCGGCGAGGATTCCCGCGAACAGCTCCGGGGCGAGGTTGGCCACCGCGCCCATGAGGAGCCCTCCCGCGCTCCCGCCCTCGGCCACGAGGCGCTCCGGCGTCGTGTAGCCGGCGGCCACGAGGTGGCGCGCGCTGTCGACGAAGTCGGTGAACGTGTTGCGCTTGGCCAGGAGCTTGCCGTCCTCGTACCACTGGCGCCCCATCTCGCCGCCGCCGCGGACGTGCGCCACGGCGAAGACCACCCCGCGGTCCAGCTCCGACAGCCGCGCGACGGAGAAGCCCGGGTCGATGGAGTGCTCGTACGAGCCGTAGCCGTACAGGTGCAGCGGACGGGGCGCCGCACCGGCCTCGCCGAACGAGCGCTTCCACACCACCGACACGGGGATGCGGGTGCCGTCCTGGGCCGGTGCCCAGACCCGCGCCTGGCCGTAGTCGGCCGGGTCGTAGCCGCCCAGCACCGGCTGGCGGCGGCGCAGGAGCAGTTCGCGCGTCGCGATGTCGTAGTCGTAGATCGTGCCGGGCGTGACGAACGAGCCGTAGGCGAGCCGCAGCAGCGGCGGCGCCCACTCGGGGTTGCCCGCGGTGCCCACCGCGTACAGCGGCTCCTCGAAGGCGATCTCCTGCAGCGCGCCGTCGGCGTAGTCGAGGAGCGCGAGCCGCGCGATGCCGTCGCGTCGGTAGGCGGCCACACCCCAGTCGCGGAACGTGTCCAGGTCCAGCAGCCGGCGTCCGGGCTCGTGGGGGAGCACCACCTGGCGGGGGCCCTGCGGGTCGGATGCGGCGACGCGCACGAGCTCGAAATCGAGGGCATCGTCGTTGTGGAGGATGTAGAGAACGTCCTCGCCGTCCACCACGGCGTGGGACGCGGCGTACTCGACGCCTTCGCGGCGGGGCCACACCACGCGCGGCTCGGCGCGGAGGTCGTCGGCGGGCACGAGCCACTCCTCGCTCGTGATGGAGGACCCGACGTCGATCATGAGGAACCGGTCGCTGCGGCTGAAGCCGGCCCCCACCCAGTAGCGCTCGTCGGGCTCGGTGAACAGCGTGACGTCGTCGGCGACGGGCGTGCCGATCTCGTGGAGCCACACCGTGTCGGGCCGCCACGCGTCGTCGACGGTCGTGTAGACCACGAAGCGGCCGTCGGGGGAGAAGGTGGCACCGGCGAAGGTGCCGGGGATCTCGTCTCCGAGGTCCTCCCCGCTGGTGAGGTCGCGCACGCGGAGCGTGTACCGCTCGTCGCCGGCGACGTCGACGCCGTACAGCATCCGGTCGCCGTCGGTGGAGATCTCGAAGCTGCCGAGGGAGAAGAACTCGTGTCCCTCCGCCTCGACGTTGCCGTCCAGCAGCACCTGCTCACCGGGCACCTCGACGTCGGGGGAGAGCTGCGGCGGCGTCCAGTCGTCGGGGGAGGACAGCGGCGCGCGGCACTGGATGCCGTACTGGCTGCCCTCGCGCGTGCGGCCGTAGTACCACCATCCGCCCCGCCGCACCGGCACCGACAGATCGGTCTCCTGGGTGCGTCCTTTGATCTCGCCGAAGATGTCCTCGCGCAGCGTCTCCAGGTGCGCGGTGCGGGCCCGCGTGTACGCGTTCTCGGCCTCGAGGTGGGCGAAGACCGCCGGGTCCTCCTTGCCACGGAGCCACTCGTACGGGTCCTCGAACGTGTCGCCGTGGTGGCTGCGCGCGGTCGGGCGGCGCTCGGCGATGGGGGCGGACTCGGATGCGGCGGTGTCGGTCACCGTTCCACGCTAGTTGGTCGGCCGCCGCGTCGGTGCGGGTCAAGTTGACCGGCGGGGCTGAGGGTGTCAGGATTTCCCGGTGCCCGGTTAACGCGGCATGTCTACACGGTGAACTGTTCGTTCGTCACACGGCCGCGCTCGCGGCCCGCCCCTCATCCCCTCTCAGGAAGCGAACGGTGGAGACCGCAACCCTCGTCATCGTGCTGGTGATCCTGCTGGCGCTCTTCTTCGATTTCACCAACGGTTTCCACGACACCGCCAACGCGATGGCCACGCCCATCGCCACCGGGGCGCTCAAGCCCAAGGTGGCGGTGCTGCTGGCGGCGGTGCTGAACCTCATCGGCGCGTTCCTGTCCACCGAGGTGGCAAAGACCATCTCCGGCGGCATCGTGCGGGAGGACGAGATATCGGCGACGATCTTCCCGGCGATCATCTTCGCGGGGCTCATCGGCGCGATCACGTGGAACATGCTCACGTGGCTGCTCGGGCTGCCGTCCTCGTCGTCGCACGCGCTGTTCGGCGGGCTCATCGGCGCGACGCTGGTGGGGGTCGGCTTCACCGCGATCGACTTCGGCGTCGTGATGAGCAAGGTGATCCTCCCGGCCCTGATCGCTCCGCTCACCGCGGGGATCATCGCCTTCACGGTGACCAAGATCGCCTACGCCGTCACCCGGCGGTACGACTCCAAGCCCGACGGGCGCGACGGCTTCCGCTGGGGGCAGATCTTCACCTCGAGCCTCGTCGCCCTCGCCCACGGCACCAACGACGCACAGAAGACCATGGGTGTGATCACCCTCGCCCTCATCACCGTCGGCTGGCAGTCCGCGTCCCATCACGAGCCGCAGCTGTGGGTCATCATCGCGTGCGCGGTCACGATCGCCCTCGGCACCTACATGGGCGGGTGGCGCATCATCCGCACCCTCGGCAAGGGGCTCACCGACGTCAAGCCCGCGCAGGGCTTCGCGGCGGAGACCTCCACCGCGTCGACCATCCTCGCCTCCAGCGCGCTCGGCTTCGCGCTGTCGACCACGCAGGTCGCCTCCGGCTCGGTGATCGGGTCCGGACTCGGCCGCCGCGGATCGATCGTGCGGTGGCGCACCGTCGGGCGGATCATGATCGGCTGGCTGCTGACGCTTCCCGCCGCCGGCGCCGTCGGCGCGCTCGCCGCCCTCCTGGTGGTGCTGCTGGGCGGATGGGGCATCGTCATCGATGCGATCCTCGCGGTCGCGATCATCCTGGGGCTGTTCCTGCGCTCGCGGCGCAACGAGGTCACCTCCGCCAACGCGATGAGCGAGGTGGCGGTGTCGGGGCGCGCCGTGAAGGTCAAGCGCAACCCGCCTCCCACGCGCCGCCAGCGGCGCCTGGCCCGCGAGCAGGAGCGCGCGGCGGCGCGCGGCGACGAGGGGAGCCGTTCGTGAGCATCGACTGGATCTCCTTCGTGCAGGTGTTCCTCGCCGCGCTGGTGGGCGCCGTCGTGGTGGTGCTCTTCTACGCCGTGGGCCTGCGGATGATGGTGCGGGCCGGACGCGTGCCCGTCGTCGCTCCTGCGGAGTTCACCGACGCGATCGCCGTCGTCACCGAGAAGCAGCGGCGCCGGGCCGAGAAGGCCGCCGCGAAGGCCGCCAAGAAGAACCCGCTCACCGAGGCGCAGAAGCGGGTCGCGCTGGTCGCCGCGTACGCGTCGTTCACCGTGTGCGGGCTGGCGGTCTTCGGCGGGCTCCTCCTCATCGTCCTCAACCACTGACGTCGGCCCGCCGCCCTAGGGTGGGGGCATGGTCGCCGCTGTGCAGTTCGGTCAGCATCCCCCCGCCCGCCGCACCCTCGTGCACGTCAGCGACACGCATCTGCTCGCCGGCGACCGCCCACTCGGCGGGCGCTACGACACGCGGCGCTCGCTGGCGCGCACGCTGGCGGCGGTGGAGGCGCTGGAGATCCGCCCCGACGCGATCGTGTTCACCGGCGATCTCACCGACCTCGGCGAGCCGGAGGCCTACCGGGCCCTCCGGGCGGCGGTGGAGCCGGTGGCCGAGCGGCTGGGGGCCCCCCTGGTGTGGGTCGCGGGCAATCACGACGAGCGGCCGGCACTGCGCCGCGACCTGCTCGATCTGAACGCGTCCGAGGAGCCCGTGACCGGGGTGTGGGACCTCGACGGGCTCCGCCTCATCGCGCTGGATTCCTCCGTGCCCGGGTGGCATCACGGCGACCTCGATCCCGCGCAGCTGGCGTGGCTCCGGGAGGAGCTGGCCGCCCCCGCGCCGCTGGGCACGCTCCTGGCGATGCACCACCCGCCGTTGCCGACCCACATCCCGTTCTTCGACATCCTCGAGCTGCGCGACCAGGCGGGCCTGGCCGCGGCGATCGCGGGCTCGGACGTCCGCGGCATCCTCGCCGGCCACCTGCACTACTCCACGAGCGGCACCTTCGCCGGGGTTCCGGTGTCCGTCGCGGCGGCCACCTGCTACACGATGGACCTCGCCCGCCCGGGCGTGGAGGTCAACGGGATGGATGCCGCGCAGAGCTTCCACCTGGTGCATGTGTACGACGACACGGTCACCGCGGCGGTCGTCCCCGTCGTCGACGCGGCGCCGGCCGGCGTCTTCTCGGCGCAGTGGGTGGCGGAGATGGCGCAGCTCAGCCCCGCCGAGCGGCTCGAGGCGTTCTCGCGCAAGCGTCCGCCGGCCGGATGAGGTGTACGCGGCGGACACCGGATGCCGCCGCACCGCCGCCGTGGACAGCGTGTCGCCCCGGGGGAGCGGGCTAGGCTCGGAGCATCCCCGCCCGCCGTGATCGACCCACAAGGACACCCCCATGGCACAGGACGCGATGACGCGCACCGAAACCGATTCCCTCGGCTCCCTGGAGATCCCCGCCGATGCCTACTGGGGCATCCACACGGCGCGGGCGCTGGAGAACTTCCCGATCTCCAAGCGGCCGATCTCCGTCTACCCCGACCTGGTGCGGGCGCTGGCCATGGTCAAGCAGGCCTCGGCGCGCGCGAACCGCGAGATCGGCGTGCTCGAGCCGGCCACCGCCGACCTCATCGACGCCGCCGCGCAGCGCGTGATCGACGGCGAGTTCCACGACCAGTTCGTCGTGGACGTGATCCAGGGCGGCGCCGGCACCTCGACGAACATGAACGCGAACGAGGTCATCGCGAATCGGGCGCTCGAGATCCTCGGCCACGCGCGCGGCGACTACGCGGCCTGCCATCCGAACAACCACGTGAACCTCGCCCAGTCGACGAACGACGTCTACCCGACGGCCCTGAGGATCGCCGCGATCCTCGCGACGCGCGGCCTCGTCGCCTCCCTCGAGAAGC
>CAZBZR010000035.1:7254-24588 GCA_964496445.1 uncultured Microbacterium sp.
CGCTGGAGATGGCCGGGCGTCCCAAGGGGGATTACGCCTTCCTCTCGCCCATCGACGACACCAACCGCAGCCAGTCCACCAACGACGTGTATCCGACGGCGGTCAAGGTGGGGCTCTCGCTGAACCTGAAGAGCCTCCTGGTCGAGCTCGCCGAGCTCCGCCAGTCGTTCCTGGCGAAGGCGCGCGAGTTCCACGACGTGCTGAAGGTCGGCCGCACCCAGCTCCAGGATGCTGTGCCGATGACCCTGGGACAGGAGTTCCACGGGTTCGCCACCACCCTCGGCGAGGACTACAACCGCCTCACCGAGAACGCCTACCTCCTGTACGAGATCAACATGGGGGCGACGGCGATCGGCACCGGCATCACGACGCATCCGGGATATGCACGCGCGGTGCTCCGGCACCTCCGCGAGATCACCGGGCTCGACCTGGAGACGGCGACCGACCTCGTCGAGTCGACCAGCGACACCGGCGCGTTCATGTCGTTCTCCTCCTCGCTCAAGCGCAACGCCATCAAGCTGTCGAAGATCTGCAACGATCTGCGCCTGCTCTCCAGCGGTCCGCAGGCCGGACTCGGGGAGATCAACCTCCCGGCCCGGCAGGCGGGGTCGAGCATCATGCCCGGCAAGGTGAACCCCGTCATCCCCGAGGTCGTCAACCAGGTGGCCTTCTCCGTCGCGGGCGCCGACCTCACCGTCACGATGGCCGTCGAGGGCGGGCAGCTGCAGCTGAACGCGTTCGAGCCCGTGATCGCGCACTCGATCTTCCAGTCGATGACATGGATGCAGCAGGCGATGCGCACGCTGCGGGTCAACTGCGTCGACGGCATCACCGCCAACCGTGAGCGTCTGGGCGCGATGGTGGGCGCCTCGGTCGGCGTCATCACCGCGCTCACGCCGTTCATCGGCTATGCGGCGGCGGCCGCCCTGGCCAAGACCGCGCTGCTGACCGGTCACAGCGTCGCCGACCTCGTCGTGGAGGCGGGGCTGATGTCCCGCGAGGAGGTCGCCAAGCAGCTCTCGCCCAAGCGGCTGTCGGGCCTGGAGGCGATCACCGAGGCGATCGCGGTGATCCCCGCGGAGAACGTGGTGTCCTCCGACGACTGAATCAGTCCAGGATGCGGCAGTGCGTGGTCAGCTCGCCGATGCCCTCGACGCCGACGGTCACCGTCGAGCGATCGCGGAGGAAGATCTGCGGATCCCGCGAGTATCCCGCCCCACCCGGGCTGCCGGTGGAGATGAGGGTGCCCGGAAGCAGCGTCACCGAGCGTGACAGGTGCGAGATCAGCGTCGCCACCGACCGGACCATCTGGCCCGTGGAGGCATCCTGCACCATGCGGCCGTCCACGACCGTCCAGATGTGCAGCGCCTGCGGGTCGGGGATCTCGTCGGCGGTGACCACGAACGGCCCGGTGGGCGTGAAGCCGTCGAACGACTTGCAGCGCGACCACTGGGCCTCAGAGAACTGGATGTCGCGGGCGGTGATGTCGTTGACGACGGTGTACCCCCACACCGTGGACAGGGCGTCCTCGACGGCGACGTCCTTCGCGGGGCGGCCGATGATCACGCCGAGTTCGGCCTCGTAGTCCACCGACTCGCTGAGTGCGCGCGGCCACGAGGTGGTGGCCTCGTGCCCGGTGAGCGAGTTGGGCCACAGCACGAAGACCGTCGGCGTGCTGTCGGTCTTCAGCCCCAGTTCGCCGGAGTGTGCGGCATAGTTCAGCCCCACCGCGAGGATCACCGGCGGCGCGAGGACGGCCGAGGCCAGTATCGGCGTCCCCCACGGGGTCCACGTCGCGGCATCCTGCGCGGCGGCGACCTGCGCGAGCAGCTCGTCCCCGCCGGCGATGAGCTCCTCGAGCGTCTCCGGCGCGCCGGGGAAGAGGTCGCCGACGAACGCCCGCCGGCCCTCGCGCACGACCACCAGGCGGGGTGTCTGACGATCGGACGGCACGACGTGGGCGAAACGCATGGGTTCCACGGTACCCGCCGCATCCGATGTCCTGGAGCGGGCGGCGGCATCCGCGGCCGGGAACGGACGCGCCCCTATGCTGAGCGCATGTCGCACGCCTCGCCGTTCTCGCAGCCGCATCCCGGTCAGGGCGCTCTCATCCCGCCCGCGCCCGCCGCGCCCGCCGCGCCGACGCCGCCGCGGCGACCGCGCGGCACGGGGACGGCCCTGATCTGGGTGGGAGGCATCCTCGCGCTCCTCCTCGTGGCGCTCGTGGCGTACTTCCTCACCTTCCTCGGTGCCGGGGCGTCGCTGGTCGGGATGATCCTCGCGCTCGTGCCCTTCGTGGGCGTGTGGTTCGCGGTGCGTCTGGTCGACCGCTGGGAGCCGGAGCCACGCGGACTCGTCGTCTTCGCCCTCGCGTGGGGCGCGATCGCCGCGATCGGCATCGCGCTGGGCGTCGACCTGCTGCTGCGCGTGCTGTTCGGGCCCGGAGACGACGTGGTCGGAGCGGTGGTCCAGGCGCCGGTCGTCGAGGAGATCGGCAAGGGGCTCGGGGTCTTCCTCATCTTCCTCGCCGCCCGCCGGGCTTTCGACGGTCCCGTGGACGGCGTCGTCTACGGCGCGCTCGTGGGGGCCGGCTTCGCCTTCACCGAGAACATCCAGTACTTCGCCATCAGCCTGCTCGAGGGCGGCGCCGCCGACGTCACGATGACGTTCTTCCTGCGCGGGCTCCTCTCGCCCTTCGCGCACGTGATGTTCACGGCCATGACCGGGTTCGCGATCGGGCTCGCCGCCCGTCGGGGCCTCGGTGCCGGGGGTGCGTTCGGCTACGGCCTGGCGGGGCTCGTCGCGGCGATCGCGCTGCATGCGCTGTGGAACGGGTCGGCGGTCTTCTCCGACTTCTTCTCGCTCTACTTCACGCTCCAGGTGCCGCTGTTCGTGCTGTTCATCCTCGGGATCGTGCTGCTGCGCCGCGAGGAGGCGCGCCTCACCCGTGCGCGTCTGGGCGAGTACGCCGCTGCGGGGTGGTTCACCCCGCAGGAGGTGGACATGCTCGCCACCGGAGCCGGACGGCGTGCCGCACTGGCGTGGGCGCGTGGCCTGCGCGGCGACCGGCGCCCGCTGATGCGTCGCTTCATCGGTGATGCGGCCGCGCTCGCCGCCGCGCGCCAGCGCGCGCTCAGCGGCCGCGACCCGCACGCCGCCGAGGCCGAGCGCGACCTGCTCGCGCGCGCGGCGGCCGCACGGGCGGCCCTGTTCGCGCGCTGACCGGTCGCCGCCGACAAGACTCAGCGCCCGGTGCCGCGGCGATGCCTGCGTGTCTCCCGGGCGCTGAGTTGGCCTGGATTCAGGATGCTCCGCGGTGCGCGGGGATGTCAAGAGGGGGTGCGTGCAGCCCCTCCCGGCGTGCTTGGATGGGACCATGACCGATCGCACCAAGCCGGAATTCGACGCGCCCACCGGGCCCGCCCCCACCGACCTCGTCATCCGCGACCTCATCGTGGGCGACGGCGCCGAGGCTCAGCCCGGCGACACCGTCACCGTCCACTACGCGGGCGTGGAGTACGACTCGGGCGAGGAGTTCGACTCCTCGTGGGGCCGCGGGGAGAGCATCCAGTTCCCTCTGCGCGGCCTGATCCAGGGGTGGCAGGACGGCATCCCGGGCATGAAGGTCGGCGGCCGACGCGAGCTCGTCATCCCGCCGCACCTCGCCTACGGCCCGGCCGGCGGCCACTTCCTCGGCGGGAAGACGCTGATCTTCATCATCGATCTGCTCGCCGTCGGCTGAGACGCGCGAAAGACCGGGAGGCACGCGCCTCCCGGTCTTTTTCTATTCATGGGAATAGACCCCGGGAGCATCCGGTTGTCCCCCCTGTTCCCGACCCCACAAGGAGAGACATGACCGACACGGCCACCATGATCGAGGTTCCCGGCTACCGGGCCGGCACCTGGGTGCTCGACCCGTCGCACAGCGAGGTCACCTTCACCGTCCGCCACATGATGATCTCGAAGGTGCGCGGCACCTTCGGTGTGAAGAGCGCCACGCTGTTCGCCCCCGAGAACCCCCTCGACGCGCGTGTGGAGGCCTCCGTCGACGTCACCTCGCTCGACACGAAGGACAACGGCCGCGACGAGCACCTCCGCTCCGCCGACTTCTTCGACGCGGCGAACCACCCCACGATGGAGTTCCGCTCTACGGGCGTGCGCATCGAGGACGGCGAGTTCCTCGTCGACGGCGACCTCTCCATCCGCGGCGTCACCAAGCCCGTGACCTTCGCGTTCGACTTCGGCGGCTTCGGCACCGACCCGTGGGGCAACTACAAGGCCGGCGCCACGGCGAAGGGCGTGATCAACCGCGAGGACTTCGGTCTGACCTGGAACGCAGCGCTGGAGACCGGCGGCGTGCTCGTCGGCAAGGACGTGACGCTCGAACTGGAGCTGCAGGGCTCGCTGCAGGCCTGATCGCCGACCTCACGACGCGGCGGATGCTCCGGCATCCGCCGCGTCGTCGTGCCGGGAGCGCCGCGGCAGGCGCAGGCGCCGCTGCACCAGCAGGATGCCGACGAGCACGACGGCCGCCCCCGCCGGCTCGTTCCAGGTGAGGGTCTCGCCCAGCACGAGGATGCCCAGCAGGACCCCGACGACCGGGGTGATGTAGGTCACCGTGGACGCCCGCGTGGGCCCCCAGGCGGCGAGGGTGTTCTGGTTCCAGATGTAGGCGAGCCCGGTGCCGAGCGTGCCGAGGAGGATCACGCTGCCGAGGACCCACGGGTCCCACCGCACCGGTTCGAGGAAGATCAGCGGCGACAGCGCGAGCATGACCGCCGCGCCGATCCCGATGTATCCCGTGGCCAGCGCGACACCGGACAGGCCCGTGCCCGAGAGGAAGCGCCGCATCCAGGTGAGGCTGAACCCGTAGCACGCGGTCGCGCCCAGCAGCGCGAGCTGCGCCACGAGGCTCTCGCCCACCTCGATGGCCGCGCCGGGCGCGATGATGAGGACGACGCCGCCGATCCCGATCGCAATGCCGATGAGCTGGCCCGTCGTGAGGCGCTCGACGCGGAAGACGGCCCACGCGAGGACCGCCGTCATGATCGGCGTGGTCGCGTTGAAGATACTCGCCAGGCTCGACGTCACGTGCTGCTGCGCCCACGCGAACAGCAGGTACGGGATCACGCAGAACGTGATCGCGATGACGGCGAGGTGCCCCCAGATGCGCGGCGAGCGCGGCAGGCGCTCACGGCGGATCAGGACGATCGCCACCAGCGCCGCGCCGCCGAACACCAGGCGGGACCACGCCACCTGTGCCGGGGTCATCCCGGTCAGCGCGACCGCGATGAACAGGAAGCTCGACCCCCACACGATGCCGGTGAGGACGAACTGGATGCCCACCGCGAGGGAGGTCGGGGTGCGCAGGGGCGCAGTCGTGGCCACGCGCCGACGATATCGGCCGCCCGGGATGCTTCTCATGCGCGCGGCGAACGACGTCCGGAATCCGCCGGTATCCGTCCGTTCGCGATCGTCACGGCTGGGGGTCTGCGGCGTCGTACGCGCGGAAGCGCGGGCTCATCCGCACCAGGATGCCGACGAGCGCGAGGATGACGAACCCGCCGAGCAGCGGTGGGAACCACAGCGCGGTCACCGTGGCCAGCGCGCCGGCGTACAGGGCTCCCACGCGCGGGCCCCCGGTGACCACGACGATGAACACGCCCTGCAGGCGCCCCCGGATGCCGTCGGGGACGGCGGCCTGCAGCAACGTCGTGCGGAAGATCGAGCTGACGTTGTCGGCCGCACCGGACAGCGCCAGCGCGATCATCGCCAGGACGATCAGGGGGAGGTTCGCCGACTCCTCGTCCACGACCGCGGGCGCGAACGCGCCGAGGGCGGCGGCCAGGAGGACCGCGCCGAAGAGCAGGATCGATACCGCGTACGCGTCGATCGCGCGCGCGATCCCGACGCCCTGGCGGCGGACGCGGCCGAGCGGCCCGGACAGCAGGCTGGAGATGAGGACGCCGGCGGCGACGGAGGCGGTCAGAGCGCCCGTGGTGAGGGCGCCACCGCCCAGCAGCACGGCACCGATCGCCGGAAGGAGCGTCAGCGGCTGCCCGAAGGTCATCGCGATGATGTCCAGCACGAACTGCAGGCGGATGTTGGGCGCCCGGCGCAGGAATCGCCAGCCGTCGCGGAGCGAGTCGAGCCCGGCGCGCACCACCGGGCCCTCGGGGGCGATGGGCGGCAGCGTCCACAGCCCCAGGAACAGCCCCAGCATCAGCACGACGTCGATCGTGTAGGTCCAGGCGTATCCGGTGAACGCCACCAGCACCCCCGCGAGGGCCGGCCCGGCCATCACCATCACGCCGCCGGAGATGCCCTGCAGCGCCGCCGCCGCCGGCAGCAGCTCGCGGGGGATCAGGCGCGGCACGATCGCCGCACGCGAGGCCATCACGACGGAGTTGGCCGCGGAGTTGAGGATGCTGAGGGCGTACAGCCATCCCACCGTCTCCCCGCCGCTCCAGGCGAGCACGGCGAGGAGGAGCGTCGAGGCGAAGGTGACGCTCGCCGCCAGCAGCGCCACCACGCGCCGGTCGAACGCGTCCGCCAGCATGCCGCCGTACAGTCCCGCGACGATCATGGGCGCCAGCCCCGCCACGGCGATCATCGCGACGGCGAAGGTGTCCCCGGTGAGCTCGTACACGTGCAGCATGACCGCGACGATCGTGAGCTGCCCGCCGAGCCCGGCGAGTGTGGATCCGGCCCACAGGCGCGCGAAGGCGGGGGTGCGCAGCGGGCGGATGTCCAGGAGCGAATCGCGGCGCAGTCGCCGGATCACGACGGCGTGGCGCGGACGAGGAGCAGAGGTCGGCGCATCCGTCGAGCGTATCGTCCGGCACGGACGCGCGTCGCCGCCGCCGGCCGGGGCTGGTAGGCTTATGCGGTTGCCGTTGGATCGGCCGCGGATAAAGAGAGCCCACGGATCAGCCGTCGGGCGCCGCGCAACAAGGAGAAAGGGGATCCCTCTATGGCACTCGAAGCAGACGTCAAGAAGGCGATCATCGAAGAGTACGCGACGCACCCCGGTGACACCGGATCCCCCGAGGTGCAGGTCGCGATGCTGACGCAGCGCATCAAGGACCTGACCGAGCACCTGAAGGAGCACAAGCACGACCACCACTCGCGTCGTGGTCTGTTCCTGCTCGTCGGCCAGCGCCGCCGTCTCCTGGGCTACCTTCAGGACATCGACATCAACCGTTACCGCTCGCTCATCGAGCGCCTCGGTCTTCGTCGATAAAGCATCGCGCCCAGCGTGCAATCGCGCAGAACATTCTTGGAAGGCCCCCTCACGGTGTGAGGGGGCCTTCACCGTTCCCGGCGGAGCGGGTCAGGCGGATGCGGAACGCGCCGCGACGAGGTCGGGGTGGTGGATCGCTGCGACATCGGGGTGGGCGCGCAGCCGCGACTTCAGCGCGTTCTCGCCGTAGACGGCGTGGATGGGGTTGTCCGGGTCCTGGCTGACGCCCCGCGCCTCGGCAGCCAGCTCCGCCGGCAGCTCGATGATCGGCAGTCGCGTGTCCAGGGCGGGATTGAAGAAGAACGGCACCGAGATCCGCTCGTCGGGGTAGCGGGGCGAGATGACGCGGTGGTTGGTCGCGGTGAGGTCTGCCTGCGTGGCGTACTCGAGCATCTCGCCGATGTTGACCACGAACGCCCCCGGCACCGGCGGCGCATCCACCCACTCGCCGTCTCGCTGGACCTGCAGACCGCCCTTGCCCGGCTCCACCCACAGCAGCGTCAGCACGCCGAAGTCCTTGTGCGCGCCGACGCCCTGCTGGGGGGTCGGGTCGTCCTTGCCGGGGTAGCGCACGATCTTGATGAGCGTCGACGGGTCGCCGAAGTGGCGGTCGAAGTACGACTCGTCGGCACCGAGCGACAGCGCCCAGGCGCGCAGGAGCTTGCGGGCGACCCCGGTGAGGCGGTCGTGCCACTCGGTCACCACCTCGCGCAGCTCCGGCTGGGCCGCCGGCCACAGGTTCGGCCCGGTGAGCCGGTCGTAATCCGCCGCTCCCGGATGATCCACCGCCTCCCGCTCGGGGCCGATGTCGATCTGCTCGCGCCAATCGACCCGGCCCTGCGTGCGCTCGCCGCCCACGCGCGTGTAGCCACGGAAGTGCGGGCTCTTGATGTTCTCGATGGCGAGCTTGTCGGCCTCGGGCAGGGCGAAGAAGTCCTTCGCCGCCTGCAGCAGGCGTGCCTCCAGCTCGGGGGTGACCCCCGTTCCCACCAGGTAGAAGAAGCCGACGTCGTGGGTCGCGGTGCGCAGTTCGTCGCGGAACCGCGCGGCGGCCTCGGGGCCCTGGTCGAGGAGGGACAGGTCGAGAACGGGGAGGGAGAGCTCGGACATGTCCCGAGGTTACGTCGGGCGCGGCGCCCCCCGGGGCAATGTTACGACCGTCACCGGGCGGGGGCAGGCGGTGCTCCGGCGCCGTTCTGCCGGGGGTCCGGTGGCAGCATCCGCGCCGGCGGGCGAGGCCGCCGGGAGCCCGTGGGGTCGTTGCGCCTGCCCTCGGATGCGGCGAGGCCGGGGTCGGCGAAGAGCCAGCCCGGCCGGGGCTCGACGAGGGGCCGGAAGACCCGGCGGACGGGACGGGTCGCCAAGGCGAGGGCGATGAGGACGCTGGCCGCCGCGACGATCGGCAGCCACAGCCACGTGGGGTCGAGCCCGCGGAGGATTCCCGACTCGCGGAACGGGTACAGCACGAAGGAGTGCAGCAGGTACACGTACATCGTGTACTGCCCGAAGTGCGTCCACCACGTCTGGCGGCGGGGGAGCAGCGCGAAGAAGGCGGCGCACAGCAGGAGCGCGACGGCCATGAGCGCGAGGCGCACTCCGCCGGCCCACCACTGCCCGCCCACGAGGTCGGCGTACGCGTCGTCGTAGAAGAGCCACGTGCGCAGGTCGACGTCGCGCCAGAGGCCCACGAAGCGCCATGCGACGAGCCCGCCCACCGCGAACAGCGCCAGCGCGGCCGGGAACACCCACCATGCGCGGCGGCGCAAAAGTCCGAGCCGCTCGACCACGTCGTGCTCGCGCAGCCACCAGCCGAGGGTGAAGAAGGGCAGGAGCCCGAGCGTGCGGGTCAGCGCGAACGTGGAGTCGATGTTGGGGAGGTATCCGACGCCGACCGAGATCACGACGGTCCACAGCAGCGGCCACCGCAGCAGCGCGAGGTAGGGCAGCACGAGGCGGAAGATGCCGAGGGCGAGGAGGAACCACAGCGTCCACGACGGCTGGGTGAGGTTCGGGTTCGCCGAGCCCTCGACGACCCACTTCGTCAACGTCCACACCGCCTCGAAGATGACGTAGGGGACGAGGATGTCGGTGATCACCCGCGCCATCTGACGCCGGGTGGGGGCGCCGGCCTTGGAGAAGTAGCCCGAGATCATCGCGAATGCGGGCATGTGGAACGCGTAGACGAGCAGGTACAGCCCCAGCGCGACATCCGAGTCGTAGGTGAGGCGCTGCGTGGCGTGGCCGAGGACGACCAGCACGATGCACGCGAAGCGGGCGTTGTCCCAGAACGGCACGCGGCGACGCGGGCGCGCGACGGCCGAGGTGCCGGTGCTGCCGGAGGCGGGCGCGTCGCTCATGTCGGCGCCACACTATCCGAACGATCGCGTGCCGACGAGGGCGTGCGCGCAGGGCGCGCGGTAGTGTACGGCCGATGAATCCGCGGGACGAAGCGCAGGCACTCGACCGGGCGCTGTCCGATCTGGACTGGCGTCAGCTTCCGGTGGGCGCCGACAACGATGTCTTCGCCGCGCCCAGCGGCGGGCTCGCCCGCGTCGCGATGGGGTCGGGGGAGCGCGGCCGGGTCGTCCTGATTCCGGGAGTGACCGGCAGCAAGGAGGACTTCACCCTGATGCTGCCGCTCCTGGCCGACGCGGGCTTCCGGGTGGAGTCGTTCGACCTGGCGGGGCAGTACGAGTCCTATCGGGCCGGGCCGGAGCGCTGCGATCCGCCGCGTCCGCGCTACGACTTCGATCTGTTCGTGGACGACCTGCTCGCGGTCCTGGCCGACGGAGCGGGCCCGGCGCACGTGCTCGGCTACTCCTTCGCCGGGCTCGTCGCCCAGATCGCCCTGAGCCGCCGGCCGGAGCTGTTCGCCTCGCTGACGCTGCTGTCCACCCCGCCGGCCGCCGGCAACGTCTTCCGCGGCGTCAAGCGCATCGGGCGCTTCAGCTTCCTCGCCTCGCCGCGTCAGGGCGCGGGGCTCCTGCTGTGGGGCATCCGCAACAACCTCAACGGGGTGTCGCCGCGGCGCCTTGCCTTCGTGCGCGAGAGATTCGCCCTGACCCGCCGCGACAGCGTGGACGACATCGTGGGCCTCATGATGCGCATGCCGGATGTGACGGCCGGTGTCCGCGACGCCGGCGTGCCCCTCCTCGTGGCCGCCGGCGCCCACGACCTCTGGCCGCGTGCGCAGTACACCGCGTACGCCCAGCGCATCGGTGCACGCCTGGCGGTGTACGACACCGGGCACAGCCCCTGCGAGACCGCGCCGCATCAGATGGTGCTCGATCTCGTCGACCTGTTCTCCGCCGCCTCCCGGGAATAACCTCAAACGCGACGCGTTACACGAGGTATATTCACGTGCATACAAAATGAGCACGGGAGAAGACAGGAGTCATCGTGAACGACACGACGTGGCCGGGCATGCAGTTCGGCATCATGACGGTGAGCGACATCACCGAGGATCCGACGACCGGCTACACCCCCAGCGAGGCCGAGCGCATCCAGGCGACCCTGACGATCGCGAAGCATGCGGAGGAGGTCGGGCTCGACGTCTTCGCGCGCGGCGAACCCCACACCCCGCCGTTCTGGTCGTCCTCGCCCACCACGACGCTGGCCTACATCGCCGCGCAGACCGAGCGCCTCATCCTCACCACCTCGACGACGCTGATCACCACGAACGACCCGGTGAAGATCGCCGAGGACTTCGCGATGCTGCAGCACGTCTCCGGCGGCCGCGCCGACCTCATGCTGGGCCGCGGCAACACCGGACCGGTCTACCCCTGGTTCGGCAAGGACATCCGCCAGGGCCTGCCCCTGACCATCGAGAACTACGATCTGCTGCACCGCCTGTGGCGCGAGGATGTCGTCGACTGGGAGGGCAAGTTCCGCACGCCGCTGCAGGGCTTCACCTCCACCCCGCGCCCGCTGGACGGCGTCCCGCCGTTCGTCTGGCACGGCAGCATCCGCACGCCCGAGATCGCCGAGCAGGCCGCCTATTACGGCAACGGCTTCTTCGCGAACAACATCTTCTGGCCGAAGGAGCACTACCAGCGGCTGATCACCCTGTACCGCGAGCGGTTCGCGCACTACGGTCACGGCACGCCCGAGCAGGCCATCGTCGGGCTCGGCGGCCAGGTCTTCATGCGCGCGAACTCGCAGGATGCGGTGAGCGAGTTCCGGCCGTACTTCGACAACGCCCCCGTCTACGGACACGGTCCGGCGATGGAGGACTTCACCGAGATGACGCCGCTCACCGTCGGCTCGCCGCAGCAGGTCATCGACCGCTACGCGGGCATGCGCGAGCACTTCGGCGACTACCAGCGTCAGCTGTTCCTCATCGACCACGCCGGGCTCCCGCTGAAGACGGTGCTCGAGCAGCTCGACATCCTGGGCGGCGAGGTGGTGCCGGTGCTGCGCCGCGAGCTCGCGCAGAACCGTCCCGCCGAGGTGCCGGATGCGCCGACGCACGCGAACCTCGTCGCGAAGACGTACGGCGACGCCGCGCCCCGTCAGGCCCGCCCCGGCGCGAACCGCGGCGACAACCTCACCGCCGGCTCCCCGTACCAGGACGCCCCGGTGGCCGCCGGCAGCGCCTTCGGTGCCGCAGCCACGCGGACGGGGGCCTGAGGTGGCCGCCCGCCGCATCGCGGTCGTGACCGCGGGGCTGTCCAATCCGTCGTCCACCCGCATGCTCGCCGACCGGCTGGCCGGCGCGGCGGTCACCGCGCTGCGGGAGACCCGCACCGCCGCCGAGCCCGACGGGATCGAGGCGGCGGTCGATGTGTTCGAGCTGCGCGACTACGCCCACGACATCACGGACAACCTCCTCACCGGATTCGCGCCGCCCGCGCTGGAGGCGATGGTCAACGCGGTGGTGTCGGCGGACGCGCTCATCGTCGTGACGCCCATCTTCTCCACGAGCTACTCCGGGCTGTTCAAGTCGTTCGTCGACATCCTCGACCCCGACGCTCTCGCCGGTGTTCCGGTGCTGCTGGGGGCGAACGCGGGCACCGCGCGCCATTCGCTCGCGATCGACTACGCGCTGCGTCCGCTGTTCACGTACCTGCACGCCAACCCCGTGCCCACGGGCGTCTTCGCCGCCTCCAGCGACTGGGGGGCGAGCGCGGACGACGTGGCGCCGCTGGGGGCCCGCGTCGAGCGCGGCGCGCGCGAGCTCGCCGCCGTCGTCGCGGCCCGCCAGCCCGCGCGCGACGAGGACCCGTACGACCCCGCCGCCTACCTCGGCGAGGGCCGGTCCTTCGGCCACCTCCTCGGAGGCCTCGCCGGCGACTGAGCCTCCGCCGCCCGAGACCGGGGAGTCTCGTCGAGACCTAGGGCGACGCCCTCGGTCTCGCCGAGACCCCCCGGTTTCGGCGTTTCGGAGGGGGAGGGGGTGGGCGGGGAGCGAAGGGCGAGGAGGGCGTCCAGCGTGAGGCCGAGGGCGACGGCGAGGAGCACGGAGACGATCACGGCGACCACGGGGCCGCCGGGGACCCAGGTCGCCACGGCCGCGCCGATCACCGCCTGGTATGTCGCCCATCCGCTCGCCGCGACGACCACCACGAGCGCGTAGCGGCCGAACGGCACCCGCGCGGCCCCCGCCGACAGGTTCACGGCGAGCCGGGCGAAGGGGATGAAGCGGGCGGTGAACAGCGCGAGCGCCATCCGCCGTGCGAGCCGGCGCCGCGCCCAGGCGAGGGCGGCGCGCACCCGCGGACGCCGCATCCACCGCCACCGCTCCAGACCGACGGCCCGCCCGACCGCGTAGCAGGCCAGGTCACCGGCTGCCGCGCCCGCGGCGGCGACGGCGATCACCGCCGCGAGCGGCGGCGCACCGGCGGACACCGCCAGCGCGCCGTACGCGGTCACCGCGATCTCCCCGGGGACGATCACGAGGAAGGCGTCGCCCACGACGAGGGCGAGCAGGAGTGGCAGCGCCCAGGGACCCCCGGAGAGCTGGACGAGCAGGTCGTCGATCACGCTGCATCCCTACCAGCCGGCGGTGAACGCGCGGCCAACGCGACGCGACGGTGACGCGCCGGCGTGCAGCGGATGAACACTGGGCGCACACCCGCGCCGCACCGTCGGCGGCGCGGCGGAGCGGCCTCACGCTGGAGGGGTGAGAGTCGCGCTGCTCGCCGAGTCCTTCCTCCCGCACATGAACGGGGTCACCGGCTCCGTCCTCCACGTGCTCCGTCACCTCGCCGCCGCGGGGCACGAGACCCTCGTCATCGCCCCGCGCGCGGGCGAGGTCGATGCGGACCTGCACGGCGCTCGCACGCAGCTCCTGCGCTCGATCCCGCTGCCGTCGTATCCGCAGGTGCGCGTCGTCGTCGCCCGTGCGGCGCGACTGACCGCGCTGCTGCGCGACTTCCGGCCCGACGTCGTCCACCTCGCCTCGCCCTTCGTCCTGGGATGGCAGGGCCTGGCCGCCGCCGACGCCCTGGGGCTCCCCGTCGTGGCGGTCTACCAGACCGACGTCATCGCCTACGCCCGCAAGTACGGACTCCCGTCGGCGACCGCGCTCGTCTCGGGTCACGTGGCGCGGCTGCACCGACGGGCGACGCTCACGCTCGCCCCCTCCGCCGCGTCGGAGGCGCAGCTGGCCGCCCTGGGCGTGGATCGCGTCCGCCGGTGGGGAAGGGGAGTGGATGCGGAGCGCTTCCGGCCCGACCGCCGCGACGAGCGGTGGCGGCGGCAGGTGGCCCCGGCCGGCGAGGCGATCGTGGGGTACGTCGGCCGTCTCGCTCCCGAGAAGCAGGTCGAGGATCTGCGCGCGCTCGCCGGGCTCGCCGGCACGCGGCTGGTCATCGTCGGCGATGGCCCCGCTCGCGCGGCACTGGAGCGGATGCTGCCGGATGCGGTCTTCACCGGACACCTCGCGGGGGATGCCCTCGCCCGGGCGCTCGCCGGATTCGACGTGTTCGTCCATCCCGGCGAGAGCGAGACCTTCGGCCAGACGCTGCAGGAGGCGCTGGCCAGCGGCGTGCCCGTCGTCGCCACGGGAGCGGGCGGGCCCCGCGACCTCGTGCGCAGCAGCATCGACGGATGGCTGTACCGCCCCGGCGACCTCGGGGAGATGCGGGCGCGCGTGGCCGATCTCACCGGCGATGCCGCGAAGCGACGGGCGTTCGCGCGGGTCGCCCGCGAGGGAATCGCCGGGCGCACGTGGGAGGCGCTGGGGGAGCAGCTCGTCGGGCACTACCGGGAGGCCGGGGCCCTCCGCCCGCTCGACGACGCCCAGCGCGTGCGCGGCCGCATCCGCCCCGACGTCGCGCCGGCCCGCACCGCCGTGCGGCCCTGGCGCCGGTTCGTGGCGCTGGGGGATTCCCTCACCGAGGGCCTGTGCGACGGGTCGCGGGTGCCGGATGGCGAGTACCGCGGCTGGGCGGACCGCCTCGCGGAGCTTCTCGCGCACACCTCAGACGGCCCGTTCCGCTACGCCAACCTCGCCGTCCGCAGTCGCCGGGTGGAGGATCTGTGCGCAGAGCAGGTGCCCGCAGCGCTCGCCCTGCGTCCCGACCTCGTCTCCGTGCTCATCGGCGCCAACGACCTCGTCGCCCCCCACGTCGACGTCGCGGGGGTGGCCGCGCGCCTGGCGGAGGCCGTGCACGCCCTGCGCGCAAGCGGGGCGGATGTGCTCCTGGTCACGCCGTTCCTGCCGCGCCGGCGCGCCGCGGGCCTGTTCGCGCGGCGATTCGCGGCGTTCGCGTCGGAGGTGCGCCGGATCGCCGCCGAGACCGGCGCCATCCTCCTCGACCTCGACGCGTCTCCCGCGATCGGGGACGTCGAACTGTGGGCGGATGACCGCGTCCACCTGCGCTCGGGCGGCCATCGCTTCCTCGCCTACCGCGCGGCGGAGGTGCTGCGCGTCCCGGATGCCGAGGCCCTGGGAAGCCTGGATGCTGTCTTCCACGCCGACGACGAGCCCGCGCCCGGCGGCTGGCTCCGCCGCGACGCCCTGCCCTGGCTGTGGCGGCGCGTGCGCGGACGCACGGCGGGCGACGGCCGGGTGGCCAAGCACGCCGGGTACATCACGCTCCCCGGCGGCGGTCACCGGGTCCGGATGCGGGGAGCCTAGGCGCCCTGCGGCGGCAGGGCGTCGGCGTCCTCGTCGCCGTCGAGGGTGTCGACGCCGCCGTCCTCCTCCCCGTCCAGATCGGGCAGCGCATCGGCCTCGCGGCCGATCTCCTCGAAGGTGGGCTCGAAGGCCATGTCCGCTCCTCAGCCGCTCTTACGACGGAACTCGCGCTTGGTGCCGGCGGCGCCCTGCGACGCGTGGATCGCCGAGCCGGCGTCGAGGTGGGCCTCGCCCGATCGGCGCGAGGCGTTCTTCTTCTCCAGCGCTTCCCGGAACTTGCGCTTCATCTCGGCGGCGGCGTCATCGGGGGTCGCGTCGGTACTCATCCCCTCACCCTAGGCAGGTGCCGGGCTCAGTACCAGCCCCGGCGCTGCGAGTGCTCCCACGCGCCGCAGGGGGCCGCATAGCGGCCGGAGATGTACGACAGCCCCCAGGCGATCTGCGTGGCCGCACTGGTGCGCCAATCCGCGCCGGCGGAGGCCATCTTGGAGGCCGGCAGGGCCTGCGGGATGCCGTACGCCCCGCTCGAGCGGTTGAGCGCGTCCCATCGCCATCCCGACTCGCGGTTCCACAGCGCCACGAGGCACGCGAACTGTGCCTCATCCCATCCGCGCGCGGCCACCGCCGCCCGGGCGTTCGCCTGCGCCTCGGCGGGCGTGAGCGCCGGCGTGGGGGACGGGCCCTCCAGCGGCGGTGCGGGGGTCTCCGTGCTCCCGCCGCCGGCGCCGCCGGGCGCGGCGACATCGACGGCCGTGCGCTCGGCCTGCCGCGTCTGCCTCTCGCGGGCCACCGTCGTCCCGCGCGCGGCGGCCAGGCGCGCGAAGGCCGCGTCGAGGTCGCGGCGCGCGGCGGCCAGCGCCGCGGCCTCGTTCGCCGCCGACTGCTCCGCCGCGGCCGCGGCGGCGTCGGCCTCGGCCGCGAGACGTCGGCGCTCGGCATCCGCCGCCGCCGCCTGGGCGCGCAGTGCGCCGAGCGTGTCCGCCGCCTCGCGGACCGCCGCCGCCGAGCGTGCGGAGGCCCCCGTGACCTGCTCGAGCACGCCCAGCCGGGCCAGCAGATCGTCGGGCTCGGCCGCGGTGAGCAGCTGCGCGAGCAGCGGCGCGGTCGACCGCGTGCGGTACCACTCGGCGGCGACCATGCCGAAGCGGCGGCGCTCGGCACGCTCTGCCTCCTCGGCCGCGCGCGACTGCAGCTCGAGGGCGGCGAGCGTCGCCGCGGCGGAGGCGGCGTCCGCGCGTGCCTCGGCGGCGGCGGCGGATGCGGTCAGCGCGGCGGTCGCCGCGTCGGCGGCAGCCTGCTCGGCGGCGGCGATGTCGGCCTGTGCAGCGGAGATGTCGGCCGGCGCAGCGGCGACGCCGGCCCGAGCGGCGGGGGAAGGCGCGGCGGCGAGAGCAGGCGCGGGCACGCCGAGGACCCCCGCGAGCACGACCGCGATCACCGCGGACGCGGTGTGACGGCTGTGACGGGAGTGAGCCATGTGGTCACCGTAGAGCGTCCGGCCGCGCCGCGCCACGTCCGCGCGCGCCGCCGCGGCTCCCGTTCCTGTCCGGGACAGGAGGGGTGGGGTAGGCTGGGTGGGTGCCGATCCCGGCATGCGCTCAACTTCATATGAGCTGCGGAGCAGGCCGGCAGACGCTGGTCCCCTGTGGTGGACTCCCATCCGACGGATGGTGGTCGTCTACTGGTGGCCAGTCGCCCGGTGCTCGCGCCGACCGAATCGTCGCGCGCCCCTTCTGCCTGTTCCTGCTCCTTCGCACGATCTCGCGGTCGAAACGCGCCCGCGAGTCTAAACAAAGAAGGAGGGACCTCTTGGAAGGTCCGGAAATCACCGCCGCTGAGGCCGTTTTGGACAACGGCCGGTTCGGCACCCGCACGATCCGCTTCGAGACCGGGCGTCTCGCGCAGCAGGCGCAGGGCGCCGTGGCCGCCTACCTCGACGAGGAGACGATGCTCCTGTCGGCGACCAGCGCCGGCAAGCACCCCCGTGAAGGCTTCGACTTCTTCCCGC
>CAZBZR010000036.1:0-24527 GCA_964496445.1 uncultured Microbacterium sp.
AGAGTGGGGAATTTCGATGAGCAGAACCGAGGAATTTCAGTGAGCGCCGTCACCGAGTCGAGGTCGGAGAGGAAATCGGCCACATTCCCCTCATCCCACGAGTAGCTCCGTTGAAAGGGCGGAACCTCCAGCAGTCGATCAGCTAGCAGGTGACTTATCCGGTCATGGTCAAACTGTGTTGGATCTGCCACCGACGCTCCCTAGTCAAGTCGTTTTCATCGCACGTTAGCGCAGGTGTCAGTCTGCTGTGAGGAGCGAAATCAGTGCCACCCGGCTCGCTGCCGACGGCGCTTGAGAGCTGGTCGGTCGCGGCGGGGCAAAAGTGTTCGGAACTTGAGTGGCGCCGGCGATCGCGAGGGCCAACGATGCGCTTACATACGCACGAGCCCGGGTGTCGCAACTAACCTGCGAACAAAGGACCAGTCCACCAGCTGCTGCGGGAGCCTCGCTCACGCATCCGTCCGCGGGGCGGGGACCTCGAAGGCAACCGGCAGGGTCGGGATCTAGGGCAGGCGCAGGCTCCGATGCTGGTCGGGGTAACGCCGGAGTGCGCCGATTCCGGTAATGAATTCGCCCGCGTGTCGCGATCGCTTTGCTGCCCTGTTCACGCATCCGCTACAGACTTGGGAAGTGCCGATCCATGCGCTCAACCTAGCGACGCCGATACCCTCGCCCAGCCCCACGCCGACTCTGACTATGACCGCGACGCCGAGCCCCAATCTAACGCCAACTCCGAGCGCGACGCCGATTGATGCTGCCATCGCGAGCTGCACCGTCGATCCGAGCGCGTGGACCGCGGACACGACGATGGCCCTGCTAGGGGTGGTCGTCGCGGGCATCACAGGTGCCGCCACGGTGCTTTTCGCCATACTTGCACTCAAGGCCACCAATCGCGCGAACGCGTCGGAGGCCGCTGCGAGAGTCGCCGAAGCCGAGGCCAGAGCGAGCGAGGCCGAGGATCGCGCGCGTGCTCAGCGTGGCACGTTGATGACGGCGATTGACGCATATCTGAAGACGTGGGAGCCATGGTGGCGTCTAGATGCCAAGGTGGATCTTGACGCCGCCCGGGCGGCGTTCCGAGCGGCGGCAGCTGCTGTTTCCCCGGATGGTCCGGATGTAGCAGCGCTAGTCATCGCTGAGTTGGCGCGAACCGAGAAGGAAGCGGTCGAGGACTACAAGGCGCGGGATGACTCGACCTCAAGTGAGGTTCTGGTGCACCTCGCCATCGAGTCAACGCGTAGCCTGCTTCACTACCGAGCGATGGTCTGGGTAGCAACGGGCGTTCTCGACCGGACCCCCGTGTACAACCGACTCCCCCCGCCTCCGCCGCTCGACCCGTCGTTCATCAGCGAGCAACCTTCCTGATAGGTCGCTCCCGAGACGACGCTCGGTGGGCCGCCGATGTCGAAGGTCCTCTCGCCGGCTTCGCCGCTGAGCCCATCGTTGCCGTGGCGGTCGTGGATTGAGCCTATCGGCGCCGAGCGTCAGCCGAGCTGACGGTTGATCAACAGCTTGCGCTCTCTGGCAGGTCCGCGAGTTCATCGTCCGTTTGTGCTTCGCGCTACCTTGCGGAAGCATGCAGCCATGACTGCTAAGAAGGAGCCTGTAGCGGCTCCGCTCGCCATCACACCATCGGTCCCCGTCGCGACGATCTACCAGAACTCGGACCAGGTAGCTGGCATCCTGCAGCAACTCTTCGGCCAACCCCTCATCGTTGAAGAGTTCCGTGACAGCAACGCGACGACTGGCGACAACGCCTCCGCCTCGGGCTCACTGTCGGGTTTGGGTGAGGGCAAGGCAAAGGTCCCCTTTGTCAGCGCGTTGACAGTCAGAGCTGGGGGTGAGCTTGCCGCCGCGGGCAGCTGGACCTCCTCCACCGGGACGGCGGCCCGACAGCAGTTCGTCTACTCGCAGGCGTACTACCTTCACCTGGTCAGGCAGCACTTAGCGGCAGCGGGACACCTCCAGCCGCTGACAACAGCGGAAGACGCGCGCTCGATCAGTCCTGGATCGTTCGTCGAGTACAAGACCTCATTTGATCCAGTCGAACTAACCTTGGCGCTAGAAGTCATCACGCCTGAACTCGTGGATGCAATCGCACAGTGGACCGTGCATCGGGAGTATGCAGGTTCCTACCCGGAGAATGCGACTTTCGAGGACATCCGTGCCCACGCTGAGAAGATGCGCGTTGACGCCGAGTCGAAGGGTGCCTTTGCCCGTGCCATCGCGACCGCCGTGCAAGCCGATGCACGACAGGGAACCACTCGCGAGTACTACGGAAGAATCTCGACCGAGCCCGCGTTGACGGCTATCACCGTCTGTGAACGGGAGCACTTCATCTCCGGCGACCCCGATCGCCTTCTCGATGGCACTTTCACGGTATTCGGAAAGGTGATCTCTGCCGTCGAGACGGACGCACCCACCTTCGCTCGGAATAAGCTCCTGCGGAATCTGTCTGCGGACGCGTTCGACCAGGTCTTGGGCGAGATGCATTCGAAGCTTTCAGCGGGGAACCAGATCGCAGGTATGGACCCGGATGAGTTCATGGACCTTAAGATCGATTCCCGCGTCCGCGGCATGTCTCTGCGGGTCCTTCCGCTCGCCATTTTCAGCTGACTCCGGACAGCCAGCAGCATCCGGCCCGCACCACGGAATGTGCGCGACGCCTCGACGTCGCCGGTGTGGAGGACCAGACGTTGATTGGCGCGGGAGCGATTGATGCCTCTCGTGAGGCTGCCTCCATGAAGCCACTTAGGGCTGGAGCCACTTCGTGACACCCAACGGAGGGCTCGGCCAATAATGCGAACTCTTGTGAAGCCGGTGAAGCACTAACGACGACGACGACGATCGGAGGCAGCTGCACGCCACGCCGCGCGGCGAGGATGGACAGCGCGGCCTCGTCGCTGCGCCCCTCGACGAGGATCGTCGTCATGCTGCCTCCCGTCCGGGCAGCACGATCCCACACCGCCGAGCTCCGCGCCACCGAGACTCCGCAGCTCAGACGTACGACGAGGTGACCGCTCACACGGCAGCGGCCGGCGCACTGAGTTGCCGCATCCGGCCGCGCGCCCAGGGCAGGGCGGGGGCCCGGTACTCGATCGGGGCGTCCACGGCCGGGTCGACGGGCAGCTCGGCGGCACCGAAGCGCCAGGCGCGGGTGAAGAGGAAGACGCCGATGCGCTCCGTGCTGTCGGCGGGCACCTGCCAGGTGCCTCTCCCCCACTGCGCGGGCTGTCCGCGGCCGCCGACGACGACCGTGGGGCGGATGCCGGCGTAGAGCGCGAACCACGGCCGCGACAGGACGAGATCGATGCGGCGGGTGGCCGGATGCGGCGGGGAAACGCTCATCCTGCGACTCTACGGGCGGGCCGACCCTCACCAGATCAAGTACAGCGCCCCCGCGATAGTAAGAACGATCACGGCACGGTCGAAGACGTCTTGGCGGATGCGGCCGGCGACGATGCGGCCGATCCAGGCGCCGAGGATCACCGCGGGGATCAGGAGCAGGTCGATGATCAGGCCGTCCGTGGAGAAGAGGCCGAGGCCGGCGGCGAAGGGCACCTTGCTGAGGTTGACGACGGCGAAGAACCACGCCGCGGTGCCGAGGAAGGCCTGCACGGGAAAGCGGGCGGCGAGGAAGTACATCGACATCACGGGGCCGGCGGCGTTGGCGACCATGGTGGTGAAGCCGCCGAGGGTGCCGTAGACGGCCGCGGCAGGCCAGCCGCCGGACAGCTCGCGGCCGCGGCGCTTCGCCCACCAGCGACGCCACAGGGTCACCCCTACGACGAGGAGGAGCAGCACGCCGATCACGCGGCGCACGCCGGTGTCGTCGGCGACGGCGAGGAAGAGGACGCCGAGCACGATGCCGACGAGCACGGCGGGGACGAGCCGCAGGAGCGTCCGCCACTCGGCGTGGCGCCGGTAGACCCACAGCGCGAACATGTCGGCGAGGATGAGGAGCGGCAGGAGCGTCGCGGTCGACTCCCGCGCCGGGAGGACCGCGGCGAACAGGGCGACGGCGAGGGTGCCGGCGCCGGGTACGCCGACCTTGGAGAAGCCGACGATCACGGCGGCGAGGGCCAGGAGCGCCCACGAGAGCACGCCGAGGTCGGCGATCTCGACCCCGGTGCTCACTCCGTCAGGATATCGGCGCTCCCACACACGACGGCGGGGGCGGCCCGTGCTGGACCGCCCCCGCCATTACCGAATGGGCTACTGCTCGATCGGATGCGGCGCGTCCGACTCGTGCGCGCGGATGGTGGTGTCGCCGGCGCCGGAGGCCACCTCGATGCGACGCGGCTTGGCCTTCTCGCTCACCGGGATGGTGACCGAGAGCACGCCGTTGTCATACGAGGCGCTGATGCGCTCGGTGTCGATCCCCTGGCCGAGGTTCAGCTGGCGCACGAACGTGGCCGCCTCGCGCTCGCGGGTGATCCACTTCACGCCGTCGCCCGAGGCCAGGGTGCGCTCGGCGCGGATCGTGAGCAGCTGGCCGTCGACGTCGATGTCGACCGAGCCCGGGTCGACCCCGGGAAGGTCGGCGGTCAGGACGTAGTGGTCGCCGTCGCGGTACAGATCCATCGGCATGCGTCGCGGGCCGCGACGGGTGTCGAAGAGGGTCGACGCGAGACGGTCGAGGTCACGGAACGGGTCGTAGGTTGCCATGGTGTCCTCCTTCAACTGGGGCCGGAGCGGGTCTCCGGGATGTGGTCTGAAAGTTGAGCCTATTCGACTCAACTGATGTCAGATTAGCACTCGACCATGGAGAGTGCCAGCCGTTCGCGCACGGCGAACGCGTCGCGCGTGGGCGAGGCCGCGCTGGTGCTGCGCGGCGGGGGCTAACCGCGCTCGGCCCGCGCGCGATCGCCCAGCTGCCGCCGCCAGTCGCCGGGGACGCGCCCCTCCGGGCCGGGCGACGGCTGCTCGTCGGGCCGGCTCGTCGGCGGGGCGAGGTCGGGGCCGGCCACCAGCTGCTCCTCCTGGTAGTCCCACCACCAGTCCTCGCCGGGCTCGTAGCTCTGCATGTAGCGGTGGCCGGTCTCCCGCCAGTGCGCGGTGGCGTGACGGGCGAGGGAGTCGTCGCAGCATCCGATGTGCCCGCAGGCGGCGCAGCGGCGCAGATGCACCCACCAGCCGCCGGCCTCGTCGCACTCGATGCAGCCATTCCCCGACGGCGGGGCGGCCGGATCGATCTGCTCGGTGGACATCGCCTTCTCCGACTCCTATAGGTTCGAGAACTCTTCGATGGTGGGCACGAGCGCGAAGACGGTCGCGAACACGACCACCATCACGTAGGCGGCGGCGGCGAGGGTGAGCACCGTCACGGCCACCCAGCCCCATACGGGACCGAGGCCCTTGCCGGTCTGGCGGCGGAGGATGATGCCCCGCCCGATGACGTACACGCCGTTGGTGATGACGGCGGCGAAGAAGATCCACGCCCAGTGGAACGGACGCTCGATGCCCCGCGCCTTCAGCACGCGCCAGTCCAGCCACGCGCACACCACCTGGGCGGCGAGGGCGAGGTAGCTGAGCGCCGTCAGCAGGAGCGTGGTGCCGTCGAAGAGCGGGAAGGCCGGCGCAAGCGGATTGGTCGCCTCCAGCGACATCCGGAAGTTCTCCTCGACGTAGCCTGCCCAGTCGATGAAGAACAGCGGCAGGATCGACACGAGCGGCAGGAGCACGACGAGCCAGATCCACGGCGTGCTCGTCGGGATGTCGCGGCGCTCCGGGGCGACCGGGGCGGCTGCCGGGTACGAGGGGTAGGCGGGCAGGCCGGGTGCCGGAGCGGATGCGGCGGGGGCCGCGGGCGCGGCGGGGGCCGCGGGCGCGGCGGGGGCCGCGGGCCCGGCGGCGCCGGGGAGCGGGCGGCGGTCCTCGGTCCATCCGAGGCCGTTCCACCAGCGCTGCGTGCCCGGGTTCTCCGGGTCGGGGTACCACCCGGGGGCGATCTGCGAGGCGTCGGTCATGTCCGTCCTTCCGGCACGAGAGGCGTCGGGGCGAGTCTATCCGCGCGTCTGGTCACCGGAAATCGCGCGAGGCATGCGCCACCCCCACCCGCAGGTCTTCGAACGCATCGGCGACGAGGTTCGTCACCCCCTCCACCGAGCGCTCCAGGATGCCGCGGACGATCAGCGCCGGCGAATCCCGCGCGACGCGGCGATAGCGGTTCCACACCCCCACCGAGCAGATGACGTTGACGAGCCCGTGCTCGTCTTCGAGGTTGAGGAAGGTGATGCCGGAGGCGGTCGCGGGGCGCTGCCGGTGGGTCACCAGGCCCGCCACTTCGACGCGTCGTCCGCTCTCGTGGGTGCGGAGCTCCCGCGAGGTGAGCACGCCCCGCGCATCCAGCCCCGCCCGGTAGTGCGTCATCGGATGATCCGTCGTGGAGATGCCCGTCGCCCACAGATCGGCGGCGAGGAGGTCGTAGCTGGATTGATCGGGGAACAGCGGCGGCTGCACCGACACCATCGAGTCGGGGAGGAACTCCGCCCGGTCCTGCGCCGCGGAACCTGCCAGCCAGATCCCCTCGCGACGGCTGATCCCGAGGCTCTCGAACGCCCCCGCCGTGGCGAGGGCCTCCAGGTGCGCGGCCGTGACACCGGTGCGGCGGACGAGATCGCGGAGGTCGCGGTACGGCCCTGACGCCTCCCGCTCGGCGACGATGCGCTCGGCGACCTTCGCACCGATGCCGGTGACCGCCGCGAGCCCCAGGCGTACGGCGACGTGCCCGTCGCGGCGGTGCGCGGCCGCGTCATCCGGCTCGCTCGGATCGAAATCGCCCACCGGCGGCTGCGTGCGCGCCGTGCACGCGTCCAGGCCCGTCGCGCGCGGGTGCTCCCCCGGGCGCTGCGCCGCCGCATCCGGATGCGGACCCACCGGCTCCAGGGTGGCCTGCACGCCCGAGCGCGCCAGGTCGGGCCGCAGCACCCGCACGCCGTGGCGGCGGGCATCGGCGGTGAGGGTGGCGGGCGAGTAGAACCCCATCGGCTGCGCGCGCAGCAGCCCCGCGAGGAACGCGGCGGGATAGTGCAGCTTGATCCACGAGCTCGCGTACACCAGCAGCGCGAAGGAGAGCGAGTGCGACTCGGCGAACCCGAAGTTGGCGAACGCCTGGATCTTGGCGTAGATGTCGTCGGCCACCTCTCCGGTCAGGCCGTTGCGCGCCATGCCGGCGTAGAGCTTCTCGCGGAGCTTCTCGATCTTCTCCACGCCGCGCTTGGAGCCCATCGCCCGGCGCAGGAGATCGGCATCCTCGGCGGTGCAGTCCCCGACGGCCACGGCCATCTGCATCAGCTGCTCCTGGAAGACCGGCACCCCCATCGTGCGCTCGAGCACCGGGCGGAGGTTCTCGTGCACGTAGGTCACCTCCTCCTGCCCGAGCTTGCGGCGGACGAACGGATGCACCGCCCCGCCCTGGATCGGACCGGGCCGCACCAGCGCGATCTGCACGACGAGGTCGTAGAACCGGCGCGGCTGCAGGCGCGGGAGCAGCCCCATCTGCGCGCGCGATTCGACCTGGAACACCCCGATGGAATCGGCGCGGCACAGCATGTCGTAGACGGCCTTCTCCTCCTTCGGCAAGGTGGCGAGCTCCCAGCGCTCACCGGTGGCGTCGTGGATGAGGTCGAAGCAGTACTGCAGCGCCGCGAGCATGCCGAGGCCCAGCAGGTCGAACTTCACCAGCCCCATCCAGGCCGCGTCATCCTTGTCCCACTGGATGACGGTGCGATCCTCCATCCGGGCGTGCTCGATCGGCACCACCTCGCCCACGGGCCGGTCGGTGAGCACCATGCCGCCGGAGTGGATGCCGAGGTGGCGCGGCGCCTTGAGCAGCTCGGTGGCGAACGTGAGCACCTGATCGGGGATGTCGTGGTCGCCGCCGGTCTCCAGCGACGCGCCCCACCGCTCCACCTGCTTCGACCACGCGTCCTGCTGCCCCGGCGAATGCCCGAGGGCCTTGGCCATGTCGCGCACGGCGTTCTTGGGGCGGTACTGGATGACGTTGGCCACCTGCGCGGCGCGGTCACGGCCGTATTCGCGGTAGACCCACTGGATGATCTCCTCGCGGCGGTCGGAGTCGAAGTCGACGTCGATGTCGGGCTCCTCATCGCGCAGGCTGGAGAGGAACCGCTCGAACGGCAGCCGGTAGGCGATCGAGTCGACCGCGGTGATGTCCAGCAGAAAGCACACCGCACTGTTGGCGGCCGAGCCGCGCCCCTGGCAGAGGATGCCGCGGCGGCGGGCCTCCTGCACGATGCCGTGCACGATGAGGAAGTAGCCGGGGAAGTCCTTCATCTCGATCACGGCGAGCTCGCGCTCGATGCGGTCGCGATCATCCCGGGTGCGGTCGGGGTCCTGCCGCGGCACCGCCTCCCACACCAGATGCCGCAGCCACGACATCGGCGTGTGCCCCTCGGGCACGGCCTGCTTCGGCAGCGCGGGCTTGGCGCGCCGCAGCGGAAAGGCCAGTTCGTCGGCGAGGGTCACCGTGCGCGAGACCGCGCCCGGGTAGCGCGCGAAGCGCCGCGCCATCTCGGCGCCCGAGCGCAGGTGCGCCCCGGCGTGGGCGGGGAGCCATCCGTCGAGTTCGTCCAGGCCCCGGTTCGCCCGCACCGCCGCCACCGCCGCGGCGAGGAGCTCGCGCTCGGGGACGGCGTAGTGCACGTTGTTCGTGGCGAGGATCGGCAGCCCGCGGTCGGCGGCGAGGCCGGCGAGCACGTCGTTGCGGCGCGAGTCGAGCGGATCGCCGTGGTCGATGAGCTCGACGTGCACGGCGTCGCGGCCGAAGCGCGCCACCAGCCGGTCGAGGGCGGCGGCCGCCGCATCCGGGCCCCCCTCGGCGAGCGCGCGGCGCACGTCGCCCTTGCGGCACCCGGTGAGCACCGCCCAGTGCGGATCGTGCGGTCCCCCGGCCCGCTCGGCGAGCTCGTCGAGGTCGTACGCCGGGCGCCCCTTCTCGGCACCGCGCAGCTGCGCGGCGGTGATCGCGGCGGCGAGGCGGTGATACCCCTCCTCCCCCCGCGCGAGCACGAGCAGGTGCGAGCCCACCGGGTCGGGCTCGCCGTTCTGGGGGCGGGGCAGCTCCAGCGACAGCTCGGCGCCGAAGACGGTGCCCAGCTGCAGCGCTTCGGCGGCCTCGGCGAACCGCACGATGCCGTAGAAGCCGTCGTGGTCGGCGAGCGCGAGGGCGTGCAGGCCCAGCCGCTCGGCCTCCTCCACGAGCTCTTCGGGCGAGGAGGCCCCGTCGAGGAACGAGTACGACGAGTGGGCATGGAGCTCGGCATACGGCACCACGTCGGCCGGGCGCTCGATCGCGGGCGGCACGTAGGGCGCGCGCTTGTGCGACCACGCCGGACTGTCGCCGCCGTCGGCCCCCACCGGCACGGGCCGCGGCCGGCGCCGGTCGCTCAGCGTCCGCTCGATCTCCGACCACGGCACCGGCGGGTTGTGGAATCCCATGTCTCACGCCCCCCATCCGGCCCGGCGGGCCCGATCACCGGGTGCCCGGCGACCTCGGCCTCCGCGGCGAGCGGAGGAAATGTCGCGACGGGAGGGCCGGATGCGGCGATCTGGTCCTCCGCCGGCGACATCTCCTCCCTCGGCTGCGCGCGGCGAAGGGCCGGAGGCCGGGGGCCGCGGGGGTCCGGGAGCTGAGAGCCGCTCAGTCATAGCGGCCCTCGGCGACCCACACGCCGCCCTCCTCGACGAGCAGCCACGCGACGCCGTCGGCATCGACCACCTGGAAGCGGTGCGCGCGGCGCCGGCGGGCCGCATCCCATCCCCGCTCCCGGATCGGCCACGGCCCCGCCCAGGAGCGGATGCCGCGGCGCCGGCCCGCGACGCCCAGCTGCGCCGGCGGGGCGCTGAGCACCTCGCGCTCCCCCACGACCACCGTCGCCCCGCCGCCGTCGGTCACCTCCACCGCACGCGGGACGGGGAACACCGTCGCCGGCAGCGGATCGGGCAGGCTCCCCGGCCACGGCCGACCGCGCTCGGCGCCCAGCACCGCGCGGTCTCCCCACGGCACGAGCACTTGCCGTTCGGTGAGCCAGCGCCCGCCGCCGACGGCCGGGGTGAGCACCCCCTCGTGTCCGAGCATCGCCTGCACGCGCGAGAGGGCATGGTGCACACGCTCCTCGGGTCCGGCGCCGAAGAGGCCGATCGCGTGATGAGCGGCCGCATCCACCGCCTCGGGAGCGATCCGCACGCGGGCGACGCCGCCGGCGAACGCACCCCCCTCCGTCGCCGCGGTGGCATCACCGGGCGGACGGAGGGCGGCGAGCTGCCAGCGCACGCGGTCGACGACGGCGGCCGCGTCGAAGGCCCCCGGATGCAGCCACACCCGGTCGCTGCGCTCCCCGCGGTCGCCGGTGAGTTCGACCCGCAGCTCGGTGCACACCAGCCGGCGCTCGGCGAGCGTCCCGATGAACTCGTCGGCGGCGATGCGCATGCCGAAGGCGATCTGCTCGGCCAGCTCCAGGGGCGGCTCGAACTCCACCTCGCGGTGCAGCTCGGGCGGCGGCGGGGTCGGCTCGATCGGCCGCGAGTCGCGTCCGGAGGCGAGGGCGTGCACCCGCACCCCCTGCGGGCCGAAGCGCTCGCGCACGCGGTCGACCGGCATCCCCGCGAAGGCGCCGAGGGTGTGCACGCCCAGCCGGGCGAGCAGCTCGGGCAGCGACGCGTCGGCCGTGTCGCCGAGCACCCCGACCGACAGCGGCGAGAGGAAGTCGGGGGCACCGCCGGGAGGGACGACGCGCACCGCGGCGTCGGGCGCGGTCGCGCGGGCGGCCAGCTGCGCGGTGAACGGCCCGTCGGCGATGCCTGCGCGGACGTCCGGCAGACCGTCGTCGGCGAGGGCGCGCAGCAGCATGCGCGCCGCCTCCTCCTCGCCGCCGTAGTAGCGCGCCGGTCCGCGTGCGCGCAGCGCGCACAGCCCGGGCCGGAGGATCTGCACGCCCGGGGCGAGCTCCTCCACCCGCGCGACGACGGGGACGAAGGTGCGGGCGTCGCGGTCGGGGTCGGCGGCGACGACGACGAGTCCCGGGCTCGCCGCCTGGGCGTCGCGGCGGCGCTGCCCCCGCCGCACCCCGCTCGCCCGGGCGGCGGCGGAGCAGGCCACCACGAGGTTGCGCTCGAACACCGCGACGGGGCCGCCCGCGGAGACGGCGTCGACGGCGGACTCGGAAGCCGCCAGAGTCAGCGCGGTCACCGGCCAATCGGGGAACCACAGCACGAGGATGCGCACGGGCGCGGACACTCAGCCCACCGCCCTCGCCTCGAGGTAGGCGGGAACCGCCTCCAGGCGCGGCCGCTCGGCGGCGGCGGGGCCGAGCAGCGACACGGTGCCGTCGGCGGCCGGCAGCAGCATCCGCGCCCGGCGCGCCGAGGGCGAGCGGCGGCTCGTGACCGAGACGGTCAGCTCCCGCCCGGCGAGGTAGCCGTGCCCGGCGCCGAGACCTGACCAGCGCGGATCGGCCACGTCGATGACGGCCTCCGCCTGCGGCCACTGCCCCTGCACCAGCAGCACGCTGCCGCGGTCGCGCAGCCGCGCCGACAGCCGGGCGATCTCGGCATCGCCCACGCGGGCGGGCGGGCGCACGGCCACCACCGGCATGACCTCGGCGATCGTCGCGGTGATCGCCAGCCAGCGGGGCCCGGGCTCGGGCACCAGGACGAGCCGGTCGAGGTCGAGGCCGTACCGCTCGGCGGCCTCCGCCCCGAGCTCCGGCATGCCGATCGCGGCGCACCAGGCGCCGTCTTGCGAGGGCCGCGCCATGAGGGCGAGCAGCAGCGCAGCCGAGGGCGCGAGGGCGTAGGCCGCTCCGGGGCGCAGACCCCCGCCCGGAAGGAGGGCGGCGAAGGCCGGATGCGTCGGCAGCGCCGGGGCGTCGAGTCGGCGCCCCTGCATACGCTCGAGCTGGACCCGCAGCTGCGCGACATCACGCAGCGCCTCCGCCTCGGTCCGCACGATCGCCCTCACTCCCACAGGTTAGAACATCTGTTCTAACTCCTCAATCCTGTGGTTCGAAGATACGAACGACCTCCGACATCAGGTCGCCCCGAGCCGGACGGCGGGTCAGGCGGCGAGGGCCAGATAGGGCTCCCAGCGCGGATCGGCACGGTCCACGCCCCGCACCGTCCACTGCGTGCCGCGGGGCGCGCCCGGCACGAGGCGCAGCTCCCACGCCATCTCTTGCGGAGTACGGTCGCCCTTGATGTTGTTGCAGCGCAGGCAGCACGCGACGAGGTTCTCCCACGTGTCCTTGCCGCCGCGCGAGCGGGGCTGGACGTGATCGATCGTCGAGGCCGCCTTGCCGCAGTAGGCGCAGCGGTGCGCGTCGCGGCGGAGCACACCGCGCCGGGTCACCGGCACGCGTCGCCCACCCGGCACGCGCACGTACCTCGTCAGCACGATCACCGCGGGTCTGTCGTAGCTGCCGGCCGATCCCCAGATGGGCTGACCCTCGATGTGCTCGACGACCGTGGCCTTGTCGTTCATCACGAGCACGAGCGCCCGCTTGAACGACACCACGGCGAGCGGCTCATACCCCGCGTTCAACACCAGTGTGCGCATTCGCTTCCCTCTCGAACGGGCCGGGACGGCTTCCCGGATATTCGACGACGACGATCGGTCGGCGCAGAGGCATGAAAAAAGGCGCTGTCTACAGACAGCGCCCTGGACCCACGGCCGTACCGTGGCATCCGCTCACACGATGCCGGAGGACGAGCAGGCCGAGCGCATCCATGGTTCGGATGCGTGGCGTGCTTCCCATCGGCTCTCTCCGCTTCTCTCAGCGTCGCTCACAGGCTAACCCACGCGACACGCCCGGGGGTCGCGGCAGGCGAACGCGAAACGGCGTGTCGGGGAACGTTCCCCGACACGCCGTCGCTGAAGTCTCGTCAGCCCGCGTTGGACTGGAGCCAGGCCCACGGATCGACGACGGAGCCGTTGACGTGCACCTCGAAGTGGACGTGGCACGCGGTGGAGCTGCCGGTGCTGCCGACCAGGCCGATGAGCTGGCCGGCCGAGACCGACTCGCCCGACTGCACCACGCGGCTGCCGTAGGTCATGTGGCCGTAGAGCGTGCTCACCCGCTGACCGCCCACGACGTGGTCGATCGTGATGGCCACGCCGTACCCGCCGAAGCTCTCCTGGGAGACGCGGACGACGCCGGCGGCCGAGGCGAAGATCGGCTGACCGCAGCCGGTGAGGAGGTCGACGCCCTGGTGGTACCCCGAGTCGCCGAGTCCGCGGCCCTTGGTGAAGCCGCCCAGCGGCCAGCGCACCTCGCCGGAGCCGGGGGCGGTCATCGTGAGGTCGATCGAGGAGAGCGAGACGGAGGACGAGGCCCGGGCCCGAGCGCGCTCGGCGGCGGCCTCCGCGGCCTTCTTCTTGGCGATCTCGTCGGCCGTGGTGGCGGAGTAGCTGCCGCGGTCGAGCTGTGCGGCCGAGGCATCCGAGGCCACGACGAGCGACTGCGCGTCGTCGGCGGAGATCTGCTGGAGCGTGCGGGCCTCCTCCTCCGGCTGCCAGGCGGCGTAGGCGGGGAGGGCGACGGTGGCGATGAGTCCGGCGACCATCGCGAGGATCGCGACGCTGCGCATCGGCTTCGCCGCACCGGCGGGGCGGGGAGCACGGGGGGCGGGGCGCGCCACCGCGCGGGACGGACGTACGGGGGGCTTCGCCGGGCGTTGCGCGGATGTGCGCGCCCGCTCCCGGCGGGTCATCTCGGTCGGGGTCTGCTCGGGTGCGTCGCCGACCGATGTGGTGTGTTCAGCCAAATTTCCTCCGGCGCCTCCGCGCCCGAGGGCACTGGCTCGTCGGCACTCGGTGTCTGGCACGATGTGCGGGCTTCACCCTCCGCAGACGACGAACCGATGAGGCAATCTGCGCGGGGTCCGACGGCGGGCTTCTCGCCTGTGGACCGTCTGAGGCTACCGGAAGGTAACGAATATGTCACGTTGACCACAAATTCCTGGGGACAACGCGGGCCGCGACGGGCCTGGGGAGGATCAGCGGGATTCGTCCACGAGGAAGATGTGGGACGCCACCTCGACGGGGAGCTCGAGCCCCTCGTCGTTGCCGTCCATCTCCACGAGCACGTACCCCTCGTTGAAGCGGTAGTTCCCGTGGGCCCCGGGGAGGACGCCGGCCGCCTTCAGCTGCTGGAGGAGTTCGGGATCCACCTGCGCGGGCTCGGCGAGGCGCCGGACCGTGCCGCTGATGGGCTCCCCCGCATCCGTCAGCCGGCGGACGAGCCCGGCGACCCCCTGCTCGAAGGTGTGGGCCGGGTTGTCGCCCAGCTGGTCGAGCCCGGGGATGGGGTTGCCGTAGGGCGATTCGGTGGGGTGGCCGAGCAGCTCGACCAGCCGCCGCTCCACCTGCTCGCTCATGACGTGCTCCCACCGGCACGCCTCTTCGTGCACGTACGCCCAGTCCAGGCCGATGACGTCGCTGAGGAGGCGCTCGGCGAGGCGGTGCTTGCGCATGACGTCGACGGCCTTCTGGCGGCCGGCGTCGGTGAGCTCGAGGCGGCGGTCGTCGGAGACGACGACGAGTCCGTCGCGCTCCATGCGCCCCACCGTCTGCGACACCGTCGGACCGGAGTGGCCGAGACGCTCGGAGATGCGGGCGCGCAGCGGCACGATGTTCTCCTCCTCGAGCTCGAGGATGGTGCGCAGATACATCTCCGTCGTGTCGATGAGATCGGTCATGTGCGGTTCCTCGGAGCTCGGGCGGGCAGGCTTCCAGCCTATCGGCCGGGGCAGACCCCGGGCCCGGGCCGCTGCGCCACCGGGCCGGACGGCCGGGGCGCCCCCGCGCGTCACCCTAGAATCGAGCCATGCCGCACGTGGATCTGCCTCGCGACCTGCTGCCCGCCGACGGACGCTTCGGATGCGGCCCGTCGAAGATCCGCGGGGCGCAGCTGGAGGCCCTCGTCACCCGCGGCGCCACGATCCTGGGCACCTCGCACCGCCAGGCGCCGGTGAAAGACCTGGTGCAGAGCGTCCGCGAACGCATCGCCGAGACCTTCCGCCTGCCCGACGGCTACGAGGTGCTCCTCGGCGACGGCGGATCGACCGCCTTCTGGGACGCCGCCTCCTTCGGACTCATCGAGCGCCGCGCGCAGAACCTCGTCTTCGGCGAGTTCGGCGGCAAGTTCGCCGCCGCCGCGAAGGCGCCGTGGCTCGAGGCGCCCGACGTGCGGCGCGCCGAGCCGGGCACGCGCGCCGTCGCCGAGCCCATCGCGGGCGTCGACGTGTACGCATGGCCGCACAACGAGACCTCCACGGGCGTGGCCACCCCGATCGCCCGGGTCGCCGGCGACGAGGGCGCCCTCACCGTCATCGACGGCACGAGCGCGGCCGGCGGCATCGACTTCGACGCCGCCGAGGCCGACGTCTACTACTTCGCGCCGCAGAAGAACCTCGGCTCCGACGGCGGCCTGTGGTTCGCGATCGTCTCGCCGGCCGCGATCGAGCGGATCGAGCGGATCGCCGCATCCGGCCGCTACATCCCCGAGTTCCTGAGCCTGAAGAACGCGCTGGACAACTCCCGCCTGCAGCAGACGCTGAACACTCCGGCGCTGGCGACGCTGCTGCTGCTGGACGACCAGCTCGGCTGGATCCTCGACAACGGCGGGCTGGCGTGGGCCGACGCGCGCACGCGCGAGTCGTCCGGAGCGCTGTACGCGTGGGCCGAGGCATCCGAGCTCGCGACGCCGTTCGTGACCGATCCCGCCGACCGCTCCCCCGTCGTCGTCACGATCGACTTCGACGAGCGCGTGGATGCGGCGGCCCTGGCCGCATCGCTGCGCGCGAACGGCATCGTCGACACCGAGCCCTACCGCAAGCTCGGCCGCAACCAGCTGCGGGTCGCGACGTTCGTCTCGATCGAGCCCGACGACGTGCGTCAGCTCATCCGCAGCATCGACTACACGCTCGAGCGGCTCTAAGCCTCGTCGGCGTCCTCGGCGTCGGAGTCGTCGTCGGAGTCGGCGGCGTCGTCGGAGTCGGCGGCGTCGTCTTCGGAGTCCTCGGATGCGGCGGGGTCGAGTTCGTCGATGTCGACCCCGTCGAGGTCTCCGGCGTGGAGGATGGGCGACCCGTCGGAATCGAGCTCGTCGTCATCCTCGAAGTCTTCGGCGTCGTCGTCGTCTTCGGCGTCGTCATCCTCGTCGAAGTCGTCGTCGTCATCGTCGTCGTCGTCGAAGTCGTCGTCCGACGCATCGGCGGCGGTGTCGTCCGCGGCCTCCGCCTCGGCCTGTGCGGCCTGCGCGGCCTGGTACTCCGCCAGCCGCACCGCCCACGGCACCCACTCCGGGGCGAGCAGGGCGTCCTGATCGGGCAGCAGCTCGACTTCGAGCACGGTCGGCTCGGCGTCATCCACGCGCGCCAGGCTCACCGTCCAGAACCAGCCGGGGTATCCGGCGAGGCGGTTGTGGAAGCGGAGCGAGACGACGCCGTCGCCCTCGTCGATGTAGCCCGCGGGCTCGCCGATCGTGGCCTCGGGCGTGATCTCGCGCAGCGCGGCGAGCGCGAGGTCGTGCGCCTCGATCAGGCGCGCGTCGGGGTGCTCAGGAGTCGAGATCATCAGCGACCTTGCGCAGCACGGCGGCGACCTTGGCGCCGTGGGCGCCGCTGGGGTAGCGCCCGCGCCGGAGGTCGGCGCCGATGCCGTCGAGGAGCTTGACGAGGTCTTCCACGATGACGGCCATGTCGTCGGCCGACTTGCGGGAGCGCTTGGCCAGGCTCGGCGGCGCCTGCAGCACGCGCACCGACAGCGCCTGGAGTCCGCGCTTGCCGTCGGCGACCCCGAACTCCAGCCGCGTGCCGGCCTTCAGCGCGGGCGTGCCGGCGGGCAGGGCTGTGGCGTGCAGGAAGACGTCCTGGCCGTCATCGGTGGTGATGAAGCCGAACCCCTTCTCCTCGTCGTAGAACCTGACCTTGCCGGTGGGCATGGAAGCACCTCGCTGAACGGGGTCCGCGCGGGGCGGACGAGTGGGAGCGCGACCGGGAGGTCGCCACCTGCCAGCCTACGCCACCGGCGCGAACCGCTAGGCTGAGCCGGATGAGTACGCGTACGCCCGGCGAGGACCTTCCCGTCCGCCGCATCGACCGCATCCTGGCGTTCATGTCGCTGGGTCTCCTGGTGCTGTCGATCGCGTGCTTCCTGGCGATCATCATCGGCTCGGCCGCCGGCGCCGACTTCTCCGGCGGCGTCTGGCCGACGATCGGCATCGTGGTCTACATCGCCCCGGTGCTGGCGTTCCTCCTGCTGATCGCGGTGCTCATCATGAGCTTCGTGCGAAGGGCTCGGGCCAACCGAGGACGCTGACGGTGCCGCCCAGCTCCGACCAGCGCACGCTGGCCACCGTCCTCGCCGACATCGACGACGCCCGCCTCTGCGCGCTGCTGGCTGAGCGGGCGATCCCCGCGTCGGTGGCGTGGCGCGACTTCTACGACATGGCCGAGGCGCTGCTGGAGCCCACCTCCCTCGCGCGGGGCCTCGCGTTCCTCCCGCATCCGCTGGCCGCCGCCCTCGCGCGCGCCGTGGCGGAGGGCGGCGCGGTCGACGCCGCGGCGCGAGACGGCCTGGTCGCAGCGGGCATGACCGATGCCGACGGCGCGCCGTTCGCGGCGGTCGCCGTCGCCGTCGCCGACCGGGAGGCCCCGCTCCCCCTCCCGGACGGGCCGCGGGAGACGTCCGGCGCCGAGGACGCGGCCGCCGCCGAGCGCGCGTTCACCTCGGCCGCCTCGCTCGCCGACATCCTGCTGCACACCCTCTCCTCGCCGCTGACCCGCATCGGCAACGGCGCGCTGGGCGCCGCCGACCGGCGGATGCTGGTGGAGCACGGCGTCGTGCCCGACGGCGAGACCGCCGACCTCCTCGTCGGCCTCGGCGCGGCGACCGGGCTCCTCCACGGCGACGACCGCGCGTGGCTGGCCACCGAAGACGGCCGGCGCTGGGTGCAGACGGCGACCGTGGCGCGGTGGAGCACCGCTGCGGTGCGTCTGCGCGACGCCCTGCCGCAGGGCCTGCGCACCGCCGAGGGCGGCTGGATCGCCGCATCCGGCTGGCGCGCCGCCTACCCGTTCGACACCGCGTGGCCCACCGCCGGTGCGCTCTGGCGCGCCTATGCGGTCGCGTGGGGCCTGGTGACCCCCGCCGGCGGGGAGCCGCCGTGGGCGGTGCCGCTGGCGGCCGGAGCCGCGCCCGACGAGGAGGCGCTCCGGGCCTTCCTGCCGCCCGAGGTCGACCGCGTGTACCTGCAGAACGACCTCACCGCGATCTCCCCCGGCCCCCTCGCCCCGCACCTGGACGTGCGGTTGCGCTCGATGGCGGCGCGGGAGTCGCGCGCGCAGGCCTCCACGTACCGCTTCAGCGCCGATACCATCGCAGCCGCGATCGCCGGCGGGGAGACGGCGGAGTCGCTGCGGACGTTCCTCGGCGACCTGTCGCTGACGGGGGTGCCACAGCCCCTGGAGTACGTCATCGCCCGCACCGCCGAGCGCCACGGACTGCTGCGGGTGGGCCAGGATGCCGCCGGCCGTACCCGCGTCACCAGCGACGATCCGGCGACCCTCGAGACCGTCGCCGTCGACCAGGCCCTGCGCTCGCTCGGGCTCGTCCGCGACGGCGACGCGCTGGCGTCACGGGTGGCGCACGAGACCGTCTTCTGGGCGCTCGCCGACGCGCGCTATCCGGTCACCGCGGTCGACGAGACCGGGGCTCCGCGCCAGGTGGACCGCGCGCGCGTGGCCTCGGGCTTCGGCCGCCCCTCCGCCGCCGAGACCTACCGCCCCCTCGTCGCGCACCTGCGCGAAGCCAGCACCGCCGAAGACGCGGATGCCGCGTGGCTCGAGCGCGAGCTCGACCAGGCCGTGCGGGCGCGGGCGGTGGTCGACGTCGTGGTGCGCCTCCCCGACGGGGCGACCCGCACGTTCCGCCTCGAGGCGACCGGCCTCGGCGGCGGGCGGCTGCGCGGACGCGACCGGGCCGCCGACGTCGAGCGCACGCTGCCGCTGTCGAGCATCGCCAGCGTGCACCCCGCCCCCTGAGCCCCGCCGCCGCCCGCTGAAAGTGCACCGTCCCGCCGAAAGTGCACCGCATCCGGTGCCGGTTCGACGCGGCGGTGCACTTTCGCGAGCCGGCCGACGGAGCCGGGCCGAACCGCCCGACGGTAGACTGGCAGGCTATGGCTGATGGCCCCCTGATCGTGCAGAGCGACCGCACGGTGCTCCTGGAAGTCGCGCATCCCGAAGCGGAGAGCGCGCGCCACGAGCTCGCCGTGTTCGCGGAGCTCGAGCGCGCCCCCGAACACATCCACACCTACCGGATCACGCGACTCGGGCTGTGGAACGCCCGCGCGGCCGGGCACGACGCCGAAGACATGCTCACCACGCTCGACCGGTGGTCGCGCTTCCCCGTGCCCGCGTCGGTGTCGCTGGACATCCGCGAGACCGTCGCGCGCTACGGACGCCTCGTCATCGAGCGCGACGACGAGGGCGTGCTGATCCTGCGCTCCACCGACCCCGCCGTCCTCACCGAGGTGGCGCGCAACAAGCGCATCTCACCGCTGCTGATCGGCCACCCCGCGCCCGACGTGTACGTCATCGACGCGTGGGCGCGCGGGCACATCAAGCAGGAGCTGCTGAAGATCGGCTGGCCCGCGGAAGACCTCGCCGGCTACACGCCGGGCACCCCGCATCCGATCGACCTCGACGAGAGCGAATGGCACCTCCGGCCCTACCAGCGCCAGGCCGTCGACGCCTTCGCCGAGGGCGGCTCCGGCGTGGTGGTCCTCCCCTGCGGCGCGGGCAAGACGCTCGTGGGCGCCGGCGCCATGGCCGACACAGGCACGACCACCCTCATCCTCGTCACCAACACCGTCAGCGCCCGGCAGTGGCGCGACGAGCTCCTGCGGCGGACGTCGCTGACCGAGGAGGAGATCGGCGAGTACTCGGGGCAGGTCAAGGAGATCAAGCCCGTCACGATCGCGACCTACCAGATCCTCACCGCCAAGCGGCAGGGCCGCTACGCGCACCTCGCCCTGCTCGACGCGCTGGACTGGGGACTCATCGTCTACGACGAGGTGCACCTGCTCCCGGCGCCGGTGTTCAAGCTCACCGCCGACCTGCAGGCCCGGCGACGCCTCGGCCTCACCGCGACGCTGGTGCGCGAAGACGGCCGCGAGGGCGATGTGTTCAGCCTCATCGGCCCCAAGCGCTTCGACGCGCCGTGGAAGGAGATCGAGGCCCAGGGCTTCATCTCCCCCGCCGCCTGCTACGAGGTGCGGGTCGACCTCCCCGCCGGCGACCGGCTGGAGTACGCCGCGGCCGCCGACGAGGAGCGCTACCGCCTCGCCGCGACCGCCCCGGCCAAGATCGAGGTCGTCCGCGGGCTCGTCCGCCGCCACGAGGGCGAGCGCATCCTCGTCATCGGGCAGTACCTCGACCAGATCGACGAGCTCGCGACGGCCCTGGATGCTCCGCAGATCACCGGCTCGACACCCGTCGCCGAGCGGCAGGAGCTGTTCCAGGCGTTCCGCGAGGGCACGATCTCACTCCTGGTCGTCTCCAAGGTCGCGAACTTCTCCGTCGACCTCCCCGAGGCATCCGTCGCCATCCAGGTGTCGGGCTCGTTCGGCTCGCGCCAGGAGGAGGCGCAGCGCCTCGGGCGGCTGCTGCGTCCGAAGACGAGCGGGCACACCGCGAGCTTCTACACCCTCATCTCGCGCGACACCGTCGACCAGGCCTTCGCGCAGAACCGGCAGCGCTTCCTCGCCGAGCAGGGCTACGCCTACACGATCCTCGACGCCGACGACCTGCTCGCGCCCGCCGCGTAAGCCGCCGAACCGCGCATATCCAGCCCTGACAAGGGTTGGGTCAGGATAATGGCCTCATGACCGCACCGCGCATCCTCGTCGTGGACGACGAGCCGAACATCCGCGACCTGCTCATCACGAGCCTGCGTTTCGCCGGGTTCCAGGTCCGCGCCGTCTCCAACGGCGCGCAGACCATCTCCGCCGTGCTGGAGGAGGAGCCCGACCTCATCGTCCTGGACGTCATGCTGCCCGACATGAACGGATTCAGCGTCACCAAGCGCCTGCGGGGGGCCGGGTACACCGCGCCCATCCTGTTCCTGACGGCGAAGGACGAGACCGAGGACAAGATCACCGGCCTGAACGCCGGCGGCGACGATTACGTCACGAAACCCTTCAGCCTCGACGAGATCGTCGCCCGCATCCAGGCGATCCTCCGCCGCACGATGCAGGCCGACGCGGAGTCGGTCATCCGCGCCGGCGAGCTCACCATGGACCAGGACACCCACGATGTCACCGTGGGCGAGGTGTCGATCGATCTCAGCCCCACCGAGTTCAAGCTCCTGCGCTACCTCATGCTCAACCCCAACCGCGTGCTCAGCAAGGCGCAGATCCTCGACCACGTGTGGGAGTACGACTTCAACGGCGACGCCGGCATCGTGGAGAGCTACATCTCCTACCTCCGCCGCAAGATCGATCCGCACTCGACCGAGCCGCTGATCCAGACCAAGCGCGGCTTCGGCTACATGCTGAAGGCCGGCAAGACCACCTGACGCGGAGCACCCCCTGGCCGAGAAGCACGATGCGCTGACCCGTTGGTGGCGTGGGCTGAGCCTGCGCGCCAAGGTCACCGGCGTGACCGTCGGCCTCCTCGCGGTGGGGCTCGTGGCCGCGGGATTCGGCACCATGGCGTTCCTGCGCAACACCCTCGTGGCCAACCTCGACGAACAGGTGCGGCTGCTGGCGGCCAGCGACATCGCCGAGACCGTCTTCACGATCGACAACCGCGGCGGGCTGATCGAGTTCACCCCGCGCGAGGACGTCGCCCCCACCGGCAGCATCGTCGTGGTGTACGGGCCCGGCGACGGCGAGATGCTGGCCCTGTACGACGGCACGTCGGCACGGATGCTGCCGCAGATCCCGCAGACGTTCCCGCTGCAGGACACCTACATCAAGCTCGGCCAGTCGCTGGAGTACACCGACCCCGAGACCGGTGCCGCCTTCCGCGCGACCGTCGACGTGCTCCCGGTGCCGGGGGTCACCGACGTCTTCACGCAGATGGTCGTCGTGCCGCTCGCCCCCACCGAGCGCGTAGTCGCGACCTACATCGGCATCTACGGCATCCTGGCCCTGCTGATCCTCGTCGCCAGCGCCCTGCTCACGCGCTGGCTCGTCACCCTCACCTTCCGCGGACTCGGGCAGGTGGAGGCCACGGCGATCTCGATCGCGACGGGCGACTTCAGCCAGCGCCTCACCGACGTCGTCCCGGGCACCGAGGTGGGGCGGCTGAAGGCCGCGATCAACGCGATGCTCAGCCGCGTGGACGCCGCCATCCGCCAGCGCGACGCCACCGTCGGCCAGATGCGCCGCTTCATCGGCGATGCGAGCCACGAACTGCGGACGCCGCTGGTGACCGTCCGCGGCTACGCCGAGCTGTACCGGATGGGCGCGATCCGCGGCGACGAGGACATCGCCCAGGCCATGGAACGCATCGAGAAGGAGGCGATCCGGATGGGCGTGCTCGTCGAGGACCTCCTCGCCCTGGCGCGCCTGGACGAACGGCGCGACGTCGTCTTCGCGCCGGTGGATCTGCGCCCCATCGCCCGCGACGCCGCGCTGGACCTGCGCGCGGCCTCGCCGCAGCGCGAAGTCACCGTCGAAGACGCCACGGTTCCCGACGGCCCCGCCGTCACGATGACGATCACCGTCGATCCGCCGCTGGATGTCACCGGCGACGCCCGCCGGCGCCCGGCGACCTCGGCCATCGCACTGGCGGGGGCGACCCTCTCGCGCCTGCGCCGACGCCCACGCCCGCTCACCGGAACGGAGGAGACGGATGCGGGCGGCCCGCCGCCCGCCATCGCTCCGCTCGAGCCGATCGTGCTCGGAGATGAGAACCGCATCCGTCAGGTGGTGGCGAACCTCCTCGGCAACGCCCGCCGGTTCACCGCCGACGACTCCCCGATCGGGCTGCGCGTGGGCATCACCCGCGGGCAGGGTGCGGGGGCGGACATGGGCTGGATCGAGGTGATCGACCACGGCGAGGGCGTGCCGCCGCAGATCCGCGAGCAGATCTTCCAGCGGTTCTGGCGGGCCGACACGTCCCGCGCGCGGGAGACGGGCGGATCGGGGCTCGGCCTGTCGATCGTCGCGTCGATCGTCGATGCGCTTCACGGCACGGTGTCGGTCACCGACACTCCCGGAGGCGGCGCGACGTTCCGCGTCTCGCTGCCGCTCGCCCCGGCGGCCGTCGCCGACTCGGCCGACGAGATCGCCGACACGCGCCCGCTGCCGCGGCGAGGGGCCTGAGCTCCTCCCCAGGAGCGCCCGCGGGCTGCTTCTCCACCGTCCGGCGGGCGCGGAGCTCGGAGCGGATGCGCCGTGCCTAGCGTGGCCGCATCGCAATGAAAAGGAGCCCGTCATGCCCGTCTTCTCCGTCGACAGCGACGCCGTCTTCGGCGCCTCCGCCGCCATCCGCGGCACTGTGGAGCGCCTCGAGTCCGAGTCGGCCGCCCTGCTCGGGCAGCTCACGCAGTTGCAGGGGTCGTGGACGGGCGCGGCCGCGACCGCCTTCTCCGGCGTCGTCGAGCGCTGGCGGGCGACCCAGCGCGAGGTGGGCGCGTCCCTCGCCGAGATCGATCGCGCGCTGGCGGCCGCCGGTCGCCAGTACGCCGAGGTGGAGCAGGCCAGCGCGGGCCTCTTCCGCTGACCCGCCCCGCGCGCTCCACCTCTCCGGTCGGCCCGCCCTCCGCAACGACGACGCTCACCCGCACCGTTCTGCGGCCACGCGCGCGTCCTGACCGCACATTGGTGCGGGCGAGCGGGAACACACCACGCGGCGCGGAAACGCCGCGCGGCGCGGGCAGCGCGGCCCTCGCCCGCGCGCAACTACAACGCTCACCCGCACCGTTCTGCGGCCACAGGCGCGTCGTGACCGCACATTGGTGCGGGTGAGCGGGAACACACCGCGCGGCGCGGAAACGCCGCGAGGCGCGGAGAACGACAGAGGGCCCCTTCCCGAAGGAAGGGGCCCTCTGTCGTTCAGCGTGGGATCAGAAGTCCATGCCGCCGGTCGGGTCGGCCGGAGCCGCCGCAGCCTTCTCGGGCTTGTCGGCGACGACCGCCTCGGTGGTGAGGAACAGGCCGGCGATCGACGCGGCGTTCTGCAGCGCCGAGCGGGTGACCTTGGCCGGGTCGATGATGCCCTGGGCGAAGAGGTCGCCGTACTCGCCGGACGCGGCGTTGAGGCCGTGACCCGCGGGCAGCTCCGCGACCTTGTTCGCCACGACGCCGGGCTCCATGCCGGCGTTCAGCGCGATCTGCTTGAGCGGAGCCTCGATCGCGACACGCACGATGTTCGCACCCGTCGCCTCGTCGCCGTGCAGCTCGAGCGTGCCGAAGACCTTCTGGCCGGCCTGGATGAGCGCGACGCCACCACCGGGGACGATGCCCTCTTCGACGGCCGCCTTCGCGTTGCGG
>CAZBZR010000037.1:0-24347 GCA_964496445.1 uncultured Microbacterium sp.
CCCAGAGTGGGGAATTTCGATGAGCAGAACCGAGGAATTTCAGTGAGCGCCGTCAACGGACCTGTTCGGGACGGGATACGCAGCGGAAGCCGCCGCTCTCGTCGTCGCCATTCATCAGCAAATGGGCGAGAAGCAACTCGGGCCGTCGGAGGTTCGCGAATCCGTCGAGCACGCCACCACGGCCGGCCGAGTAGATCTCCTCCGACGGCTGACGAAGGAAATGATTCTGGATCCGACTCGGCGCATCGAGCTCGATGATCTCGTCTCGCAAGAAGTCGGGCGGGTACTCGATGTCGTGGGTGGCTCGCAGTGGCTCAGCGAGCCGGTGAACGGGACGGTTGAGGAGAAGGTAGCCCAGATCGCGGGCGAGGCGCAGAGAGTTTTGGACCTCACGCTCCCCTTCTGCGCTTCGCTCCAGGTGGCCTCGCGCTGGGGCGATCCCGGTGCGTTGGCGCCTTGGTCCGAGGGAATTCGATCCTTCGTCCAGGCGGCCAACAAGACCGAGGGCGGCGTTCAAGCGTTGCTCGCGCTACGTCACCTGCCAGGAGTGGCAGCCATCACGACGGCGGCGCTCGCCAGCTCTGTCGCGGGGCAGTGGGCGAACCTGAAGACCCTCGTGAGCGACGGCTCGGTACGAAATCGCTATGACAGCCGACAGCTGGGATTGCTCGAAGCCACCGATCCGTATGAGCCATTCCAGGCCGACGGTGCCATCGTCAACGCACTCGCTCGAGCTGCCACGTCCAGCGTGCCCCTTCCCGAAGCCATCGACGACGTGGTGAACCGCCGAGTACCGAAGCTATACACACCGCTCGCGGAGTGGCTCTTCACCGCGCTCAGACCGCTGTTTGCTGACCAGCTCCGTGATGACGCGGAGTTTGAAGCCGCGTATGACCGTGCCGAAGTGGTCCTTGGGGTCCTCGCGCAGGATGCGGTGAACCAGCGAGTCAAGAGCGAGGCGAACGGGAACGCTTGGGGACGTTCTCGCTGGTTCGGGCGGTCAACCTGGCGCGTTCAGGAATCGCGCATCAGTCCTGTCGACGGCCTAAGTCAAGATCTGGATGCCGCCGGCACCAACTGGGCGCTGCTACGCGCGGGACTTTTCGGCGGAGAGCGTCAGCGCGCTGCAACCGCGGTGAGCGAGTACTCGGAAGCGTTCCTACGGATCGCTCGAGAACGCTTCTGAGGCCCGGCTCCCTGCCGGTAGCAGGCTATCCGTGCAGGCGTCGCCACTCGGAGATCTACAGGCACTCCATCCGGTAGCTGGAGAATCCCATCACCGACTGCGCGCCTGAGCCCGGCAGCTGCGGCTGCAGCTGGGTCCATTCCTCGGCGAGTACGACGCCGTCGTTGACGGCGACGTTGAGCATGTCGGTGCACACCGTGTCGAACATGTCGGCGACTTCGCGGCAGATGACGATGACCGAAGTGCGCCCGCGAATCATCTGATGGCCGCTCGGGCGGCACACCACGTACTCGTGGAGGAAGCGCTGAGTTCGTTGGAGGACTTCGCGTTCAGCACGCTGACGAAGTCGCGGACGAAGAGCTCGGGGGCCACGTGCTCCTTGGCCTCAATGAGCCCGACGGCCTGTTTCCTGTAACCTGCCCACACTTTGCCCACACCTCCTCGAAAATGAGGCTATTTCGACGTGATCGAGTGAGCCCGATGAAAGCTCAACTTCCGCAAAAACACGCGGATCTAGCTGCATTCGGCGACTCTTCGTCAGCAGCGAGGACGAGTTCGACTCCCGCCGTCGCGTCGACGCGGTGCGGTTCGCGATCCTTTGTCGCGCAGGCGGAGCAGTTGGCCAATGTGAGGCCGCTGGGCGCTGCTACTCGGAGGCTCTTGACGACGTGAGCGCGAAGTTGTCGGCCCACACCCGAGGCTCAGCTATGCGGTCGATCCACCGCAGCGATACACATCGCCGCGGCGATTGATCTCGCTGGCGAGTAGCTCGTCGAACACTGAGGGGTCATGCAGCACGATGCCGTCATCGAATGGCGGGCGATCGTCGCGCGGGTGCGCTCGGTCGAATTCCTCGTCGTATGCGAGCAGCCAGACGACGGCCCATTCAGGGTTTACCCATCGGCGACGCCACCACGGCCTCGCGGTGGTGAAGTACGGTTCCAGCCGAACAGAGAAGAACCCGCCCGCTCGTCCTCGAGGAATGCCTCGGCCAAGGCCTCGCGGAATTGCTCGAATCTCGGATCCAGCGGCGGGACCGGGTCCATCGACCGAACGAACCACATCACGACCCCATTTCACCACACGCCGCGCCCGAGACAACTTGACAACATAGAAGCGTCGAAAGCGCCGAACGGACGCGGGTAGACGGTGCGACACCCTGGAGGAGCCTCGGGGATCGCGACAGCGTGCTGGACGTGATGCCTCATCACGCGGATCTCACCCAGGTGGAGTGGCTTCACAATCGACCTGCCCAGTTCGACTCCCGCCGTCGCGTCTATCCGGCAGCCCCCGGCCCCTGCGCACTCACCCGTCGCCGCGCGAGTACGACGGCGGCGCCCGCCACGAGCAGCAGCCCTCCGGCGAGCGCGAGGCCGCCGGCATCCGTCCCGCCGGTCGCCGCGAGCGCCGTCACCCGGATCGGCGCCCAGCCGAGCAGCGTGCCGTCCGTCGCATAGACCGCGAGGCGGTGCGCGCCGGGCGGGGTGGAGGCCGGGATCGTCACGGTGATGCGGCCCGCCGCATCCAGCGTGCCGGTGGCGATGCGGGTCGGCGTGGAGTAGAGCCACACCTCGACCGCGGTGCCGGCGTGCTGCGTGCCGACGGAGATCGTCACGGGCGAGCCCGCGGCCACGACACCCGGCGCCTGCAGCGTGCCCTGGTTCCCGGGGACGAGCGCCGTGCCGGGCAGCGGCTCCAGGCCGCCCGTCGAGGGCAGGGTGGGCGTCGTCGGGGAAGGCGTGGGCGTCGGGTCGGCCGGACCGCCGGGGTCGGTCGGGCCGGCGGGGGTGGACGGCAGGGAGCCGAGGCGCAGCGCGCCGGAGGCGACGCCGTCCTGGAACCACCACGCCGGCCGGGTTGACCCGGTGAGCGCGACCGGCAGGGTCGCGAAGCCCTCGTTGTTCACGTTGGGCAGGCCCGCCGGACGCGAGACGCCCACGATCCCGGGCTGCGCGGTGCCGGTGAGGCTGATCTGCGCGGCGGCGCCGTCGCATCCGTCGTCGCAGACCGCCCACAGCACGTCGAGCTGCGCATCCCAGTCCAGCGCCATGACGCCGCCGAGCCCGGGGGCGATCTCGGTCACGAGCACGGGCGCGGCGGAGCCCAGCGCGAACGCGTAGACGTGGCCGGTGTCTTCGACGGCGACGAAGAACAGGCCCTCGCCGTGGCCGGGGTAGTCGGCGGGGTCGTAGGGTGCGGCGGCGCGGTCGTCCCAGAGGCGTCCGGCGAGGTCGGCGTCCGACACCCATTCGACGGCCTCGATGCCGAGATTCGCGCCCACGGCGGGGAGGAGTGCGGTCAGGTCCCACTCCTGCGTGCTGACGACGTCGGGCCCGGGCGCATTCGGGTCGATCTTCAGCACGATGTTCTCGTTGACGGCCTTGTTGCTGTTGTCGCGCTCGGAGGCGAGGTAGACGAAGCCGTCGCCGGCGACCGTGATGCCCTCGGCATCCGGGCCCGCGGCGGCCGCGTCGGCGGCATCCCGCTGGAAGCGCGCACGCTTGCCGTCTGCCCACCCGGATGCCGGAGTCACCGAGCCGTCCGCGGCCACGACGAGCTTCCAGAACGTGCCGGTGCCGTTGTCGACCGCCCAGAGGAACGTGCCGTCGGCGGTGACCTGCGTGTCCAGGCCCGAGCTGTCCTCCAGGAACGTGGGCGTGGCGTCGAGCACGGTGGTCGAGGCCGATCCGGGCCACGCGATCGGCGGGGCGGCGCAGACGTTCGCGGCCCCCTTCGTCGCCTGGTACGTGGCGCCGAAGGCTCCCGTCGCATCCGGGCAGCGGCCCCACGTGGTCGCGGCATGCGCGGTCCACACGGTCTCGTCGACGAGGTCGGCGCCCTCGAACAGGCGCACCCGGTCGCTGCCGCCCAGCCCGAAGCCCAGCGCGGCCCGCTCGATCACGAGGTACCCGCCGGCCGCGATCGTCGAGCCCGCCGGCAGCTCGTAGACGTTGGTGTCGTCGCTGTCCTTCAGGACGAGTCCGGAGGCATCGACGGTCGCCGTGGTCGGGTTGACCAGCTCGATCCAGTCATCGGGTGACCCGGCGTCGGACTCCACCTCGTTGATCCGGAGGGGCGTGCCGCACGCATTGGCCGCGCCCTTCGTCGAGGTCGCGACGTCGCGGAACGCGCCGGTGCCCTCGGGGCACCGCGCCCACACCCCCGCAGCGTGCGCGGGATAGGCGTACTCGGCGACCGTCGTGCCCGCGGCATCCCGGATCGTGACGGTGTCGCCGTTGCCGAGCCCGAACGTGAAGTGCGTGTTCTCCTCGAACACGAAGCGCGCACCCGGAGCGAGGATCGTCCCGGCGGGCAACGGCGTGACGCCCGCCGCGTGGCCTGCGGGGTCGTTGTCCATGAGCGTCCAGCCCGAGATGTCGACCGGCGTGGACTCGAGGTTCACGATCTCGGCCCAGTCGGTGGCGTCACCGTTGGACTCGATCTCGTTGATCGCCACCTTCGGCAGCACGCAGTCGTTGGCGGCACCCGGCGTCGGGTGCGCGAGGCGGAAGGCGCCCTCCCCGTCGGGGCAGCGGGCGAGCGTCGCGGCCGCCGCATCCCCGTCGAGCGCGGCGTGCGCCGTCCACGGCAGGGTGTCGTCGACGAGCGCGCCGGCCGGGTCGAACAGGCGGATGCGGTCGGCCCCGCCGATGCCGATGGCCGCGGTGAACGTGCCGCCGCCCTGGCCCACGGATGCCTCGGTGACGACGAGGTGTCCGCCGGCGGCGACGGAGGTGCCCACGGGGAAGAACCAGCGGTGGTCGTCGGCGTTGTCGCGCAGCTCGTAGCCCGACAGGTCGAACGCGGCCGTGCCGGCGTTGTACAGCTCGACCCAGTCGGCCGGCTGCGAATCGACCTCGTTCAGGCGGATGCTGCCGGGCTGCGGCTGCGGGTCCGGGTCCGGGTCCGGGTCGGGGTCGGGGTCGGGCTCCGGGGCGGCGAAGGTGTTCGCGGCGCCCTTCGTGGCGGCGGCGGTCTCCTGCCAGTCCGGCGTCGCCCCGTCGCGCACGCCGTAGGTGGTGGCGGCGTGGGCGGTCCACGTGCGCTGGTCGACGAGGGCGCCGCTCGGGGTGAACAGCCGCGCCGCATCCGCCCCACCGAGGCCGAAGTCGAAGTTGCCGAATCCGCCCTTCTCGTCCAGCACGAGGTATCCGCCCGGCTCGACGACGGTGCCGGCCGGGATGGCGAATGTGCGGGTGTCTTCGCTGTCCTTGAACAGATACCCGCTCACGTCGACCGCGGAGTCGGTCGGGTTGAAGAGCTCGACCCAGTCGCCCGGCGTGCCGCCGCTGGACTCGACCTCGTTGATGCGGATGCCGGGGGCATCGGCGGAAGCGGGAAGGGGCAGCGCGATCGCGGCGGCGGCGCTCAGCGCGCACACGGCCGTCGTCGCGAGGCCACGGCGCAGGCGCGACATGGGTCTCCTCAGGTCAGGTGGCCCCACTCCAGCAGCGCGGGATGTCCGCATCCGGGCGCCGCGGTGTACGCCCGGTGAACGGCGCGCCACTCTCGCGAGACTGAGCCCCGCGCACCCCCACCGCGCGCGACCCCTCGCGAGACTCGGCCCCACGGCCGACAATCAGCGCCGCGCGGGGTGTTTCGTCCGTAGCGCTGAGTCTCGCGGGGCGACGGGCCCGCGGGGCGACGGGAGCGCGCGGCGGGGGCGGCCTACGCGCCCGCGGAGTGGGAGGCGGCGAAGGCGCGGAGAGCGTCGTGGGTCGGCAGGTCGACGCGAAGCCGGATGCTGCCGTGCGCCGCACCCGCGCCGTTGACGATGGCCGCGCCGCCGAGGGCGTCCAGCAGCGGCGCCATGTCGCGGGCGATGCGCTCGGGCACGTAGCCGACGCCGCGCCCGTTGGAGACGACCGCGATCGCGCCGCCGTGCCGGCGGCTGGGCTCGCGGCGGAGGACGTAGAGCCGGCGATCCTGGTCGTGGCGTTCGCGGTCGTTCACGAGGAAGTGCGTGCGCTCGACCGCCACGCGACGAGACGGCAGGTCACGCAGGTCGGGCAGATGCTCGTGCTGACGCACCCGACCGGTCGTCGCATGCAGCAGTTCTTCCCACCATCTGGGCATGCGCCCTCCCTCGCTCGACATGCCATCGTCGAGCGGACACCCCGCCACCCTCCCACGCCCGCATGTGCAACCCCTGACCGGCCGCCCGCGCCCGCGCTCCACGCCCCGACCGCGCGCGACCCCGCGCGAGACTCGGCACCACGGCCGAGAATCAGCGCCGCGCGGGGTGTTTCGTCCGCGCTGCTGAGTCTCACGGGGCCACGCGCGGCACGGGGCGGGGCGCGGCACGGGGCGGGGCGCCGCGCGGCACGAGGCGCGGCGACGCGAGGCGGGAGGCCGGGGCGGGAGGCCGAGGCGGGAGGCCGGGGCGGGAGGCCGACCGCCCGGCATCGGATGCTACGTTGCGTCCACGAACGCGTGCCCGTCACGCGTGCGGCCGAGGAGGGCGCGATGGGGCTCGGGGCAACAGGACGCGAGGCTGCGGCCGCACTCGGACTGCCCGCCGACCTGGTGCGGGAGCCCCGGGGGGCGATGCCGTGGGCCTCGCGCCTGCCGACCGCGACGCTCGCCTCCGACGCGGTGGCCGTCGCCTCGCTCGCCGTGAACGCGCTGGCGGCGGAGCGCTTCGGCGGCGACCCCGCGCCGGTCGTCGTGGACCGTCCGACGGTCGCGGCGTCGTTCGGCAGCGAGGAGGTGCTGCGCATCGACGGCCAGCCGCCGTCCGTCTGGGCGCCGCTGTCGGGCTTCTGGCGTACCGCCGACGGCTGGGTGCGCACCCACGCGAACTATCCGCACCATGAGCGGGCGTTGCGCGAGCTCCTCGGCCTCGCCGACGACGCCGATCCTGCCCCGGCCGTCGCGGCGTGGCGCGCGATCGACCTCGAGAGCGCGGCAGCAGAGCGCGGCGCGATCGTCGGCGCCGTGCGCTCCGCCGAGGAGTGGCGGCGGCATCCGCAGGCCGCGGTCGTGGCCGCCGCCCCTCTTCTCACCCGCACCCGGGTGGCGGATGCGGCTCCCCGGCCCTGGCGCGGCGACCCCCACCCCGGCGGCGACCCCCGGCCCCTCGGCGGGGTGCGCGTGCTCGATCTCACGCGCGTCCTCGCCGGCCCGATCGCCGCGCGCGACCTGGCCCTGGCGGGCGCCGACGTGCTGCGGGTGGATTCCCCCGCGCTCCCCGAGACCGGCTGGATCCACCTCGACACCGGGCAGGGCAAGCGCTCCACCCTGCTCGACCTCCGAGACGCCGCCGACCGCGCGCGGTTCGAGGCGCTCCTCTCCGGCGCCGATGTCGTGCTCACCGGGTACCGGCCCGGGGCGCTTGCGCGGTTCGGGCTCGATCCGGCGGAGCTCGCGGCCCGCCATCCCGGGCTGGTGACCGGCTCGGTGTCGGCCTGGGGCCACGACGGTCCCTGGGCGGGGCGCCGGGGCTTCGACAGCATCGTCCAGGCGGTCACCGGGATCGCGCTCGCGGAGGGCGGCGACGCCCCCGGCGCCCTGCCCGCCCAGGCGCTGGATCATGCCACCGGCCACCTCCTCGCGGCCGCCGTGATCGGCGCCCTGGCCGCCCAGCGCGCCACGGGCGGGTCGCACGACGTGCGGGTCTCCCTCGCCCGCACCGCGCACGCCCTCCTCACCTCCCCCGACGCGATCACGCCGCCGGATGCGGTGGCCCTCCCCGTCCGCGAACGGATGCTGTCCGGCGCCGCGATCCGGGCCCTCCGCTACGCCCCGCCGGCGCTCGCGTTCGCCGGCGCACCGGAGGACTACGCCGACGTGGGCCGCCCGTGGGGTGCCGACCCACCCGCCTGGCCCGCATGACCAGCGCCCGACGAGGAGCGCCCCGCACCCCGCGCGACCCGTCACGAGACTCGGCACCACGGCCGAGAATCAGCGCCGCGCGGGGTGTTTCGTCCGTGGCGCTGAGTCTCGGGAGGCGGGCGACGTCAAGACGTGTGGCGCGGTGCGGTGAGCGTGCCATGCTCGGGGGATGAGGACCGCCCGGTGATCGTCAGCGTGGTGCTCGCCCTCGCCGGGGCGGCCATCTACGGCGTCGCCGACTTCCTCGGGGGCGTCGCCTCGCGCCGCGCACGGCCGATCGCGGTGTCGGCGATCGCGGCCGTCGTGGGTCTGGTGCCGCTCGGCGTCGGCCTGGCGCTGCTCGGCGGGAGCTTCGCCCTGGAGGCGGTGCTGTGGGGGGCGGTGGCCGGCGTCTCCGGTTCGGTCGGGGTGCTCCTTCTCTACGCCGCCCTCGCGGTCGGACCGATGAGCGTGCTGTCGCCGGTGACGGCGGTGGTCGCTGCGGCCGTGCCGGTGATCGTCGCCGTGACGCGCGGCACGGCCCTCTCGCCCCTCGCGATCGGCTCGCTCGCCGTGGCCCTCGTCGCCGTGGTCCTCGTCGCGACCGTGCGCGACACCTCCGGCGCCCGCCTCACCCGCCGCGGGCTGGCCGCAGCCGTTCTCGCCGGCTGCGGGTTCGGCGGTCTCGTCCTCGCCTACGACCACGCCCCCGCCGAGGGCCTCGGCACGCTCCTCATCGCGCGGCTCGTGCAGACGGGCCTGCTCGCCTCCGCCGCCGTTCTCACCGTGGCGTGGCTGCGGCGTCGGCGCGACCCGGTTCCCGGCGCGGCATGGACCCGTCGCGCGAAGGTCTCGTTCGCGCTGCTCGTGGTGGCCTGCGGCATCTGCGACGCCGGCGCGAACATCTTCATCCAGGCCGCCCTGCACGCCAGCGACGACCCGGCCACCCTGCCGGTGGTCGGGGTGCTGAACGCGCTCTACCCGATCGGCACGGTCGCGCTCGCCGCGATCGTGCTGCGCGAGCGCCTCGTGCGCACGCAGGTGCTCGGGCTCGTCCTGGCCCTCGCCGCGAGCGCAGGGATGGCTCTCGGATGACTCCCCGGTTTCCTTTGGCTGCTCTTGAGGCGGATCTGAGCCGCTCTTGCGCTGCTGGGAGGACGATGGACGCATGACCTCCTTCCCCGACACCCCGGAGAGCGCCGGCACGGCGCCCGACGGCCTGTTCGTCGTTCACGGCGAACTGCTGTCGTCGGAGGCCTGGCAGGAGATCGACGGCTTCGCCGTGCCCCCGCAGGGCGCGCTCGGTGCCGACGAGTGGGCGGGCCTCGGCTGGGACGAGCTCACCGACGTCCCGCCGCCGGTCCTCCGCCCGCTCCGGGACTGAGGGACCCCGCGCCGTCAGGACCGCGCGAAGACCCGTCGCAGCATCCGGAGCACGAACCACCCGCCGAGGATCCACGGGCCGGCGACGAGGACCGGGTCGATCCAGGCGTGACGGATGTCGACGCGCCCGCGCCGCGACGCGATCGGCCGCATCCGCGGCTCGCCGAGGATCCCCGTCTCGGTGACGGGGTTGTCCGGTCGCGCGGTGAGGAGCGAGCGCAGGTGGGCTCCGGTCGCCTCCAGGCGGTCGCCGAGGACGAGGAGCAGCCAGTGCGCCGCACGCCCCTCGCTGAAGCGGTCATACGCGAAGCGCCGGACGGCTCCCGAGACGCCGTGCAGCGGCTGCGCGGTGCCGTAGACGGGGGTCAGCCGCTCGTGCTCGATCGAGCGCTCGCGCGCGGGGTCGTCGCCCTGCGACTCGGGCAGCTCCCAGTGGGCTCCGGTCGCGTGGGGATCGTCCTGCTCGCGCGGCACCGACGGCCGGTCGGCCGGATCGAGGTCGGCGCCCCATCCGGGGATGCGCGCGCGCAGGTCGGCGGGGTCAGGAGTGGTCCCGGGCTTCTTGGCGGTGTACGGCATTGCTCGCTCCTCAGGCCGACGGCACGATGACGGGCTTGATGCAGTCATCGAGCTTGGACGAGAACATGTGGTACCCCTCGGCGATGTGCTCGAGCGGGATGCGGTGGGTGATCATGTCGCGCGGCTGGATGTAGCCGGCGCGGATGTGCTCGAACAGCCGCGGCCACTGCCGCTTGACCGGGGCCTGGTTCATCCGCAGGGTCAGGCCCTTGTTCATGGCGTCGCCGAACTTGACCGCACTGAACAGCGGTCCATAGGCGCCCATGACCGAGACCGTGCCACCCTTGCGGACGGAGTCGATCGCCCAGTTCAGCGCGACGGGCGAGCCGCCCTGCAGCTTGAGCTTGGTGGCGGTGATGTGCTGCCCGAGGTGGCCGTCGGCCTCGGCTCCCACCGCATCGATGACGACATCGGCGCCGAGCCCGCCGGTGAGCTTCTTCAGCAGCACGATCACGTCGCGGTGGTGGGTGAAGTTGTGCGTCTCGGCGAAGGCGAACTCCTGCGCTTTCTCGAGCCGATAGTCGAGCTGGTCGACGACGATGACGCGACCCGCGCCCATGAGCCACGACGACCGCGCCGCCGCGAGCCCGACGGGGCCCGCCCCGAACACCACGACCGTGTCGCCCTCGGCGATGTCGCCCAGCTGCGCGCCGAAGTACCCGGTGGTGAAGGCGTCCGTCAGCAGCAGGGCGTCCTCGTCGTCCATCCACTCCGGGATGACGGTGGGCCCGACATCGGCGAAGGGCACGCGCACGAGCTCGGCCTGGCCGCCGTCGTAGCCGCCGGCGGTGTGGGAGTAGCCGTAGATGCCGCCGACGGCGGTCGCGTTGGCGTTGACGTTGTGGCAGTTGGAGTACAGCCCGCGCGCGCAGAAGAAACACGTGCCGCAGAAGATGTTGAACGGCACCATCACGCGGTCGCCGACGGAGAGCGTCTGCACCGACGAGCCGACGGCCTCCACGCGCCCGATGAACTCGTGGCCGAAGGTGTGGCCGATCCGGGTGTCGGGCATCATGCCGTGGTAGAGGTGCAGATCCGACCCGCAGATCGCTGCCAGCTCGACACGCACGATGGCGTCGTTGGGGTGCTCGATCCGCGGGTCGGGCTTGTCCTCGACGCGGACCTTGTACGGTCCGCGGTAGACCATCGCCTTCATCGGTGTGCTCCTCGGTCGTCAGGGCCGGTCGTCGGCCGGGGTGTCGCCGACGGCGTTGTCGTCGATGTCGTCGGCCGATCCGGCCTGCGTGATGTCGTCGTCGCCGACGTCGCCCTCGGCCTGGCTCGGCTTGTCGGGAATCGAGTCGCTCATGTCGTGCTCCTTCCGATGCGCACGCAGCGGATGCTGCGGCCCTCCCACCTCACCCGCTCGGGCCAGGTTCGACGTAGGGGGTTGACCGCAACGCCTCCGGCGCACACCATTGCGCGCCCGCGATCTTGGGCGGCGGGGGTGGCGGGCCGCATACTGAGTGGGACGCGCGGCACGGCGCCGCGGCATCCGGATCGGAGCGGGTATGGCCTTCTTGAACCTTGCGACGCTGGAGGCATGGGTCGAGGAGTTCCGCGAGCAGGGGTATGACATCCCCGGCACGATCCGGGTGATCCCGCAGGACGGCGAGCAGGGCGCCGACACCGGCCTCGTCTCGGCGGGCCTGGCGAGCGTGTCGACGGTGGTCTACATCCAGCCGGCCGCGGTGGACGCCGACGAGTGGTGCGTCACGTTCGAAGCCCGCACGGAGCCGGTCTCGATGGACCCCGCCACGGTGGTGGCGATGGCCAACGAGCTGACGGTCATCGCCGCGCTGTGCTCGTTCCTGGAGGGCAGGGCCCGCGGGCACGCCGCCGACGAGGCGTGATCAACCGGCGTCGGATGCCGCGTCGGTGAGTTGATCGAGCAGGCGCGCGAAGCGCGCCGTGTCGCCGGTGCCGCGCTCCACCAGCAACGCCTCGAACCGTGCATCGAATCGCGTGAGCGCCGACCACGGCGGGGTGGTGAGGTCGACCGTCACTGTCAGCCGGTTCACGCGCCGGTCATCCGGGTCGACGTCGCGGCGCACGGCGTCGCGCTGTACGAGCCGGTCGATGAGCGTCGTCACCCCGGCCGAGGTGATGCCGAGGTACTCCCGCAGCGCGGTCGGACGGGTGCCGGTGTGCGCGGCGATGTAGAGGATCGCGCGCGCGTCGAGCTCGTTGATCCCGAGGTCGCGCCGGGCGTCGATGATCGAGGCCTGGCGGGCATCGATGTAGCGATGCAGAGCGCGGCCCAGCGCAGCGGAGTCCGTCGCTGATTCCTCCACGCGACCTCCTCCCTTTTGGCGCCCCGTGAACACTATCGCGTCCCATTATTTCAGAAACTTATCTAAGTTATCTAGATATCGGCTACAGTGTACAGGGGGAGAAAAGGAAGGAGCCAACCATGGGCCATCTCTACTACGGAGGATCCGTGGCGCCCATCGACGTCCCCGACCGACTGCTCGCGCATCTGAAGGTCGTGATCGCCACCAAGCTCCGGCGCAATGAGAGCTTCACCCTGTCCTGGCGCGATCCCGGCGCCGGCCGCTCGACGATCTGGCTGCAGCCGTCGATCGAGATGCGCTTCGTCTTCGGCTCCCCCGAGCCGGAGATGCTGGACCCCGAATGGCTGCAGCGCATGGCCCATGAGGCCTCCGCCACGGCGGGTATCACCGTGGACCTGACCGCAACGTCGACGGAGTCCCCCGCTCCCGCCCCCACCGGGCACTGACTGACGCCTTCCCGCTCCGCGCGCAAGCCCCGTGGAGCGGGAGGGTGGCCGGCCCTACCGTGGAGACACGAGGAGGCCACGGATGTCACGCAACACCCGAGAACTGCGCTGCACCCCTGCGGAGGTGTTCAGGGTTCTGGAAGACGGCTGGCTCTTCCCCTCCTGGGTCGTGGGCGCCTCGCGTATGCGCGCCGTCGCCCCCGACTGGCCGCAGGTGGGATCGCGGCTGCACCACTCGTTCGGCACGTGGCCCGTCCTCATCGACGACGCCACCGAGGTGCTCGCCTACGATCCGCCGCGGCGGCTCGTCCTGAAGGCGCGCGGCTGGCCGATCGGCGAGGCCCGCGTCACGATCGACGTCAAGCCCCGCGGCGACGGCTGCGTCGTCCGCCTGCAGGAGGAGGCGATCGCCGGTCCCGGGAACCTCATCCCGCAGCCCCTCCTCGACCTCCCGCTGCACGCCCGCAACACCGAGACCCTGCAGCGCCTGGCCTATCTCGCCGAGGGCATGGCCCGGTGACCACCCCCGATGCGGTCGTCGTCGGCGCGGGGCCCAACGGCCTCTCCGCGGCGGTCACGCTCGCGCGCGCGGGCCGATCGGTGCGCGTGTACGATCGCGCGGAGCGCATCGGCGGGGGCGCGGCCACCGCCGAGCTCACCCTTCCCGGATACCGGCACGACGTCTGCTCGGCGGTGCATCCGCTCGCCTTCGAGTCCCGCTTCTTCCGCGAGTTCGGCCTCGCGCAGCGCGTCGCCTTCGCCGTGCCGGAGGCGTCGTATGCCCACCCGCTCGATGGCGCGCGGGCAGCGATCGCCTATCGCGACCTCGACCGCACCGCCGACGCGCTCGGCCGCGACGGCGCCGCCTACACCCGTCTCATGCGTCCGCTCGTGCGCGCAGCGTCGGAGGTGGCGGAATTCACCGGGGGCCCGCTGCTGCGGATGCCGCGGCATCCGGCGACCGCGGTCGTGTTCGGCCTGCGCGCGCTCGAGCAGGGCTCGGCGGCGTGGCACCTGCGGTTCCGCGACGAGGCCGCGCCCGCGATGGTGACGGGCGTCGCCGCGCACTCGATCCTGACGCAGCCGAGCATCGCCGCCGCCGGCGCGGGGCTGGCCCTCGGCACCTACGCGCACGCCCGCGGGTGGCCGATCCCGATCGGCGGGAGCCAGGCGATCGTCGATGCCCTCGCCGATGACCTCCGCGTGCACGGCGGCGAGATCGTGACGGGCACCGAGGTGCACACGCTCGAAGACCTGCCGCCGGCGCGTGCGGTGCTCCTGGACGTCACGCCGCGCGCACTGCTGGCGATGGCCGGCGACGCGCTGCCCTCCGCATACCGCGCTGCGCTGGAGCGCTTCCGCTACGGCGCCGCCGTCGCCAAGGTCGACTTCGCCCTGTCGGGACCCGTCCCGTGGAGCGACCCGGAGGTGCGCGCCGCCGGCACGGTGCACGTCGGCGGGACGCGGGCCGAGGTCGCCGCCGCCGAGAACCGGGTGAGCCGGGGCGGTCTCCCCGAACGCCCGTACGTGCTCGTCGCGCAGCCGTCGACGTTCGACGAGAGCCGTGCCCCCGCGGGCGGGCACACGCTCTGGACCTATACGCACGTCCCGGCGGGGAGCGCCGCCGATCGCGAGGAGGCGATCATCCGGCAGATCGAGCGCTTCGCGCCCGGCTTCCGCGACCTCATCCTCGCCTCGCACTCCCGCACCGCGGTGCAGGTGGCCGACGAGAACCCGAACTATCCGGGCGGCGACATCGCGGCCGGCTCGCCCGACCTGTGGCAGCTCGTGAAGCGCCCCGTCGTCTCCGCCGACCCGTGGCGCACCCCGCTGGCGGGCGTGTACCTGTGCTCGGCGTCGACCTCTCCCGGCCCGGGTGTGCACGGGCTCGCCGGCTGGCACGCCGCCCTCTCCGCGCTCCGGCACGAGTTCGGCACGCGCGCACTCCCCGATCTCTCCCCTCGCTGACCTCGCCGCGGGTTGTACGCGCGGGGGGCGTGTCGGTCAAGCCCCTAGGGCCTGGGTCAGAACCACATCATCCAGGGCGTCAGCACTTCCGGGCTGAAAGGCTGATCGTCGGTTGTCAAGGCCCTCGAGCGGTGTCGGCGCCGCGACGTACGGTGGCATCACCCCATCCGGAAAGGACTGATCAATGACGATCGCAGACAACATCGTGGCCGCCGACGCAGTCTCCTCGCCGGGTGACCGCCTCCGCATGATCCGTATCGGCAAGGAGGACTGGCTCATCCACGACATGTCCTTCCCCGAGAACGACGCCCGTCACCTCGTGGCCTGCGTCCGCGAGCGCGGGCTCGACCACGTCGACGTCATCTGGCTCCAGGGCCGCGGACTGCCCGCGCACTTCGCGCGCGTGAAGGACGCCCTCGATGCCGCGGCCGAGGCCCTCCCCGTCCGCCGCGCCCAGACCCCCGCGCATCCGGAGACCTGGCTCGGCTGACCCCCCCCCCCGCCTGCCGCGCGGCCCGCGCGGCCGCCGCCCGAACTCCTCACACTCGAGCCCGAACTCCTCAGATTCGGGCCGGAATACAGGGTGTCGAGGCCATCCGCGCCCGCGGGTCCGGAGGTTTGAGGAGTTCGGGATGGCGACGGCACCGCGCCCGCCCCACCGCCGCCTCCGCCCGCCCGCGGCATCCAGCCCGTCGCCTCCGCCCGGGACGCGGCATCCAGCCCGTCGCATCCGCCGAACTCCGCATCCCCGCAGCCTCATCCACCCGAACTCCGCATACCCGAACCCGAACTCCTCAGGTTCGGCCCCGGATGCCGGGTCTCGGCACCATCCGCCACCCTGGGCCCCGAGGCTTGAGGAGTTCGGGAGCGCGACGACCCGCGGCAGCCCGAGCCCGGCCGGCCGGCCGGCCCGGCCCCGACCCCGCCCGGGCGCGAGCCGGGCGGACCTCAGGCGATGCGGGTGCCGGGGGGCAGGCGCCGCGACGGCGTGCGCGTGCGGCGCCAGCCCCAGAACAGCAGCCCGGCCGTGAGCAGCACCTGCACGAACAGCCCGACGAACCAGCTCGGCGCCGTGCCCTCGATCTGTTCGCGCGGGTCGGTGCCGGAGGAAAGGTCGGCGGAGGTGTCGCACCAGTCGTTGCGCTGCTCGGTCTCGGGCGCCTTCTGCGCCAGCCGCACGCCGAAGGCGATCTGGCCGAACAGGTCTTCGGGCGTGCCCCATTCGGAATACGTCGTGGGGGTGGCATCGGCCAGCACGACGAAGGGGTTCGCCGCCAGCACCCACCACACGTGATCGGTGCGGGGCACCTCGTACGTATAGGTCTGCCACGGGGTGCACTCGGCTTCCAGCGGCTCCTCGACGCATCCGGTCACTTCGGGGTCCTCGCCGGGGCTGCAGAGGATCGGCCCGTCGTAGGAGAAGTTCCGCTCGGTCACCGTAACCTGCGAGCGCGCCGTGGCGGCACCGAGCCCGAAGGCGATGAGCGTACCGACGGTGAGCAGCGCGATGACGAGATAGGTCGCGGCGACGGAGAAGAGCGGGCGCGCGATGATCGCGCTGAGCCCGACGCCGATGCCGGCCACGACGCCCACCTCGACGACGAGAATGATCAGCGACGTCGCGATCGCGGCGGGAAGCAGGTTCCCCGCGAGCGTCGCGATGATGAGGAACGGCAGCGCGACCACGAGAAACGCGAGCCCCGCGATCCACGCCGCAAGGAACTTCCCGAGGAGGATCTCGCCGGTCGTGGCCAGTGTCACCTGCATCGGCGCGAGGGTGGCCGCATCCCGGTCGCCGTTGACGCTGTTGCCGCTGAGGGTCGGCGAGACCAGCAGCGCCAGCAGCAGCACGAGCATGATGAGCAGCGAGAACAGCCACCCGCCGGTGTCCTCGGTGAGCGCCGAGGCGGCCACCGAGAGCACCGTGACCACGAGCAGCACGAGCGCGAAGATGCCGAGCAGCACGTACCACGCGACCGAGCGCAGGCGCTGGGTCAGCTCCAGGCGGATGATGGTGCCCAGACGCCGCGCGTTCATGCGTCGCCGCCCTTCCGCAGATCGAGGAACGTGTGCTCGAGGTCGCCGGTGGCGGGGGCGAACTCCGACACGGCGAGGCCGGCACCCACCAGGGCGGCCAGCGCCGCCGCCGCATCCGCCTCCGAGGTGAACGCGACGAGCACGTCGCGCCGGTCGGTGGTGAGCTCGTCGGCACCGCGCCCGAGGGCGGTCGCGATCCGGATGCGGGCATCGCCGCCCTCGTCGGAGGCCAGACGCACGCGCCATGCCCGCCGCGTGGCGGCCGCGCGGGCGACGCGGTCGGCCTTGACGGTCTCGCCGGCCAGGAGGAACACCGCATCATCGATGACCTCCTCCAGCTCGCTCAGCACGTGACTGGAGACGAGGATGGTGCGCCCGTCGGCCGCGAGGCGGCGCAGGAGCACCCGCAGGTCGATGCGGGCCTGCGGGTCCAGGCCCGAGGCCGGCTCGTCGAGCAGCAGGATGCGGGGGTCGTGGACGAGGGCGCGGGCCAGTGCCAGGCGCTGCTTCTGCCCGCGGGAGAGCACGCGCGCCGGGGAGCCGGCGAGCTCGAGGAGCCCGACCTCGGCGAGGAGGGCGTCGGCACGGTATTCCGCGTCGGCCCGCGACAGGTCGTACAGCCGGCCGGTGACCACGAGCGTCTCCCGCGCGGACAGGCTCGGCCACGCCCCGAGGGTGTCGGGCATCCAGCCCAGGAGCGCCCGCGCCGCGGCCGGATCGGTCACCGGGTCCACGCCGTCGAGGCGGATCTCGCCGTCGTCGGGTGCGAGGAGCGAGGCGAGCATGAGCAGGAGCGTGGTCTTGCCGGAGCCGTTCGGGCCGACCAGGCCCGTGACACGGCCCGCCTCGGCCCGCAGGGTCACATCGCGCACCGCCTCGACCTGACCGAACGACCGCCGCACGCCGTCGACGGCGATCCCGGGCGCTGACATGCGGCCAGCCTAGGGGTGGCGTCCCGCGCGCCGGCAACCCGCCGCGCTCATTCCCGGAAGAAGCTCAGCCCGAGGTCGACGTGATCGACGAATACTCCGTCGACGCCGGATTCTCGCACCACCGCCCACTCCGCCGGATAGTCGCCGAAGGCGGCCGCGCCGCCGCGGCCGCGGAAGGAGGGAAGGAGGAAGGTGTTCTCCGGGCGGCAGGTCCACGTGAAGGCGAGGAGTCCGCGCGCGTGCGCGTCGGCCACGATCCGGCTCGGCCCCGTGGTGCGCCCGCGGCGGTCGGGCGCGAGGATCATCCGCTTGTCGAGGCTGATGCCGTCCACGACGCCGACGAGGGCGTCCAGGCCCGCCGGCGCCGCCATCGCGGCGTAGGTCGGGGCCCGCGTGCCGCGCTCGGTGACGAGGTCGAACGGGCGGCCGGCCGCCTCCAGGAGGAACACGTAGGTGCCCGGCACGCCGCGCTCCCGCAGCTGCGTCAGCACGGTCAGCTCGAAGGACTCCACGTACAGCGGCAGCTCGCCCCGACCCCAGCCGGCGGCGGTGAGCTCGGCTTCCACGAGGGCGGCGACGTCGAAGCCGAACGAGGCGAAGTAGGTCGCGTGCTTGATCTCCAGCACGACGCCGATCTCGCGGCCCTGCTCCAGCGAGCCCTCCCGCACGAGGTCGAGCACGTCCCGCAGACGCAGCACGGGCTGGGTGTCGTCGAACGACGCGCTCGTGGCGCGCAGCTTCGGCAGCCGCTCGCGACAGCGCAGCCGCGCGAGCTCGTCCCAGTCGAAGTCCTCGGTGAACCACCCCGTCAGCTCGGCGCCGTCGATGGTCTTGGTCGTGCGCCGGTCGGCGAACTCCGGATGCTCCGCCACATCCGTCGTCGAACCGATCTCGTTCTCGTGCCGCACCACGAGCACGCCGTCGCGGCTGAGGACGACGTCGGGCTCGACCGCATCCGCCCCCATCGCCAGGGCGAGGTCGTAGGACGAGCGGCTGTGCTCGGGCCGGTAGCCGGGCGCACCGCGGTGACCGATGACGAGGGGGGAGGGCCGGGCCACCGCTCCAGGCTAACCCCGGGAAGCGTGCTCATAGCGAACGCTCAGCGCCGAGCCGGTGCGGCCGACACCCCGTCGGATAGTGTTGTTTCACAGCACAGTGCTGTGATTTCCGACATTGGAGTGTGAGAGCACGTGGCCCTCAACAACCCGGCCTTCAACAACCCGGCGTTTCAGGACCCCCGCGCCGTTCAGACCTACCCCGGCGGCTCGCAGGCTGCCGGACTGAGCGCGCCCACCGCCTACGCGCCCCCGCCTGCGGCCGAGGCCGCCACCCTCGAGGGCATGTACGCCTCGCCGTCGGCGGGTGCCCGCGAGACCGACCGCATGACGGTGGAGGACACCGTCTACAAGACGCTCGCCCTGTTCGGCGTGCTCGTGGTCACCGCCGTCGTCGGCTGGATCTGGACGATGGCGGGCGTCACGCCGCAGAACCCGAACCCCTCGATCGCGCCGTGGCTGATCGGTGCGCTCGGCGGCTTCGTGCTGGCGATGGTCAACATCTTCAAGAAGCAGCCGTCGGTGCCGCTCATCATCGCGTACGCGGCCTTCGAGGGCCTCTTCGTCGGTGGCATCTCGGCATTCTTCGAGTTCATCTGGCCCGGCATCGTCTTCCAGGCGACCCTCGCCACCCTCGCCGTCGTGGGCGTGACGCTGGCCCTGTTCGCCAGCGGCAAGGTGCGCGCGTCGGCCAAGGCCACGAAGGTCTTCCTCATCGCGATGGTCGGCTACCTCGTGTTCAGCCTCATCAACGTGGGCCTGATGCTCTTCAACGTGCCGATCGCCGGTGGCCCCTTCGGCGTCCTGAGCGAGGTGAAGATCCTCGGCATCCCGCTGGGTGTCATCATCGGCCTGCTCGTGGTCGTGATGGCGGCGTACTCGCTGGTGCTCGACTTCGACCAGATCCAGCGCGGTGTCCGCAACGGCGCTCCCCGCAAGTTCGCGTGGGTCGGGGCCTTCGGCATCATGGTCACCATCGTGTGGCTGTACGTCGAGATCCTCCGCATCCTCGCGATCCTGCGCGGCAGCGACTGACCTGACACGTCTCCCGGAGGGGGTCGCCCGCATGCGGGCGGCCCCCTTCGTCGTCTCCGCCGGAGTGCAAGCCCGTGTCGCGGATCCCGGCGCGCCGCTAGCCTCGGCGCATGACGCCGTCGAAGTCGCCCGCAGAAGTGCTCGAGCTCGACGGGCACGAGGTGCGGGTGACCAGTCCCGACCGCGTGGTGTTCCCGGAGCCCGGCATCACGAAGCTCGACATCGTGCGCTACTACGTCGCGGTGGCCGAGGGCGCGCTGCGCGGCGCGGGTGGACGCCCGATGGTGCTCAAGCGCTTCGTGAAGGGCATCGACCAGGAGGCGTTCTTCCAGAAGCGCGTGCCGGAGAACCACCCCGACTTCATCGACACCGCGACGCTGCACTACGCCCGGGGCACCGAGGCGGAGGAGACGGTGGTGCGGGATGCGGCGGGGCTGGCGTGGGTCGCGAACCTCGGATGCCTCGACCTGAACCCGCATCCGGTGCGCGCCGAAGACCTCGACCATCCCGACGAGCTGCGGGTCGACCTCGACCCGATGCCCGGGGTGGACTGGTCGCAGATCGTCGACACCGCGTTCATCGCCCGCGACGTGCTCGAGGAGCAGGGTCTCGTCGGCTGGCCGAAGACGAGCGGATCACGCGGCCTGCACATCCTCGTGCGGATCGCGCCGCGATGGGACTTCCGCGACGTGCGCGGGGCGGCCGAGACGCTCGCGCGGGAGGTGGAGAATCGCGCCCCGGGACTCGCGACCGCGCGCTGGTGGAAGGAGGAGCGCGGCGAGAGCGTGTTCGTCGACTTCAACCAGAACGCCAAGGACCGCACCGTCGCCTCGGCCTACTCGATCCGTCCGCTTCCGGATGCGCGGGTGTCGACGCCGCTGACGTGGGACGAGCTGCGCGACCGCCGGCCGGAGGAGTTCACGGTGTCGAGCGTGCTCGAGCGGTTCGCCGAGATCGGCGACCCCCACCGGGGCATCGACGACGCCGTCGGAACGCTCGACGGCCTGCTGCGCCTGGCCGAAGAGCTCGGTCCCGCCGAGAAGCCGCCGCGCGGCGGCGACGGCTCGGGACGGCGAGCCTCGACGATGCCGCTCATCGAGATCGCCCGCACGCAGACCAAGCCGGAGGCGCTGGAGCTCCTGGAGCAGTGGAAGGCAGCGCATCCGGATGCGGCGGCGCAGCTGCATCCGGCCGACGTGCTCGTCGACGGCATGCGCGGCTCGAGCTCGCTCTGGTACCGCGTGCGCGTCAACCTGCAGCACGTCCCCGACGCCGAGCGCCCGGCGCAGGAAGCGCTGCTCGCTGCGTACGACCCGTGGGCCGGCCGCAGCTGAGTCAGGGCCGGAGGCTCAAGACGATCCGGGCCAGGCCGTACTCGAACGCGGCATCGATCAGCGTGATGCCGTCGGTGGTCGCCAGGCGGGCGACGAGGTCGGCGGCGGCGTCGTCGGCGACGAGGGCGAGCAGCGCGTCGCGGTCGCGTACGCGTTTGTACAGCGAGGGCGCTTTCACGCCGACCCCGTCCGCGACGGCCTGCATCGTCACGCCGGCCGGCCTCGTCGCGGCCTACCTCCTGGTGTTCCCCGACGGCATCACGCTGATCGATGCCGGTGTTCCCGGGCACTACCGCGACCTGCGTCGCGAGCTCGACGCCCTCGGCCGCTCCGTCGACGAGATCCGCGGCGTCGTGCTCACCCACGGCGACAGCGACCACGTCGGCTTCGCCGAGCGCATGCGCCGCGAGCAGGGCGTCCCGGTGCACGTCCACGCCGCCGACGCCGACCGCGCACGCGGCGGCGACAAGCCGAAGACCCCGATGGGCCCGACCCGGCTCGGCCCGCTGCTGGGCTTCGCGGCCTATGGCCTCCGCAAGGGCATGCGGCCGCAGTGGCTGACCGAGGTGGTCGAGGTCGCGGACGGCGACGTGCTCGACCTCCCCGGCGCCCCGCAGATCGTCGGCATGCCCGGCCACTCCCCCGGAAGCGTCGCGGTCTTCTCCGCCCCGGCGCGGGCGGTCTTCGTCGGCGACGCGCTGACCACGCGCCATGTCCTCACCGGCCGCACGGGCCCCCAGCCCGCGCCCTTCACCGACGACCCGGCCGAGGCGCTCGCCTCCCTCGCCCGCCTCGACGCCCTCGACGCCGACTGGGTGCTGCCCGGGCACGGCCCCGCGTTCGCGGGCTCCCCCGCCGATGCGGCCGCCGGGGTGCGGGCGGCCGGCTAGCTCCGCCGCGACGGGCGGGCCAGCACATCGGATGCGGCCGCGGCGAGCGCCGCCATGGCGCGCTCGGGGGTCACCGCCTGCGCCGCGGCGACCGCCTCGGCGGCGAGCCGCGCGTGCAGGCCGGGGTCGGTGAGCACGGCGATGAGCGCGTCCGCGAGCGCGTCCTCGTCGCCGTCGGCCACGAGGATGCCGCCGCCGGAGGCGAGGAGGTCGCGCGGGCCGTAGCGCACGTCGAACGCGACGGCCGGGCACGCGCGCCCGAGCGCCTCGGTCAGCGCGAGCCCCTGCCCCTCGAAGGCAGAGGTCTGCAGATACACCGCGGCCCGGTCGAGCACGCCGCCGGGATCGGTCGTCGCGCCCCGGAGAGCGGCGGCGTCGCCGAGCCCCTCCGCGTCGATGAGTTCCTGGAGGGCGTCGCGCTCGGCGCCCTCGCCGTAGATCTCCAGTCGCGCGTGCGGCACCGCGCCGCGCACGCGGGTGAAGGCGCGCAGGGCCACGTCGACCCGCTTGCCGGGGGCGAGGCGCCCGAGCATCACGACCAGTCCGCGCTCGCGTTCCTCGGCCGCGACCACCTCGGCGGGCGCGGCCACCCCGTGCGGGGCGAGGACGTGCACCTCGGATGCGCCGAAGCGCTCCCTCACGTCGGAGAGCTGCCGCGCGGTCGGCCACAGCACCGCGTCGAACCGGTCGGCCACGTCGAACCAGCGCGTCCACAGCGCGTTGGTGGGCGCATCCGGCGTGAAGGGCGGCTCGAGGTGGATCGTGTGGATCGCGTGCACGAGCCGCACGTCCGGGTCGTCCCATCCGACGAGCAGTTCGCCGAGCTGTCGCGACTCGACGATCACGACGACGGGGCGCGGGATGCGGGTGCGGAGTTCGGCCACGACGTGCGCGAGCCACGCGCGGTACAGCGCGCCGAAACCGTCGAGCACCCGGGCGGGCGCGCTCGGCCGGTCGCGCACGAGGACCGGCGCGGTCGAGGTGTGCCAGTCGGAGTCGTTCGCGATCACCGGCAGTTCGATCGCGCCGTCGGCGACCTCGCGGTATTCCAGGGCGGGGGCGGGCTCACCCGGATGCGCGGCAGCGCGCACCCACGGCGCGGCGCGGCCGTCGTCGGAGGCCTCGTCGAACAGATTGCGCATGCGCGCGGGATCGACGAGGCCGCGGCGGGCGAACTCCGCGCGGTGTTCGGCGTGCGCGGCGCGCGTGCCGGGATCCACCGTGAGGATCAGCGGCTCGACGCCTGCTTCGGCGAGCTGGCGCGCACGGGCGAGGGTTGCGAGCGCATAGCCGCCGTCGAGGTCGGGGATGAGCCGGCTCGACAGCACGAGGTACCACGCGTCGGGAAAGTCGCTCACTCCCCCATCCTCGCGGATCAGGCCTGTGCGATGCGGAAGACGGGGAAGCCGGGCGCGATCTCGGCGAGGCGCTCGTCGGACGAACGTGCGTCGACGCCCTCGAAGAAGCGGCCCACCTCCCACGCCCACGCCTTCAGATAGGCGCGCAAGATCGGGGGTTTGTCGGCGTCCGCCACCTCGACGGCCCGGAACTCGGTCGCCCGCCCGCGCACGCGCAGCTCGCCCTCGCCCGAGGCGCGCAGGTTCTTGACCCACTGCGCGTGCCCGCGCGGCGCGACGAGATACAGAGCGCCGTCGACCCGCAGCGGGTTGACCGGTGTCGTGCGCCACTCGCCGCTCGAGCGCCCGCGCACCGCGAGCTCGCGGCTCCCCGCGAGCGGCAGCCCGACGCGCGTCAGGAATCCGACGACGCGGTTGAACACCGCATCCACCGCCGTGGGCTTCACGAACCGCTCAGTCATACCTGCATCCCCTTACAGCACCCAGGACGCTCGATGCGCCCACCCACGACAGGAGCGCCGTCGGCAGGAGGCGCAGGGACATCCCTCTCGAGCCGATCGGGGTAGGTGCCCCGCTCTTGGTTCGGGAGGGATGTCCCGGAGCCGGATGCCGACGGCGCACCGGAAGTCGCTGAGCTCATTGTGCCCAACGACATCCGCTCACTCCCACTCGATGGTTCCCGGCGGCTTCGACGTGACGTCGAGGACCACGCGGTTGACCTCCCGCACCTCGTTGGTGATGCGATTGCTGATCTTCGACAGCACGTCGTAGGGCAGGCGCGTCCAGTCGGCGGTCATCGCGTCTTCGCTGGAGACCGGGCGCAGCACGATCGGATGCCCGTACGTGCGGCCGTCGCCCTGCACGCCCACCGAGCGGACATCGGCGAGCAGCACCACGGGGCACTGCCAGATCTCGCCGTCCAGGCCCGCCTTGGTCAGTTCGGCGCGGGCGATGGCGTCGGCATCGCGCAGAATCTCGAGACGGTCAGCGGTGACCTCACCCACGATCCGGATGCCGAGGCCGGGGCCCGGAAACGG
>CAZBZR010000038.1:0-24272 GCA_964496445.1 uncultured Microbacterium sp.
GTCCACGTCGACATCGACCCGGCCGAGATCGGCAAGAACCCCGCCGCGGACGTGCCGATCGTGGGAGACCTCCGCGACGTGCTGGTGGACCTCCGCGACGCCTACGCCACCGCGACCGCCGACGGTGCCGCCGACATCACCGAGTGGTGGTCGTTCCTCGAGGGCCTCCGCGACGAGTTCCCGCTCGGCTACGCGCCGACCAGCGACGGTCTCCTCGCGCCGCAGCACGTGATCCAGCGCATCGGCGAGCTGACCGGACCGGAGGGCGTCTACGCCGCCGGCGTGGGCCAGCACCAGATGTGGGCGGCGCAGTTCATCAAGTACGAGCGTCCGAACGCGTGGCTGAACTCCGGCGGCGCCGGCACGATGGGCTACGCCGTTCCGGCGGCGATGGGCGCCAAGGTCGCCGAGCCCGACCGTGTGGTGTGGGCGATCGACGGTGACGGCTGCTTCCAGATGACCAACCAGGAGCTCGCCACCTGCGTCATCAACAACATCCCGATCAAGGTCGCGATCATCAACAACTCCTCGCTCGGGATGGTGCGCCAGTGGCAGACGCTCATCTACGACGGCCGGTACTCCCACACCGACCTCAACACCGGGCACGGGTCGATCCGCATCCCCGACTTCGTCAAGCTCGCCGAGGCGTACGGCTGCCTCGCGCTGCGCGTGGAGAAGGAGGAGGACGTCGACGCGGCCATCCGCACCGCCCTGGAGACGAACGACCGCCCCGTGGTGATCGACTTCGTCGTCAGCGCCGACGCCATGGTGTGGCCGATGGTGCAGCAGGGCAAGAGCAACAGCCTCATCCAGTACGCGCGTGACCACGCGCCGGCGTTCGATCAGGAGGGTTGAGATGCCCAGTCATGTGCTGAGCCTCCTCGTGGAGGACAAGCCCGGTCTCCTCACGCGCGTCGCGGGGCTGTTCGCCCGGCGCGGGTTCAACATCTCCTCGCTCGCCGTGGGCGTCACCGAGGTGCCGGGGCTGTCCCGCATCACGGTCGCCGTCGACGTGGACGACCTGCCGCTGGAGCAGGTCACCAAGCAGCTGAACAAGTTGATCAACGTGATCAAGATCGTCGAGCTCGATCCGGCCTCGTCGGTGCAGCGCGAGCACATGCTCGTGAAGGTGCGCGCCGACAACGCCTCCCGCTCGCACGTGCTCGAGGTCGTGAACCTCTTCCGCGCCTCCGTCGTCGACTACGCCCCCGACGCGCTGGTCGCGGAGATCACCGGCGACAAGGGCAAGGTCGACGCCTTCCTCCGCGCCGTCGAGCCCTTCGGCATCAAGGAACTCGCGCAGTCGGGTCTGGTCGCGATCGGTCGCGGCGGCAAGAGCATCACCGAGCGCGTGCTGCGCGGCTGAACCCGCCGCACGCGCGCAACCGATTTTCCCCACATTAAGGAGTAGTACCGAAATGGCAGAGATCTTCTACGACGCCGACGCCGACCTCTCGATCATCCAGAACAAGAAGGTCGCGATCGTCGGATACGGCTCGCAGGGTCACGCCCACGCTCAGAACCTCCGCGACTCCGGTGTCGAGGTCGCGATCGCCCTCAAGGACGGCTCGAAGTCGGCCGCGAAGGCGCAGGAGGACGGCTTCGAGGTGAAGTCCGTCGCCGACGCCACCGAGTGGGCCGACCTGATCATGATCCTCGCGCCCGACCAGCACCAGCGCGGCATCTACAGCGACGCCATCAAGGACAAGCTGGCGCCCGGCAAGACCCTCGCCTTCGCGCACGGCTTCAACATCCGCTTCGGCTACATCGACGCTCCCGAGGGGGTCGACGTCATCCTCGTCGCCCCGAAGGCCCCCGGCCACACCGTGCGCCGCGAGTTCGTCGCCGGCCGCGGCATCCCCGACATCATCGCCGTGGAGCGCGACGCGTCGGGCTCGGCGTGGGACACCGCGCTGTCGTACGCGAAGGCCATCGGCGGCACGCGTGCCGGCGTCATCAAGACGACGTTCACCGAAGAGACCGAGACCGACCTCTTCGGCGAGCAGGCCGTGCTCTGCGGTGGCATGAGCCACCTCGTGCAGTACGGCTTCGAGACCCTCACCGAGGCGGGCTACCAGCCCGAGATCGCCTACTTCGAGGTGCTCCACGGGCTGAAGCGCATCTTCGACCCCATGTGGGGGGGCGGCATCGCCAAGCAGCGCTGGTCGATCTCCGACACCGCCGAGTACGGCGACTATGTCTCCGGCCCGCGCGTGATCTCGCCCGAGGTCAAGGAGAACATGAAGGCCGTCCTCGCCGACATCCAGTCGGGCGCGTTCGCCGAGCGCTTCATCGCCGACCAGGACGCCGGTGCCCCCGAGTTCCTCGCGCTGCGCGAGAAGGAGCAGGGTCACCCCATCGAGGCGACCGGCAAGGAACTGCGCGCGCTCTTCGCGTGGAAGCAGACCGACAGCGACTACGTCGAGGGCTCGGCCGCGCGCTGATCCTCACGCTCCGCGAGGGGCCGTCTCCCACCCGCGCCGCCGGCGCCTGTGGGGGCGGCCCCTTCGTCGTCGGCCCAGGCCGCTAGGGTGACCCGCATGGCCGCCCCCGACGACGTTCCCGCCTCCACGCCGCTGGACGACTGGCTCGCCCGTCTCGCCGAGCCCACCGGCAATCCGGGCGGCGGATCGGCTGCCGCCCTCATCCTCGCCGTCGCCGCCGCGCTGCTGCGCATGGTGGCGGGGTACAGCCAGGGACCCGGTGCGCGCGAGATCGCCGCGCGGGTCGAAGACCTCCGCGCGGAGCTCCTCGCCGCCGGCCGCGCCGACGGTGCGGTGTCGGCCCGGCTCGGCGCGGCCCTGGCCTCCGAGGGGCCCGGCCGCGACGCCCGCGTGCAGGCGGCCGCCGAGGAGGCGACCGCGTCCTCCCTCGCCCTCGGCGGGTGGGGAGCCCGGATCGCCGACGAGCTCGTGCTGCTCGTCGACGTCGGGAACACCCACCTCGACGTCGACACGGCGGTGGCCGCCGAGGCGCTGCGCGCGGGGCTCGCTGCGGCCGATCTGAACGCCCGCGAGAACGACCGGCTCGCGCGGCGTCACGGCGCGACCCAGGAGAGCGACCGGCGCGCGCTGGCGACCGCGCTGCGCGTCGTCGCCGAGGCCTCGCAGCGCCTCGACGCGCGGATGCAGGACACCGGGGGAGAGCGCCCGTAGGCTGAGGGGATGAGCACCGGGCCGGACGAGGACGCGCTGTCGTGGGACGGCGATGACGACCCCACCCTCACCGGAGCCTCCTCCCGCCCCGCGCCGTCGTCGCTGCCCCGCGGCTTCACGCCGGTCGGGCGGGGCGCAGAGCGGGTGACCCGCGACGAACGGCGCGCCGCCGCGGCGGCCGCCCCCGCTGGAGAGGCGACGCCGCTCGGAAACGCCGCGCTCGTGGGGATCGGCATGATCGCCGCGGCCTTCATCCTCTTCTCCGTCGGGTGGCTGATCGTGAGCGTCCGCCTCCAGTCGGTGCCGGGCCTGCCGGTGCCCGGCCCGACCCTGCTGGCCACGACGCTCGCCGCCGCCGCCGCGCCGCTGGTGTGGTTCGGCGCCGTCTACGCGCTCACGCGGCGCTCCCGCGCGTGGGTGCGGTTCGTGTGGCTCGGGGCGGGGCTCGTGCTCCTGGTCCCGTGGCCGTTCCTCCTGACGGGGGCCTTCGCATGACCGCGCCCGTCGCCGCCCGGCGCCCGATGTGGGTCACGGCCGCCGTGGCGGCCGCCTTCGGACTGTTCTATGCCTTCCTCGTGTGGACGGCGGTGGACCTGCTGATCCGTCAGACCGGCGGCCCGCTCGGGCTCAACGGCTTCGGATGGTTCGTGCACATCCTCCCCGTCGTCTTCCCGATGATCGCCTTCGCGATCGCCTTCGCCGTGGGGTGGCGACGGGGCCTGGGCGCGTTCGCGCTGGTGCTGCTGGCGGGGCTGACCGTGGCCGCCGCCTTCTGGGTGAACGTCCTCGCCTACGCGATCACGTCGTACACCGTCTACGGCGGGTGAGCGGCGTCACACGGTCGGGGAGCCTTCGGCGCCCGCGCTAGGCTGGCGGAGGCCCGCCCCCTCCGGGGTGCGGCGCGTCATCCGATTTCTGCGCCTGCCGAAGGAACCCTCCGTGACGAAGCCCGTCGTCCTCATCGCCGAAGAACTCTCACCCGCGACGATCGAGGCCCTCGGCCCCGACTTCGACGTGCGTCAGGTGGACGGCACCGATCGACCTGCGCTCCTGGCGGCCCTCGCCGACGCGCACGCCATCCTCGTCCGCTCGGCGACCAAGGTCGACGCCGAGGCCCTGGCGGCCGCGCCGGAGCTCAAGGTCATCGCGCGCGCCGGCGTGGGGCTCGACAACGTCGACATCAAAGCGGCGACCACCGCCGGCGTCATGGTCGTGAACGCGCCGACGTCGAACATCGTCTCGGCCGCCGAGCTCACGATCGGTCACATCCTGAGCCTCGCCCGCCGCATCCCGGCCGCGCACGCCTCGCTGGCCCAGGGGCAGTGGAAGCGGAGCGCCTTCACGGGTACCGAGCTGTTCGAGAAGACGATCGGCATCGTCGGGCTCGGCCGCATCGGCGCGCTCATCGCGACCCGGCTTCAGGCGTTCGACATGCGCGTGGTCGCCTACGACCCCTACGTCACCAGCGCCCGCGCCCAGCAGCTCGGCGTGGAACTCCTCAGCCTCGACGACCTCCTGGAGCAGGTCGACTTCCTCACCATCCACATGCCGAAGACGCCGGAGACCACCGGCATGATCGGGCTCGATCAGCTCCGCCGCATGAAGAACACCGCGTTCGTCGTGAACGTCGCCCGCGGCGGCCTGATCGACGAGGAGGCGCTGTACATCGCCCTGACCAGCGGCGAGATCGCCGGAGCCGGGCTCGACGTCTTCAGCACCGAGCCCCCGGCCGAGGACGGCCCGGCGCGCCGGCTGCTGGACCTGCCGAACGTCGTGGTCACGCCGCACCTGGGCGCGAGCACGGAGGAGGCGCAGGAGAAGGCCGGCGTATCGGTCGCCCGCTCCGTCAAGCTGGCGCTCGAGGGCGACCTCGTGCCTGACGCGGTCAACGTCGCCGGCGGCGTCATCGACCCCTTCGTCCGCCCCGGCATCGCCCTGGTCGAGATGCTCGGCCAGTTCTTCAGCGGCCTCGCCGACAGCGCCCTGACGAGCCTGGACATCGAGGTGCGCGGCGAGCTGGCCGGCTACGACGTCAGCGTGTATCGTCTGGCGGCGCTGAAGGGCATCTTCAGCCGCATCGTCAGCGAGAGCGTGTCGTACGTCAACGCACCGCTGTTCGCCGAGCAGCGTGGCGTAGAGGTGCGGCTCATCGTCGAGGCCGACAGTCCGCTCTACCGCAACATCACGATCCTGCGCGGCACGCTCTCCGACGGCACGGTCCTCACCGTCGCGGGCACGCTCGCGGGCACCCGCATGGTGCCCAAGGTGGTCGAGATCAACGGCTACGAGATCGAGGTGCCGCTCGAGCGCCACCACGTCGTGATGCGCTACCCCGACCGCCCCGGCATCGTCGCGATCTACGGCCAGAAGCTCGGCGACGCGGACATCAACATCTCGGGTCTGCAGGTGGCTCCCGACGACCGCGGCCGCGCGCTGTCGGTGCTCACCGTCGATTCCCCGGTGCCCGAGGCGATCCTCACCGAGATGCGCCAGGCCGTGGGGGCCGACCTGTTCCGCCAGATCGAGCTGACCGAGGCCTGATCCGGCGCGCCCGCCTCACGGACGGGTGGCCGCCTGCACGCGCGCGATCAGCGCGTCGAGCTCGGCGGCGGTGGGCGTCGGCGCCGGCAGCGCCCCGATGGTCAGGGCGTTGTTGAAGTAGAGTCCGTCGCTGACGAGCATCACGAGGTACAGGGCGGTCTCGTCGCGCGTGGCCGGACGGACGACGTCCTCCCACAGCGTGCGCACGCGCCGGAGCGCCGCCACGGCGGCAGGACTGCCGTTCTGCGCGAGGCGCGAGACGGCCACGATCGCGGTGTCCAGCGGCGTGCCGGTGTGCAACGACGACCGGATGAAGGCCGCCACGGCGCCCTCGGGAGATTCCGCGATCTCGGCGACGTCCTCCGCCGCGAGCAGTTCCATCCGCTCGATCAGTCCGGCCTCGAGAGCCTCCTTGGAGGCGAAGTGATAGAGCAGGCCGCCCTTGGACACCCCGGCCGCCCGCGCCGTGGTCTCTATCGTCGCCGCCCGCTCGCCGTCCTCCACGAGCACGCGCGCGAACGCGTCCAGAACGGCCTCGCGGGCGCGGGGAGGGCGGGGCATGACGGATCGTTCTCCAGGAAAGCGGTCGCAGACGTCTGTTACTATACCGGCCGGACGGTTTAGAAAAGAAACGCACGAGAATGCTCAACACCACAGATCCCACCGACACCCTGCCCACGCTGCGCGCGGACTGGCGGGGGTGGGCCGCCCTCGCGGTGCTCATGCTCCCGGTGCTCCTCGTCTCGGTCGACAACACCGTGCTGAGCTTCGCGCTCCCGGCCATCGCCCTGGACCTGGAGCCGACCAGCACGCAGCAGCTGTGGATCATCGACGCCTACCCCCTCGTGCTGGCGAGCCTCCTCGTCACGATGGGAACGCTCGGCGACCGCTTCGGGCGTCGCCGGATGCTGCTCATCGGGGCGACCGGGTTCGCCGTCGTGTCCGTCCTCGCCGCGTTCGCGCCCTCGGCGGCGCTGCTCGTGGCCGCGCGGGCGCTCATGGGCGTCTTCGGCGCGATGCTCATGCCGTCGACGCTGTCGTCGCTGCGCGCCATCTTCCGCGACCGCGAGCAGCGCCGGATCGCGATCGCCATCTGGGCGGCGGGATTCTCCGCCGGTTCGGCGCTGGGACCGATCGTCGGCGGCATCCTCCTCGAGCACTTCGCGTGGGGCTCGGTCTTCCTCCTCGCCGTGCCCGTGCTCATCCCGCTCCTGGTGCTCGCGCCGCTCCTCGTCCCGGAAAGCCGCGATCCCGAGCCCGGCCGGGTCGACGCGCTCAGCATCGTGCTGTCGCTGGCCACCATGGTGCCGATCGTCTACGGCATCAAGGAGCTCGCCGTCCACGGCGCAAGCCTCGTGGTGGCTGCCCTGTTCGCTGCCGGCCTCGTCGCCGGCGTGCTCTTCGTCCGCCGCCAGCACCGCTTGGAGACGCCGATGCTGGACATGTCGCTCTTCCGCCAGGGGACGTTCTCGGGTTCGGTCGTGGTGAACCTGCTGAGCGTCGTCGGGCTCGTGGGCTTCCTGTACTTCGTGGCGCAGCATCTGCAGCTGGTGGTGGGCCTCAGCCCGCTGCAGTCCGGCCTCGTGCTGGTGCCGGGGCTCGCCGCCATGATCATCGCCGGGCTCGTCGTGGTGCCGTTCGCATCACGCTACCCGGCGCGGGTCATCGTGCCCATCGCGCTGGCCTTCTCGGTCGGGGCGTATCTGCTGGTGGCCTTCGCCACCGCCGACCTTGCGCTCCTCATCGTGGCGTTCGTGGCGCTGGGGATCGGCATCGGCGCCGCCGAGACGGTGTCGAACGAGCTCATCCTCTCGTCCGCCCCGTCGGCCAAGGCCGGCGCCGCCAGCGCCGTCTCCGAGACCGCGTACGAGCTGGGCGCGGTGCTGGGCACCGCGATCCTCGGCGGGCTCCTCGCGGCGCTGTACCGAGCGCAGCTCGTGCTGCCGGAAGGGCTTCCTGCGGGGGCCGCCGACGCCGCACGCGAGACGCTCGCCGGCGCGATGGCCGTGGCGGGCACGCTGCCGGATGCGCAGGCCGACGCGCTGCGCGAGGCTGCCGCATCCGCCTTCGACTCCGGCATCGTGGTGACCGCGCTCATCGGCGCGGCGCTCATCGTGCTGGCCGCCGTCGTCGCGGCCACTAGCCTGGGAGGGTCCCGCGGCGCGTCGAAGAGCTGACGCGTCCCGCCCTGCGAGGAGTGCCATGTCGCGCGTCGTTCAGCTCGCCGTCATCCCCGGTGACGGCATCGGTCCCGAGGTGGTCGCCGAGGCGGTGAAGGTCCTGGATGCGGTCACCGCAGGAAGCGGCGTCGCCTTCCAGCGCAGCGAGTTCTCCCTGGGGGCCGGACGCTACCTCGCCACTGGCGACACGCTCACCGACGAGGATCTGGCCGCCATCGCCGCGCACGACGCGATCCTGCTCGGCGCGGTCGGGGGAGTGCCCGGCGATCCGCGTCTGAAGGACGCGAACATCGAGCGGGGGCTGCTGCTGAAGCTCCGCTTCGAGCTCGACCACTACGTCAACCTCCGGCCGTCCCGGCTGTACCCGGGCGCAGGCTCGCCGCTGGCCGACCCCGGCGAGATCGACTTCGTCGTCGTGCGCGAGGGCACCGAGGGGCCCTACGTGGGCAACGGCGGCGCGATCCGGCGCGGAACGCCGCACGAGGTGGCGAACGAGACCTCGGTGAACACGGCCTTCGGCGTGGAGCGCGTCGTCCGCTACGCCTTCGCCCTGGCCGAGCGCCGCCGGCGCGCGCTCACCCTCGTGCACAAGACCAACGTCCTCGTGCACGCGGGCGGCATCTGGAAGCGCATCGTCGACGAGGTCGCCGCCGAGCACCCGGACGTCGCCGTAGACTATCTCCACGTCGACGCGGCTACGATCTTCCTGGTCACGAACCCCGGTCGCTTCGACGTGATCGTCACCGACAACCTCTTCGGCGACATCCTGACCGACCTGGCCGGCGCCGTCACCGGTGGCATCGGCCTCGCCGCCTCGGGCAACATCAACCCCGACGGCGCGTTCCCTTCGATGTTCGAGCCCGTCCACGGTTCGGCGCCCGACATCGCCGGTCAGCAGAAGGCCGACCCCACAGCCGCCATCCTGTCCGTCTCGCTGCTGCTCGATCACCTCGGGCTGCGGGATGAGGCCGCCCGCGTGACCCGCGCGGTGGAGGACGACATCGCCGCCCGCGGCACCCTTCCCCGCACCACGGCGCAGATCGGCGACGCGATCGCCGCACGGCTCCAGGCGTAACCTGGAACCGCACCGCCGCCGGACGCTCCCGAACGGACGAACATGACCCTCATCGACAGCAACCCCGACACCGGATTCGAGCCGCTCGAGTTCGCCGTCACGCGCAACCTGGCCGCCAAGAGCCCGGCACAGCGCGAGGAGATCCTCGCCAACCCCGGCTTCGGCACGAGCTTCACCGACCACATGGTCGACATCTGCTGGTCGGTGCGCGGCGGCTGGCACCGCCCGCGCGTCTCGCCGTACGGCCCCATCTCCCTCGACCCCGCCGCGGCGGTGCTGCACTACGGCCAGGAGATCTTCGAGGGCATCAAGGCCTATCGCCACGCCGACGGCTCGATCCACACCTTCCGCCCCGAGCAGAACGCGCGCCGGATGCAGCGCAGCGCGCGGCGTCTCGCGCTGCCGGATCTGCCCGCGCCCTACTTCCTGCAGTCGCTGCGCGAGCTCATCGCCGTCGACGGCGAGTGGGTGCCCTCCGGCCCCGATCAGAGCCTGTACCTGCGTCCGTTCATGTTCGCCAAGGAGGCCTTCCTCGGCGTCCGCCCCGCCCACAAGGTCGCCTACTACCTGATCGCGAGCCCGGCGGGGGCGTACTTCAAGGGCGGCGTGCAGCCGGTGTCGATCTGGCTCAGCGAGGACTACGCGCGCGCCGGCAAGGGCGGCACGGGTGCGGCGAAGACCGGGGGCAACTACGCCGCCAGCCTCCTGCCGCAGTCGGAGGCGTACGAGCACGAGTGCGACCAGGTCGTCTTCCTCGACGAGAAGCGCAACGTCGAGGAGCTCGGCGGCATGAACGTCGTGTTCGTCTTCAAGGACGGCACCCTCGTCACCCCCGAGTCCGAGAGCATCCTGGAGGGCATCACGCGCGACTCGATCCTCCAGCTCGCGAAGGACCGTGGTCACAGGGTCGAGGGCCGCGCGGTCTCGCTCGACGAGTGGCGTCAGGGCGTGGCATCCGGTGACATCACCGAGGTGTTCGCCTGCGGTACCGCCGCCGTCGTCACCCCCATCGGCGTGCTCAAGGGCCGGGACTTCTTCGACGAGCAGCCCACCGGCACGCTCGCGCTGGAGCTTCGCCAAGAGCTCACCGACATTCAGTACGGCCGCATCGAAGACCGTCACGGCTGGCTCGAACGCCTCGACGGCTGACACGGATCGCCCTGGGTAGGCTGAACGGGTGAAGATCGCGCGCTTCAGCCACCAGGACGCCATCCGCTACGGCATCGTCGACGACGACGAACTCGTCGTTCTCGCCGGAGACCCGATGTTCGCCGGGTTCGACACCACGGGGGAGCGGGTGCCGCTCGCCGACGTCGCCCTCCTCGCGCCGGTGATCCCGCGCTCGAAGGTGGTCTGCGTGGGTAAGAACTACGCCGACCACGCTGCGGAGATGGGCGGGGAGGCGCCGGTCGAGCCGCTGCTGTTCCTCAAGCCCAACACCGCCGTCATCGGCACCGGCGACGTCATTATCCGTCCGCCGCAGTCGCAGAACACGCACTTCGAGGGCGAGCTCGCCGTCGTCATCGGCCGGATCGCGAAGAACGTGCCGGCCGAGCGCGCCGCCGACTACGTCTTCGGCTACACCGCGGCCAACGACGTCACCGCGCGCGACCTGCAGCGCAGCGACGGGCAGTGGGCGCGGGCCAAGGGCTTCGACACGTTCTGCCCGCTCGGCCCGGTGATCGAGACCGATCTGGACCCCGCGGCAGTGGTCACCACGCGCCTGAACGGCGAGATCGCGCAGCAGGGCCCGATCACCGACATGATCCACTCCGTCGCCGACATCATCGCCTACGCCTCGGCCGCGTTCACCTTGCTCCCGGGCGACGTGGTGCTCACCGGTACCCCCGCCGGGGTCGGCCCGTTCCAGGCCGGCGACACCATCGAGGTCGAGATCTCCGGCATCGGCGTGCTCCGCAACACCGCCCGGGACGCCTGAGCGCGGGCGTGTCCGGCGCCACCGAGAGCTCGTCCGCCGCATCCGCCTCTCTGGATGCGGTGACGCTCCGCCGCGTGCAGCGGCGCACCGTCTGGACGCTGTCGGCCGGGCAGGTGCTCGGCGGGCTCTCCTTCGGTGCCACCATCTCGCTCGGCGCGGTGCTGGCCGCCGAGGTCTCGGGAGACGACGCGCTGTCGGGCCTGGCCACCGCCGCGGTGACCTTCGGTACGGCGCTCACCGCAGTACCGCTCGCGCGCCTCGCGCGCCTCCGCGGTCGTCGGATCTCGCTCACCACCGGCACCGCCGTCGCACTCGGGGGCGTCGCGCTCGTGGTCGTGGCCGTCGCGCTCGGCTCCTTTCCGCTGCTCCTCGTCTCCTTCCTCCTCGTGGGGGCGGGGCAGGCGGCGAACCTGCAGTCGCGCTTCGCCGCCGCCGACCTCGCCACCGACGCCTCGCGCGGGCGCGACCTGTCGATCGTCGTGTGGGCGACCACGGTCGGCGCCGTGCTCGGACCCAACCTCACCGGCCCCGGCGAAGCCGTCGGCGCCGCCCTCGGGATGCCGCCGCTGACCGGACCCTACCTGTTCACCGTCGTCGCGCAGCTGCTCGCGATGGCCGTCTACCTCGGAGCGCTCCGGCCCGATCCGCTGCTCCTCGCGCAGCGCGTGGTCGCGGCATCCCCGCCCACCGCCGGCGCGATCGCCCGCGCCGACCGCCCCGTCGCCGCGCGCTACGCGATCCTCGCGGTGGCCGCCGCGCACGGCACGATGGTTTCGGTGATGGCGATGACCCCGGTGCACCTCCTCCACCACGGCGCGTCGCTCTCGCTCATCGGTCTCACCCTCAGCCTCCACATCCTGGGGATGTACGCTCTGTCGCCGCTGTTCGGCCTCCTCGCCGACCGCATCGGGCGGGTCCCGACGATCCTCGTCGGTCAGCTGCTCCTGGCTGCGGCGCTGCTGACGGCCTCGTTCGGGCAGGATTCCGGCGTCGCCGTGACCGTGGGGCTCGTGCTCCTCGGTCTCGGCTGGAGCGCGTCCACGGTGGCCGGCGCGACGCTCCTGACCGAGGCGTCGGCGGAAGACCGCCGTACCCGCCGCCAGGGCCTCAGCGACTTCACGATGAGCATGGTGGGAGCCGTCGGCGCGATCGTCGCGGGACTCATCCTCGGCGCGATCGGCTACGGCGGGCTCGCCCTCGTCGTGGGCGTGCTCGTCGTACTCACCACGGTGCTGGCTCCGCTCGGCTTCGCCCGGGGGCGCGCCGCTGTCGACGGATAGGATCGAGGCGATGTCTTCTTCGCCCGATCCCCGCACCACCACCGCCACCGGCGCCGCCGCCCGCGTGCGCTACCCCCCGTCCCCGACGGGACTGCCGCACGCCTGGCGGATCCGCACCGCCCTGTTCAGCTGGGCCTACGCGCGCCACAACGGCGGCAAGCTCGTGTTCCGCATCGAGGACACCGATGCCGCGCGCGACAGCGAGGAGAGCTACCGGCAGCTCCTCGATGCGCTGCGCTGGCTGAAGATCGACTGGGACGAGGGCGTGGAGGTGGGCGGACCGCACGCCCCGTACCGGCAGTCGCAGCGCCACGAGATCTACCGCGGCGTGCTCGACCGGCTCGTCGCGGCCGGCGTCGTGTACGAGAGCTACTCCACCGCGGCGGAGATCGACGCCCGCAACGAGGCCAACGGTCGCGCCAAGCAGCTCGGCTACGACAACTACGACCGCGACCTCACCGACGAGCAGAAGGCCGCCTTCCGCGCCGAGGGCCGGGAACCCGCCTGGCGCCTCCGCGTGCCGGATGACCTCATCCGCGGTGAGGTCACCTTCCCCGCCGGCACCTTCCCCGACTTCGTCATCGTGCGCGCCGGGGGAGTGCCGCTGTACACCTTCGTCAACCCGGTCGACGACGCCCTCATGGGGATCACGCACGTCATCCGCGGCGAGGACCTCATGCCCTCGACCGCGCGCCAGCTCGCGCTCTACCGCGCCCTCATCGACGCCGGTGTCACCGACTTCGTCCCGCGGTTCGGCCACATGCCCCTCGTTCTCGGCGAGACGGGCAACAAGAAGCTGTCCAAGCGCGACCCGAAGGCCGACCTCTTCCTCCAGCGCGAGAAGGGGTTCGTCCACGAGGGGCTGCTGAACTACCTCGCCCTCCTCGGCTGGTCGCTGGCTCCCGACCGCGACGTCTTCTCGCTGGAGGAGCTCGTCGCCGCCTTCGACATCGCCGACGTGAACCCGAACCCGGCGCGCTTCGATCAGACCAAGGCGGAGTCGATCAACGGCGACCACATCCGGATGCTGGAGCCGGCCGATTTCGCCGAGCGCATCGTGCCGTACCTCGCCGACGCCGGCCTCGTGGAGCCGATCCCGACGCCTGAGCAGACCGCGATGATCGTGGCGGCCGCTCCCCTCGTGCAGGAGCGCGTGCAGCTGCTCGGCCAGGTGCCGGGGATGCTCGGCTTCCTCTTCACCGACGAGGTCGTCTACGAGGACGATGCCCGTAAGGGCCTCCCCGCGAACGCCGGCGAGGTGCTCGTGGCCTCCGTCGGCGCGCTCGAGCTCGTGCCGGAGCAGGAGTTCACGGCGGCCGCCGTGCAGCAGGCCCTCGCCACGGCCCTCGTGGAGGAGCTGGGTCTGAAGCCGCGGGTGGCCTACGGTCCGCCGCGCGTGGCCCTCAGCGGCCGTCGGGTGTCACCGCCGCTGTTCGAATCGATGGAGCTGCTGGGCAAGGCGGAGACCATCCGTCGCCTGGGCAACCTCGTCACCGCGCTGGCTGCCTGACCCGCGCACGGCGACGCGCGCGGGGCGCGCACCGGTTTGGCCGGGCTCTCCGCGTCGTCTAGACTGGACCCTCGGTACGGCTTCGGCCGGAAACCGGTGGGGTATGGTGTAATTGGCAACACGGCTGATTCTGGTTCAGTTGTTCTTGGTTCGAGTCCAGGTACCCCAGCAAGACAGACAGCCCCGGAAATCCGCAGCAGCGGACCACCGGGGCTCTTGCGTTTCCGGGCGCGGACTCGGCGATCCCCTCGCAGGGCCAGCCCGGACAGCCCATACTCTGAAGCCACCATGAGCGAGGACGTCACAGAGGTTGCCCTTCGCATCGAGGCGAACCCCCTCGGGCGCCTCATGTACGGACAGCGCGAGTTGTTCCACTCCAACCTCATCGCGTGGTTCTTCGACCAGCTGCCCGACGCCGCCGACGCGACGTTGCGTCCGCTGACCGGGGCGGGGGCGGATACGCGCCGCTTCGTGGAGCGGGAGCGGGGTCACCTGGATCTCGTGTTCCACTGGCCCGACCGCGCGCCGTTGGTGATCGAGAACAAGGTCTTCTCCCTTCCGCGCCGCGATCAGCTGGAGGAGTACCGCGCCGCGGCGTCCACCTGGCCGCACGCCCCGGCGCTCGTCCTCCTCTCCGTCAGCGCGCCGGCCTTCGATCCGGGGGAGTGGAGGTATCTCAGCTATGCCGATCTCGCCGCTCGGATCCTCGACGCCCTTCCCGCCGGCTCCGGCTACGAAGTCGAGACGATGCGCCGGTACGCGTGGCTCGTTGCCGACCTGCACCGGTTGGTGTCGGTGGTCGACGTCCGCTCCGATGAGGAGCGGGTGTGGTTACCGGACTCGCTGCTGTCCGCCATCTCCAGCTCGCAGATGCGCGCCGCGCTGCACAAGGCGCGCGCCCAGCGCGTCGCCGGCGCGCTCAACGACGCCCTGCCCGGACTCGAGCAGCCCGCGGCAGGCGGGATGAGCAACGCGACCCCGCTCGTCGAGTCGTTCGAGTACGTCTACACGCGGGGCATGCACCTCCACCTCGGCTGGCAGCTCCAAGGCAGCCAGTTCCGCCGCGCCGCGGTGTATCACGATCAGACCATCTCCGGGCGGAGCCAGGAATCTCGGCGCCTCCGTGAGGACGTCAGTCGCCAGCACCCCGAGTTCTACTCCTTTCCCGCCCCGCTGCCGCAGCACCGCGCCGGACGGAAGGAGTTCAACCACTTCGCGCCCTCGTTCGTCTACACGTATGTCAAGACGCCGGACCTCACGATCTCTGAGCTCAGGGCGGCCGCAACGGCGGTGCATGCGGAGATCCAGCAGCTGCGGGCCGAGGGCATGGCGACGGACCGTCCCGCTGACGCCGTGCGTGCGGCGCCGTAGTCCCCGTCGCTGCGCCCCGCGGTCGGCGGCGCGGGCTACGGTCGGGAACGTGGAAGCGTTCGAGCAGTTCGTGGCGTTGGCGATGGAGGCCGAGGGGCTGGTCGTCTCGAGCGCCCTGAAGTTCCCGGTGAAGCGTCGTACCCGCAAGGTCGCCTATGAGGAGTGGCAGACACACGGGTTCGAGGTCGATCTCGTGGGAGCACGGGCGGACAAGCTCGTGCTCTCGACGGTGAAGTCCTTCTTCGGTTCGCGAGGCGTCGTCGCCGCACACGTGCGGGGCGAGAGTGCTGACCCACGGATGAACGCGCTCTACGCCCTGATCAATGACGTGCATGTGCGCGACACGGTGATCGCCGGTGCCGCGGAGCGCTTCGGCTTCACGCCGGAGCAGGTCGAGCTGCGACTGTACGTCGGCCGGTTCGCCGGTGGTGGCAGCGAGGCGGCGACCCGCGAGTGGTGCTCGCACCAGCGCGTCGGCGCGGGCCCGATCGCGGTGATCGGCGCGAAGGAGGTGGTGAGCGCGGTGCGCGAGGTCGCGCGATCCACCCAGTATCGGGACAATGCGGTGCTCGCCACGCTCAAGCTGCTGGACGCCGCGGACGCCCTGAGATGAGCGCTCGTCGGGCGCCCGCGGTCGCGTCGCGCTCCGATCCCGCCGTGATGACGGATGACGGGGGAGAATGACGGCATGGGACTGTTCGCACAGCAGCCGGAGGAGCCGACCGAGTGGGCGGGGCTCCCGGATGAGCCGCTCCGCCCCCGCACGGTCGCGGAGATGCTCGGTGCCGATCAGCCCGTGCCGACGACGGGGACCCTGGCCACGGCGGGAAGCGTCGAGCTGACCTCGATCGAGGTGCCGATCGTCCTCCCCGGTGATGCCGAGGACTGAACCGGCTCAGGTCTGATCTGCGGTGGCGGCGTCGTCCGCGGCCGCGCGATTGCGGTCCTGCCGCTTGCGCGTCACGCGCGCGGCGACGAACAGGATCGACCCGACAGCCACGTAGGCGACCGCACCCAGCCACACCATCCCGGTCTGCTGCGTGAGGAGGGCGACACTGGCGATGATCGCGAGCACCGGGAAGATGCGCGGCACGCGGAAGTGCGGGTGATCGACGGTGTCCTTCTTCAGCACGAGCACGCTGACGTTCGCAGCGAGGAAGACGAGCAGCAGCAGCAGCACCGTCGTCTCGGCGAGCGTGGCGATGTCGCCGAGGAAGGTCAGGGCGATGGAGACGGCGGTGACGACGACGATCGACACCCACGGCGTCCGGCGGTTGGGGAGAACGCGATCGAAGGCGCGGGGGAGGAGCTCGGCCTCGGCGAGGCCGTACGCGACACGGCTGGCCATGACCATGAACAGCAGCGCGCCGTTGGCGATCGCGACCAGCGCGATGATGCTGAACAGCCACGCCGGCACCGGAAGACCGCTGGCGGTCACGACCTCCAGCAGCGGGCCGGTCGAATCGGCGAGGTCGTCCAGCGGCACGACGATGACCGCCCCGATCGCGATGAGGAGATACACCACCGCGGCCGTGGCCAGCGCGCCGAACAACGCCCGCGGGTAGGTCCGCGACGGGTTGCGCACCTCTTCGGCCATGTTGGCGGCGGCCTCGAAGCCGAGGAACGAGAAGAACGCGATGATCGACGCCGCGAACGCGCCCTCCAGCGTCGGCACGTCCGGGGCGAACTCGAGCAGCCGCGACGGGTCGCCGCCGCCGCTGCCGAAGACGATCGCGGCGAGCACGATGATGAGCACGAGGCCGCTCACCTCGATCATCGAGGCGATGAGGTTCGCGCCGAGGGATTCTTTGACGCCGCGCAGGTTGATGAGCATGAGCAGCAGCAGGAAGACGACGGCCACCGGCGCCGCGGGGACGTCGATGAGTGCGCCGAGGTAGTCGCCGGCGAACGCGTTGGCCAGGGCGGCCGCGGTCGTGATGCCCGAGGCCATCATGAGGAAGCCGACGAGGAACGACAGGTACGGGATCCCGAAAGCCTTGTCGACGTAGCGGGCGGCACCTCCCGCATGCGGATACTTCGTGATGAGCTCGGCGTACGTGCCCGCAGTCAGCAGCGCGACGCACAGCGCGATCAGCAGCGGCAGCCAGATCACGCCGCCGACATCCTTGGCCATCGTGCCGACGAGGGTGTAGATGCCCGCGCCGAGCGTATCGCCGACGATGAAGGCGAACAGCAGCCAGCCGCCCACCGCCCGCTTGAGCTTTCCTTCGGGGGCCGCCGAGAGCTTCGCATCCGTCGCCATGACGCCATGTCAGCGATTCCCCCTGCCGCAGGCAAGCGGATGACCGCCGGGCGCCGGATGCCGTAAAGTACCCCACCCGTCCGCGCCCGGCGGGGGACAATGGGGCATGGACGCGGCGCTGAGTCCGGAGGACGCGGGGGAGCTCGCGGCGCTTCGCCGACGGGCCTACGGCCCCGATCCCGATCTGGACGATGCCGCGCTGTCGCGCCTGCAGGCGCTCGAGGCGATGCGACACGGTGCCGATCCGGGCCGCGCCGGGCACGCGCCGCCCCCCGAGGGCGGTGCAGACGCCGCGGCGGCGGAGGTGGAAGAGGCGGATGCTGTGCCGGTGCCGGTGCCGGTGGCGGTGCCGGTGGCGGAGGCCGGACCGTTCCGAACGCGGATGCGGTGGCTCGACCGCGTCCGCGCGCATCCCCGGTGGTGGCTGGCCGGCGCCGGCGCGCTCGCGGCCGTCGCCGTGGCATGGGGCATCGCGCAGGTCACCGGCCCGCAGTCCGACCTCGTGCTCACCCGCATCCCGCCCGGGCAGGACGGTCAGGCCTTCGCGCGCAACAGCTTCCTCAACAACAACAACTTCGACATCGACGAGATCGATCGCTTCGAGCCGTACGGCCGGCTGCAGGTGTGGGTGGCCGCCGCGGAGTCAGGCGAGCGGTGCCTCCTCGTCGACGCGGACGACTACGGGATCGTCGGTGTCAGCTGCACCCCCGACGGGCTCGATCCCATCGTGGACGTGCGGATCTGGCGGGGCATGCGCCAGGACGTCTTCGGCGATCTGCCGGTGAACACGGTGCTGCGGTTCGTCTACGCGAACGAGCGGGTGCACGTCTGGGTGCGCTCACCCACGGAGGGATGAGCGCGCCCGGGTGAGCGTCTGGACGCGTCGGCGTTCAGAGGTCGACCGCGTCGCCGGGGTCGAGCGCGAAGAACTCGCCCCCGTTCTGCTCGGTGGCCCACTGCAGCCGTGCCCGGTGCATGTCGCGCCCGGCGACCGAGAGGGTCATGTCGTGGGTGCCGAATGCCCGGCGGGGGCGGACGGCCAGGACGAAGTCCATCGCGTCACCCACCTTGAGCCAGGGAGCGCCTAGGGGAGCGGCCATCAGCTGGATGTCGCGGCGGGGCACCGCGAAGGAATCGCCCGGATAGTAGAACGCGTCGTCCACGAGCACGCCGACGTTGTCGATCACCGGGATGGACTCGTGGATGACCGCGTGGCGCCCCCCGAAGAACTCCAGGTGGAACGGAGCCACGTCCACCGTGTCGCCGGGGTGGACGACGGTGATGTCGTAAGCGGGGGCGGCCTTCGCCACGCCCTCGGGCGCGAAGATCGGCACCCCGCCGGTGGCCGTGAGGATGCGGTCGAGGTGCTCCGGCGTCCAGTGGTCGGGGTGCTCATGGGTGAGCACCACGGCCGCCACGTCCGCGAGGTCGGACAGCGGCGTGGTGAAGACGCCCGGGTCGATGATGAGGGCGGATCCGGCGACGTCGATGCGCAGCGCCGCGTGCTCGAATTTCGTGACTCGCATACCGCGAGTCAACTCCCCCGGGGGTGCCGAGGCAACACGGCCGGCGGGGTCCGGCTCGATTTGGTCGAGCTCGTCGGGGCGTGGCATAATCGAACGGTTGCCTGACGGCCCCATCGTATAGCGGCCTAGTACGCCGCCCTCTCACGGCGGTAACGCGGGTTCGAATCCCGCTGGGGTCACCAACACGAGAACAGCCCTCGTCCGTATGGACGGGGGCTGTTCTCGTCAGCGCTCGAGGTAGCGGCGCAGCGCCTCGGCGGCGGTGGCGTGGTCGATCACGTCGGGCTCTCCCGACATCGTGATCGTCCCGACGACCTCGCCGCGCACGCGCAGCGGAATGGCGCCGCCGTGGGCCCGCATGACGGTGTGGTCGAACCCGTCGACCTCCTCGAACGGCGTGCCGGCCTCGAGGTGACGGAGCTTCACGAGAAGGGAAGGCTCCCCGAAGTGCTCGGCGACGGCCGCCTTTCCCGCCAGCCACGGGTCGTTGCCCGCGCCGGTGGTGCCGAGCTTGGCCTGGAAGACGACGTCGCCGCGCAGCACGATGCGCACCGCGAGGTTCAGACCCCGTTCGTCGATCACCTCGACCCCCGCCAGGCCGAGATCGACGGCGTCGTCGTTGTCGAAGGCGTCCACGTCGAACACGGCCTCGGCCTCCAGCTCGGAGACGGTGTAGTCAGGGCGGCCGGTCGGCGTGGTCATGGCATCCTCCGCAGGTAGGTGTGTCAGAGGCTATCCGCTCGGCCCTCCGGCGTGTCGCGGTCCCGTCGTCGCGTAGCGTGGACGGCGGCGAAGGGAGATGCCATGCGCATCGTGCAGTCATCCGATTGGCGCGACGGAATCCCGTTCGACGCACCCACCCGTGCTTCCGAGGCGGCACCGGGGGAGCCGACGCGGTGCTTCGCGTGCGGCCCGGCCTCCGCGCCGCGCGAGCGGGAGGACCTGTGGGCGGTCAAGCATCGCCACCCCACCCAGCACGGCGGCTACGTGCGCTTCTACTGCTCGGCACACGCCCCGGCTCCCGCACCTGCCCCGACGGCGCCGGCCCCCGGTCGCGCCCGCGCGCCCCGCGCCGCGCGGACCGCCCCCGCCCGCCGCGAGGCGCCCGCGCGCCGCCCGGCCGATCCCGATGTCGTGCGGGCGATGTGCCCGGACTGCTTCGTGGAGGTCTCCGCGACCGGAACGTGCGGGATGTGCGGCCGTCAGGTGGCCTGACCTCCTGCGCTCCGCGCCGAGGCCCTGCGTCGCTCGCGGATGCGGCGCACGATGCGGACCACCGCCCACACGATGACGCCCGCCACCGCCAGCACCGCGACCCACGGCAGCAGGAAGCCGAGGGCGATGACGATGCCGTTGAGAGTCGCCACGAGCCCGTTCCAGCCGGCGGCGACGCCGTCGCCGAAGCCGGCGGGATCAGCCGCGACCGACTCGCGCTCGGGGTGCAGCTGCACCGTCAGGGTCGACATCGCGACCTGACCTTCGAGCCATTCCAGCTGCTGTCGGTCGGACTCCAGCGCCGCCTGCCGCTCGGCGAGGGCGCTCTCGGCCGCGATCAGATCGGCGACGCCGGCCGCCTGTGCCATCAGTTCCGTCAGGCGCGCCACCGAGGCCTCGCCGGCCTCGATGCGCGCGCGGACATCGATCGCCTGGTCGGTGACGTCCTGGCGCGACACCGTGGAGCTGGTCACCTCGCCGAGCTCGCCGAGGCCGCTCAGCGCGTCCTCGAGCTCGTCAGCGGGGATGCGCACGCTCACCCAGCCGTCGCCGGGGGAGGGGATGGGACCCACGATCATCCCGCCGTCCGTCGCGGCGCGCACCTCACCGCCGGCGCCCACCGTCAGCGACTCGACGTACCCGCCGCGCGCCTCGGCATCCGCCGCGACAGCCGCGGCCGCCTCGCGGACATCCCCGACGACGACGGTGGCCGATCCGGTCGAGATGATCTCGCGCCCCTCGGTCAGCGGGGCGGCGGCATCGGCGGCACCGCCGGCGGACTCCACGGCGCCGTCGGCGCGGCCGATCTCCGGTGAGAGGCCCCACGCGCCGTCGGTCGCCGGCGCGATCGCCTCGCCGCCGCCCGGCGCGCCGGCCAGCGCCGCCGTCAGCGACGGCGCGATGACCGCCGCGGCCACGACCACCGCCGCGGCCGCGCCCGCACCCATCCATCCGGTGCGCCGGCGCCGGAGCGCCCGTCGGCGGTCCTCGGCGATGCGGGCGAACACCGAGCGCTCCATGCGCGCGATGCGGGTCTCATCCAGTTCGGGAAGCTCGGGGGTGCTCATGCCTTCTCCGTCTCGTTCACGGCAGACCGCACGCGCGTGCGGATGCGGGAGAGACGGTTGCGGACCACGCCGTGCCCGACGCCCAGGTGCTCGGCGGCGGCCTGGTAGCCGTACCCCTCGGCGGCGACCAGGCGGAAGATCTCCTGGTCGAGTTCGCTGAGCCCGGACACCTCGCGGAGGATCGCCGCGACGGTGACGGCGTCGATCACCTGCTGCTCGACGTCGACGGTGTCCGGGACCTGCTCGTCCAGCTCGGTCGAGCGTGCCCGGTCGCGTCGGCGGGCGCGCAGGCGGTTCGCGGCCTGCAGACGGCAGATGGTCGCGAGCCACGGCAGCAGCGACTCGCCCTGCAGCTGCAGCTGCGGCAGCTTCTGCCACGCCACGACGAACGTCTCCTGCGCGACGTCCTCCGCGTCGGCGGGGTCGCCGAGCAGGCGGTGCGCGATCCAGTACACCGGCCGCACGTACGCGCGATACAGGCTGCGGAAGGCGAACTCCGATCCGCCCGCGGCGTGCGCCACGAGCGTCGCGTCGTCGACCTGCTGCTCCGCCATGCCGTCCCGTCCCCGTCGGCGCTGCGCCGGCGGTTCATTGTCTCTCACCGGTGAGGTGTCGCGCGGGCGCGGATCGTCTCGGATCCGCCCGCGACGGGCCGGTAGACTGCCTCGACCCCTCATCCCGGAAGGCCTCATGGACCTGGAACTGCCCCTGTGGTTCGAGATCGGCTCGCTCGTCGTGCTGACGCTGATCCTGCTCGGCGACCTGCTGCTGATCCTCAAGCGGCCGCACATCCCGTCCACGCGCGAGTCGACGCTGTGGGTGGTCTTCTACGTGACCCTCGCCCTCATCTTCGCGGGCCTGATGTGGATCTTCGCCGGCGGTGAGCACGCCGGTCAGTTCATCGCGGGATGGCTCACCGAGTACAGCCTCTCGATCGACAACCTCTTCGTCTTCGTGCTGATCATGTCGCAGTTCGCGGTGCCGCGGCGCTATCAGCAGGAGGTGCTGATGGTGGGCATCATCATCGCGCTCGTGCTCCGGGGCCTCTTCATCCTGGTCGGCGCGGCGGTGATCGAGAACTTCAGCCCGATCTTCTACGTGTTCGGCGCGTTCCTGGTCTACACCGCGATCCGCCAGGCCTTCCCGGGCGACCACGACGACGACGTCAAGCGCGAGAACTTCATCGTTCGGATGCTGCGGCGGACGATGGACATCAGCGACGCGTACGACGGGGCGAAGCTGCGGACGGTGGTGGACGGCAGGAAGATGTTCACGCCGATGATCATCGTGTTCGCCGCCATCGGCGTGACCGACCTGCTGTTCGCCGTCGACTCCATCCCCGCGATCTTCGGCATCACCCAGAGCGCCTTCATCGTCTTCACGGCCAACATCTTCGCCCTGATGGGACTGCGCCAGCTCTACTTCCTGCTGGGCGACCTCCTCGACCGGCTCCGCTACCTGCACTACGGCATCGCCTTCATCCTCGCCTTCATCGGCGTGAAGCTCGTGCTGCACGCGAGGCACGTGAACGAGCTGCCCTTCATCAACAACGGTCAGCACATCGAGTGGGCGCCGGAGATCTCGACGTGGGTCTCGCTCGCGGTCATCGTCGCCGCGATGGCCACGGCCACGATCGCGAGCCTCATCGCCTCCGCTCGCGAGCGGCGGATCGCGGCGCGCCCCGTCGAACGCTCGGAGCCCTGAGTCCCGAGCGACCCCGCGCGCGGCGGTGGTATCGTGGCGACGTGCGGATCGCTCGCCTTCTCCTTAGCAGCCGCGACGAGACCTCGTAATCCAGGCCTCTCTCGTCGCGGAGTTCGTCGCGGGCCCACAGATCCGAGGAGAACGGCAATACACCCATGAGCACGCCCACATCCGGCGCCCCCGTCATCCCCGACCGCCCTCGCACCCTCGCCGCGAAGGTGTGGGACGACCACCTCGTGGTCAAGGGCGAAGACGGCCAGCCCGACCTCATCTACATCGACCTGCACCTCGTGCACGAGGTCACCAGCCCGCAGGCCTTCGACGGTCTCCGCGCGGAGGGCCGCCCGGTCCGCCGACTCGACCTCACGATCGCCACCGAAGACCACAACACCCCGACGCTCGAGATCGACAAGCCCATCGCCGATCCCACCAGCCGCACCCAGATCGAGACGCTGCGACGCAACGCTGCGGAGTTCGGCGTGCGGCTGCACTCGCTCGGCGACGCCGAGCAGGGCATCGTCCACGTGGTCGGTCCGCAGCTGGGCCTGACGATGCCCGGCATCACGGTGGTGTGCGGCGACTCGCACACCTCGACCCACGGCGCCTTCGGGGCCCTCGCGTTCGGTATCGGCACCAGCGAGGTCGAGCACGTCCTCGCGACCCAGACACTGCCGTTGAAGCCGTTCAAGACCATGGCGATCACCGTCGACGGCGCGCTCAAGCCGGGCGTCACCGCGAAGGACATCATCCTCGCCGTCATCGCCAAGATCGGCACCAACGGCGGACAGGGCTACGTTCTGGAATTCCGCGGCAGCGCCATCCGCGCGCTGTCGATGGAGGGCCGGCTGACGATGTGCAACATGTCGATCGAAGCCGGTGCGCGCGCCGGCATGGTCGCCCCCGACGAGACGACGTTCGCCTACCTCCAGGGCCGGCCGCACGCGCCGCAGGGAGCCGACTGGGACGCCGCCGTGGCCTACTGGCGCACGCTCCCCAGCGACGAGGGCGCGGTGTACGACGCCGAGGTGTTCCTCGACGCGAACGAGCTCGAGCCGTTCGTGACGTGGGGGACCAACCCCGGTCAGGGCGTGTCGCTCGGCGAGGTCGTCCCCGATCCCGCCGCGATGGCGGACCCCGCCGGGAAGGCGGCCGCCGAGCGCGCGCTGGAGTACATGGACCTCGCGCCCGGCACGCCGCTGAAGGACGTCCGCGTGGATGCGGTGTTCATGGGCTCGTGCACGAACAGCCGCATCGAAGACCTCCGGGCCTTCGCCTCGGTCATCCGGGGCCGCACGAAGGCCGAGGGTGTGCGCGTCATGGTCGTGCCGGGCTCGGCCCGCGTGCGGCTGGAGGCGGAGGCGGAGGGCCTGGACAAGGTCTTCGAGGAGTTCGGCGCCGAGTGGCGTTTCGCGGGCTGCTCGATGTGCCTGGGCATGAACCCCGATC
>CAZBZR010000039.1:0-22073 GCA_964496445.1 uncultured Microbacterium sp.
GCCGATGAAGGAGGCGGTGACTTCGCTCGTCGGCACGTCGTAGGCCGCGGCGAGGGCGGCGACGATCTCCTGGGTGGCGGCGTCGTCCTGCTCCTCGCCGAGGAGCTCGGTCTGCACGCGCACGGCGCTGTCACCGACCGTGGTGACGCGGGCGACGGCCCCCGGCAGCACCGAGTCGATGGCCTCCGAGGCCAGCGCCTGATCGGGCGAGCTCAGCCCAGAGACGGTGAACTGCGATCCGCCGGTGAACTCGATCGAGAGCTGGATCGGCCGGAACAGCGGCACCAGCGCCGATCCGATCACGAGGATCGCGGCGATGATGAACCACAGCCGGCGCCGCCCGACGAACGGGAAGGAGGTCTTGCCGGTGTAGAGGTCGTTGCCGAGCTGCTGCATCGTGGCCATCAGTCCTGGTCCTCCTTGACGGCGGTGCGGGTGTCTCCGCCGCCCTTCTTCGCCGCTGACTCCGCCTGCTTGCGCTCGGCGATCGTCTGACGTCGGGCCGCCTCGCCGCGCGAGCGGGCGCCGCGGCCGATGGCGCGCTCGGCCGGGGTGCGGAACTGCGCACGCCCGCGGTACACCGCGCCGAGCGCCTCCGGATCCATGCCCGAGAGCGGATGCCCGGAGCCGAAGAACCGCGTGCGCGCCAGCAGCTGCATCACCGGGTGGGTGAAGAGGATGAAGATGAGGATGTCGATCGCGGTCGTGAGTCCGAGCGTGAAGGCGAAACCCTTCACGGTCGCGTCGGCCAGGATGTACAGCACGACGGCGGCGAGGATGTTGATCGACTTCGAGATGTAGATCGTGCGCTTCGCGCGCGCCCAACCGTCCTCCACCGCGCCGGTGATGGACTTCCCGTCGCGCAGCTCGTCTCGGATGCGCTCGAAGTACACGATGAACGAATCGGCGGTGAAGCCGATGGTCACGATCAGACCGGCCACGCCGGCCAGCGACAGGCGGAAGCCCATGCGCCACGCCAGGATGCACAGCGTGATGTAGGTGAGGACGGCCATCACCCCGAGCGAGGCGATGATCACGAAGCCGAGCAGGCGGTACTGGAACAGGGCGTAAACGGCCACCAGCGCGAGACCGATGAGGCCGGCGATGAGGCCGATCTGCAGCTGCTGCGAGCCGAGGGTGGCCGACACGGTGTCGGAACTGACCACCGTGAAGCTCAGCGGCAGCGCGCCGTATTTCAGCTGGTCGGCCAGGGTCTTGGACGTCTCCTGCGTGAACGAGCCGCTGATGGAGGGGTTGCCGTCGAGGATGAGGCCGTTCATCGATGGGGCAGACAGCACCGAGCCGTCCAGCACGAACGCGAACTGGTTCAGGGGCGGGTTGGCGCCGTACAGGCGCTGGCTGATCTGGCCGAAGACCTCGGTGCCCGCGTCGTCGAAGTTGAGGTTCACGACCCAGCGGCCGTTGTTGGGGTCCAGCCCGTTGTTGGCGTCGTCGATCGACGTGCCGTCCAGCTCCACCGGCCCCAGGATGTACTTCACCGTCTGCGTCACGTCGCACGTGATCATCGGCTGGTCGGCGGGGGCGTTGGTGGGATCGTTGGCGGGGTTCGCGCAGTCGTACGCGAGGAACTGCGCCTGCAGGGCGGGAGTGATCCACGCGACGTCGCTGCCGTTGGTGGGCGCCGTCGTCGGCGTGGCCGGCAGCGAGGGGTCGGGGCTCGGGAACGGCGTCTCCTCGCCGTCCTCGCCAACGAAGCTCGTGGCGGGCTCGCCCGCGTACAGCACGGAGCGCAGCTGCAGCTGCGCGGTCGCCTCGATGCGCTCGCGCGTCTCGGCATCGGCCTCGCCGGGGATCTGCACGACGACGTTGCGGCCGCCCTCGCTGGCGACATCGGCCTCGCCCACGCCCGTGGCGTCCACGCGCTGGCGGATGATCGTGACGGCCTGGCGCAGCTGCTCCTCGCTCGGGGCCGCGCCGTCCTCGGTCTGGGCCTGCAGGATGATCTGCGTGCCGCCCTGGAGATCGAGGGCGAGCTCAGGGGTCCAGGAGCTCTGCTGGAAGCCGTACACGCCGAGCGCGTTGATGCCGAACAGCACGGCCGTGACGGCCAGGAGTCCGGTCAGAGCGCGCCAGGCGTGACGAACAGGGGTGGAAGTCGCCACGGACTCGGCTTTCTGTGCGGGGAGGTCAGGCCTGGGGCTTGTCCTTGGACTCGCCGTCGACCTCGGGGGCCGTCTCGCGAGCGCGCTTGTGGTCGTCGCTGAGGGAGGTGATGTCACCGTCGGCGACGCCGGCGATGTACTCGGCCTCGCTCTCCTCGGCCTCGATGAACTCGTCCTCGCTCACGTAGCCCTCGGAGGGGTTGACGATGCGGAGGATGGCCTGGCTGTGGACCTTGATCTCGACACCCGGGGCGATCTCCACGCGCGCCGGCTTGTCCAGGTCGTCGGCGTCGTACTCGACGATCGTGCCGTACAGGCCGCCCTGCAGCAGCACCTCGGCACCGGGCACCGTCTGGCGCGCCTTCGCCTCCTGCTCGGCCTTCTGCTTCTGCATCCGGCGACGCGAGCTCCAGAACATGAAGACGAGCAGCAGGATGAGCAGGATGATGAGCCCGTAGTTGGCGAAGAAGTCCGCAAGTTCCATCGGTCGGGCACCTTTCGGGTCAGGCGCGCCGCTGCGGCACTGCCTTGGAGAGGGAGGGGCGGCGAAAGCCTTCAGCGATTATAGGTCATCGAATCTCAGCGCACCGTCGCTGACGGCGACCCCCAGGTGCGCGGCGGCGGCGGCGGTCGCCACGCGGCCCCGCGGGGTGCGCCCCATGAATCCGATGCGGACGAGGTAGGGCTCCACGACCGATTCGATCGTCTCGGCCTCCTCGCCGACGGCCACCGCGAGCGTGGACAGGCCGACCGGTCCGCCCCGGAAGCGACGGACCAGCGCGTCGAGAACGGCGCGGTCGAGCCGGTCCAGGCCGATCGGATCGACGTCGTAGAGCTCGAGCGCCGCGTCGACGGCATCGAGGTCGGGCAGGGCCGACCCGTGCACGACCAAGTAGTCGCGGACGCGCCGCAGCAGACGGTTGGCGATACGGGGCGTGCCGCGCGAGCGCCGCGCGATCTCCGCCCGTGCCGATGGCGGCAGCGGCACGCCGAGCATCGCGGCCGACCGCTCCACGACGCGCTCGAGCTCCTCCGGCTCGTAATACTCCAGGTGCGCGGTGAACCCGAACCGGTCGCGCAAGGGGTTGGGAAGCAGGCCGCTGCGCGTCGTCGCGCCCACGAGGGTGAAGGGGGCCAGGTCGAGGGGGATGCTGGTGGCGCCGGCGCCCTTTCCCACCATGATGTCGATGCGGAAGTCCTCCATCGCGAGATAGAGCATCTCCTCGGCGGAGCGCGCCATGCGGTGCACCTCGTCGATGAAGAGGACCTCCCCCGGAGTGAGACTCGACAGGAGGGCGGCGAGGTCACCGGCGTGCTGGATCGCGGGGCCGCTGGACAGGCGCAGCGGCCGTTCGCTCTCATGGGCGACGATCATCGCGAGCGTCGTCTTGCCGAGCCCGGGCGGGCCTGAGAGCAGAATGTGGTCGGCGGGGCGCTGCTGGATGCGCGCGGCGTCCAGCAGCAGCTGCAGCTGACCGCGGACCTTCTGCTGACCGACGAACTCCGCCAGCGACGACGGCCGCAGCGCGCCTTCGATCGCGAGCTCGGTCTCGTCGATCGGCTCGTCGACGTCGCGGATGTCATCCATGAGCGGGCTCCTTGCGCGCCGGCCCGAGCATCGCCAACGTCAGGCGCAGCAGCGCCTGGACCGACGCGCGATCGGCGGGAGATGCCGCATCCGCGACGTTCGCGACGGCCTCGGCGGCGATGCGCTCCGACCATCCGAGCCCGACGAGCGCCTGCGTGACCTGTGCCGGCACACCGCCGGCGGGAGCCGCAGCCGGAGTCGACGAAATCGTCGGTGCGGCGAGCTTGCCCGCCAGCTGCACGACGATGAGCTTCGCGGTCTTCGGGCCGATCCCCGACACGCGCCGGAACGGGGCGTCGTCGTCGGAGGTGACCGCCTCGGCGATCTGGGGCACCGTCAGCGACGACAGCACCCCCAGCGCCGACTTCGGCCCGACCCCGGTCACGCTCAGGAGCTGGCCGAAGACCACCAGTTCCTCCCGGGTCTCGAAGCCGAACAGCGACAGCGCGTCCTCGCGCACGATGAGGCTGGTGTGCAGGTGCAGCTGGCGCCCGATCACGGCCGCTCGCGCGAGCTGCGGCACGACCGCGACGCTCAGCCCGACGCCGCCCACGACCAGCACGACCGATTCGCCGTCCGCGTGCGCGACGGTGCCCGTCAGGGAGGAGATCATGTCGCGAGCCTACGCGCGGGTTCGCAACTTTGTTCGAGCGACACGCGTGGTGCGCTGCTCGGCCTCCCGCCACGCCCGCTGGGCCGGGGTCAGAGCATCGGATGCGGCGGTGCTCCCGCCGCCCGGACCGCTCCGCCACGCGTGGCACAGCGCGAGCGCGAGTGCGTCCGCCGCATCCGCCGGCTGAGGCAGCTCGTCCAGGCGCAGCACGCGCGCGACCATCGTCTGCACCTGCCGCTTGTCCGCCGCGCCGTAGCCGGTGACGGCGGCCTTCACCTCGCTCGGCGTGTGGGTGGCCGCCGGCAGTCCGTGCTCAGCCGCCAGCAGGAGTGCGATCCCGCTGGCCTGAGCCGTGCCCATCACCGTGTGCCGGTTGTCCTGCGAGAACACGCGCTCCACGGCGACCACGTGGGGTCGGTGCGCGCTCAGCACCTCACGGATGCCCGCGGCGATGAGGGCCAGCCGCTGCTCGATGGGCAGCTCGGGGGCCGACCGCACGACTCCGACGTGCACGAGGCGCGCGCTGCGGTCGGGCGCGACATCCACGACCCCGACGCCGCACCTCGTGAGGCCCGGGTCGATGCCGAGCACGCGCAGGGGCGGGCGGGTCATCACTCCCCCACGCTAAGCGGCGGCGGCGCGCTCCACGAGCAGGCGCGCCCATGCCCGGGATGCGGCCTCATGATGCCGGGCCGGTGCGGTGCGATGCGGGCGCGGCGATCGCCCGCTTCGATGTCGGACCCCCGGCGTAGCGTGGGATTCGTCAGCGAGAGACGTGCCCACTCTCCCGGAGTCGTTCGGAAGGTGGTGCGCGCGTGTCGGTTCTCCACGAAGTAAGGCCGGTCATTGATCGGCTCGCCGCGCTCCGCGTCGGTGAGGCCGTCTCGGGCGATGTGCGAAATCTGGGCGACGAGGCCCTGGTGGAGTGGGCCCGGGCAGCCGGCGACGCGCGGAAGGTGCTCGATCTGGTCATCGCCTCCCTGGCCTCCGAGATCGACCGTCGCTCCACCCGCGACCGCGGGTACTCCGGGCTGGCGCAGGCGACGGGGTTCCGCAACGCGACGTCGCTGATCCAGAACATCACCGGCCAGTCCGCGGCGGAGGTGCGGAAGGCGACCGCGGTCGGCAACGACCTGGCCGCGGTTGTGCCGGCGCCCATGCTCGAGCGCGCCGACGGCGACAGCTCGCCCTCCGCGCCCCCGGGCGTAGTGCCGTGGTTCGTGCCCCTCACTACCGCGTTGCGGGTGGGGCGGGTGTCGCGGGAGCAGTACGACGCGATCCGTCGCGGGCTGGGTGAACCACCCGTAGACCGTTACCCGGCCGAATCCACCGACGACATCATCACGGCATGGCAAGCGGCCGGTGAGATGCTGATCGAGGAAGCCGCGTCCCAGACCGTGGAAGACCTCCGCGCGTCAGCACGGTTGGCGCGGGACACCCTGGACCCGGTCGGGTGCGGGGTGCGGTTCGAGGAACGCTTCGCCCGGCGGTCGTTCACGATGTGGGTGGACGAGGACGGGCAGACCTGCGCGCGGATCCGGTTCGACGACGACGCCGCCGCCTGGGCACGCACCATCCTCAACGCCGCCCTCCGCCCCCGCCGCGGACCCCGCTTCACCGGCCCCACCGCCCCCGCGGATGCCGACGCGCCGGTGGAGGCAGACACCCGCTCCAACGAGCAGCTCCAGTACGACACCATCCTCGCGATCCTGCGCACCGGAGCCCAAGCCGACCCCACCACCGCGTTCGGCGACCGCCAACCCGGCGTCCGGATCCTCACCACCCCCACCGACACCGGCGACACCACCGGCGGCGGGGATGGGGATGCGCGTCCGGTGGGGATCTACGAAGAGACCGGGCAAGCCGTCCCCGCCACGATCGTGGACACCTACCTCTGCAACGCCGGGCACCGCACCATCACCCTCGACCCGGACGGCACCCCCCTGAACGTCGGACGAGAACGACGCCTGTTCACCCCCGCCCAACGCATCGCCCTCGCCCTCCGCGACGGCGGCTGCCTCACCTGCGGCGCCGAACCCTCACGCTGCGAAGCCCACCACATCAACGAATGGGCCACCCACCACGGCAGAACCGACCTCGCCGACGGCATCCTCCTCTGCCGCACCTGCCACATGCGCCTCCACACCCACCACGACCGCATCCGCCGACAACACGACGGCACCTACTGGCTCGACCCCTCACCCACCCGCGCCGCCACCGGGAGCGTCTCGAAACGCCTCCGACCGAGAGCTCCGACGCGGTTCCTCACCCTGCGGACCTGACGCTTCGTCTCGCTCCGCTCGCTCAGCGACCGGCGGTCTGTGCCGCTCGCGCAGCGGGCGGGCGGGAGATGTGTGCGGGTGTCCGACCCCGCTCCTACCCTCGCACCATGGACATCATCCTCGTACCGGGCCTGTGGCTGGACGCCCCGTCCTGGAACGCCGTCGTCCCCGAACTCACCGCCGCCGGACACACCGCACGACCGCTGACACTGCCGGGCGTCGGCCGCCCCGCCGACGAATCTGCCGACATCGGCATCGCCGACTGGGTGGCCGCGGTCGTCGAAGAGATCGACCGCACCGACGGCCCCGTCGTCCTCGTCGGTCATTCCGGCGGCGGCAACGTCGTGTGGGGCGCCGCCGATGCGCGCCCCGACCGGGTCTCCCGCGTGATCTTCGTCGATACCTTCCCACCCGGCGACGGCCAGACCATCTGGGAGTTCCCGATCGTCGACGGCGTCATCCCCTTCCCGGGATGGGACTTCTTCGAAGAACCCGAGATCGCCGACCTCGACGCCGAAACCCGCACCGCCGTCGCCGCCCGTGCGCGGTCGGTCCCCGCCCGCGTCCCCACCGACCCGCTGCGGCTCACCGACCAGCGCCGCCACGACATCCCGGTGACGATGCTGAGCGGAACCATGAGCGAAGCCGAGATCCACGACATCATCGCCGCCGCTCCCGACGGGGCGACGGGACTCACCTCGCTGACCGACCTCGACATCGTCGAGCTGCACAGCGGCCACTGGCCGCAGTTCTCCCAGCCAGCCGCGCTCGGCCGCACGATCGCCCGCGCCGCGCGGTGAACCGGAAAGACAGGATCGGATGCGTCGCGGTCAGTGCCCCATCCCGAGACCGCCGTCGACGGGGATGACCGCACCGGAGATGTAGGCGGCGTCGTCCGAGGCGATCCACGTCACGACACCGGCGACCTCGTCCGCGGTGGCGAACCGGCCGGCGGGGATGTTGCTCTTGTACTCCGCCTGCGTCTCCTCGGGAAGGGCCGCCGTCATGTCGGTCTCGATGAAACCGGGTGCCACGACATTGGCCGTGATGCCGCGACCACCGAGCTCCCTGGTGAGAGAGCGCGCGAAACCGACCAGACCGGCCTTCGACGCGGCGTAGTTGATCTGCCCGGGCGACCCGTACAGGCCCACGACGCTGGAGATCAGGATGACGCGCCCCCACCGCGCCCGCAGCATCCCCTTCGACGCCCGCTTGACGACGCGGAAGGCGCCGCCGAGGTTGGTGGCCACGACCGAGTCGAAGTCCTCCTCGCTCATCCGCAGCAGCAGCGTGTCCTTCGTGATGCCCGCGTTGGCGACGACGATCTCGACCGGGCCGAGTGTCGCCTCCACCTCGCGGAACGCGGCGTCCACGGCGGCGGCATCGGTCACATCCGCACGCACCGTGAGGGTGCCCTCGGGGCCGTCCCCCGTCCGAGCCGTGACGGCGACGCGGTATCCCTCGGCGACGAATCGCTCGGCGATCGCGCGGCCGATGCCGCGGTTTCCTCCGGTGACCAGGACGACGCGATCGTTCGGCATGGGAAGCTCCGTTCTCGGGACGACGACTCCTCAGCCTAGGCGAGGCGGGAGGTTTGACACCGCGGATGCCGCGCTGGGACGCTGGAGGCACACGTTCTCAGAAAGGGATCCCGTGAGCGACCCCACTTCCCCGCAGCCCGCCGACGAGACCGCCCCCGCGGCGTCCGCGCCGCCGGTGCCGCCGTACGCGTCGTCCGGCGCCGACGCCCCGGCCCCCCAGGCAGCACCCGGCGCCTACCCGCCGCCCGCGTACCCCGCCCCGGCCTCGAATCCGCCGGCCTACCAGAACCCGCCCGCTTACCCGAGCGCCCCGGCGTACCAGAACGCTCCCGCGTACGGCAGCGCGCCGGCCTACCCGGCCCCGCCCGCATACGCCGGCGCGCCCGCGTACGGTCAGGCCTACGGCGCCGCCGCGCCGCGCACCAACTCGCTCGCCATCGTCTCGCTCGTCGCGGGCATCGCCGCGTTCGTGATCCTGCCGCTCATCGCCTCGATCGTCGCGGTGATCACCGGCCACATGTCGCTGAAGCAGCTGAAGACGAGCGGGGAGAACGGCCGAGGCATGGCTCTCACCGGCACGATCCTCGGCTGGGTCGGCGTCGGGCTCGGCCTCATCTTCGGCATCGCCCTCATCTTCTGGTTCGTCGCCGTGTTCGGCGCCCTGGCCACGAGCGGGTACACCTCCTCGTAGACCCCGCCCGGGTGTCCCCGGCGTAGTCTGGGGGCACCGTGAGATCCCCGCACCCCGCACCCTCCGCCACGTCGCTGCCGCGCGCACCGCGCGACGACGCCGACGCGCGGATCACCCGCTACGTCATCACGATGGGCATCCGTGTCGCCTGCTTCGTCGCGATGCTGCTCATCCAGCCCTTCGGCTGGTACACGTGGGTGTTCGCAGCGGCCGCGGTGTTCCTCCCCTACATCGCGGTCGTGATCGCCAACGTGGGGGCCGGACCCCGCGAGGCCCGTGCGGAGAACCCCGAGCGGATGCTGGAAGCCCCCGCCCCCGCGCCCGAAGCCCCGTCCGGGCCGACGGTGATCCGCATCAGCGAGACGCGCCGCATCGACCCCGGCGACACCCACCCGGAGCAGCCATGACCGCCGAATGCTCGCGCGCGGGATGCCGCGCGACGGCGACGTGGCGCATCGCGTGGCGCAATCCCCGCATCCACGCAGCCGATCGCCGCAAGTACTGGTCGGCGTGCGACGAGCACGTCGGGTACCTCCGCGACTTCCTCGCCGCGCGCGACTTCCCCGTCGCCGTCGACGTCCTCCCCACCGGGGCCGCCACGTGAGCCGCCGCACCGCCCCCGCCGCCCTGCGCTGGTCGGTCTACGTCGCCGTCGCGATCATCTTCGCCATCGCGTGCGCGTTCCTGTCCCAGTGGCAGTTCGCGCGCAACGAGGAGCGCGGCCGCCAGCTCGCGCTGGTCGCGGCCAACTACGACGCGACGCCCGTCGAGCTCGCCGCCGTCCTGGCGCGCGGCGGCGAGCTCGATCCCGGCGACGAATGGACCCCCGTCGTCCTCACCGGCCAGTACCTCCCCGACGACGAGCTGCTCGTGCGCAACCGCCCCCACGGCGGCACCGCCGCGTTCGAGGTCCTCGTGCCCTTCCAGCTGGAGGACGGACGCGTGCTCATCGTCGATCGCGGCTGGGTCGCCCCCGGCGAGGGCAGCCTGCCGGATGCGGTCCCCGCCGCGCCGGCCGGCCCGGCGACGGTCACGGTGCGCCTGCGCCCCGGTGAGCCGCTTCCGACGTCCGGACGATCCGCGCCGGAGGGCCAGGTCCCCACGATCGCGTTGCCGCTCATCGCCGAGACGATCTCCGCCGGGGACGCCGTGGAGACGGGCGCTTACGGCCTCCTCGTGTCGGAGGATCCGGCCCCCGCAACGGCTCCGGGCACGATCGCGCCGCCCTCGGATGACCCGGGCCCCCATCTGTCCTACGCCGTCCAGTGGATCCTGTTCGCGATCATGGGCTTCTCGTTCATCATCTACATCATCGTCACCGAGCGCCGCCACGCACGCGAGGACGCCGGTGAGCGCCGCGCTCGCGCGCCGAAGCGCCGCGACCGCGACGCCGAGGCCGAGGACGCCCTGCTCGACGCGCGCTGACGTCAGGCGAGCGTGATGAGCTCGGCGTAGTCGCGACCCCAGATGTCCTCCACACCGTCCGGGAGGATGAGGACGCGCTCGGGGTTCAGCGCCTCGACCGCCCCCTCGTCGTGGGAAACGAGCACCACGGCACCCTCGTAGTGCGCGAGCGCACCGAGGATCTCCTCGCGGGAAGCCGGATCGAGGTTGTTCGTCGGCTCGTCCAGCAGCAGCATGTTCGCCGAGGACACCACCAGCGTCGCGAGTGACAGTCGCGTCTTCTCGCCGCCGGAGAGCACACCGGCCGGCTTGAGCACGTCGTCGCCGGTGAACAGGAACGACCCGAGCACCTTCCGCGCCTCGGTCGCGGTGATGTCCGGCGCCGCCGACATCATGTTCTCCAGCACCGAGCGGTTCACATCGAGGTTCTCGTGCTCCTGCGCGTAGTACCCGATCTTCAGGCCGTGGCCGGGCTCGATCGTGCCGGTGTCGGGGTCGTCGACGCCGGCGAGCATGCGCAGGAGCGTCGTCTTGCCGGCACCGTTGAGGCCGAGGATGACCACGCGCGAGCCACGGTCGATCGCGAGGTCGACGTCCGTGAAGATCTCCAGCGATCCGTACGACTTCGACAGCCCGCGGGCCATCAACGGCGTCTTGCCGCACGGCGCCGGCTTGGGGAAGCGGAGCTTGGCGACCCGCTCCTCCTGGCGCACCTCATCCAGACCCGACAGCATCTTCTCCGCGCGCGCGACCATCTGGTGGGCGGCCGCGGCCTTCGACGCCTTCGCCCCGAAGCGCGCGGCCTGCTGCTGCAGGGCGGTCGCCTTCTTCTCGACGTTGGCGCGCTCCTTCTTGCGGCGCTCCTCGTCAGCCACCCGCTGACGAAGGTAGTTCTTCCAGTTCATGTTGTAGACGTCGATGACCTGGCGATTCGCGTCGAGGTAGAACACGCGGTTGACGGTCTCACCCACGAGCTCCACGTCGTGGCTGATGACGATGAGCCCACCCTTGTAGCCCTTGAGGAACTCGCGCAGCCACACGACGCTGTCGGCGTCGAGGTGGTTGGTCGGCTCGTCGAGGATCATGGTCGCGGCATCCGAGAACAGGATGCGCGCGAGCTCGATGCGGCGGCGCTGACCGCCCGACAGCGTCTTCAGCGGCTGGTCCAGGATGCGGTCGGGAAGCGACAGGTTGTGCGCGATCGAGGCCGCCTCGGCTTCCGCGGCATACCCGCCGAGGGCCTCGAAACGCTCGGTGAGGGTGCCGTAGCGCCGCATCGCCCGCGCGGCGACGTCGGCGTCCTCGTCGGCCATCTGCACCGAGGCCTCCTGCATCCCGAGGGCGAGGGATCCGAGGCCGCGGGCGTCCAGGATGCGGGTGCGTGCGAGCATCTCGGGGTCACCGGAGCGCGGATCCTGCGGGAGATAGCCGAGCTCGCCCGAGCGGTCCACGCGGCCGTCGCTGGGGATCAGATCGCCCGCGAGCACCTTGGTCAGAGTGGTCTTGCCGGCGCCGTTGCGACCCACGAGCCCGATCTTGTCTCCCGCCGAGACGCGGAAGGACACCTCGGACATCAGCACGCGTGCTCCCACGCGGATCTCGAGGTCGTGCACGGCGAGCACAGCGAACGTCCGTTCTCTCGGGTAAGGGGGCAGGGGTGGCGGATGGCCAGCCCCCTAGTATAAGTCGCGACGCCCGCTCCCCCATCCCGCGGGCCCCAAGGAGTGCCATGTCCCTCGCCGTCCCCGCCGCCGCGCCCCGCGTCCTCGCCGACCTCGCCGGCCGGCCTGCCAGCCGCGGCCGGGCCCTCGCCGTCGACGCCGCGCTGGTCCTCGGCGGCGTCGTCGTGATGGCCCTCCTGGCGAAAGTCTCCTTCTTCATCGGCCCGGTGCCCATCACGGGTCAGACCGCCGGGGTCATCCTCGTCGGCGCGGCGCTCGGCGCACGCCGCGGCGCGGCGAGCCTCACCGCCTACGCGCTGGTGGGCCTGGCGGGCCTCCCGGTCTTCGCCGGCCCCGTCGCCGGCCCGGGGTACGTGCTGTCGCCGTCCTTCGGCTTCATCGTCGGGTTCATCCCCGCCGCCTTCCTCGCGGGATGGTTCGCCGAGCGCGCGTGGGACCGCACTCCCGCCCTGGCCTTCCTCGGGTTCCTCGCCGCGAGCATCGTGCCGTTCCTCTTCGGCGTGCCCTACCTCGCCCTGATCCTCGCGAGCGTCCTCGGGCAGCAGATCACCGTCGCGTCCGTCCTGGATGCCGGCGTCGTCCCCTTCCTCATCCCCGGCGTGCTGAAGGCCGCGTTCGTCGCGCTGCTGCTTCCCGGGACGTGGGCGCTGGTGCGCAGCGTCGACCGCACCCGCTGACCTCGAACCCCGAAAGGCCCCGGCATCGCCGGGGCCTTTCTCTCGTCATCGAGAGATCCGAGTTGGCGCGCTCGCGCGCGGCCGCCCTAAACTAAGGCCACCCTTACCTAACTCGGAGGAGATCTCTGTGCCCCGCATCCGTACCACCGCCGCCCTCGTGGCCGGCACAGCCCTCGTCCTCACCGGCTGCGCCACCGCGAGTTCCTCCCCCTCGGGCACCGATGACGCCGCCGGAGCCGACGGCTTCCCGGTGACCATCACGCATGCCTTCGGCGAAACGGTCATCGAGTCCCAGCCCGAGCGGGTCGCCACCGTCGCGTGGGCGAACCACGAGGTCCCTCTCGCCTTGGGCGTCGTCCCGGTCGGCATGGAGAAGGCGGCGTGGGGCGATGACGACGGGGACGGCGTGCTGCCGTGGGTCGAGGACCGTCTCGAGGAGCTCGGCGCCGAGACGCCGGTGCTGTTCGACGGTGGCGACGGCATCGACTTCGAGGCCATCGCCGACACTGAGCCCGACGTCATCCTCGCCTCCTACTCCGGTCTCACCGAGGAGGAGTACGACACCCTCTCCAAGATCGCCCCGGTCGTCGCGTATCCCGAAGTCGCGTGGGGCACGTCCTACCAGGACATGATCCGCCTGAACTCGCAGGCGCTCGGGCTCGCGGAGGAGGGCGACACGCTCATCGCCGAGCTGGACGCCGAGGTCGACAGCGCCCTCGCCGAGCAGCCCTCCCTCGCCGACGCGAAGGTGCTGTTCTCCTACCTCGACCCGAGCGACCTCAGCCAGATCGGCTTCTACACGAGCCACGACACCCGCCCCGGCTTCCTCGTCGATCACGGCCTGCCGCTGCCTGAGGTCGTGGCGGCGGAATCGGAGGGCACGGATGCGTTCTACGTGACGGTCAGCGCCGAGGAGGCCGACCGCTTCGCCGACGTGGATGTCTTCGTCACCTACGGCGACCCGGACGGCGACCTCGTCGCGCAGCTGCAGGCCGACCCGCTGCTGTCGCAGATCCCCGCCATCGCCGAGGGCCGCATCGCGGTGCTCCCGGACAGCACGCCGCTGGCCGCATCCGCCAACCCGACTCCGCTGTCCATCCTGTGGGGCGTGCGCGACTACTTCGCGATCCTCGCCGCACCGCTGGGCTGACATCCGGTGACGACCCTCGCTCGCCCGCAGACCCTGCCGGACGCCGCACCCCTGAGGCGCCCGGCAGGGGTGCGCCTGCTGTGGCTGAGCGCGCTGATCGTCCTCGTCCTGCTGCTGATGGTCGCCTCCATCGCCTTCGGCACCCGTCCGGTGTCGTGGGGGGAGATCGTCTCAGCCCTCGGCGGAAGCACCGACGGCGTCGGCGAGGCGGCGGTCGTCGCCCGCTGGCCGCGGACGGTGCTCGCGCTCCTCGTCGGCGCCGCCCTGGCGCTGTCGGGGATGACGATGCAGGCCGTCACGCGGAATCCGCTCGCCGACCCCGGCATCCTCGGGGTATCCGGCGGCGCGGCGCTCGCGGTCGTGGTCAGCATCGCCTTCTTCGGACTGTCGAACCCCTACGCGTACCTCGCGTTCGCCACGGTGGGGGCGGCGGTGGCCGCCGTGTTCGTCTACACCGTCGGCTCGCTCGGACGCGGCGGCGCCACGCCGCTCAAGCTCGCCCTGGCCGGAGCGGCCACCACCGCGGCGTTCACCTCGCTCGTCAGCGCGATCCTCCTTCCCCGCGTCGACCTGCTCGAGACGTTCCGCTTCTGGCAGATCGGCGGGGTGGGCGGTGCGACGTGGGATCGCATCGCGGTGATGATCCCGGCGTTCGCCGCGGGCATCCTGATCTGCGTCCTCACCGCGCGCGGCATGAACTCCCTCGCCCTGGGCGACGACATGGCGACCGGTCTCGGCGAGCACGTCGCCCGCACCCGCCTCATCGCGTCGGTGGGCGCGGTGCTGCTGTGCGCGGCGGCCACCGCGATCGCCGGACCCATCGCGTTCGTGGGCCTCGTCATCCCGCACCTGTGCCGCCTGCTGGTGGGCACCGACCACCGGTGGCTCCTGCCTTTCTGCGCGCTCGCGGGTGCCGCGCTCCTCCTGGTCGCCGACATCATCGGCCGCGTGATCGCCCGTCCGAGCGAGGTCGAGGTCGGCATCATCACCGCGCTCATCGGCGCACCCGTGTTCATCGCGATCGTCCGCCGCCAGAAGGTCCGGGAACTGTGAGCGCCCTCGCCCTGACGGTGGTGGCCGGCCGCCGATCCCGGATGCGCCGCCGCGCCGTGGTCACCGCGGTCCTCGCCGCCCTCGCCGTCGCCCTCGTCGCGACGAGCCTCATGGTGGGACGCACGTTCTACGATCCCGTCGAGATCCTGCGCGTCATCCTCGGCGAGACGGTGCCGGGAGCGTCGTTCACCGTCGGCGAGCTGCGTCTGCCGCGCGCCGCGCTGGCCGTGCTCGCGGGCCTGGCCTTCGGCATGGCCGGTGTCGTCTTCCAGACGATGCTGCGCAATCCGCTCGCCTCCCCCGACATCATCGGCATCAGCAGCGGCGCGAGCGCCAGCGCGGTGTTCGGGATCGTCGTCCTCGCCCTCGGGCAGACGGCGGTGTCCTTCCTCGCGCTGGGCGGAGCACTGCTGACCGCCCTCGCCATCTACCTGCTGTCCCACCGCGGCGGATTCGCCGGCACGCGGCTCATCCTCATCGGCATCGGCGTGGCCGCGATGCTGGACAGCGTCGTGACCTACGTGCTCTCGCGCGCGGCGGCGTGGGATCTGCAGACGGCGATGCAGTGGCTGACCGGGAGCCTCAACGGCGCGTCGTGGGGCTCGGTGCTGCCGCTCGCCATCGCCGCCGCCGTGCTCGTCCCCCTCCTCGTCTCCTCGGGCCGCGACCTCGCGGTGCTCCGGCTCGGCGACGACTCCGCCACCTCGCTCGGCGTCTCCGTCCGGCGCACGCGTGCCCTCCTCATCATCGGCGCCGTCGCGCTGCTCGCCTTCGCCACCGCCGCGGCCGGCCCGATCGCCTTCGTGGCCTTCATGGCCGGTCCGATCGCCGCGCGCCTGGTCGGACCGGGCGCCTCTCTCCTCGTCCCCTCGGCGCTCGTGGGGGTCGTCCTCGTCCTCGCCGCCGACCTCATCGGGCAGTTCGCCTTCGACAACCGCTACCCCGTCGGTGTCGTCACCGGCGTCCTGGGAGCGCCGTACCTCATCTATCTCCTCATCCGGACCAACCGCTCGGGAGGCTCCCTGTGACCGAGTCCCACACCCTCGCCGCCGAGGGGGTCACCCTCGCCTACGGCGACCGCGTCATCGTCAGCGACCTCGATCTGGTCATCCCGCCCGGCCGCATCACCGCCATCGTGGGCGCCAACGGATGCGGCAAGTCCACGCTGCTGCGCGCGTTCGCCCGGCTGCTCACGCCGAAGTCGGGCCAGGTCGTGCTCGACGGCAAGGCGGTGCATCGGCAGCCCTCGCGCGAGGTCGCCCGCACCCTCGGGCTACTCCCGCAGAGCCCCCTCGCCCCCGAGGGCATCGCGGTGGCCGACCTCGTCGGGCGCGGCCGTCATCCGCATCAGAAGCCGCTCGCTCGCTGGAGCGCGCGGGACTACGAGGTGGTCGCCGCGGCGTTGAAGGCCACCGGCATCGCCGACCTCGCCGACCGTGCCGTCGACGAGCTGTCGGGCGGGCAGCGCCAGCGGGTGTGGATCGCGATGGCGCTCGCACAGGAGACGGACATCCTGCTGCTGGACGAGCCGACGACGTTCCTGGACGTCGCACATCAGATCGAAGTGCTCGATCTCCTCACCGACCTCAACCGCGACCGCGGGACGACCACGGTCATGGTGCTCCACGACATCAACCTCGCCGCACGCTATGCCGACCACCTCTTCGCGCTGCGCGACGGTGCGGTGATCGCCGGCGGCTCCCCCACCGACGTCATCACCAGCGACCTCATCGCCACGGTGTTCGGGGTGGACTCACTCGTCGTCCCCGATCCCGTCTCCGGCACCCCCCTCGTCCTCCCCCGCGGCCGTCATCACGCCGCCCTCTCCGATCGGAACTCCGCATGACCGGCACCGCCGTCGCCACCAGCCGCTTCTTCCGGGCGCGGGTGAAGAGCGTCACCGACCTGACCCCGAGCTTCCGGCGGTTCACCTTCGCCGGCGACGACCTCGCCGACTACGGCGACCCGGGGTATGACCAGCGCATCAAGATCGTGTTCCCCACCGCCGTCGCCGGCATCGACGCGATGCCGGTCGACGAGGACTGGTACGCCCGCTGGCGCGGGCTGGACGAGGCATCCCGGCCCCCCTTCCGCACCTACACCACCCGAGCGGTCCGAAGCGACGTCGCCGAGGTGGACGTCGACATGGTCGCCCACGAGGTGATCGGCCCCGCCTCAGCCTGGATCGACCGCGCGACAGTCGGGGACGAGGTGCTCATCTTCGCACCGACGACGGCCCACACCGGCGTGAGCTTCGGCATCGACTTCGTGCCGCCGGCCGCGACGGGGTGCTACCTGCTCGCCGGGGACGAGACCGCCGCACCCGCGATCGCGGTCATCCTCGAGCAGCTGCCGGCCGACGCGCGCGGCATCGTGGTGCTGGAGGTGCCGGACGCCGCCGACCTCGCCTACCTGCCGCGGCATCCCGGCTTCTCCTACCGCATGGCCGGCCGCGGCGACGGCCCCCGCCATCGCCACCTCGAGGAGGCGGTACGTGAGGCGGCGCACTCCCTCGTCCCGCCGGGACGCGGGAGCGAGGTGGAGGAGATCGACATCGACGAGGGGATCCTCTGGGAGGTGCCGCGGACGGCCAAGGGCGGCGCCGCGCTCAAGAGCGCCCCGATGTACGCGTGGCTGGCCGGTGAAGCGAGCGCGATCAAGGCGCTGCGCCGCCACCTCGTCGCCGAGCACGGCGTCGACCGCCGCGCGGTGGCGTTCATGGGCTACTGGCGCGAGGGCCGTACCGAGAACTAGGCGCCTGCCTCACGGGCGTGGCCGAGCCGCAGCCCCGGCACGAGTGCCAGCAGCGCGAGCGCCGCACCCACCGCGAACACCGCGGCGAACCCCGCCCCGGTGGCGGCGAGGGCCGTGAACACCAGTCCCATGACGGCGATGGTCAGCGCCGAGCCGAGCGCATCCGAGATCGACAGCGCGGAGGAGGCGAATCCCTGCTCCTGCGGTGTCGCGTAGGCGAGGGTGAGCACGGTCAGCCGCGGGTACATGAGCCCCATGCCGCCTCCCGCCAGCGCCCAGCCGACGATGAGGACGGCGGGATGCAGCTGCCACGCGGCGGTCGCGCACGCCAGGAGCAGTGCGGTGAGAAGTCCGCTGGAGCCGAGGAGCGTGATGCGGGCGTTGCCCAGGCGATCGCCGACGCGCCCTTGCATCTCGGCGCATAGCGCCCACGACAGCGCGGCGGCGCTGAGGCCGAGGCCCGCCCACGTCGGCGAGAATCCGTAGTCGGCGATGAGGAGATACGGCACGTACACCTCCGCGCCGAACAGGGACCCCGCGATGAGGCCGCGCATGAGGACGACGCTGGGGAGCCCCCGTCCGGCGCGCAGCGTGCCGACGGGAAGGAGAGGACGTACGGTCAGCGCGATGACGGCGACGCCGAGGGCCACCGTGATCCACGCCCACGATCCGAGTTCCCCCGCCAGGCTCACCGCGACGGCGCCCCCGGCCACCGCCACCGCGCACCACAGCCGGGGGGCGACGCGACCCGTCGCCGGATGCTCCGTGTCCAGCGGCAGCGCGTGCAGCCGCGCTACGACGGCGACGAACGCCGCGATGGTGAGGATCGCCACGCCGAGGAACACCCAGCGCCAGTGCAGGAACTCCGCCACCGCACCGGCGAGGAACGGCCCGATGAGCGAGGGCACCACCCATGCCGCGGAGAATGCGGCGAACACGCGGCCGTGCACCGCGGCGGGGTACACGCGCGCCACCACCACATAGAGGGCGACGGTCTGCCCGCCGGTGCCGAGTCCCTGCACCAGGCGCCCCGCGACGAGGAGCTCCATGGTGGGGGCGAGGCCGGCCAGGGCGAGCCCGGCCACGAACAGCGCGACGGAGGTCGTCAGCGGCAGCAGCACGCCGCCGCGGTCGCACCAGGCTCCCACCGCCACCATACCGATGACGCTGGTGGCCAGCGTGCCGGAGAAGGCGACCGCGTACAGGGCGCTACCGTCGAGATCGGCGCTGACGACCGGCATGACCGTCGTCACGGCCAGGGACTGCACCGCGGCGAGGAAGATGAGGGCGACCGCTCCCGCCGTCACCCAGAAGAACCTCGCGCTCCAGACCCCCGTCGACGCGCTCGCGGGCGCGGTCACGCCTGTGCCAGCGCGCCGATGCGCGCGATCGCCTCGCGCAGCACGTCGGGCGCGCATCCGAAGTTGATCCGCACGTGGCCGGATCCCTCATCACCGAACATCGGGCCGTGGTGCAAGGCCACGCGCGCATCGCGGCGGATCCGGGTGGCCGGGTTCTCGCCCCATCCGTAGGCGGAGAGGTCGACCCACGCAAGGAAGCCGGCGTCGGGGATCCGGTACCGGGCCGCCGGCAGCTGGGCGGCGAGGAGCTCGGCGAGCAGGCGCCGGTTCTCATCCAGCGCCGCCAGGAGCCCGTCGAGCCATGCGTCGCTCTCCGGCGAGAACGCGGCGCGGGCGGCGATGACCCCGAACAGGCCGGTGCGCCACTCCACCTCCGCCGGCAGCGCGCGCAGCACCGCGGCGTGGGCATCGGAGCCGGCGACCATCAGGGCGCACTTCAGCCCCGCGAGGTTGAACGCCTTGCTCGCGCTGACGAACGCGAATCCGACTTCGGCGCTCTCGGCCGAGGCCGCGAGGAAGGGGGTGAAGCCTGCTCCCGGCTGGGACAGCGGGGCGTGGATCTCGTCGCTGAGGACGACGGCGCCATGCCGCGCGGCAACGCGGGCGAGCTCGGCCAGTGCCGCCCGCGCATGCACCGTACCGGTCGGGTTATGCGGGTTGCACAACAGCACCGCCCGCGCACCATCGGCGAGGGCGCGCTCGATGCCCGGAAGATCGAGCTCCCAGCCCTCCCCGGTGTCGCGGAGCGCGACACGCTCGACCACGCCGCCGGCCTCGGCCACGCCGTCGTAGAACGGCGGATACACCGGCGGGGTGATCACGACGCGGTCGCCGGGCGCGATCACCGCACGGAGCACCTCGACGACGCCCATCATGACGTCGCAGGTGGAGCGCATCCGGTCGGGGTCGGGCTGCCAGCCGAACCGACGTGCGGCGAAGTCGGCGTACGCCTCGCGGAGCCCCGAGTTCGGCGGGGTGTAGCCGGTGTCCCCGCGCTCGACGGCGGCGTGCAGCGCCTCGGCGATGCCCGGCGCGAGCGGGAAGTCTGTCTCCGCGACGAACAGCGGCAGCACATCCGGGCCGTACGTGCGCCATTTCGCACTCGTCCGCTCCCGAAGCCGGTCCAGGGGCAGGGCTTGCAGCGGCGCGACACTCACCCGTCGAGCCTACGATGCGGCGAGCCCGCCCGCCTCTCCGCCCCAGCCTCTCCCGAACTCCTCAAGGCCGGGCCCCAGCCGCGGCGACACGCCGCGAGCCACAGTCTCCGGCGACAGGAGTGAGGAGTTCGGGCCGCACGCCGGTGGCAGCGGGGCGCCGCGGTGGGTCGCTGGTGCGCGGCAGGCGCGTGGGTGGTGCGGCGCGGGGGTGGGTGGGTGGCGCGGCCGGCCGAGTCGCGCGGCGCGAGCGGCCGCCGACGGGCAGGCCCCTCCCGAACTCCTCAAGCCCGGGCCCCAGCCGCGGCGACACGCCGCGAGCCACAGTCCCCGGCGACAGGAGTGAGGAGTTCGGGCAGCACGCCGGTCACCAGGCGCGGAGACGGACGGGCGGGGCGTGGCTCAGATGGCGAAGCCCAGGGCGCGCATCATGTCGCGCCCGTCGTCGGTGATCCGCTCGGGACCCCACGGCGGCATCCACACCCAGTTGATGCGGAACCGCTCCACGACGTTGTCCAGCGCCTGGGCGGTCTGCTCCTCGAGCACATCGGTGAGGGGGCAGCCCGCCGACGTCAGCGTCATGTGGATGACCAGGGCGTCGTTCTCGTCGTCCCACGCGAGGTCGTAGATGAGGCCGAGGTCGACGACGTTGATCCCCAGCTCGGGGTCCATGACGTCCTTGAGGGCCTCGGTGACCTCGTCGTACTTCTCGGGAGCGAGTGTTGCGGTCATGTAACGATCCTACGCGCCGTCGGCGCTCACGCGTCGACCGCGGTGCCCGACTCGGTGAGGAAGCGGTCGTAGCCCTCTTCCTCGAGGCGGTCGGCGAGCTCCGGCCCGCCCTCTTCGGCGATGCGCCCGGCGACGATCACGTGGACGTGATCGGGGCGGATGTAGCGCAGGATGCGGGTGTAGTGGGTGATCAGCAGCACACCGAGATCGGTGTTCTCCTTCGCGCGGTTCACACCCTCCGAGACGATCTTGAGCGCATCGGCGTCCAGGCCCGAGCCGGTCTCGTCCAGGATGGCGATCTTCGGCTGCAGCAGCTCGAGCTGAAGGATCTCGTGGCGCTTCTTCTCGCCGCCGGAGAAGCCCTCGTTGACGTTGCGCTGGGCGAACTTCGGATCCATGCGCAGGTTCTTCATCGCGTCCTTGACGTCCTTGGTCCAGGCGCGGATGCCGGGAGCCTCACCGTCGACGGCCGTCTTGGCGGTGCGGAGGAAGTTCGTGACCGTGACGCCGGGGATCTCCACCGGGTACTGCATCGCGAGGAACAGCCCCGCGCGGGCGCGCTCGTCCACGCTCATCGCCAGGACGTCCTCGCCGTCGAGCGTGATGGTGCCGGAAGTGACGGTGTACTTCGGGTGACCGGCGATCGTGTAGGCGAGGGTGGACTTGCCCGAGCCGTTCGGGCCCATGATCGCGTGGGTCTCCCCCGTGCGGATCGTCAGGCTCACACCGTTGAGGATGGGCGTGGTGCCGGCATCCGTCTCGACCGTGACGTGCAGGTCGCGGATCTCCAGGACAGACATTCAGACTTCCTTCGTTCGGGTGGGGTCGATGAGCACGTCGTCGCCGTCGATCTCGACGACGTAGACGGGCACCGGCTCGAAGGCCGGGAGGTTCAGGGGCTTTCCGGTGCGCAGTGAGAAGGCCGAGCCGTGCGCCCAGCACTCCAGCGAATCGCCCTCGACGAATCCCTCGGCCAGCGAGATGTCGCCGTGCGTGCAGGTGTCGCCGATGGCGTGCACCTCGTCGTTGGCGTCGCGGACGACGGCGATGGCGATGCCGTCGACTTCCACGCGCAGGGCGGTGTCCTGCTCGAGGTCGCTGAGGGCGCAGACGCGCTGTGCGGTCACAGCGCACCGCCTTCGGCCAGTTCGCGCTCGATGGCCTCGGTCAGCTCGGCCTCGAGCTCGGGCACGCCGATGCGCTGCACGATCTCGGTGAGGAAGCCGAGCACGAACGCACCAGCGGGCGCGGGGATCGCGAACGCACCG
>CAZBZR010000039.1:22083-23063 GCA_964496445.1 uncultured Microbacterium sp.
CTCGGAGATGCCGCGCGCCTGCAGGTAGAACAGCTGCTCGTCGTCGAAACGCCCGGTGGCGCTGGCGTGGCCCGCCCCGACGATGTCGCCGGTCTCGATCTCCAGGTTCGGGATGGAATCGGCTCGGGCGCCGTCGGTCAGGACCAGGTTCCGGTTGGCCTCGTACGAGTCGGTGCCCACGGCATCCGGTCCGATGAGCACGTCGCCGATCCAGACGCTACGGGCGCTCTCACCCTGCAGCGCGCCCTTGTAGAGCACGTCGCCGACGGTGTGCGCGCCCTTGTGGTGGAGGTACACCTGCGACTCGAAGTGCTGACCGGCGTCGGCGAAGGAGAGCCCGAGGAGGCGTCCCTGCGCGCCGGAGCCGGCGAGCTCGACCGAGGGGTTCACTCGGACGACGCCGCCGCCCAGCGTCACCACGACGTGCGTGAGCTGCGCGTCGCGCTCCACACGCGCCTGGTGGGCCGCCGCGTGCACCGCGTCGTCCTCCCAGCGGTGCAGGGCGATGACCGTGAGCTGCGCGCCGTCGCGGACGACGATCTCGACGTTCTGGGCATGCGTGGCGCGTCCCTCGTGGCGGAGGATCACCGTGCCGCGGGAGTGCGGCTGCGCCTCGATCACGACGTGCGCGTGGGCGAGGCCACCGGTGCCGGTGAGGCGCACCACGACGGGCGCGTCCAGCTCGACGCCGGCGGGGATGCGGATGAGGGGGGCCTCGGTCTCCTGCGTCCACGCGATCGCGCTCGGCAGGTCCTCGGGGCGGAACACCTCGCCGCGGGGTGCGTCGCCCGCCCGCAGGCGCGTCTGCTCGACGCCCTCGGGGGCGGCGACGTCGACGGAGATGACACCGTGGGGTGCGGCCTCATTCGCGAAGAGCGGACGCAGGGCGCTCACCGGCGTGTGCTTCCAGTTGACCTCGCGGCCGGTGGGGACGGCGAAGTCGGCCGGGTCGAAGGACCAGGGACGCTCGGAGCGGGTCT
>CAZBZR010000039.1:23073-23692 GCA_964496445.1 uncultured Microbacterium sp.
GTGTGCCCAAGGTGGCGAATAAGCGAGGGTGAGGACGCGGCGTTCCTGTCGCAGTCGTACGGGCTCATCCCGGATGAGTGGCAGTCACTCGTCGTTGACGACGTGCTCGCGGTGAGGGCGGACGGCCGGTGGGTGTCGTGGGCCATCGAGGACACCACCCCCGTGGATGAGGGCACCCCGTCGGGATCTGCCCGGGCACACGCCCGCCCCGCGAAGGCGCGCGGCAGGGTCGATGTGACCCTGCGACGTCTCGGGGGCGACGGCGGGGGCCTCGGTGGGTGTCGTCATCAGCCGACGGATCCTTCCATGCCCATCTCGATGAGCTTGTTCAGCTCGAGGGCGTATTCCATGGGCAGTTCACGGGCGATCGGCTCGATGAATCCGCGCACGATCATCGCCATCGCCTCGTCCTCGGGCATCCCGCGGCTCATCAGGTAGAACAGCTGCTCCTCGCTGACCTTCGACACCGTGGCCTCGTGGCCCAGCTGCACGTCGTCGACGCGGATATCGATCGCCGGGTAGGTGTCTGAGCGCGAGATGCTGTCCACCAGCAGCGCATCGCAGCGCGCCGTGTTGGCGGAGTGGTGCGCGTTGGCATCCACGCGCACCTCGCCGCGGT
>CAZBZR010000040.1:0-22184 GCA_964496445.1 uncultured Microbacterium sp.
CCAGTCCCTCGGCCCGCGCCGCCCGCACGAAGGCGCGGAAGTCGGCGAGCGTGCGGAGGTCGGGGTGGACCGCGTCGTGGCCGCACTCGGACGAGCCGATGGCCCACGGCGAGCCGGGGTCTCCCGGCTGCGGGTCCAGCGTGTTGTTGCGGCCCTTGCGGTTGGTGTGCCCGATGGGGTGGATCGGGGGGAGGTAGAGCACGTCGAACCCCATGGCGGCGACGGCCGGGAGCCGCTTGGCCGCGGTGCGGAAGGTGCCGCTGCGCACCGTCCCGTCCTTGAACAGGCGCGCCCCCTCCGAACGCGGGAAGAACTCGTACCACGCGCCGACACCCGCGCGACGGCGCTCCACCAGCAGCTCGGTCTCCGCTCCGACGCTGACCAGCCCCGTCAGCGGGCGCTCGGCGAAGAAGCCCGCGATCGCGGTGTCATCGACGATGCCCAGGGCGGCCGCATCCGACACCGCGGGGTCGCGGAGCACCGCCGCGGCTCCCTCGAGGGTGCTCCGCTCGGCTCGCGGGCGCGTCTTGTCCGCGATCGCCCGGTCGAACAGCAGCGCGCCGGACTCGCGCATGAGCGCGGTGTCCACGCCCGCGGCGATCTTCACCTCGGCGGCGTGCTGCCACGTGGCGAAATCGTCGGCGAAGGCCTCGAAGCGGAACCGCCACACGCCCTGCTCGAGCAGCACGATCACGCTGGACCACCGGTCGAAACCGTCGCCGAGGGCTCGCAGGCGATGCAGCGACTCGTCCCCGGAGGGGGAGAACAGCCGGACGTGCGCGCCGATGAGGTCGTGCCCCTCGCGGAATGCGGTCACCGTGAAGGGCACCGCCTCCTCGACGTAGGCACTCGGGCGGAACGCACCGCCCGGCACCGCCGGTCGCGGCAACGCGAGCGGGATGCGGGGGGTTACCGTGTCGCCGGGGGTCGCCACCGCGGGGCGGACCGGGATCGCGGTGGCGCTGCGCCACGGACGGGGGGCGGAGGGACGCGTCGGAGGAGCCACGCTCCGAACCTACCCCGCGGCCTCCGCGGCGCGCAGGAGCGCCGGTCGCGCTTGACAAGCGGGCGGGCGGTGGCTCATTCCACGCGGAACAGGTGCATCGAGGTCGGCGCCACCGGCACGAGCTCGCCCGCGTGGTGCACGGTCTCCGCCGTGAGGGGCCGCTCGTCGGCGCTCCGCCACAGCGACACGAAGCGCTCGGCGCCCTCGAGGGCGGGGAGGGTCACCTCGATGGGGGTCTCACTGCCGTGGACGATGAGCAGGATGCGGTTGAACTCCTCGTTCTCGGGCGTGGAGGCGGCGACGTACTGGAGCGTCCGGTGGGAGGGGTCGGTCCACTGCTCGCTCGCCATGGTCTGCCCGGTGTCGTCGAACCACTCCATGACGGACGCCGAGGGCGTGTGCTCGCCGAGCCGGGCGAAGCGGATCGGGCGCAGCGCCGGGTTCTCGCGGCGGACCAGCAGCAGGCGCTGCACGTGTGCGAAGAGATGGTCCTGCCACGGCGCGTGCTCCCAGTGCAGCCACGTGAGGGGGGAGTCGTGGCAGTAGGCGTTGTTGTTGCCCCGCTGGGTGCGGCCGTACTCGTCCCCCGCGGTGAGCATCGGGATCCCCGCCGACAGCAGCAGCGTGCCCACGAGGTTGCGCATGGCCTTGCGGCGCGTGGCGAGGATCTCCGGATTGTCGGTCGCCCCCTCCGCGCCGTGGTTGAAGGAGCGGTTGGTGTCGGCGCCGTCGCGGCCCTGCTCGCCGTTGCCGAGGTTGTGCTTGACGTCGTAGGAGACGAGGTCGTGGAGGGTGAAGCCGTCGTGCGCGGTGACGAAGTTCACCCCCGCGAGGGGGCCGCGCTGCTCGGTGAACGTGTTCGAGGAGCCCGCCAGGCGCGTGGCGAAGCCGCCGATCCCCACGGGGGCGGTGCTGGCGCGGCGGGCGTAGTCGACGTCGCTGAGCCAGAAGTTGCGGACACGGTCGCGATAGCGATCGTTCCACTCCATCCAGCCGGGTCCGAAGTTGCCCGTCTGCCAGCCGCCCATGCCCACGTCCCACGGCTCGGCGATCTTCTTCACCCCGGCAAGCTCCGGGTCGTCGATGATGGCGCGCAGCAGCGGGTGCTCGGGGGTGAAGGTGTGCGCGCCGTCGCGGCCGAGGGTCGCGGCGAGATCGAAGCGGAACCCGTCGATCTGCACGTCGTTCGCCCAGTACCGGAGCGAATCCAGAACGAGACGTGCGGCGGCAGCGGTGGAGGTGTCCACGGCGTTGCCGCATCCGGTGACGTCGATGTAGGTGCCCTCGTCGGTCTGCCGGTAGTAGGCGCGGTTGTCCAGGCCCCGCAGGCTCGAGCGCGGCCCGCCGATGCCCTCCTCCGCGGTGTGGTTGTAGACGACGTCGAGGATGACCTCCAGGCCCGCCTCGTGGAGGAGACGGACCATCCCCTTGAACTCGCGCAGCACCGCCTCCGGCCCCTCCCGGCGGCTCTCGGCGGTGGCGTACGGGGCGTGCGGAGTGAAGAAGTTCAGCGTGTTGTAACCCCAGTAGTTCGACAGTCCGAGCTGGAGCAGCCGGGGCTCCGTCGTGAACGCGTGCACGGGCAGCAGTTCGATCGAGGTGACCCCCAGGGCGTGGAAGTGCTCGATCATCGCCGGGTGGGCGAGCCCGGCGTAGGTGCCGTGGAGGGCGGGCGGCACGCGCGGATGGCGTTTGGAGAGGCCCTTCACGTGCCCCTCGTACAGCACCGTCCGATCCAGGGGCACGGCGGGCTTGCGCACGCCTCCCCAGTCGAACGAGCCGTCGACCACGACGCCGCGATGATCGCCGTAGCCTCCGGAGACGAGCCCCCGCGCGTACGGCTCGACGAGGAGGGTCTCGCGGTTGAAGGTGCTGCCGGGGGTGTGGGGGCCGTCGGCGCGCACGGCGTAGCGCGTGCCCGGCCGCAGCAGCGGCGTGGTGACCGACCAGACGTCCCCCTCGCCGCGGGCCAGCGGAAGCCGGTCGACGGCCCAGTCCAGGTCGACGTCGTCGAAGATGACCAGCTCGAGGGCATCTGCGGCGTGCGACCACACGCGCAGCGTGCCGCCTTCGGGCGCGAGGGTGACCCCCAGTCCGTCCAGGCGGGGGTCGTAGAGTCCCGTCGTCCGGCTGAGCACGGGGGCGGAGTCGGGTCGTGCCATGCGATCTACAGTAGTTATGCCAGGTCACGGGCACGTGACGGGAGGAGTGCGATGCCGGTCTACCTCGACCACGCTGCCACGACGCCGCTGCGGGACGAGGCGCGTGACGCGTGGCTGGCCGCGGCCGCCGTGGCCGGCAACGCCTCCTCGATCCATGCCGGCGGCCAGGCCGCGCGGCGCCTGCTGGAGGAGGCGCGGGAGCGCCTGGCGGCGGTGGTGGACAGCGACGCCGTCGAGGTCATCTTCACCTCCGGCGGCACCGAATCGGTCAACACCGCCGTGAAGGGACTGTGGTCGGGCCGGACGACGGGCCGCGAGAGCGTGGTGCTGCCGGACGGCGAGCACCACGCGACCCTCGACGCGGTCGCCGCGCTCGCGGCGCGCGAGGGTGCGACGGTGCGTGCCGTGGCACTGGACCGGCTCGGCCGCATCGACCCGGCGGCCTTTGCCGCGGCGGCCGAGGGCGCCGCGCTGGCGACCGCGCTCGTCGCCAACAACGAGGTCGGCACCCTGCAGGATGCCGCCGCCCTCGCCGACGGGACGGCGGCTGCGGGCACCCCGCTGCATCTGGACGCGGTCTCGGCCTTCGGTCATGTGCCGGTGCGCTTCGCCGCGTGGCGGGGCGATGCCCCGGCCGGGGTGGGGCTGGTGGCGCTCAGCCTGTCCGCGCACAAGGTGGGCGGCCCGGTGGGCGTCGGCGCGCTCGTGGTCGCCCGCTCGGCGCAGCTGCACCCGCTCCTGCACGGCGGCGGTCAGCAGCGGGGCCTGCGCGCCGGCACGCAGGACGTCGCCGGGGCGGTGGCCTTCGCCGTGGCCGCGGAGCTCGCCGCGGCCGAGCGCGAGGCGGAGGCCGAGCGGCTCGGGATGCTCCGCGACGACCTCGTCCGCGGCATCCGCGCCCTCGTGCCCCGGGCCGAGCTCCTGGGGGACCCGCGGCGGCGGCTGCCCGGCAATGCGCACCTCCTCTTCCCGGAGGCGGCGGGCGAGACGCTGCTGTTCCTCCTCGACCAGCAGGGGGTCGCCGTCTCGACGGGCTCCGCGTGCCAGGCCGGGGTCCCCGAGCCCTCGCACGTCGTGCAGGCGCTCGGGCGCACCGAGCGCGAGGCGCGCTCCGTGCTGCGCGTGACCCTCGGACGCACCTCGACCGCCACCGACGTCGCGGCCTTCCTCGCCGCCCTCCCCGACGCGTATGCGCGCGCCTCGGCGGCCGCCGCCCGGGCTTCCGCCCGCTCGTAGACTGGAGCGATGCGCATACTGGCGGCGATGAGCGGCGGAGTCGACTCCGCGGTCGCCGCCGCGCGCGCGGTCGAGGCCGGCCACGACGTGGTCGGCGTTCACCTCGCACTCTCGCGGGCGGGGGGCACGCTCCGGGCGGGAAGCCGCGGGTGCTGCACGATCGAGGACGCGATGGACGCCCGACGCGCCGCCGACCGCCTCGGGATCCCGTTCTACGTGTGGGACTTCTCCGAGCGGTTCCGCGACGACGTCATCGACGACTTCGTGGCCGAATACCGCGCCGGGCGCACGCCCAACCCGTGCATGCGCTGCAACGAGAAGATCAAGTTCGCGGCTCTGCTGGAGCGCGCGCTCGAGCTCGGCTTCGACGCGGTGTGCACCGGTCACTACGCGAGCCTGGTCGACGGGCCCGACGGGCGCGAGCTGCACCGCGCTTCGGATGCCGCGAAGGACCAGTCCTACGTCCTCGGCGTCCTGACGGCCGAGCAGCTCGCGCACACCTACTTCCCGCTGGGTGAGACGCCCTCCAAGGCCCTGGTGCGCGCCGAGGCGGAGGCGCGCGGGCTCACCGTCGCGCACAAGCCCGACAGCCATGACATCTGCTTCATCCCCGACGGCGACACCCGCGGGTGGCTCGCCGAGAAGGTGGGCGCGGAGGAGGGGCAGATCCTGGACCGCACCGGCGCCGTGGTCGGCCGGCACGACGGCGCGCACGCGTTCACGGTGGGCCAGCGGCGCGGCCTGCAGCTGGGCGTTCCGGCCCCCGACGGCAAGCCGCGGTTCGTCCTGGAGGTGCGCCCGGTGACCAACACCGTCGTGGTGGGGCCGAAGGAGGCCCTTGCCACCGCCGAGATCGCCGGCGCGCGCGTGACGTGGGCAGGCCGAGCGCCCGCCTCCGCGGCGTTCGCGTGCCACGTGCAGATCCGCGCGCATGCCGAGCCGGTGCCCGCCGACGCGGTGATCCAGGACGGTGAGCTGCGGGTGCGCCCGCACGCACCCTTCGACGGTGTCGCGCCCGGCCAGACCGCCGTGCTGTACGACGGCACGCGCGTCCTCGGCCAGTTCACCATCGACCGCACGGTGTCCGCCGTGCCCGTCGGAGGCCCTCTCTAGACTGATCGGGTGACGGATGCCGGAGCCTTCGAGAACGCCCCTCGCCTCGACGACGCGCGTCGCGAGGCCGCGGATCTGACCGAGCGGATCCTCTCGGCCCGCGACGCCTACTACGGCCAGGACGCCGAGATCGTCGACGATGCCACGTACGACGCGTGGCTGCGCCGGCTCGAGGAGCTCGAGCGCCTCCACCCCGAGCTGCAGAGCCAGGACTCACCCACGCAGAGCGTCGGAGCGGCGTCGACGAGCATGTTCGCGCCCGTCGAGCACGCCGAGCGGATGCTGAGCCTCGACAACGTGTTCAGCCCCGAGGAGCTGCGGGACTGGTGCGTCAAGGCGCAGGCCGCGGCGGGCCGGCCGGTGCGCTGGCTCACCGAGCTGAAGATCGACGGACTCGCCATCAGCCTCCGCTACGAGAACGGCGTGCTCACCTCCGCCGCGACCCGCGGCGACGGGCGGACCGGGGAGGACGTCACCGTCAACGCCGTGCAGGTGCACGGCATCCCCGAGCGTCTCGCCGGGACGGGGCATCCGCCGCTGGTCGAGGTGCGCGGCGAGGTGTTCATCCCCGTCGCCGCCTTCGACGAGCTCAATGCGCTGCAGGCACGGATGCGCGAGCGCGTGGTCGACGATGCCCGCACCCGCGGCCGCGGATTCGACGAGGCGCGGGCGCTCCTGAGCGCAGAGCGCCGCTTCCCGGCCTTCGCGAACCCCCGCAACGCCGCCAGCGGGGGCCTCCGACAGCAGCTGGAGAAGAAAGACGGTCTCGAACTCGAGGCCGGTCGCGCGCGGCTGGCGTCGCTGCGGCTACTGGTGCACGGCATCGGCGCCTGGAGCGCGCCGCCGGTGGCCTCGCAGAGCGAGGTCTACGAGCTGCTCTCCGGTTGGGGACTGCCCACGAGCCCGTATGCCCGCACGTTCGACGACGTCGACGGCGTGCTCGGATTCGTCGCCCACTACGGCGAGCACCGTCACGACGTCGAGCACGAGCTGGACGGCATCGTCGTGAAGGTCGACGAACTCGATCTGCACGACGAGCTCGGTGCCACCAGCCGTGCGCCGCGCTGGGCGATCGCCTACAAGTACCCGCCCGAGCAGGTCAACACGAAGCTCCTCGACATCGTCGTGTCGGTCGGACGCACCGGTCGCGCGACCCCCTTCGCCGTGATGGCCCCGGTGCGCGTCGCGGGATCGGTCGTGCGTCAGGCCACGCTCCACAACCAGGACGTGGTCAAGGCCAAGGGCGTGCTCATCGGCGACACGGTGGTGCTCCGCAAGGCGGGAGACGTCATCCCGGAGGTGCTCGGCCCCGTCGCCGAGCTGCGCGACGGCAGTGAACGCGCCTTCGTGATGCCCGAGCGGTGCCCGGAGTGCGGCACGCCGCTCGCCCCCGCCAAGGAGGGCGACATCGATCTGCGGTGCCCGAACGCACGCTCGTGTCCCGCTCAGGTGCGCGGGCGCGTCGAGCACATCGGGTCGCGCGGCGCCCTGGACATCGAGGCCCTCGGCGAGGTGACGGCGGCAGCGCTGACGCAGCCGAGCGTCCCCGAGGAGCCGCCGCTGCGCACCGAGGCCGCGCTGTTCGAGCTGACGCTGGACCAGCTCGTGCCGATCGAGGTGATCGTGCGTGACGCCGAGACCGGAGAACCGCGGATCGATCCGAAGACCGGCGAGGTCGTGCGCCGGGCCCCGTTCCGCCGCAACCCCAGCGCGGCCGAGAAGAAGGCCGGGCTGACCGGGCCGCAGCCCTCCGCGCAGGCCCTGACGCTCCTGGAGGAGCTGGAGAAGGCGAAGACCAAGGACCTCTTCCGCTTCCTCGTCGCGCTGAACATCCGCCACGTCGGGCCGGTGGCCGCGCGAGCGCTGGCGCAGTGGTTCGGCTCGGTCGAGGCCATCCGCACCGCCTCCCGCGACGAACTGGCGGCGGTGGAGGGTGTCGGCGGCATCATCGCCGACGCGGTCGTGGAGTGGTTCACCGTCGACTGGCACCGCGAGATCGTCGACCGCTGGACCGCGGCCGGCGCGCAGCTGGCCACGCCGGGTCACCCCGGACCGGGCGCCGCGGCCGTGGCGGGCGGCGTGCTCGACGGCGTCACCGTGGTCGCGACCGGCTCGCTCGAGGGCTACAGCCGCGAGGGCGCGCAGGAGGCGATCCTCCGCGCCGGCGGGAAGGCCGCCTCGAGCGTTTCGAAGAAGACCGACTTCGTCGCCGCCGGCCCGGGCGCCGGCTCCAAGCTCGCCAAGGCGGAGGCGCTCGACATCCGCATCCTCGACGCCGCGCAGTTCCACGTGCTCGTCACCGAGGGCCCGGCGGCGCTCGGCGACTGACGGAGCGGGCGGACGCCCCCACCCCGAGACTCAGTGGCACGGATGAGACACCGCGCGGCGCACGGTGTCTCATCCGTGCGGGTGAGTCTCGCGGGGTCGGGCGCCGCTACCCCTCGTTGAGAGCGACGAGACGCTCGCGCACCTGCTTGCGCAGGACCTTCCCGATGAGCGAGCGGGGGAGCTCGTCGACGACGAAGATGCGCCGCGGCACCTTGTACGGGGTGAGGATCCCGCGGGCGAAAGAACGGATGTCCTCCACGTCGATGTCCTCGTCGCCGTCGACGACGACCGCGGCGACGACCTCCTCGCCGGAGTGATCGCTGGGCAGCCCCACGACGGCGACATCCGCCACGCGCGGATGCTGCCGCAGCACGTTCTCCACCTCGGTGGGGGCGACGTTGAAGCCGCCGGTGATGATCAGCTCCTTGATCCTGTCGACGATGCGGACGAATCCGTCCTCATCGATGGTGACGATGTCACCGGTGCGGAACCAGTCGCCGACGAACACCTCGGCAGTCTCCTCCGGCTTGCCGTAGTAGCCGCTGAAGACCTGCGGACCCCGCACGACGAGCTCGCCGCGCTCACCCGGGCCGACATCCCGCGTGGGCTCATCGGGGTCGACGACCCGGCACTCGGTGCCCGGCAGCGGGAGACCGACGGTCCCGGGCACGCGGTTGTCGGCCACGGGATTGGCCATGAGCACCGGAGAGCACTCACTGAGCCCGTAGCCCTCCACCAGGTAGCCGCCGGAGGCCTCTTCGAACGGCACGACGAGCTCGTGCGGGAGGGCCATCGCCCCGGAGATCGCGATCTGCGTGCCCGCCAGCGAGATGCCCTTCTCCCGCGACGCCGCCAGCAGCCGCTCGGCGATCGGGGGCACCAGCGGGAGGAAGGTGGCGGGCCGCTTCTTGATGACCGCAAGCACCAGGTCGGGGTCGAAGCGCGGGAAGAGCACGAGCCGCGCCCCCATCGACATCGCGAAGGTGAGGCACAGTGTCAGACCGTAGGCGTGGAACATCGGCAGCACCGCGTAGACGACGCATCCCTCGCCGGGCGTGATCTGCGGCACCCACGCGCGCGCCTGCGCGGCGTTGGCGAGGAGATTGCGGTGCGTGAGGGCCGCGCCCTTGGGCGTGCCCGTCGTACCGCTGGTGTACTGGATGATCGCGAGGTCGTCGGTTCCCGGCGACGGCACGCCCTCGGGGAGCGGCGCCGCGCGCAGCAGCTGTTCCCACGCGATCGTGCCCGAGACGGGCGCGTGGAGGGCCCGGCGGGACTCCCGCGCCCGGGCGACGGGGAGGCGGAGCGCTGCGCGAGTGGCCAACGGCATCGCTCGCGTGACGTCGATCGAGACGAGGGTGTCCACCCGCAGGTCGGCGGGGAAGTCCTGCACGGCGCGGACCACCTTGCTCCACACGATCGCGTGACGGGCGCCGTGGTCTTCGAACTGCTTGCGCAGTTCTCGGGGCGTGTAGAGCGGATTGTGCTCGACGACGACCGCGCCCAGGCGCAGGACGGCGTAGAACGCGACGATGTGCTGCGGGCAGTTGGGCAGGATGATCGCGACGGGATCGCCCGCGCGGACACCCCGCTCACGCAGTCCCGCGGCGGCGCGGGAGATCTGCGCGTCCAGCTCGCGATACGTCGTGGTGCGTCCGAAGAACTCCAGCGCCGGAGCATCCGGATGCGCGCGCGCCGACGCCGCCACGAGATCTCCGAGCGATCCCGACACCTCGGGAAGCTCCTCCGGCACTCCGGCGGCGTAGCTGCGGACCCACGGGCGAGGAGGATCGAAGTTCGTCACCGTGACACCCTAGACCGCCCCGCGGGCGGAAGCGGGTGCGCGCGGAAACTAGACTGTCGGGGTGTCTGAAATCACCCCCGATCTCGTGCGCCATCTCGGCGTGCTCGCCCGGATCCAGCTGAGCGACGAGGAGGTCGAGCGCCTCACCGGCCAGCTCGACGTCATCGTCGACAACATCGCCAAGGTCTCCGAGGTCGCCACCCCCGAGGTCGTCGCGACGAGTCATCCGATCGCGATGGCGAACGTCTTCCGCGCCGACGAACCGGGAGATGTGCTCTCGCTCTCCCAGGCGCTGCAGAACGCGCCCGATGCCGCGGACGACCGCTTCCGCGTGACGGCGATCCTGGGGGAGGAGCAGTGAACGACCTCACGCGTCTGGACGCCGCGGAGCTGGCCACACGCCTGACCGCGGGCGAGGGGTCGAGCGTGGAGGCCACGCAGGCCCCCCTGGACCGCGTCGCCGCCGTCGACGGCGACCTCCACGCCTTCCTTCACGTCAACGCGCACGCGCTGGATGCTGCCGCAGACATCGACCGCCGCCGCGCGGCGGGGGAGGAGCTCGGCCCCCTGGCCGGCGTGCCGCTGGCCATCAAGGACGTGCTCGTCACGACCGACATGCCCTCCACGAGCGGCTCGAAGATCCTCGAGGGCTACCTCTCGCCGTACGACGCGACGGTCGTCGCGCGCTCCCGTGCCGCCGGCCTCGTGCCGCTCGGCAAGACGAACATGGACGAGTTCGCGATGGGGTCCTCCACGGAGCACTCGGCGTACGGCCCGACGCGCAACCCGTGGGACCGCGACCGCATCCCGGGCGGCTCCGGCGGCGGATCGGCCGCGGCCGTGGCGGCCTTCGAGGCGCCGCTGGCCCTCGGCTCGGACACCGGTGGCTCGATCCGCCAGCCGGCGCACGTCACCGGCACGGTGGGCGTCAAGCCCACCTACGGCGGGGTCAGCCGCTACGGCGCCATCGCCCTGGCGTCCAGCCTCGACCAGGTGGGTCCGGTCACCCGGACGGTGCTCGACGCCGGCCTCCTCCACGACGTCATCGCCGGGCACGACCCGCACGACGCCACGTCGCTGCCGGAGGCCTGGCCCTCCTTCGCCGCGGCCGCCCGGGAGGGCGCGACCGGCGAGGTGCTCCGCGGGCTGAAGGTGGGCGTCATCCGCGAGCTGGACGAGAACGGCTTCCAGGCCGGGGTGTCCGCGTCGTTCCGCAGTGCCCTGGATGCGATGGCGGCGCAGGGCGCGGAGATCGTGGAGATCAGCGCCCCGCACTTCGAGTACGGCGTCGCGGCGTACTACCTGATCCTCCCCGCCGAAGCCTCCAGCAACCTGGCAAAGTTCGACTCGGTGCGCTTCGGCCTGCGGGTGACCCCGCACGCCGCCGCCACCGTCGAGGAGGTCATGGCCGCCACGCGGGAGGCGGGCTTCGGCGACGAGGTGAAGCGCCGCATCATCCTCGGCACGTACGCCCTCTCGGCCGGCTACTACGACGCCTACTACGGCAGCGCGCAGAAGGTGCGCACGCTCATCCAGCAGGACTTCGCGACCGCGTTCGCCGCGGTCGACGTCATCGCGACGCCCTCGGCGCCGACGACCGCGTTCCGCCTGGGCGAGAAGATCGACGACCCGCTGCAGATGTACCTCAACGACGTCACCACCATCCCCGCCAACCTCGCGGGAGTTCCCGGCATCTCCATCCCCTCCGGCCTCGCGGCGGAGGACGGGCTGCCCGTCGGCATCCAGTTCCTCGCCCCCGCCCGCGAGGACGCGCGGCTTTATCGCGTGGGCGCCGCGCTGGAGGCGGTGCTGGTGGACAGCTGGGGCGGCCCGCTCCTGGATCGCGCACCGGCGCTCGGAGAATCCGGTGCCACGGACGGAGGGATGGCCTGATGGCGAAGGTCGCGCTGATGGACTTCGACGAGGCGCTCGAGATGTTCGAGCCCGTCCTCGGTTTCGAGGTGCACGTCGAGCTCAACACCCGCACCAAGATGTTCTCCGCCGCGCCGAACCCGGCGCACAGCGAGAACCATGGCGCGGCGCCGAACCCCCTGGTCGCGCCCGTCGACATGGGCCTGCCCGGCGCGCTCCCCGTGGTCAACGCCGAGGCGGTGCGGTCCTCGATCAGCCTGGGCCTCGCCCTCGGCTGCTCGATCGCGCCGTCGAGCCGGTTCGCGCGGAAGAACTACTTCTACCCCGACCTCGGCAAGAACTACCAGATCTCGCAGTACGACGAGCCGATCGCGTTCGAGGGCTCGGTCGAGGTCGAGCTGTCCGACGGCACGATCGTGACCGTTCCCATCGAGCGCGCGCACATGGAGGAGGACGCCGGCAAGCTCACCCACGTAGGCGGCTCGACCGGCCGCATCCAGGGCGCGGAGTACTCGCTGGTCGACTACAACCGCGCCGGCGTGCCGCTCGTGGAGATCGTCACCAAGCCGATCTTCGGCGCCGAGCACGCCGCCCCCGAGCTCGCGAAGGCGTATGTCGCCACCATCCGCGACATCGTGCGGGCGCTGGGGATCTCGGAGGCGCGCCTGGAGCGCGGGAACCTGCGCTGCGACGCCAACGTGTCGCTGCGTCCCCGCGGGCAGGAGAAGCTCGGCACGCGCACCGAGACCACGAACGCCAACTCGATGCGCTCGGTCGAGCGGGCCGTCCGCTACGAGATCCAGCGGCAGGCCGCGATCCTCGCCGCTGGCGGCACGATCACGCAGGAGACCCGCCACTGGCACGAGGACACCGGCACCACCTCGCCCGGCCGGCCGAAGTCCGACGCCGACGACTACCGCTACTTCCCCGAGCCCGATCTGCTGCCGGTGCAGCCGAGCACCGCGCTCATCGAGGAGCTGCGCGCCGCACTCCCGGAGCCGCCCGCCGCTCGCCGTCGGCGCCTGAAGACCGACTGGGGCTTCACCGACCTGGAGTTCCAGGATGTGGTCAACGGCGGTCTCCTGGCCGAGGTCGAGGCGACCGTCGCCGCCGGGGCGGCCCCCGCCGCCGCCCGCAAGTGGTGGACCGGAGAGATCACGCGCATCGCCAACGCAGAGAACCGGGAGCCGGCCGAACTCGTCGCTGCGGACAGCGTCGCGGCGCTGCAGCGGCTCATCGATGCGGGGACGCTCACCGACAAGCTCGCCCGCCAGGTGCTCGAGGGCGTCATCGCCGGCGAGGGAACGCCGCAGGAGGTCGTGGACGCGCGCGGTCTCGCGGTGGTCTCCGACGACGGCGCGCTCCTGGCCGCCATCGACGAGGCGCTGGCCGCCCAGCCCGACGTGCTCGCCAAGATCCGCGACGGCAAGGTGCAGGCCGCCGGCGCCGTGATCGGCGCGGTGATGAAGGCGATGAATGGCCAGGCGGACGCCGCCCGCGTGCGCGAGCTCGTCCTGGAGCGCGCCACGCAGTAGCCCCGCCCGCCCCGCCTCGCGCGCCCTCGACTCGACGGGCTCGCGAGGGCACGGATGTCGGCGGGGGAGGCGAGGATGGACGTATGGGACGCGGAGACGGCAGCGGGCGCATCGTCTCGCCGGACGACGCGGATGACTCCGGCACCGGGATCCTCCACGTCGACATGGATGCGTTCTATGCCGCCGTGGAGGTGCTCGACGACCCCTCGCTCGCCGGCAAGCCGCTGATCGTGGGGGCACCCGAGGGGCGCGGCGTCGTCTCGAGCGCCAGCTACGAGGCGCGGCGGTTCGGGGTGCGGTCGGCGATGCCGGTGGCCGCGGCCCTGCGGCTCTGCCCCACCGCGCTCGTCGTGCCCCCGCACTTCGAGCGCTACACCGCATTGTCCCGCGCGGTCATGGCGATCTTCGCCGATTTCACCCCGCTGGTGGAACCGCTCTCCATCGACGAGGCCTTCCTCGACGTCCGCGGTGCGCGGCGGCTGTGGGGCAGCCCCGGCACCATCGCCCGCCTCATCCGCGCCCGCGTCCGGGAGGAGACCGCGCTCACCTGCAGCGTGGGCGTGGCCTCGACCAAGCACGTCGCCAAGATCGCGTCGACCCTCAGCAAGCCCGACGGCCTCCTCGTGGTGCCGGCGGCCGACACTCCGGCCTTCCTGGCCGCCCGTCCCGTCCGCGCGCTGTGGGGGGTGGGTCCCAAGGCTGCGGAGGCGCTGGAGGCCCGCGGCATCCGCATGGTGTCCGACGTGCTGGCCGCACCCCGCTCCGTGCTCGATCGCGCGCTGGGGCCGGCGATGGGGGAGCGGGTATGGCAGCTCTCGCGCGGGATCGACGCCCGCGAGGTGCATACCGAGCGGGTCGAGAAGAGCATCGGGCACGAAGAGACCTTCAGCGAAGACATCGGCGACCCCCGGATCCTGCACATCGAGCTGCGGCGGCTCGCCGATCGTGTCGGCGGACGGCTCCGGCGACACGGCATGGAGGCGGCCACCGTGTCGCTGAAGCTCCGGCTGTCGGATTTCACGACCCTGAGCCGGTCGCGGACCCTGCCGGAGCCGACCGCGGTGGGTCAGCGCCTCGGCGACGCCGTCATCGAGCTGTTCGACGCCGTGCCGCGCTCGCTCCCGGTGCGCCTGGTCGGCGTCCGCGGCGAGAAGCTGCGTCCGGCGACGGGACCGGCGGGGTTGTGGGACGACGACGAGGAGTGGCGCGCGGTCGAAGACGCCCTCGACGACGCCCACGCGAAGTTCGGCCGCGGCGCCGTCACGCGGGCCGCGCTCCTGGGACCGCGCCGCGACGACGGCGTCCTCCCCTCGCACCCCCGCCCCGGCGACCACTGACCTGGGCAGCGCGGCGCGGCAGGGGTACGGTGGGGGCATGCCCAACATCGCTCTGGAACTCGGCAAGCAGTCCGCGCAGTTCGGCGTCACCACCGCCTACGGCGAGCAGCTCGACGTCGACGGCGTGCGCGTCGTCCCCGTCGCGCTCGTCTGGAGCGGCTTCGGCGGCGGCTCCGACGAGTCCGGCAACGGCGGCGGGGGAGCGGGCGGCTACACGATCCCCCTCGGCGCGTACATCCGCCGGGGGGACGACCTCCGGTTCGAGCCGAACATCGTGTCGTTCCTGACCGTGGCGATCCCGTTCGTGTGGGTCGCCGGTCGCGCCCTCAGCCGTGTCATCCGCGCCCTCAAGAAGTGACGCCGATCCCTTCGAGCGCGCCCTCCGGACCGCCGTCCGCGCCGTGACGGAAGCGGTGGCCGCCGTGGGCGCCGCCAATCCGGTCGTCCTCATCGATGGGCGCAGCGGCGCGGGGAAGACCACGCTCGCGCAGGCCGTCGTGCGGGCATGGCCGCTGCGCGGGCGGGTGCAGCTCGTCGCCCTCGACGCGCTCTACCCGGGCTGGGATGGCCTCGAGGAGGGGGCGGCGTACGCCTTCGACACCGTCCTGGCTCCGCATGCGCGGGGCCTCATCGGCGTGTGGCAGCGCTGGGACTGGGATCGCGGTGAGCGCGCCGAGGCGCACGCCGTCGACCCGGCTCTCCCTCTCATCGTCGAGGGGGCGGGCGTGCTGAACGCCCGCACCGCCCGTGTGGCAGACGTGCGCGTGTGGGTGGACGCCCCCGCCGACGTCCGGCGCCGGCGCGCGCTGGGCCGCGACGGCGAGACGTACCGGCCGCACTGGGACCGCTGGGCGGCGCAGGAGGAGCGGCATCTGGGCAGTGAAGACCCGCAGCGCCTCGCGGACGTAATCGTCGAGCTCCCCTGACCGGGACGGACCGCCAGGTACAGCTAGGACTCCAGCGCGGCGACCAGACCGTCCAGCCGCTGGCCGAGCCAGTCGTACAGCAGGAACCGCGGATCCGCGACGGGGTGGTCGTCGTCCTCCTGGATACCCAGCCGTGAGGCGAGGACCAGGCGCACGGCGGCGAGCGTCCGCAACCACGCCGCGGACTCGTGCGGGGCGAGGGAGACCGTGCGGGGTGCCAGCGCGCCCGCCTCGTCGAGCTCGGTCGGTTCGGGCAGCTCGCCGCTGCGCGCGAGCGTCGCGAGCACCGCCCGGGCGTCCTCGGCGCGCCGGCCGAGCAGCTCTGTCTCGGTGAGCCGGCGGAACTCGCGCGAGGCCTCCCCGTCGTCCGGGTACGCGTCGGGGACGAGACGGGTCACGGCGGGATCGGTGGTGTCGGAGGCGTCGACGAGCTCGAGGAACTGCCCGGTCACCGAGGCGAGGTGCGCCGCTTCGATGGTTGTGAGGTCGAGCACGAGCGTGCGGGGACGGGTCATGCGGGTGCCTTCCGTACGGTCGCCCACAGCCCGTAGTCGTGCATGGCGCGGGCGTGCAGCTCCATCTGCTCGCGGGCGCCCTCGGCGACCACGGCGCGACCGTCGTGATGGACGGCGAGCATGAGCTCGGTGGCCCGGTCGGGCGGGTACCCGAAGTACTGGCGGAACACGTACACGACGTAGCTCATGAGGTTGACCGGGTCGTTCCACACGACGGTCTGCCACGGCACGTCCGCAGCCGCGGCGAGGTCCGCGCGCAGATCCTCCTCGAGGGCGGTGCCGGTCATCCCCACCCCAACTCGTGCAGGCGCTCGTCGTCGATGCCGTAGAAGTGGGCGATCTCGTGGACGAGCGTGGTGTGGATCTCTGCGCGCAGCTCGTCCAGGTCGGCGCAGACGGCCAGATGCGACTCGCGGTACAGGATGATGCGGTCCGGCAGCTCGCCGACGCTGCCGTAGCGATCGCGCTCGGTCAGCGCCCAGCCGTCATAGAGGCCGAGGAGGTCGAGCGACCCGTCTTCCGGGCGGTCCTCGACGACGAACACCACGTTGTCCAGACCCGCGACCATGTCCTCGGGGAGTGCGTCGAGTTCGGCGCCGACGAGTTGCTCGAACGCGTCGGCGTCCAGCCGGAGCGCGTTCGTCGGTGCCGGATCGCTCATCGGAGCCCCCTGCCGGGGGGAGTGGGGTGGCTAACGGGACTTGAACCCGCGACCCCCGCGACCACAACGCGGTGCTCTACCAACTGAGCTATAGCCACCATGTGCCCCGCCTGCGCGGAACAACCCCACGATTCTCTCACACCGCGAAGGGGTACGACGACACGGCGCCGTCGGCGGCGGTGCGTGCCTCGTCGCTGCTCGGGCCGGGCTCGGCGACGAAGACTGCGCTGCGGTAGTAGGCGAGTTCGCGGATGGATTCGTGGATGTCGGCCAGTGCGCGGTGACCGCCGTTCTTGGCGGGCGCATGGATGTACGCGCGGGGGTACCAGCGGCGGGAGAGCTCCTTGATGCTGGAGACGTCGACGTTGCGGTAGTGCAGCCAGCGGTCCACCCGCGGCATGTACTTCGCCAGGAACATCCGGTCGGTGCCGATCGTGTTGCCGGCCAGCGGCGCCTTGCCCTCGACGGGGGAGAAGCGCTGGATGTACTCGAGGGCCTGGAACTCGGCATCCGCGAGGCTCACTCCGCCGGGGATCTCCTCCAGCAGTCCGGAGGAGCGGTGCATGTCCGTGACGAACTCGCTCATGTTCTCCAGTGCCGAGGCGTCGGGGCGGATCACCACGGAGAAGCCGGGATCCAGCACGCGCAGGTCGAAATCGGTGACCACCACGGCGATCTCGACGAGTTCATCGACGGCGAGGTCGAGCCCGGTCATCTCGCAGTCGATCCATACCAGACGGTCGTTCGCGGAAGCCCCCACCATGTCGTCCATCCTATCCGGGGCGCCGACACGGGCGGCCGGAGTCGGTCCCCCAGGCACGATTCGAACGTGCGACCGGCGGATTAGAAGGCCGCTGCTCTATCCACTGAGCTACTGGGGGTCACCACTCTCAGGGTACCGGCGCGGATGCGGTGGCGCATGCGCGCGCGGCGGCGTAGCGTCGGGCGTGGGAAGGAGTCGACGATGACCGAGACCACGACCCGCCGCCTGTGGGTGGCGTACGGACCCGCCGGTGCGGTGGGCACGATCCACAAGGACGGTGAGACCTACACCGTCCAGATGGCAGGCACCGAGGCGCCCCTGGGGTCCTACCCCTCGATGGACATCGCCAAGCGCGCGCTGCAGACGCACCTGAAGCCCGGCGCCGAGCCCCCGGAGTACCGCGAGCACTGAGCCGCTCAGCGCGGCACGGCCACCGGGAGCGCGGGCACGCCGGTCGCGCGGGTGCGCGGGATGTCGAACACCGGCAGCGCGACGTGCACCAGCGGCCCGATGCACACCGCGAACACCACGGTGCCGAGGCCGACGGTGCCGCCGAGCCACCAGCCCAGCACCAGGACGGTGCCCTCGACGGTGAGCCGGCAGAGCCAGATCGGCGCCCCCAGGCGCGCGTGCAGACCGGTCATGAGACCGTCGCGGGGGCCGGGGCCGAAGTGCGCCCCGATGTAGAGGCCCGACGCGACGGCGACGGCCACGACGCCGGCGGCCAGCATCGACACCCGCGCGAGGGGGCTGCCGGGAGCGGGGAGGAGCCAGAGCGTGATCTGCATGCTCGTGCCCACCAGGGCGATGTTGGCGAGCGTTCCGATCCCGGGGTGCTGGCGGAGCGGGATCCACGCGAGAAGCACGAGGGCGCCGAGGACGTTCGTGACCCAGCCGACGCCGATCCCGGTGCGCAGGCTAAGCCCCTCGGCCAGCACGGTCCAAGGGTCCACGCCCAGTCCCGCGGCGACGGTCAGCGCGCACCCGAACCCGTAGAGGGCCAATCCGGTGAGGAGCTGGAGGATGCGGCGGGACATGACGCCATTCCACCGCGAAGATTGGCCTCTCCGCCAGAGGCCAATCCCGCTACAGTGGCCGCATGGACTCCCGCATCTCGGCTCGCGCCCTCGCCGCGGCGCTCGGCGGCTGGCGCAGCAGCGAACCGGTCTACGAGGCGCTGGCCGACGGCATCCGGCTGCTGTGCCTGGACAACCGGCTGGCCGCCCGGACGGCGCTGCCGGCCGAGCGGGAGCTCGCCGCCGCCCTCGCCGTGAGTCGCACCACCGTCGCCGCCGCCTACCGGAGCCTACGCGACAGCGGTCACATCCGGAGCCTGCGCGGATCGGGCAGCATCACGCTGCCGCTGGCGCGCCGCGACCCCGGCACGCGCGCGGGTGAGGCGGACGCCATCGACCTGCAGCAGGCCTCGCCGCCGGCCTGGCCGGGCCTGGCCGGCGTGTTCGCCGACGTCGCAGCCGGCGCGGCGACGCTCGTCGCCCGCTCGGGGTACGACGTCGTGGGCCAGCGGATGCTCCGCCAGGCGATCGCCGAGCGCTACAGCGCACGGGGCCTGCCCACCGACGCCGACGAGGTGCTCGTGACCCCGGGCGCGCAGAGCGCGATCCACCTCCTCGCCGCGGTTCTCCTCGGGCGCGCGGATCGCGTCCTGATCGAGACGCCCACCTACCCGCATGCCGCCGACGCGTTCCGCCGGGCGGGGGCGCGCATGGTGGGGGTACCCGTCTCCACCGACGACGGCTGGGACCTCGATCGCGCCGACCAGGCGTTCGCGCGCACCCTCCCCGTCGTGGCGTACCTCATGCCGACGTTCCAGAATCCGACCGGACGGACGATGAGCCCGGCGGAGTGCGCGGCGATCGCCGCGGCCGCCGACCGCTCGGGGACCGTGCTGATCGTCGACGAGACCACTGCAGAGCTCGCGATCGACGGCCCCGCGGCGGAGCCGTTCGCGGGGGTCGCAGAGGTCATCCGCGTGGGCTCGCTCGGCAAGACGGTGTGGGGCGGCCTGCGGATCGGCTGGATCCGGGCCTCCGGTGAGACGGTGCGGCGGCTGGCCGCGGCTCGTCCGGTGCACGATCTCGGCACCCCCGAGTTCGAGCAGGCCGTCGCCGCCGCCCTCCTGCCGCGCCTGCCCGAGATCATCGCGCAGCGCGCGGCGCATCTGCGCGCCGGCCGCGACGCGCTGGCCTCGGCGCTGGCGAGCGCATTGCCGGCCTGGCGGGTCCCCACCGTCCACGGTGGCGTGTCGCTGTGGGTCGAGCTGGATGCTCCGCTCAGCTCGCCGCTGGTCCTCGCCGCCCGGGCGCGCGGCCTCTACCTCTCGGCGGGCTCGCGGTTCGCCGTCGAGGGCGGCCACGACCGGCATCTGCGGATCCCGTTCACGGCTCCCGCCGACGACCTCGTGCGCGCCGTCGGCGTGCTGGCCGAGGTGTGGCCGGCGGTGCGCGCGGGCTCCGGCGCCGCCCGCGTGGACCGCTTCGACGCCGTGGTGTGAGTCACCGCGCGTAGCGCAGGCACTCCATCGCCTCGTCGGGGCGCCAGAACTCCCCGATCGGACGGAAGGCGCGCGCGGCGGGAGAGAAGCGCTCCGCGGCGAACCGCCAGCCGCGCGCGGTGGGCACGGCGTGCACGTGGCCGACGATCCGGCCCGCGCGGTCGGTCACGCGCCAGCGGTCGCGGGCCACGCGCATGAGCCGTGCCCAGGCCGGCGCGGTGATGGCGGGAGCCTCGGTGACGAGCATGCCGCCACGGTACGAGGGGCCTCCGACATCCGCGCCGCCCGTCCTCCCCAGCGACCCGGGCGGCGACGCTGTCCCCAGGTTCGGGGGGCACGCGCCCGCGGAGCGGGTGCGGTGCCGAGCATGGAACTGCTCCGGCGGTGCGCGGGCACGGCCCGCCGGAGCACCCACCCTGTGCAGCCGTCGAAAGGACGCCTCCCATGACCGAGACCATCACCGTCACCGGCAACGTCGCCACGCCGCCCGAGCAGCGCCCCGTCGGCGAGGGGGCGAGCGTGACCTCCTTCCGCCTGGCCGCCCCGCATCGCCGCTTCGACCGGAACACCCAGCGCTGGGTGGAGCAGTACACGAACTTCTACTCCGTCTCGGCATTCCGCGCGCTCGGCGCGCACGCGCTGGCCTCGCTGCGCCAGGGGGATCGTGTGATCGTCAGCGGACGCCTGCGGCTGCGGGCCTGGGACAACGGCACGAAGTCGGGCACCACCGCGGAGATCGACGCGGAGTCCATCGGGCACGACCTGCTGTTCGGCACCACGACCTACCGGCGCGACGACGCCGAACGCCCGGCGGCCGCCGGCGGTGCCGGTGGCGAGAGTACCGAGCCGCGCAACGATGAGGCGTGGTCTGTGCCGGGGACGGCTATGCCGGCGGGCGCCGGCACCGGCGCGGAGACGCCCTTCTGAGGCACCTAGACTCGTCGCGTGGCCCGAACCCCCGCGATCCACCGCCGCCTCCCGGCCGGCGCCGTCTTCGGCCTGGCCCTGCTCGCGATCACGATCACCGCGTGCACGGCCGAGACGCCCGCTCCCGCGCCGACCCGCACTGCGACCGCCCCGGCGACGCCGTCCACCCCGGCGACGCCGTCCGCCCCGGCGCTCGTTCCGGAGGGATCGGCGGAGGAGAATCTGCCGCTGTTCGCGCAGATCGTGGCGGAGGTGTGGGCGGGGGCGGAGCCCACCGCCGGGCGTGCCTACGTCGACGCCCTCGCTGCCGCGGGGTTCGACCGGTCGGCGATGCAGCTGACTCCGGACGAGTCCACGGTGGGCAATCCCGCCGAGAGCATCCAGTTCTCCGTGCGCTGGGGGCAGGAGTGCCTCGTCGGCCAGGTGGGCCCGGCGACAGGCGAGCCGGTGACCGCCGTCCTGCCTGGCCTCGCCGACGGCGGCTGTCTCGTGGGCCGCACCCGTCCCATCGACTGGTGAGGCGGCGGCGGGACCGGGCGCCCGAACCGTAGACTGGGGGAGTTATGGCGGAATATATCTACTCGATGGTGCGCGCCCGCAAGGCCGTGGGAGAAAAGCTGATCCTGGACGACGTCACGATGGCGTTCCTCCCGGGGGCGAAGATCGGCATGGTCGGTCCGAACGGCGCCGGTAAGTCCACGATCCTCAAGATCATGGCGGGCCTGGACACCCCCTCCAACGGCGAGGCGAAGCTCAGCCCGGGCTTCAGCGTCGGCATCCTCCTGCAGGAGCCGGAGCTGGATGACACCAAGACCGTGCTGGAGAACATCCAGGACGGCGTGGCGATCAAGGCCAAGCTGGACCGCTTCAACGAGATCTCCGCGTTGATGGCCGAGCCCGACGCCGACTTCGACGCGCTCCTGTCGGAGATGGGCACGCTCCAGGAGGAGATCGACGCCGCGGACGGCTGGGATCTGGACTCCCAGCTCGAGCAGGCGATGGACGCGCTGCGGACGCCTCCCGCCGACGCGCCGATCGGGCCGCTGTCCGGTGGCGAGAAGCGTCGCGTGGCCCTGGCGAAGCTGCTGCTGCAGAAGCCGGACCTCCTGCTCCTGGATGAGCCCACCAACCACCTCGACGCCGAGAGCGTGCTCTGGCTCGAGCAGCACCTGCAGGCCTACAAGGGCGCCGTCATCGCGATCACCCACGATCGGTACTTCCTCGACCACGTCGCGGAGTGGATCGCCGAGGTCGACCGCGGTCGCCGCACCGGCTTCGAGGGCAACTACTCGCCCTACCTTGATAAGAAGGCCGAGCGCCTCGACACCCAGGGCAAGCAGGACGCCCAGCTCGCCAAGCGCCTGAAGGACGAGCTGGAGTGGGTGCGCTCCAGCGCGAAGGGCCGCCAGACCAAGTCGAAGGCGCGTCTCGCCCGCTACGAGGAGATGGCCGCCGAGGCCGAGCGCACGCGGAAGCTCGACTTC
>CAZBZR010000041.1:0-213 GCA_964496445.1 uncultured Microbacterium sp.
GTTCCTGAACAACTCGATCAAGGCGCTGGCGCTGTTCAAGCGCGACACCGACTACGTCGTCATGAACGACGAGGTCATGATCGTCGACGAGCACACCGGCCGCATCCTGGTGGGGCGCCGCTACAACGAGGGCATCCACCAGGCCATCGAGGCCAAGGAGGGCGTGCCGGTCAAGGCCGAGAACCAGACCCTCGCCACCGTGACGCTGCAGAA
>CAZBZR010000041.1:223-20797 GCA_964496445.1 uncultured Microbacterium sp.
CTGTACGAGAAGCTCTCGGGCATGACCGGTACCGCCGAGACCGAAGCGGCCGAGTTCATGTCGACCTACAAGCTCGGCGTCGTCCCCATCCCGACCAACAAGCCGATGATCCGCAAGGACCAGTCCGACCTCGTCTACAAGAACGAGACGGCGAAGTTCGCCCAGGTGGTCGAGGACATCGCCGAGCGCCACGCCACCGGGCAGCCGGTGCTCGTGGGCACCACGAGCGTGGAGAAGAGCGAGTACCTCTCGCGGCTGCTGGCGAAGAAGGGCATCAAGCACGAGGTCCTCAACGCCAAGAACCACGCGCGCGAGGCCGAGATCGTCGCCCGCGCCGGGCGCCTGGGCGCCGTCACCGTCGCCACCAACATGGCCGGCCGCGGCACCGACATCATGCTCGGCGGCAACGCCGAGTTCCTCGCCGTGCAGGAGATGCGCGCCAAGGGCCTGGACCCGCAGGAGACGCCCGAGGAGTACGAGGCGGAGTGGGAGGCGGTCTACGGCGCCGTCCGCGACACCGCCGCCGAGGAGGGGGCGAAGGTCGTCGAGGCCGGAGGCCTCTACGTCCTCGGCACCGAGCGGCATGAGTCGCGCCGCATCGACAACCAGCTGCGCGGACGCTCCGGGCGCCAGGGCGACCCCGGCGAGAGCCGGTTCTACCTGTCGCTGACCGATGACCTCATGCGGCTGTTCCAGTCCGGTGCCGCCGAGGCGATCCTGTCGCGGGCGAACTTCCCCGACGACGTCGCGATCGAATCGGGCATGGTCTCGCGGGCGATCAAGAGCGCGCAATCGCAGGTCGAGGCGCGCAACGCCGAGCTGCGCAAGAACGTGCTCAAGTACGACGACGTCCTCAACCGCCAGCGCGAGGCGATCTACGCCGACCGCCGTCACATCCTCGAGGGCGATGACATCGCCGACCGCGTGCAGCACTTCATCGAAGACGCGATCTCGGCCCTCATCGACGACCACACCGGCAGCGGCCACACCGAGAGCTGGGATTTCGACGCGCTGTGGACCGAGCTGAAGACGCTCTACCCGGTCGGGGTGACCATCGACGAGGTGGTCGCCGACGCCGGCACCAAGGGCCGCATCACGCCCGAGGGCCTCAAGCGCGAGCTCCTCTCGGATGCGCGCATCGCCTATGCCGCGCGCGAGGAGCAGCTCGGTGAGCAGGCCATGCGCGAACTGGAGCGCCGCGTCGTGCTGCAGGTGCTCGACCGCCGCTGGCGCGACCACCTCTACGAGATGGACTACCTGAAGGACGGCATCGGCCTGCGGGCGATGGCCCAGCGCGACCCGCTCATCGAGTACCAGCGCGAGGGGTACCAGATGTTCCAGGCGATGATGGGCCAGATCAAGGAGGAGTCGGTCGGCTACCTCTTCAACCTCGAGGTCGAGGTGCGCCGCGTCGAGGGCGAGAACGCCACCGAGGTGGAGGCCAAGGGTCTGTCGGCCGGTCCGTCGGAGGCACAGCGGCTGGAGTACTCCGCGGCGAATGACGCCGGCGAGGTCGAGGTGCGCAACGACCGCGGTCAGGTGCAGCAGGCCGCGACGAGCCGGCTGCGCCAGGCTGCCGCCGCCGCAGCCGCGACCCCCGCGGCTCCCCAGGCCCGCCAGGCTGAAGCGCCCCGCGGCGCGTTCGGGCAGCGGATGGAGGGCGCCGCCCCGGCCGCCGCGCCCGCCAACCGCGCACAGCGACGGGCCTCCGGCAAGAAGAAGTGACCCGCGCCACGGGGGCGGGATTGGCCCGCCCCCGTGGCCTCGGCCCGTCGCGGCTCCGGTCTATCCTGATCCGATGAGCGTGCTGCGACCCCTCGATCAGTCGTCCAAGCTGAAGGACGTCCTCTACGAGATCCGCGGGCAGGCACTGGTGGAGGCCGACCGCCTGGAGGCGGAGGGTCACACGATCCTCAAGCTCAACACGGGCAACCCCGCCGTCTTCGGGTTCGAGGCGCCGTTCCAGATCGTGCGCGACATGATCGAGGCCGTGCCCCACGCCCACGGCTACAGCGACAGCCGCGGCATCATGTCCGCCCGCCGTGCGGTGGTCTCCCGCTACGAGCAGGTCGCCGGCTTCCCGGCGTTCGACCCCGACGACGTCTACCTCGGCAACGGCGTGTCCGAGCTCATCACGATGACCATGCAGGCGCTGCTGGACGAGGGTGACGAGGTGCTCATCCCTGCCCCGGACTACCCGCTGTGGACCGCGATGACCAGCCTCGGCGGCGGCACGCCGGTGCACTACCGGTGCGCCGAGGAGGAGGACTGGCAGCCCGACCTCGAGGACATCCGCGCGAAGGTGACTCCGCGCACGAAGGCGATCGTCGTCATCAACCCCAACAACCCCACCGGCGCGGTGTACTCGCGCGCCGTGCTGGAGGGGATCGCCGAGATCGCGCGCGAGCACTCGCTGCTGCTGCTCTCGGACGAGATCTACGACCGCATCCTCTTCGATGACGCCCAGCACATCCCGATGGCCACCGTCGCGCCCGACCTGCTGTGCCTCACCTTCAACGGCCTCTCCAAGACCTATCGCGTCGCCGGCTACCGGTCGGGGTGGCTCGTGATCACCGGCCCGAAGGCGCACGCGCGGGGGTTCATCGAGGGCATCACGCTGCTGGCCTCGACGCGCCTGTGCCCTAACGTCCCCGCCCAGTACGCCGTGCAGGCGGCGCTGTCGGGTGTGCAGTCCATCGACGCGCTCATCGCCCCCACCGGGCGCCTGCACGAGCAGCGGGATGCCGCGTGGGAGACGCTCGTCTCCATCCCCGGCGTGACGTGCGTGCGCCCGCAGGGTGCGCTCTACGCCTTCCCGCGGTTCGATCCCGAGGTCTACGAGATCCGCGATGACGCCCAGTTCGTCTACGACTTCCTCGTCGCCGAGCACGTGCTCCTGGTCCAGGGCACCGGCTTCAACTGGCCGACGCCCGACCACGTCCGCATCGTCACGCTCCCCGAGGCGCGCGTCCTCACCGACGCGATCGAACGGCTCGGGAACTTCCTCGCGTCGTATCGGCCGTAGCCGCGCGGACCGCGCCGCGCCGGACGTTTACAGCAACGCGAGGGATGTCGCCCGCCACCGCCGGTCGATGCCCTCCAGGCGCACCGCCACGGCACGCGTGCGCGCGGGCGTGCGCACCACGACGACCGCTTCGACCACGCCGTCGGCGGGCCGGCAGCAGCGCAGCGCCGTGATGGCGTGCACCGGGCGTCCGGCGGGGACGCCGCGGGCGCTGCGCGCGCGGGTGGCGAGATTCGCGCGGGTCAGCAGGCCTCGGTAGGCCTCCTCGGTGAGCCAGCGCGCGAGCTGCTCGATCTCGCGGACGCCGGCAAGCACCTCCAGCACCCCGCGGGTCAGGTTCCGCAGCAACGGGTCGGGGTCGGGGAGTGCGTCGGTGGGGGTGCGCTGCGGGGCGAAGAACTCGTCCACATCGGCAGAGCGCACGAGGTGAGCGCGGGCGGAGCCCGCCGGCATCGGTGCCATGGCGTGCCTATCTCGACGGGGGGTGTCGCGAGAACGGGGGGATTCTCGCGACCAGTAGACCACGCAGCGGCCCGGGCGACCAGGAATCTCCCGGTGGATGTGGAAAGTCTCACGTGCGCCTCACGGAGGTGATCTAGCCTCGCGCCATGCGCTGGGATCGCTTCTTCGAGGACATCGAAGACCAGGTGGCCTCCGAGTGGGAGGCCGAGCGCGCCGCCCTGGACACCGAGGCGGAGCGCCTGCGCCTGTCGCGGCTGACGCTGCTGGAGCGCCTGGCGGCGCTCGCCGCGCCCGAGGCGGACCCCGTCGCGGTGGCGATCGAGGTGAGGGGAGCGGGTGTCGTGACGGCGCCGATCACGGGGCTCGGGGCGGACTGGCTGCTCGCCGCGCCGTGGGGGTCCCGCGCCGGCGCCGCTCTCGTGCCCCTGGACGCCGTGACCGGCATCGTCGTGCCCGAGGCCGACCTGCTGCGCTCGGCGCGGCCCGGACCGGGCGCTTCGCCGCTCGTCCGTCGCGCCACCTTCGGGTTCGCCGTCCGCGACCTGGTGCGCCGGCGCTCCGGCGTCCGCGTGCACCTGCGCGACGGGCGTTCCTTCACCGGGACCGTCGATCGCGCGGGCGCGGATCACCTCGACCTCGCCGTCCACGAGGCCGGCGCGGTACGACGGGCGTCGGAGGTGACGGGATATCGGCTGATCCCGTTCCCCGCCGTGGCGTGGATCGCCGCGGACGCCGGCGCGTCGCGCTGACTCAGGCGCCGCTCGGCGGGCGGCCGCGTCCCCACAGCTCGGGAAAGCTGGCGGCGTTCGACTGGCGCCAGAGCGCCATCCGCCGCGCCTCCTCGACCTGATCCTCGAGGTAGTCCTCGACGCTGGCCTCCTCGATGCGCCAGCGGGCGGGGCTGCCGGCCCGCAGTCCCCGCAGCCGGCCCTCGTGGATGAGCGCGACGACCTCCTCGACACCGACGCCCAGCAGCTCCGCCACCTGCGCGGGCGCGAGCAGACGCGAGCCGGGCGGGGGGAGGTCGGGCATGTGCCCATTATGGCCGGGGCCCCCCGACACCCCTCGCCGGCGCCGGGCGCTGTGGATAAACGCCGACGCGGCGCGGCGGCCGGAGGCACGATACCGCCATGACCGCGCTCGCCTCCCCCCGCGCCCGGCGCCCGTTCTGGGGCGACACGCGCTTCGTCCTGGGCATCCTGCTGATCGCCGCCTCCGTCGCCGGCGTCTGGCTCGTGGTGGGCGCGGCGCGACAGACGGCGCCGGTGCTCGCCGCGGCCCGCACCCTCGTCCCGGGCGAGGTGGTGGGCGCCGCCGACGTCCGCACCGTGGACGTCGCGCTCGGCTCGTCCGCCGCGTCCTACCTCGCCCCGGAGTCCCTTGGCGCCGGCGCCGTGGTCACCCGGACCGTGGCTGCGGGCGAGCTGCTGCCGGCGGATGCCGTCGGCGCCGCGGCGGCCGCCCGGGTGACGACCATCGTCGTGGACACCGCCGCCGATGTGCCGGCGGCGGTGGCCGCCGGCTGGCGGGTGGAGGTGTGGCACGCGCCGCCCGGCGCCGAGCCGGGCACCTTCGAGGCGCCCCGCATCCTCGTCGCCGACGCCACCGTGGCGCGCGTGACACGGGAGGACGGCGTCATCGGCGGCGCCCGCGCGGCGCTCGAGCTCGTCATCCCGCGCAGCGACGTCGCGCAGGCGCTCGCCGCGGTGACCGGCGGCTCGACCCTGTCGGTGGTCCCCGTGTCGGGGGCGGACTGATGCGTGCCGTCGTGGCGGTGGGCTCCCCCCGGGCGGATGCCCTCGCCGCGGACCTCTCCCGCGAGGACGTCGCCGTGGTGGCCGTGGTCGCACCGGATGCCGCGGAGGCGGCCGTGGCGCGAGAGCGGCAGGTCGACGTCCTGGTCCTCGATGTCGACCCGCGCACCCTCACCGCGCGGCTGGTGTCGACCTGCGACGCGCGGGGCGTGCGCATCGCGCCGCTGTGCGACACCGATGCCGGGCGGGCGCTCGCCGCCCGGTTCGGCCTGGCGGTCCCCCTGCCCCCGGACATCGACGGATGGGCGCTCGCGGAGGCGCTGCGTGCCCCGGCCGCGGTGCCCGCGCGGGCACCGGAGCGGCCGGCCGGCGGCGTGATCGCGGTGTGGGGTGCGCACGGCGCACCGGGGCGGACGACGCTGGCGATCGAAATGGCGGCAGAGCTGTGCCGCGACGGTCGGCGGGTGGCCCTGGTGGACGCGGATGCGCATGCCCCGTCGGTGGCGCTGGCGCTCGGACTCGCCGACGAGGGGCCGGGTTTCGCAGCGGCGTGCCGCCAGGCGGAGCTGGGTGCGCTGGATGCGGCGGAGCTGGAGCGGATCGGCTTGGAAGTGCGCTGCGCGGGCGGCGCGATGCGTGTCCTCACCGGCATCAATCGTCCGGGGCGGTGGCCGGAGCTCTCCGCCGCGCGGGTGACAGCCGTCCTCGCCGCCGCCCGCTCGTGGGCCGACACCACGGTGGTCGATGTCGCCGCCTCGCTCGAACGCGACGAGGAGATCGTGAGCGACCTGGACGGACCGCGCCGCAACGCCGCCACCCTCGCCGCCCTCCGTGCGGCCGACCGCGTCGTGGCGGTCTGCGCGGCCGACCCGGTGGGCGTCGCCCGGTTCCTCCGGGGCCACGCCGAGCTGCGGTCGGTGGTCGGGGCGACGCCCGTCTCCGTCGTCGTCAACCGGCTGCGCGCGGGCACGCTGGGCATCGACGCGCGGGGACAGGTGCGTCGCACCCTGGAGCGCTTCGCCGGGGTGGCGGAGGTGTCGTTCCTGCCGTTGGATCCCCGCTCGGCGGATGCGGCGCTGCTGTCCGCGCGCGCGGTGGCCGACCTCGCGCCGCGCTCTCCGCTGGCCGCGGCCGTGCGCCGCTTCGTCGGGGAGGTTGTCGCCCCGCCGCCGGCCGCCCGCACCCGGAGTGAGCGCGCGCGAGGTGAGCGCACCCGGACACGGATGCGTCCGCTCCGCGTCCCGCGGAGCGCCTGACCTGTCCGCGTGCGCGATCCTGCCCGCGCGGATCCCTGCGAAGCGGCGCCCTTAGGCTGGGGGAGTGTCCACCCTCAGCGATCTCGTGTACGCCCAGGGCCGCTCCACCGCCGCCGACGTGGAATGGCTGCACCGCCTGGCCAGCGACGGCCAGCTGCTCGCCGATCTCGCCTTCGCCGACATCGTCGTCTGGGTGCCCACGCAGGACGACTCCTTCGTCGCCGTGGCCCACACCCGTCCCGGCGGCGCGGCGACGCTGTTCTACCGCGACATCGTCGGCGACCGGGTCCGACCCCAGTGGCATACGCAGGTCAGGGAGGCGTTCTCCACCGGACGCATCGTCGACTCGGCCTCGCCGGACTGGTTCGAGGAGACCCCCACGCGCGTGCGGGCCGTGCCGATCGTGCGCGAGCGCGGCGAGGACGCGTCCGCGGCGGTGACCGTCGGCGTCCTCACCCGCCACACGAATCTCGGGGAGACGCGGACCCCGTCTCGTCAGCAGATCACCTTCAACGACTGCGCCGACGACTTGTTCGGCATGATCGCCTCCGCCGAGTTCCCCGACCTGTCGGCCCCCACGGCCCCTCGCCGCGGCGCACCGCGCGCCTCCGACGGCCTCATCCGCCTCGACGTCGACGGCATCACGACCTTCGCGAGCCCCAATGCGCTGTCGGCCTTCAACCGGATGGGGTTCGACGACGAGCTGGAGGGCGAGTCGCTCGTGGAGGTCGTCACGCGGATCCTCCCCTCCAAGCGTCAGGTCGACGAGTCGCTGCCGGTGGTGGTGACCGGCCGCGCGCCGTGGCGTGCCGACATCGAGGCCCGCGGGGTCCAGGTGTCGCTGCGCACCATCCCGCTGCGCGATCACGGCACGCGCGTGGGCGCGATCGTGCTGTGCCGCGACGTCACCGAGATCCGCCACCAGGAGCAGGAGCTCATCACCAAGGACGCCACGATCCGGGAGATCCACCACCGGGTGAAGAACAACCTCCAGACGGTGGCGTCGCTGCTGCGGATCCAGGCGCGGCGGACCCACTCCGACGAGGCGCGCGATGCGCTGACGCAGGCGATGCGCCGCGTGTCGGCCATCGCGGTGGTGCACGACACGCTGTCGGAGGGGCTGACGCAGAGCGTCGATTTCGACGAGGTGTTCACCCGCGTCCTCAAGCTCGTCGCCGAGGTGGCCGCCGCTCCCAGCACGCGGGCGAAGACCCGCACGACGGGGCGGTTCGGCACCCTCCCCAGCGAGTACGCGACCCCGCTCGCGCTGGCGCTGACCGAGCTGGTCACCAACGCCGTCGAGCACGGCCTCGCCGGCCAGGAGGGGGACGTCGAGATCGCGGCGGTGCGCACCGACGAGCAGCTGGAGGTCAGCGTCCGCGACACCGGTGTGGGGCTCCCCGAGGGTCAGGTCGGCCGGGGACTGGGCACGCAGATCGTGCGCACCCTGATCCAGGGAGAGCTCGGCGGCACCATCGATTGGCACACGCTGGTGGGCAGCGGCACCGAGGTGACCATCGAGATCCCGATGCGGTACATCGAGCGGGTCGCCGGCTGACGCCCGGGGCCGGTGCCGCTCAGCGCGTCGGCGTCAGGACGCGCGGCGGGCGCGGGCGGCGCGGCGCTTGAGGGCGCGGCGCTCGTCCTCGGAGAGGCCGCCCCACACACCCGAGTCCTGACCGGACTCCAGGGCGTACTGCAGGCAGACCTCCGTGACGGTGCAGCGCGCGCAGACCGACTTCGCCTTCTCGATCTGGTCCACCGCCGGGCCGGTGTTCCCGACGGGGAAGAACAGCTCGGGGTCGACGGTCAGGCAGGCGGCTTTGTCGCGCCAATCCATGGTGGTGCTCCTTGTGACGGAATTACGGCAGAGCCGGATCGGGTATCCGATACCCTGGTGGGAGATGCGAGCGCGAAGCTCGCCCCACGTCGCTGTGGGAGCACACGGCTTGATCCATGGTCCCACAGCACGGAGGGCTGATCAAGAGGTGACGCGCAGGTTTCGCGTTCGTTACCGCTTTCCGACTGCTCCGCCGCCCGTCCGACAGGAGATGACGCATGGTGCTCCGCTACGCCGCCGCCGCGCTGCTCGCCCTCGAGGCTCTCGGGGTCGCGGTGCTGATGGTCTGGCAGGGCATCGCGCTGGCCGCGGGCGACACGGTGTCGGTGTCGAGCTCCCTGGCCCTGGCGGTGCTCACCGCGGCCGGACTCGCCCTCCTCGCCGCGTTCGCCGTCGCCACGGCCCGCGGACGCTCGTGGGGACGCTCGGGCGGGCTGGTGGTGCAGGCGCTCATCCTCGCCGTGGCGCTGGGCGAGCTCACCGGCGAGAACGCCGATGCCGGCATCGCCGCCGTGATCGCGGCGCCCGCGGTGCTCACCGCCGCACTGCTGCTGCTGGCGACGCGAGCCGACGGCCGCGCACGCCGCGCCGCGGACTGACGCTTACCCGTCGACGCCGAGGAGCGTGCGCAGGCGGGCCACGTGCCCGGTCGCCTTGACGTTGTACAGCGCGTGGGCGATCCGGCCGTCCTCGTCCACGACGAAGGTGGAGCGCAGCACGCCGGTGATGGTCTTGCCGTAGTTCTGCTTCTCGCCCCACGCGCCGTACGCCTCGTGCACGGCGTGGTCGGGATCGCTCAGCAGCGGGAAGACCAGTCCGTCGCGCTCGCGGAATTCGCGCAGCTTCGCCGGCAGGTCGCGCGAGACCCCGAGGACGGTGTACCCGGCGCTCTGCAGCGAGGCGAGCGAATCGCGGAAGTCGCACGCCTGCGTGGTGCACCCGGGGGTCAGGGCGGCGGGGTAGAAGTACACGATCACGCGGCGGCCGCGGAAATCGTGGAGCGAAACGGGGTGCTCGTCCTGGTCCAGCAGCGTGAAGTCGGGCGCGGCGGCGCCGGTGTCGAGGATGCTCACTCCTCCACCTTACGGCGACCGGCGGGGTCGCCGAACGTCGCGAGCAGCCGCTGCAGGGAGTCCAGCCGCGCCGCGCCGCCGGGGCCCAGGCGCCCGTCGCGCACCGCTTCGGCGATGGCGCAGTCCGGCGCATCCGGAAGGTGCGTGCACCCCCGCGGGCACTCCTGGGCGATCTCGGCGAGGTCGGTGAAGGCGGCCAGGATGTTGGCGGGGTCGACGTGTCCGAGTCCGAAGGAGCGGACGCCGGGGGTGTCGATGACCCAGCCGTTGCCGGCCGGGCTGCGGTAGCGCAGCGACACCGTCGAGGACGAGGTGTGCCGCCCGCGTCCGGTCACCTCGTTGACGTGGCCGGTCGCCCGGTCGGAGCCGGTGAGGGCGTTGACGAGGGTGGACTTGCCGACGCCGGAGTGGCCGACGAAGACGGTGGCGTGCCCGATGAGAGCCTGCCCGATGCGCTCGAGCGGCATGTCGCCGCGGGCGCTGGTGAACACCTCGAGGTCCAGCCCGTCGAAGTGCGACAGGAACGGCCCGGGGTCGGCGAGGTCGGTCTTGGTGACGACCAGGAGCGGGCGGATGCCGGCATCCAGCGCCGCAACGAGGTAGCGGTCGACCAGACGCGCGCGCGGCTCGGGGTCGGCCGCGGCCACCACGACGAGCATCTGGTCGGCGTTGGCCACGATGATCCGCTCGACCTGGTCGGTGTCGTCGGCGCTGCGGCGCAGCAGTGACGTGCGCGGCTCGATGCCGACGATGCGTCCGAGGCTTCCTTCGTCCCCGGAGACGTCGCCGACGACCCGGGCGCGGTCCCCGTTGACGATCGGCTGCTTGCGCAGCTCACGGGCGCGGGTGGCCAGTACGCGGCGCTCGTCGGGACCGTCCTCGTCGACGAGCACGGTGTAGCGGCCGCGGTCCACGCCGAGGACCCGCGCGATCTGGGCATCGGCGTGCGCCGGGCGTCGCTTCGTCCGCGGCCGGTTCGCCTTCGGATTCGGCCGCACGCGCACGGCGGACTCGTCGAAGTCGTCCTCCTCGTCGTCGTCGGGTGCGAGCCAGCTCATGGGCGGGCCGGGGTCAGCGGCCGTCTCCGTCCAGCATCGCGCGCCACAGCGCGGGGAACTCCGGCAGCGTCTTGGCCGTCGTCCCGATGTCGTCGACGACGACGCCGGGCACGCGCAGCCCGATGAGCGCGCCGGTCGTGGCGAGGCGGTGGTCGTGGAACGCCCGCCAGACGCCGCCGTGGAGGGGCCGCGGCACGACGCGGATGCCGTCGGCGAGCTCGTGCGCCTCGCCGCCGAGGGCGCGCAGATTCGACACCAGCGCCGCGATGCGGTCGGTCTCGTGGCCGCGGATGTGGCCGATCCCGTACAGCGTCGTGGGGGAGGAGGCCAGGGCGGCGAGACCGAAGAGCGTGGGGGCGAGCTCGCCGGCGGCGGAGAGGTCCAGGTCCACCCCGTCGATGCGCTCCCCGCCGGTGACGGTCAGCTGGGTGCCGCGGCGCACCGCGCGCCCACCCATCTCCGGCAGGATCTCGGTGAGCAGGGCGCCCGGCTGCGTCGAGTGCAGCGGCCAGCCCGGCACCGACACCTGCCCGCCGGCGACCATCGCCGCGGCGAGGAAGGGGGCGGCGTTGGACAGGTCCGGCTCGATCGCGACGTCCTTCGCGCGCACCGGGCCGGCCGGCACGATCCATTCCCCGGGGGCGGGCCGCTCGACGTGGATGCCGCGGTGGGCCAGGGCCTCCACGGTCATGTCGATGTGGGGGAGGCTCGGCAGCCGCTCGCCGGTGTGACGCAGGTGCAGGCCGACGTCGAAGCGCGGCGCGGCCAGCAGCAGACCCGAGACGAACTGGCTGGAGGCGCTCGCGTCGATCTCCACCTCGCCGCCGCGGACGTGGCCGTGGCCGCGGACGATGAACGGCAGCGACCAGCGTCCGCCGTCGTCGATGTCGACGCCGACCTCGCGCAGTGCCGAGATGAGGGTTCCCATCGGCCGGTGCAGCGCGCTCTCGTGGGCGGTGAGGGTGACCTCCCCGTCGGCGAGGCCGGCCAGGCCCGCGACGAAGCGCATGACGGTGCCCGCCTGGCCGCAGTCCACGACGGTCTCGCCGCGGAAGGGTGAGACCGGCGTGACGTGGAGGTCGCCGTCGGCCTCCTTCTCGACGCCCACGCCGAGGGTCTGCAGCGCCGCGACCATCCGCGCGGAGTCGTCGGAGTGCAGCGGCGCGTGGAGCGTCCCGGGGCCGTCGGCGATGGCGGCGAGGATGAGCTCGCGGTTGGTGAGCGACTTCGATCCGGGCACCCGCACGGTGGCCCGCAGCGCGCCGGAGGCCTGCGGCGCCGCCCAGCCGCGGGGCGCGGCCGGGTCGGGGGCGGGGGAATAGGGCTCCGGGGTCATCGGTTCCACCCTAGTGAAGGGAGGTCCGATGAACGCTGTTCTCGAGCGTCCGGCTTCGGCCGATCCGGTGGCGCCGGCGCCTGCCGACGTAGACTGGCCGGTGATGAACGACAAGGCCGACGCCGGCTCCGACGCGCGCGCGCAGTTCGAAGATCAGGCTCTCCCCTACATGGACCAGCTGTACGCGGCGGCCATGCGGATGACGCGCAATCCGGCGGACGCCGCCGACCTGGTGCAGGAGACGTTCGTGAAGGCCTTCGGGTCGTGGGCGACGTTCACGCAGGGGACCAACCTCAAGGCGTGGCTGTACCGCATCCTCACGAACACCTACATCAACACCTATCGCAAGAAGCAGCGCGAGCCCTACCAGGGCACCATCGACGACCTCGAGGAGTGGCAGCTCGGGGGAGCGGAATCGACCACGGCGACGAGCGCGCGCTCGGCCGAGGCGGAGGCGATCGACCGGATGCCGGCATCCGTCGTGAAAGACGCCCTCCAGGCGATTCCGGAGGATTTCCGGATGGCGGTGTACCTCGCCGACGTCGAGGGCTTCGCCTATCAGGAGATCGCCGACATCATGAAGACCCCGATCGGCACGGTCATGTCGCGCCTGCACCGTGGCAGGCGGATGCTGCGTGAGCTGCTGACGGACTACGCGAGGGAGCGCGGCATCACCGCGCCCGCCACGAAGTGAGAGAGTGACGACGACATGAGCGACTGCGGCTGCGAGAAGGCACGGCGCGACCTCGAGGAGTACCTGCGCAACGAGGTCTGCAAGACCTCCCACGCGGACATCGCCGAGCACCTGGAGCATTGCCCCGGCTGCCAGGATGAGGCGCACTTCGCGCGCACGCTGACCGAAGTGGTCGCGCGCGCCTGCAAGGAGAGCGCCCCCGAGGAGCTGCGCGATCTCGTGATCGCGCGCCTGCGCGCGGAGCCCGCACGCCCCTGACCCCACTTCCGGCCGCCGGGGTCAGGCCGGCACGAACACCTCGAGCGCCCCGGGGGCGACGCGCACGGTGAGCGGCAGCGGCCCGATCGGGTCGCCGTCGGCGTACCCGGTGATCCCTGGCGAGCTCAGCCGCACCGCGCGCACCCGGTGCAGGGACACCTCCGCGATCGCGCCGTGAGAGCCGGCGTACACGCGGGGGAGCAGGCGCAGCAGCCGCATCCGTCCGGCCGGGCGCACGAGGGTGACATCGAGCAGGCCGTCGGCGGGATCGGCCTCGGGGCAGATCGGGATGCCGCCGCCGTAGGAGCGGGTGTTGCCCACCGTGGCCATCACGAGGGGCTCCGACAGCTGCACGTGCGTGCCGTCGGCGAGGTCCAGCTCGACGAGGTAGGGGAGGCCCCGGAGGGTCGCGAACTCGCGGAGGAGCGCGATCGTGTACCGCGAGCGCCCGCGCGGGCGGCGCATCGCGTTCGCGCGGTCGTTCACGCGGGAGTCGAATCCGCTGGCGAGCACGGTGCCGAAGAACTCCGCGGTCCCGTCGGCGCGCTCCACGCGCGCGAGGTCCATCCGGCGGGTGCGTCCGGCGGCCACCACCGCCGCGGCCGCCTCGGGGTCGAGGTCGTGCACGCCCAGGGCGGCGGCGAAGTCGTTGCCCGTCCCGCCCGCAAGCACGCCGAGGGGCACCGCGGATCCGGCGAGGTGCTGCAGCGCGAGGCGCACCGTGCCGTCGCCGCCGGCCACCAGCACCGCATCCACGCCCGCCGCCAGCCCCGCGCGCAGGAGCTCTCCCGACTCCGCGGCGCTGCCCCCGGCCACCAGCGACGTGCGGACGCCGCGCGCGCGCAGCGCCGCGGCGGCGCGTTCGGCGAGCCGCAGCGAGGTGCCCCCGCGCGCGGCCGGGTTGGCCAGGAGCATCGCCTGCATCAGGGCACCAGGACGCCGGGGTTGAGGATGCCGGTGGGGTCGAGGGCCGCCTTCACCGCCCGCAGCACCTGCACGCCCACCGGGCCGATCTCGGCCTCGAGATAGGGGAGATGGTCGCGCCCGACCGCGTGATGGTGGCTGATGGTCCCCCCGGCCGCCACGATGGCGCGGGAGGCGGCTGCTTTGGCCGCGTGCCACTGGTCCCGCGCGTCGGGAGCGCCGGCGGCCACGACGGTGAAGTACAGCGACGCACCCGCCGGGTACACGTGCGAGATGTGGCACAGGATCACCGGCGGGGTCCCGCGGGCGGTGAGGGTCTCCGTGAGCGCCGCGGTGACGGCGCGCTTGAGGTCCGCCAGGTTCGCCCAGGTGGTGGCGGTCTCCAGCGTCTCGGCGAGGACACCCATCTCCAGGAGCGCGTCGCGCAGCGCCGGGGCCGCGAAGCGCCCTCGCTCCCACGACAGCGCGGGATCGGCCCCGCGCGCCCGGCCCCCGTGGGCGTCGGCCGCCTCGGCCACCGCGGCCAGGACACCCTCGGCCTCGGCGGCGTCGGCGCCCTCGGCCGTGACGACCGCGAGGGCGCCGCGCAGGCGCGTCACGTGCCCGCCCATCGCGGCGTTCACACGCGTCTCGGTCTCATCGCTCAGCCGGATCACGGCCGGGCGGATGCCGGCCTGCGTGAGCGTGCGCAGCGCCGCGGCGCCGGCGGTGAAGTCGGGGAACGACCACGCGCCGCGCAGCGTCACCGCCGGCACCGGGCGGATGCGCACCGTCACCTCGGTGATCACCCCGAACGCACCCTCCGAGCCGAGGAAGAGCTCGCGGAGGTCGGGCCCGGCGGCGCTGGCCGGGGCGCGGCCGAGATCGAGGTCACCCGCGGGCGCCGCCACGCGCAGGGCGTGGACCAGGTCGTCGAAGCGGCCGTAGCCGCGCGAGGCCTGGCCGCTGGAGCGCGTGGCCGCGTATCCCCCGAGGGTGGCGAACTCGAAGCTCTGCGGAAAGTGCCCGAGCGTGTACCCGCGCTCGGCGAGGAGCTCCTCGGCCTGCGGGCCGGTCGTCCCCGCACCGAAGGTCGCCAGCAGAGACACCTCGTCCAGGCGCCGCAGGGCGGCGGTGCGCGCGAGGTCGAGGGCCACCACGGCCTCGAAGCCGGGGGCGGCGGGGTCGACGCCCCCCACGACGCTCGTCCCGCCGCCGAAGGGCACCACCGCGATCCGTTCGCGCACGCAGACCGCCAGCGCCGCGCGCACCTCCTCGTGCGAGCGGGGGAGGAGCACCGCATCCGGCGCGCGCTGCGGTCCCGAGGACCGTCGCGCCAACAGGTCGGGCGTGCTCTTGCCCCCGAGGTGGAGTGCGCGGGCGTCCTCGCTCGTGTCGACGCCGCCCGGCACGGCGGCGGCCAGCGCGGCCTGCTGCCCGGCGGTGAGGCGCCCGGGGGTCAGGGCCAGCCGCGTGCGGTCCAGACGCGGCACCGGATGCGGGCGACCGCGGAGCATCGCGGCGACGACCGCTCGGACCGGCGCCGGGAGGCGCGCGGGTGCGGTGCCGTCGCCCCAGCCGTCCCAGATCGCCCGGGGCCGGGGCGCGGGCACGCGAGGAGGCGGAGGAGGCGTCGGCGCGACCATGGCGACAGTATGACACGTCCTGTACTTTTGTCACATGGCCGCCGCCCCGTCTCTCGTCGCGGCGCCCACCGCCGCCGTGCTGCTGGACGCGGCGCTCGCGGAGGTGCTCGCCCACGGCATCCGGCGCACCAGCGCGTCCGACATCGCCCGTCGCGGTGGCGTGTCGCGCCAGACGCTGTACCGCTACTGGCCCGATCTGCAGGCGCTCCTGGCGGCGCTCGTGACGCGGGAGCTGCTGGCCGTGATCGACGACGAGGAGGATGACACCGACCTCGCCGCCCTCGCGGCGGGGGTCGTCGCCACGGCCGACCGCATCCGCCGACTCCCGCTGGTCTCGCGGCTCCGCGAGACCGATCCCGAGCTCCTCGCCCGCTACATCCTGGAACGCCTCGGGACCAGTCAGCGCGCGATCCATGCGCGCCTGTCCGCGCGCATCTCCGCCGGGCAGCGCGGCGGATTCGTCCGGGACGGCGACCCCGAGGCCCTCGCCGCGCTCGTCCTCCTCCTCGTGCAGTCGGCGGTGCAGTCGGCGCCGCTCGTCGCGGAGTGGCTCTCGCCTCCGGCGTGGCGTGCGGAGCTCGAGGCCGCCCTGATCGGATACCTCGGGCGCTGACATGCCGACGAGCCGCCCCCTCCCCACCACGGCGCTGCACGCCGAGCGCCGGCGGCGCGGTTGGGAGAGGCTCGCGGCCGAGCCGGTGGTCGACCTCCTGGTGGTGGGCGGGGGGATCACCGGGGCGGGCGTCGCGCTGGATGCCGCCAGCCGGGGCCTGCGGACCCTCCTCGTCGAGCGGCACGACCTCGCCCACGGCACCAGCCGCTGGAGCTCCAAGCTCGTGCACGGCGGGCTGCGCTACCTCGCGTCGGGACAGCTCGGCATCGCCTACGAGAGCGCGGCGGAGCGGCACCTGCTCCTGACCCGCCTCGCGCCGCATCTGACGCGCCCGCTCGCCCAGATCGCGCCGCTGTACGGGCCGGACCGGTGGCGCCGCGGGGCCTGGATCGGCGCCGGGTACGGGCTGGGCGACGGGCTCCGCCGCGCTGCCGGCACCGCGACCGCCGTGCTCCCGCCGCCGGCGTTCCTGGATGCGGCGGCGGTGACGGCCGCGGCGCCCGCGGTGCGGAGGGCGGGCCTGGGCGGTGGCGTGCAGGGCTGGGACGGACAGCTCATCGATGATGCGCGGCTCGTCGTGGCCGTGGCGCGGACGGCGGCCGGATTCGGCGCGGAGATCCTCACGCGGGTCACCGCCGTCGAACTGTCCGGTGGCGGTGCGCGCCTGCGCGACACCCTCACCGGCGACACCCTCGACGTCGGCGCCCGCGCCGTGGTCAACGCCACCGGCGTCTGGGCGGGCGAGCTCACCGGGGTGCGGCTGCGCCCGAGCCGCGGAACCCACCTCGTCGTGGACACCGCCCGCCTCGGGGGCGCCGACGTGTCCCTGGCCGCCGCGGTCCCGGGGTCGCGGAGCCGTTTCGTCTTCACGGTGCCGGCCGTGCACGGCCGCACCTACATCGGGCTGACGGACGTCGCGCTGGCGGGCCAGGCGGTGGCGGAGCATCCGCAGGCCTCCGACGAGGAGGTCGATTTCCTCCTCGACACCATCAACACCGTGCTGGCCGACCCGCTCGGGCGGGGCGACGTGCGTGCCACCTTCGCGGGGCTCCGCCCGCTGCTGGTCGGGGGGAGCGCAGAGACCAGTGACCTGTCACGGCGTCATGCCGTGGTCGCCGGCCCCGACGGCGTCCTCAGCGTCGTGGGCGGAAAGCTCACCACCTACCGGCGCATGGCCCAGGATGCCGTCGACGCCGCGGTCCGCCGGGGTATGCCCACGGCGCGCGCGTGCCGCACGCGCACCATCCCGCTCGTGGGGGCCTGGCCGCGCGAGCGGCTGAGGGAGATCGCCGCCCCCGCGCGACTGGTTCGCCGCTACGGCGCGGAGGCCCCGTTCGTGGCCGCCCTCGGCGGCGGTCCGCCGGCTGCGGCGGGGGTGAGCGCGGCGGAGCTGCGGTGGGCGATCGAGGTGGAGGGCGCCCTGACGGTGGACGACGTGCTCGAACGGCGGACGCGCCTGGGCCTCGTGCCCGCCGACGCCGAGGCCTCCCGAGCCGCCGTGGCGGCGGCCTTCGCGGTCGCCGGCGTCCCGCCGGCGACGGCGTGACCGCGTCCTAGGGTGGACGCATGGCCACACCCGAGAACGTCCCCTCGCTCCCCGCCGACCTCGAGCGCCGGCGCGTCGCGGCGACCGGTGCGGAGTTCGACGGGTTCCTCCGAGCGGTCGCCCGCGGATTCCTCGACACCGTGCCGACCCGCGAGCAGATCGAGGAGTCCCGCGAGGCGCTGCGCACACGGCGGCTCACCGGGGTGTTCGACGCCCGGGGGCCGCATCCCGACGTTCCCGTGGGCACCGTCGACTCGTGGGTGACGGCGCTGACCACCGAGCCCGGGCGCACCGTGCCGCTGTGGGCGATCAGCGGCGTCACCGTCGCGCCCACGCACCGCCGCCGCGGCATCGCGCGTGCCATGCTCACCGGTGAGTTGCAGGCCGCCGCCGGGGCCGGGCTCGCCCTGGCCGGCCTCACCGTCACGGAGGCGACCATCTACGGGCGCTGGGGGTTCGGGCCCGCCGTCCTCACCCGCGACCTCGTCATCGACACCTCGCGTGCGCGCTGGTCCGCCCCGGCGCCGGCCGCGCGAACCCACTTCGTCGAGCAGGAGGAGCTGCCCGCCGTCCTCGCCGACGTCCACGAGCGCACCCGCCTGCTGCGCCCCGGGCAGGTGGAGGGGTGGCCGGGCCTGTGGCGCGCCATCTCGGGCCTGCGGCCCGGTGCCGAGGAGGCACGACGCGTCCGCGCGGTCGTCGCGCGCGATGCATCCGGCACCGATCGCGGGGCGCTCGTCTACACGCTCGCCGAGAAGGGCGACGCCTTCACCGATCACGAGCTCGCGGTGCGGGCGCTCTTCGCCGTGGACGAGGACGCCGAGCGCGCGCTGTGGCGGTTCGCGATCGAGCACGATCTGGTCTCCCGCGTCACGGCGTCCCTCCAGCCCGCCGACACCCCGGTGCGCTGGCTGGTGTCGGATCAGCGCGCCGTCCGCGAGAGCGTGCGCGACCATCACTGGCTCCGCGTGCTCGACGTGCCCGGCGCGCTGTCCTCCCGCACGCTCGCCGCGCCCCTGGAGACCACCGTGCGCGTGCACGATCCGCTGGGCTTCGCCGCCGGCACGTGGCGCGTCACGACGGCGGCGACCGGCGCGATCGCCGAGGCGACCACCGCGGAGCCCGAGGTCGAGATGGAGGTCGCCGCGCTCGGCTCGCTCCTGCTCGGCGGGGTGCCGGCGCGCTCCCTCGCCGCCGCAGGCACCCTCCGCGCGGATGCGGCGGCGATCGCGGTGCTGGACGCGGCGTTCGCGCCCGCGGCGACCCCCGTCCTCGGCATCTGGTACTGAGCCCCGACGACGAAGGCCCCCGCCGGTGCGGGGGCCTTCGTCGTCGATCGAGGTGATATCAGAGCGCCAGCGCCTTCTCCATGAGCCGGGCGTGCTCGTGTGCGTGCACCTTCGGCGACCCCGTCGCCGGCGACGCGGCGGCGGCGCGCGAGACACGGCGGATGGTGCGTCCGCGCAGGTGCTTGACGACCTCGAGGGCGATGAACGGCCACGCGCCCTGGTTCTCCGGCTCGTCCTGCACCCACACCAGCTCGGCGTTGGGGTAGGTCTCCAGCACGGCGTTCAGCTCGTCCACGGGAGCCGGGTAGAACTGCTCCAGGCGCACCAGGGCGACCTCGGGGTTCGGCTTCTTCTCCAGCTCGCCGCGCAGATCCCAGTGGATCTTGCCGCTGTGCAGCAGGACGCGCTTGACCGCGGAGCGATCCAGCGACCGGTCGTCGTCCAGCACCGGCTCGCGCCCGGTGAGGAAGGCCTCCACCGGACTGGTCGCGCCGCGCAGGCGCAGCATCGCCTTGGGCGTGAAGACGACGAGCGGGCGGCGCGGGCGCTGATAGGCCTGGCGCCGGAGCAGGTGGAAGTAGGACGCCGGGGTCGACGGGCGTGCGACGGTCATGTTGTCCTGTGCGCACATCTGCAGGTAGCGCTCGATGCGCGCCGAGGAGTGATCCGGTCCCTGGCCCTCGTACCCGTGGGGGAGGAGGAGGACGACGCTGGACTGCTGGCCCCACTTCTGGTCGGCGGCCGAGATGTACTCGTCGATGACCGACTGGGCGCCGTTGGCGAAGTCGCCGAACTGCGCCTCCCACAGCACGAGCGCGTCGGCGCGCTCGACCGAGTAGCCGTACTCGAAGGCCATCGCCGCGTACTCGCTCAGCAGCGAGTCGTACACCCAGAACCGGCCCTGGTTGGCGCTCAGGTTGGACAGCGGGATCCACTCCTGGCCGTTCTGGCGGTCGTGGAGCACCGAGTGACGCTGCACGAAGGTGCCGCGGCGCGAATCCTGACCGGCCAAGCGCACCGGGGTGCCCTCCAGCAGCAGCGACCCGAAGGCGAGCAGCTCGCCGAATCCCCAGTCGATGTTGCCGTTGCGGCTCATGTCCAGGCGCTTGTCCAGCAACTGCTGGAGCTTGGCGTGCACCGTGAAGCCGTCGGGCTTGTTGGTGAAGGCGTCGCCGATGGAGTGGACGACCTCGCGGGGCACGCCGGTCGTCTCCGGCGCGCCGGTGACCGTCTCATCCGCGGCATCCGTCAGCACCGGGGTCGCTCCGGTCTCGGCCTCGTGCGTCTGGGCGAAGGCGACCTCGAGGCGGCGCTGGAAGTCCTGCTTCGCCTCCTCGTACTCGGCCTCGGTGATGTCACCACGGCCGACGAGCGCCTCGGTGTACAGGCGGCGGACCGACCGCTTGGCCTCGATGAGGTTGGTCATGAGGGGCTGCGTCATCGAGGGGTCGTCGCCCTCGTTGTGGCCGCGCCGGCGGTAGCAGACGAGGTCGATGACGACGTCGCGGTTGAAGCGCTGGCGGTACGTGAACGCCAGCTCCGCGACGCGCACGACGGCCTCGGGGTCGTCGCCGTTGACGTGGAAGATCGGCGCCTGGATGGTCTTGGCGACGTCGGTGGCGTACACCGAGGTGCGCGCGTCGGTGGGGGTCGTGGTGAAGCCCACCTGGTTGTTGACCACGACGTGCACGGTGCCGCCGGTGCGGTAGCCGCGCAGCTGCGACATCTGAAGCGTCTCGACGACCACGCCCTGACCGGCGAACGCGGCGTCGCCGTGCACCAGCACCGGCAGCCACGAGAACGTGCCGCTGGGCTTGCCGT